>JAGBIY010000020.1 GCA_017934745.1 Treponema sp. | reverse complement strand
TGCTCTCGTTGCCGAGATCGACAGAGTTGCTTCACACGCACAGTTCAACGGAATGAACATGCTCACTGGACGCTTCGCTCGCTCTACAGGTGAGAACACTGTTACTGCTTCTATGTGGTTCCACGTTGGTGCCAACATGGACCAGAGAGTCCAGGCTTTCATCGGAACAATGACAGCCGCAGCTCTCGGACTCAAGGATGTCGCCGGAGAAGGAATCCTCTCTCTCGCTACTCCAGAAGAGGCGAACCGCGCAATCGGAACTCTCGATGAAGGTCTCAAGAAGATCAACAAGCAGAGAGCCGACCTCGGTGCTTACCAGAACCGCCTTGAGTACACAGTCAAGGGAGTCGACATCGCAGCCGAGAACCTCCAGGCTTCCGAGTCTCGCATCCGCGACACAGACATGGCAGCACAGGTTGTCGAGTCTACAAAGAACCAGGTTCTTACACAGGCTGGAACAGCTATGCTCGCGCAGGCTAACTCTCAGGCTCAGACAGTTCTTTCTTTGCTTAGATAGAAATCGTTTGGCTAACGCCTAACCCTTAATGACGAAACGGAGGGATTCACCTTGCATAGAGTTCCTCCGTTTTTTATTGGGACTATTTACATTTATTGCGAATTTAGTCAAAATTTATATAGTTAATATGCAGTTTAGGCATATTTTTGATCTTTGAAATTATCCATCCATGGCTTTGTGACAGCATGAACGATTGCTGAAAATTAAAACATTCAGCAACGGTTTCTGCTGTATAGGTCTAAAACTTGGGGCGGAAGGCGCAAAGTCCGAACCAAGCCTACACAAAGCAGGCATCGTGCAAGACGCACAAGGGTTTATTCATGGAGGACAATTATGGTTATCAATCACAACATGAGCTCAATGTTCGCTAACAGAACTCTCGGTTTGAGCAACGATCAGATTCAGAGCAACATTGAAAAGCTCAGTTCGGGCGAAAAAATCAACAGAGCGGGAGACGACGCATCAGGACTCGCAGTTTCCGAGAAAATGCGCAGCCAGATTCGCGGTCTCAATCAGGCTAACAGGAACATCGAAAACGGTGTTTCTTTTATCCAGACAACAGAAGGATATCTGAGAGAAACAACAGACATCCTCCAGAGAGTCCGCGAGCTTGCAGTTCAGTCTGCCAACGGTATCTACACAGACGAGGACCGCATGCAGATTCAGGTAGAAGTTTCACAGCTTGTATCTGAGGTTGACAGAATCGCTTCACAGGCGCAGTTCAACGGTTTGAACATGCTCACAGGCGCGTTCGCAAAAGACTCTGCCGCTGGCCGTGTAATGCAGTTCCACATCGGAGCAAACATGGACCAGAACGCCCGCGTATACATCGGAACCATGACAGCTCAGGCCTTGGGTCTCAAGGGTGCGGAAGGAACAGAAGAGCAGTTTTCAATCGCTACTCCAGAGACTGCAAACATGGCTATTGGAACAATCGACAACGCTTTGTTGACAGTTTCAAAGCAGAGAGCTGACCTTGGTGCTTATCAGAACAGATTTGAGATGGCCTCACAGGGCGTCGCAATCGCAGCGGAGAATCTTCAGGCTTCTGAGTCTCTCATCCGCGACACTGACATGGCATCGACAATGGTCGAGTATACAAAGAACCAGATTCTTACACAGTCTGGAACAGCTATGCTTGCGCAGGCCAATTCTCAGTCGCAGAATGTGCTTGCTTTGCTTCGCTAATGTTGCGTATAAAACCGCTCGATGAGAGACAGCTGGATGTCGTCTTTTAAAGGGCGTGGAAGAAAGAGGTGCGCCCCTCTTTCTTCTTTATTTTTTTTTCAAGGGGAGTCCTTATGATGAGCAGAATCAATCCAAATTCCAAAGCTGTCATTCCAACCAACATAGTGCAAAAGCCAAAGGCTCCCGTACCGACAGTGCGTCCACCTATGGCAGACGCCGCTCAAGTCGTCCAAAAATTAGCAAAAAACATCGCAAAAACAAAAGAAAGTATCGAGCAGATTCAGCGAGTTTCCGATATTATACTAGGAAGAAAGACACAATTTTCTGTAGATCAAGAGTCGGGCAAAGTTGTCATCGCAATCATCGATCCACAGACAAACACGGTTATCAAGGAGATACCATCTGCTGATGAACAAAGGCTGAGAGCTAAACTCAGAAGAATGGCGGAACTTTCTTTGACAGGTTCGGTCGTGGACCTGAAGGCTTAAAGCAAAGCAGGAAGCGATGCTTAATGCTTCTTCTCAAACTTTGAATTCAGCAGAAAAAAGGAAATATGGCGGATATATCTGTACCTGGATTCAGCGACAAATACAAGACAAAAGACTACATCGAAGCGCTCATGCAGAAAGAGCGGATTCCATTGAACCGAGAGAAGGACAATCTCGACAAATACAAGGAACAGCAGGCTGCGTGGCGGAGTGTCAACCAAAAAATGACGACTCTCAGGGCTAACTCAAAATCCCTGTATTCTTTTGAAAATCCATTCAACAACAAATTGGCGACATCATCCGACGAAGACGCAATCACGGCGGAAGCTGGACGAGAGGCCTCTTACGAATCCATAAAGGTGGATGTGATAAAAGAGGCGACGGCGGACAGGTTCTTGTCGCAGGAATTGGAAAAGAATTCACAGGTGCCGAAGGGAAAGTACACTTTTGAAGTCGGAGAGAAAGTCATCTCCTTCAACTGGAAAGGCGGAAAGGTCACCGACTTCATAACAGCCCTGAACAAGCGAAGCGCGAACACGATAAAAGCATCGCTGATTGGCACAAGCGGGAACAAGCAAGCGCTCCTGATAGAATCGCTCAAGACGGGAAACGACAGCAATCTCATCTTCAAGGACGACGCGCTCTCCTACGCGCTGAAGAACAAAATCGTCGAGAAAAGCAAAAAAGACCTTGTAGAATTCGGAAACGACACGGAATATTTCGAGAATCCACAAATCGAGGAGACCATTCCGGAAAACGACCAGGAGGGAATGCCGCTTTTCAAGAAAAAGCCTGTATCAATAGCGGAAGCCACGGACGAATCAGGAGAGGCGAAACCGGAAGACAACAGGACGATAATTCCGCCGAGGAAAGGTTTCACGGTCCCTGTAGACCCGTCATTCCTGGAGAACACAAACAACAGAATCGATTTCTCATATTTGGCAAAAGAGGTCGACGACATAACGGAAGAGCTAAACAACAACCGCACTACCCGCCCGGACTTCACGAACCCAGGAAGCGTGACATTCTCCGAGGTAACGGTGAAGAACGAGCCGGACGACACGATTCTGCCTCCGATTCCAGAGACGGAGCTGACTCCGATAGCCGACGCAGCGGACTTCTATGTGCACAACACGGACGGCACAGAGACAAAAATAGACACGAACGGGGAAAATTCATCGACAGATTCGGTGACTGGCGAAAAGACGATATCGATTGCCGTCCGCGATTTTCCTGACATGGACAGCATTGTCGTCAGGAACAGGAACACGGGAGCGGAAATATCCATGACCGCATACACCGTGTACGACGAAAAAAAGAAGCTCGACTACTCTCCTGTGAATCCCGTCAGCACGGCCGGCGACGCAACGATAAAATACAACGGAATCACAATCAACAGACCGACGAACAAAATAGACGACGTGATTCCGCACGTGACTCTAAACGTGAAACAACCGACCGAGAGGACAGCGACAATCGACATAACGCCCGACAAGGATTCGGCGAAGACCGCCCTCATCGATTTTGTCGGAAGCTACAACCAGGTAATAGCGGAGATGACGATACTCAGCGACAACAAGCCGGAGGTCGTCGACGAGCTGGACTATCTCTCAAAAGAGGAAAAAGAAGAGTACTACGGAAAACTCGGAATGTTCCAAGGGGACTTCTCGCTCACGAACGGAAAATCATCGCTGAGGAACATCGTCAACTCGAACTACAATTGGGGCGACGAAGCTACGATAACGATGCTCTCTCAGATTGGAATATCGAGCAGGGCCAGCGGAGGTGGTGGATACAACGCCTCCCAGCTCAGGGGATACCTTGAGATCGACGAGAAAAAGCTTGACGCGTCCATAGAGAACAATCTCGACGAGATAAAGAACATTTTCGGATACGACAAGGACGGAGATCTCATAATCGACTCTGGAATAGCGTACAGCATGGACAAGCAGCTCTCTTCATGGGTCCAAAGCGGAGGAATACTCGCGACGAAGAATTCCGGCATCGACCAAAGAATAAAATCTTCTGAAAAAACAATACAAAAACTTGAGGAGCAGCTTGACGGCAAGGAAGCGAAACTCAAGCAGAAGTACGGTCAGATGGAGGGCACCCTCAACAGTCTGAACGCGCAGTCGAACACACTGAACAGTTTTACAAATCAGAATAAACAGTAGTATAATGTTATAGTGTTATATTAAGCCTGTTCGGAAATTCAACTTTCAGAACAGGTCTATTATTCAGTTTACGTGAAATAGGCGGTTCTAAAATGGAATTTTTTGTGAATTCTCAGAAGATAGACATAACAATCGAGAACGAAAAGACAGTCGGAGACATTCTCAAGGCGTTCGAGGAAGAATTCGAGGCGAACAATGCGACGACCACAGGAATAAAATTGGACGGAAAAACTGTCGGAGCTGACGATTTCGACGAGATTTCAAAGCAGGAGCTTTCAGAGTCTACGAAACTGGAGCTTTCGATAATAACGCTCGGAGAAATCCAGGAAGCGATAAAGGCCGAGGCGAAAGAGGCGAAAGAACTTTCAGAAAAAATCAAGAGCATCTCCGTCGACTTCCAAAGCGGGAAGGACAAGGAAGCAGCAGCCCTCATAGCGAGCCTGGCAGATTTTCTCAATACGATGTGCGTGACGATAAAGCAGACAGCATATTTTCCCGACAATTTCAACACGCTGCAGGAAGACGACGCGAAGGCCATCGAATCGTTCTTCTCGGAAATCACACCGATACTTTCAGACCTGCAGCAGGCAATCGAGTCGAACGACACCGTACTGATGGGAGATCTCGCAGAATACGAGATAAGCCCCCGCCTTGCGGCAATCGCCGAGTCGTTGGAAAAAATCTAGTTCTGTGCCGCGGATTTTAGGGGGACTTATATGAATAAGATTATGAAAAACATCGCCTGCCTTCTCGCAGCGAGCATGACTTTCATCTCTTGCGGAAATTCCGCCTTGACAGGGACGAACTCAGGCTCGCTTGTTGACGACAGAAGCAGCGACGTGGTTATGACGTTCATGCTGCTTTTTGTGGTGCTGATTCTTGTCATCTCGCTCATCTTCGTCGTCTCGAAAAAAATCGTCGCATATAAGAATTCCCCGGAGCATCTTGAGCGGCAGAAAAAACGCCCGACCTCCGCGAGGGACATAGCGGAAGTTGCGAGAGAAGCATCGCTGTCGAAGAAAGAGAAAGACCTGCTTTGGAAGATATGCAAGACAAGAAAGACTCCCAACGTAATATATTTCGTAAAAGAGACGGACGATGTCGAAAAGCTTCTGAAAGAGGAATACAACGATATGAAAACGTCAAGGAACGAAGAGCTGATAGCCACGCTCTTCTCCTTGCGGCTGAAACTTCTCAGGACATACAAGCAGGTCATCGTCCTCAGGAACACAAAAGTCATAGAAACAGGAACGCTTTTCACGTTCACGCAGTCGAAAGGATTCCACTACAAGCTCAAACTTGTTGACACGAATTCCGACAACATGACATTCACGCTCCCGAAAGCGCTGTCGGATTCAAACGATTTGCCGGCGGCGTTGTCAAAGGTTTCGATGGTGTTCGAGGACAAGGACTTCTTCCCATACGAGATAGAAACCAGAATCGTGCGATACGAGGACGGAAATGACGGAGAAAAGAGGCTGATAACAGTCCACACCGACAAAATCGTCCCTCTCAAGAAACGACAGACAGAGCGTATCGAAATCCAAGCTCCTTGCACATTCTATTCGGCGAAGAAGCAGGGCAAAAACGAGGCCGACGCCCAATATGAAGTTTCCGAAAAAGAGCACGAAGGCACTTTGGAGGATGTTTCAATGGGCGGTTGCAGAGTCATAACATCACTGCCGATAAAAGCTGAGCAGTACCTTGAGATAAAGGGGCCTATGAACAAGACCGACATCGACACTGCAATAGGTGTCATTGTCAGGACTACAAAAAGAGTCGACAACAATTTCATACTTCACGTCCGTTTCGTAAAAATCGGCACGGCTGTCAAGAACAAAATCCAAGCCATCGCTTGCGGATATGAAGAATAATACAAACAAAAGGGGTTCTCCATGAAAGTTTTGGAACTAAACCAAATTCACATAGATGAAAACTATATCTACTACAGAAGAAACTATACTGCACAGGCTAAGTTGGAACTGCTCTCGAAATCACTGGACGCGAACATATCTTTCACCATCGAAACAAATCCGTTCGGCGACAAAATCATATACGTTGATTTGGCTCCGGGAACGAATTTGGACTATCCGTTGATACCTGTGAAATCAGCTCTCAAGACATACATCTTGACGTTGGACAACGAGGGCAAGCTGCCATGCGCCTGAATTTGACGACAAATTCCGCAGAAGAGACAATCGAACTGGGAAAGAAGATTGGCTCCATGCTGAAAGGCGGAGAAATAATAGCGATGCAGGGGACTTTGGCGGCCGGAAAAACGACAATCACGAAAGGCATCGCCGAAGCCCTCGGTGTCACGGACACGATAACGAGTCCCACGTTCTGTCTCATATCAGAGTACGAAGGCCGCATCCCGTTGTACCACATGGATGTGTACAGGCTCGATGGCGGTGAAGACTTCATAAATCTCGGTGTGGAAGATTTGATTTATGGAAAAGGTGTTTCCATAATCGAATGGAGCGAAAAAGTCATGTCGGAACTTCCTAAAAAGACGATTGTCCTGTCGATAGAGCCAGAAGAGAACACGACGAACAGAAAAATAACGATAGAAAATTGGCCTTATGGAGAAATAGAATGAAATCACTAGCGATAGATTCGGCGGCTTCCTGCATGGTCATTGCCGCCCGGAACGACGATTTGACGGCAACGCTCTCGCTCGACATAGGAATGAAGCAGTCGCAGAAGATACTTCCGGCGATAGACTACGTTTTGGAACAGGTCGGAACCACGCCGGCGGATCTGGACTATACCGTCCTTACCTCAGGACCAGGAACATTCACAGGACTAAGGCTTGCGTTCTCCGCGCTGAAGGCTATAGAGCTGGCTCACGACGTTCCAATCTACGGAGTTCCATCACTGGACGCATACGCTTTTCCTTTCAGAAACTTCGGCGAAACCGTCGTGTCTGTGATTGACGCAAAGAAAGACCAATTTTTCGCTGCGGTATACAAGAACGGAAAGTGCGAGCTGGAAGCAGAGGACACAACAGCCGACAGGATTTTTGAATTCCTGAACTCGACATCAGCTGGAAGCACGATCGTCACGGGGTCGGACGCAGAAATATTCTCAGAGGCGCTGACGGAAAAAGGCTACAGCGGCATAAAAAGGCTGGAATCACAGCCGAACGCGACAGATGCCCTTTTCGCAATAGCGGAAAGCATGATTGCGCAAAAAAAAGAGCCGCTCAAAGACTATGACGGCCCAATATATCTGCGAAAAAGCGAAGCAGAAATAGCTCTTGAAAACAAATAACGTTATTTCTTCTTCCCGAACAATTTTGACAGGACATCCAACGACGGTGTTGCATTGGCCGCGGCCAAGTTCTGCCGTTGGATGTCATCGAAAACTTCTTGTCTGAAGACTTTCACATTTTTTGGAGCTTCAATACCGATTTTTACCTGATCGCCAGAAATTCCAATCAAAGTTATGGTGATATCCGTTCCGATTTTTATTTTCTCATCAACTTTTCTTGAAAGTATAAGCATCTAGGTCTCCTGAAATCATTTTTTGGCGTTCGACTTGAGCGCATTGACGATATTGAACTTCGTCGTCCACTTGGAATCGGAAAGAATCGCCTGAATCGCGCTGTTGTTCTTGCTGTTGATGACGACAGGCCCCTGCAAATTGGCGGTTACAGGACCTCCGTCGCCAGGAACAGTGACAATCGAATAGACCACGACATCAGCAGGAGAAACGACACCGATTTCGAGCAGCGTCTTGTCGTCCACATCGATTTCATACCCATCAGCCACTGTGAACGGGTCTATAAGGAGAAAGGCGAGATTCTTCTCCTCAAGAGACTGCATCCAAATGAACGGACGGTATTCAGCTTCAATCAGAGCGTATTTGTGATAATCTTCAAATCCGAAAAGACCGGCCGGGAAATTGATTATCTTGTCGGTATCGACCATGATTTTTCCCATTGTTTTCGTGTTTACTTCGATTTTGTTATTTTCCATTTTCACTCACCATTTATGTTATTCAACAAACACACACCGCAACTCATCTCATGTAGTTGAGAAGGGAAGACGAATAAATCTTGCTTGCGGAATGCAGAGTCGCATTCTGCACCTGCTCAAGAGCCTTCTCGTCAGTGATGGCCTTCGTTATGTCCAAATCCCCTTCGCGAGAAATCTGCTCGTTCACGTTTAGGGCAACGGCGGAATTACGGGCGATGTCCTTCTCAAGACGCTCATATTCGGAACCGCTTTTCGCCAACCTGTTCACAAGGGTGTTTATGCCGCTGTCGATTCCCATCAACGCCCTTCCGCCGACGGTCTCCGAGTCGCCGGCGAACATCGCGTTACGCAATGTTATGACGGCATCAAAAAGAGAGCCGCCGGAAACGCGGACACTGTCGCCGAGATTGTACGGAGGCCGCTGCGAAGAGTCCTTTATCATGCCAAGCTCGTTCAAAACGGAGCCGCTCAAATCCTCAAGCCAAATCTGATGCGCATCAGTGGTCGCCAAATTCAAGCCGCTGGACACAGGATCGACCGAGGCCTTCACCGAAAGCCCGCTGGCGTTTATCTTCGATACAAGCGAATACACGTTGTCCCCCGCATCGATGTATATGTTCAATCCATCAACACGGATGACAGAATCCTCCTGGGCCTGCCAGTCGGAAGCATCGCGGCCGCCAAAAAGACGCTGGTTCTCCGCCCAGAAAGTGCGGCTTCCAACATTGTCGACATCGACGTATTTGTTCTCGTCGATTTCGATTTTGTTCTGTTCTATCGAGCCGTTGTAGCGGACAGAAGCGATGACAGGGTATGAAGCACCCTTGACGGCCCCCATGTCGGCATCGAAAGCCTGTATGTTCGTGTTGGTGCCGGAGAATATCGATGTTCCATCGGGTCCGACCGCGTTCGCGTTCTGGAGCAACTCTCCGAGCAATTCATTGACCTCGACGGCCATGTTCCTGAGATCTTCGGAAGTATTTATTCCGTTGGCCCCCTGGACAGCAAGCTCCCTCACGCGGTGCATCACTTCAAGGGTGTTCTGCATGTAGCCCTCGCGGTACTCGAATTTGTCGGTGAGAGTCTGCGCATTCTTTTCGAAATTGTTCACGCGAGTGAGATAGGACTGGTATTTTACGAGCCGTCCAGCCGCAAGGGGATCGTCGCGGAGATTGTTTATCCTTGATTGTGTCCCAATCTGGTTGTCGATCTTCGCCTTTTCGATTTCCTGCCTGCGCAGATTGTTCTGAGTCTGTCTATTGTTGTACTGACTGCTGATTCTTGTCGGCATATTCTTCCCCTACCCTAAACTCAAACGCCAAGTCTGTTGATTACAGTGTCTATCATTTCGTCGACCACGGAAACGAATTTCGCGGCGGCATTGTATCCGTGCTGGAATTTGATGATGTCGGCAAGCTCCTCGTCGATGTTGACACCGCTTATCGAATCGCGGAGGTTTCTGAGGTCGTTCATTATTGTGTTCTGGCTCAGATAATTAGTCTCAGCCTGCTCGCCTTTCAATCCGACATTCGTGACGGAATTCGCGAAATAGTCGTCGAACGTCCTATCCTTTCCAATCATGACGTAAGTGTTCCTGATTGAAGCTATCTCAACGGCGGCACGACCGTCTCCAACCAGAGAACGCTGTCGAACAGGATAAGCCGCGGCCACGCTGAGGACGTCCTTCTTGATGTCTTGATTGACCGCGATATACGCCGCAGGATTCGTGACAGGCGACACCGAGAACTGTGCGTTGTCGCGCAATGTGTTGACCGCGTTGGCCGAGTCGAAATTGTAAGCGCCCTCGGCACCGCTCATTGAAAGAATGCCAGAATACCCTGTCAAGAACATTCCTGAATCCTCGACATGGCGAATCACGAAATCTGGGTTCTCAGGGTCAGTGGCAGTCGTCGCCTTCAAAACGAGATGGTTGTTGCGGTCGAGATAAGCCTTCACTTCTCCGTCAGAATCGTTGATTCTCGCAATGACATCCTCGATTGTGTCTGTCGCATGGTAAGGAACAGTGACGTTTCCGCTTTTGCCAGAAAGCACCATCTCGCCTTCAAGGCCGACTTTTTCTTGAGGGTTCAACGCGTTCGTTCCTGTGAACCTGAATATGTATGACGAATCATCGACTCCATCGCCGTTCCTGTCGTAGTTTCCGTTGGTGTCGGTGACGAAAGGCTGCTGGGAGAAGAAGTCAAGACCTGTCACATTGTTGGCGCCGATCGCATTTCTGTGGACATCGTTCACCAAGTCGGCGAAATTCATCGTCATTGTATTGAGCGACTGAATCTCGTTCCTTATGTCGACATCCCTAAGTTCAATCAACGCACCGAGGGAACCGCCGGAAATCTGGGCAGAATCGCGAGTGTCCGCCCAAACGACCCTGCTGTATCCATTGTTGTCGGTCATCGCCTCCACATCGAATCCCCTGGCGATTTTTCCCTGGACGAGAATGTGACCGTCGAGGTGTATCATGAATTCATCGGAATCCCTGTTGTCAGAAGTTATGTTGACGATTTTTGAAAGGTCATCGATGAGCAAATCACGCCTGTCGAGCAAATCGTTCGGATTGTCGCCGATAGCCTTCGACTTGACGATTTCTTCATTCAAAGCCGCAATCTGCTTTGTGAGATTGTTCACCTGCCTCACAGAGCCTTCTATGTCTCCGTTTATGAGAGTCCCCACGCCAGACAAGCTTTTGAAACGCTGCTGAATAGACTCCGCCAACGACTCTCCACGAGTCACGACGGCCTGACGCGCGGCCTGGCTCTCAGGGTACATGGAAAGCTCCTGCCACCCCTGCCAATATTTGTCCATGTTGCCGCGCACGGAAATCTCCTCCGGCTCGTTGTATATGTCCTCAATCATGGAATAGTACTTGTCGCGGGTTTCCCAATACGTCTCCCTGTTGCTTTGAGCGACGATTCTCTGATCGAGGAGCTCGTCGCGGAGACGGGTGACACTTTCTATAGAAGTTCCCTGCCCCAACTGACCGGGAGTTTCCGCGCGCGACAAATCCGGTCTGTACAGAGGATCAGTCGCTTTGACCTGCACTCTCTGCCGGGAATACCCCTGAGTATCAGCGTTAGAAATGTTGTGGCCCGCAGTCGAAATCTGCTGCGTATGCGCCATCAAGCTTCTTTTTCCGAGTTCAATGTTTCCAAAAGTGCTAGACATATATAGATGTTCCTCCGAATTTCACAAACTTATATTGACTGCGACACCGCTCAATTCCGGCCGCACGATTTTACCATTTTTCGAATAAAGCACATTCCGCCGCTGAGGGACAACAGAATCAAAAACCCCCTGAAGAAATTTCCTCGTCGTGGAAATGTACTCGTTTAGCGCATGGTTCTCGATTTTTGATCGCTGGAGTTTTCCCCTCACCTCGGTCAATACCGGCGAAAAATCCGAATCGGTGCGCATGTCTATCAGCTCGCAGAGAGTTTCCCTCTCTTCCTCCAAATCAGCGAACGTGTCGCTCAAATCCTGAAGAGCGGCAAGCTTCTCGCTAAGGCATTCCCAATTTTTTTCACGGACAAAGTCGTGGAGCTCAGTTTGAGTTTCAAGGATTTTGTCCAAAAGCTCGTTCTCCCGCTGCATCACATCGATGAGACACTTTTTGCTCTCAACAACGTCATGCGGAACCCCCATGTCCTCAAGGAAACGGCCGACAGAAGCAGGATCCAGCGGATTAAAATCTGAAACGACATTCTGTCCGTCAGAATCAGTCTCCAGAGCCTGTACAGGAACGCCATCTGGAATCGGCTCATCGTGAACTGCGTCCACGGAGGACTCCAAGGCACTCGAACCATCGACCGCCGATCCAGAATCGGAATCTGAAGAATCAGAATTCCCCTGTCCAATATTCGAGTCCGGCTCCGAAGAATCCTTTGATTCCTCTCCAAGTCCTCCATCAGAAAAAGATTGCTCCACCGATTCTTCTATAGAAGAATCTTCGCCCGACGACTCGACGGAAACAGGATTTTCTCCATCGGCATTGTTGGGAGAGCCTGTCTCCACACTATCGCACTCATGAGAAGAAAACTCCCCCTCCTCTGGAGACGACTCGGCGCCGACGACTTCAACAGATTTTTTTTGCCCACCATCATCCATATCGTCAAGCTGAGCAACAACGTCATCGAAAGAAAAATCTGAATTTTCATCCGCCATCATCGACTCCTCACGGAAAAGTTCCCTTTATACATTCTCGGCTTTTTATCACCAAAAATTGAATAGTTTTTGAAGTCAAACTTTTTCGTTTTTTTTATTTTTCGCTTGACATTTTTGTCGCTTGTGGTGTATATTTTTCTTCATCAACTAATGGTGCCTGTAGCTCAGGGGTAGAGTTCCAGATTGTGGATCTGGCTGTCGTGGGTTCGAAACCCACCAGGCACCCTTTAATTTGCGTTCGTAGCTCAACTGGATAGAGCAACGGACTTCGAATCCGTAGGTTGCACGTTCGACCCGTGTCGGACGCAATTTAGGCAAATTAAATTTTGGGCGACTAGCTCAGCTGGTAGAGCAACAGACTCTTAATCTGTGGGTCCGCAGTTCGATCCTGCGGTCGCTCATTTTTTTTCTGATGAAATACTTCAGAAACGAGACAGGGAAATACCCAGTCAAGAAGCGAGAGTGGTGAAACTGGCATACACGCTAGACTTAGGATCTAGTGCTTCGGCGTAAGGGTTCAAGTCCCTTCTCTCGCATATTTTTTGTAATTGAAATTTGCGGAAATAGCGCAGTGGTAGCGCGCCACCTTGCCAAGGTGGATGTCGCGGGTTCGAATCCCGTTTTCCGCTCTATTGCAAATATAGAAACAGATGCAGTTTATTTATTTTGCGGAAATAGCGCAGAGGTAGCGCGTCACCTTGCCAAGGTGGATGTCGCGGGTTCGAATCCCGTTTTCCGCTCTAACTGAAGCGATTTAGATTTCATCTGAATCGCTTTTTTTTATTTTACTTCATTTTTCAAGGGGAACTTATCGTGAAAGTCACCAAAGAAATCGAAAAACTCGAGAAATCTTCAGTCAAATTGACTGTCACAGTCGCAAAGAAGGATGTAGCGGAGAACTACAACGAAACACTCAAGCAGTATGTGAAGCATGTCCAGATTCCAGGATTCAGAAAGGGCCACGTTCCGGCAGCGACTCTTGAGCGCAAGTATGGCGAGCAGATAAAGGCCGAGACAATCGGTGAACTCATCAACAAATCTTTGGACGAAATCTTCCAGAACGAGAAGGAATTGGACAACCGCCCTCTTCCATATTCTCAGCCGGTCCTTCAGGAAACACCCGCTATCGACGTCACAAAAGATCTCAAATTCACAGTCGTGTACGATGTTTTCCCGAAAATCGAGGTCAAGAATTTCGATGGAATCGAAGTTAAAGAGCCTCAGGTCGAAATCGGCGACGAGGAAGTGAACGAAGAGCTCAAGGGGCTCCAGGAGCGCAACGCAGTCGTCATCGACAAGAAGGACAACACAGTAGCAAAGGACGACATCGTCACAATCAACATTGTCGAGAAAGATGATGCTGGAAACGACATCGCAGACACAAAGAGAGACGGATTCACGTTTACAGTCGGAACAGCGGAGAACGTCTACAAAATCGACGATGAAATCATCGGCATGAAGAAAGACGAGACAAAAGAGATTTCAAAGTCATACGCGGCAGACGACAAGGATTCTGAGCTTGCAGGAAAAACAAAGAAGTACTCTGTCACAGTAACGACAATCAAGTTCCGCGACCTTCCGAAGCTCGACGACGACTTCGCGCAGGATGTCAGCGACAAGTTCAAGACATTGGACGAGCTCAAGGCCGACATCAAGAGGCAGCTCAACAATGCAAAAGAGAGAAAAATCAACGAGACAAAGGCGAATTCCCTCCTCGAACAGCTTGTCGAGAAGAACGCGTTCGACATTCCAGAGAGCATGCTCAACGCCGAGCTTGACGGACGCTGGAGAATGATGGCTCGCCAGTTCCAGACAACACCGGCGGAACTGGAGAAGCTCGTGAAGTCTTCGGGACAGTCGAAAGAGGACATGCTCAAGCAGTGGGCGGCAGAAGCTGAGAAGATGCTCAAGAGTAGAATCATCGTTGACACGCTCCTCAAAGAGAAGAACATCGACGTCACTCCAGAGGAAATCGATGCCGAGTACGCGAAAATCGCAGAGCAGAACGCCATAACAATCGATGAAGTCAAGAAGCACTACGAGGACGCAAGGGCCAAGGAGTACCTCGTCGACAACACGAAAGAGCAGAAGCTTTACGATGAGCTTTACAAGCAGGTGAAAGTTTCAAAAGGCGACAAAGTAAAGTTTGCCGAATTGTTCAAAAACTAGTAGATTCTAATTGAGCGAAGAAGCGGAGTGCTACCGTTGGACTGGCTGCATTCCGTTTTTTTTTAGAGCCATTTTGAACACGAAAAGGAGATCAATATGAACGAGCAGATGAACAACAACGTTCCTTTTGTTATAGAGCGCAGCGGCAACGGAGAGAGGTCTTACGACATCTACTCACGCCTCCTCAAAGACAGAATCATCTTCGTTGACGGTGAAATCCACGACTTGGCGGCGGATCTTGTAGTAGCGCAAATTCTTTTCCTTGAGTCCGAGAACCCGGAAAAGGACATCAGCATGTACATCAACTCGCCGGGAGGAAGCGTCACGGCGGGACTCGCAATCTACGATACGATGCAGTACGTCAAGTGCGACATCCAGACAATCTGCATGGGACAGGCTGCATCCATGGGCGCGATTCTCCTCGCAGGAGGAACGAAGGGAAAGAGATACGCCCTTCCATCTTCGAGAGTTATGATTCATCAGCCTTCAGGCGGAGTCCAGGGACAGGAAAGCGACATCGCCGTTCAGGCGAAAGAGATTCTCCGGCTCAAAAAACTTTCTATTAAGTACCTCGCCGACAAAACTGGGAAAGATTTCGACACCGTGGCTAAAGACATCGAGAGGGATTTCTTCATGTCGGCGGACGAAGCCCTCGAATACGGAATCGTCGACCATGTGATGCCGGCAAGAAGCAAATCTTCAGAGTCAAAATCTGAGGAGAGGAAATAATGAAATTCATGAGCTCGATAAACAGATGCTCCTTCTGCGGAAAGGAGGGAGACGACAAGCACCATCTCGTTGCCGCTCCAACAAAAGGCATTTTCATCTGCAACAACTGCATAGCTGTTTGCCAGGGAATTGTTGAGCAAGAGTACAGCGAGACTCCAGAAATCGAGATGTCGGAGGTACCGACTCCGAAGGAATTCAAGGAATACCTCGACCAGTACATAATCGGACAGGACTACGCAAAGAAAGCCCTCTCCGTGGCGGTCTACAACCACTACAAGAGAATGTCGCTCGGCGGGAAAAAGACGAAGGACGGAATAAAAATCGAAAAGTCGAACGTCCTTTTGATTGGACCGACAGGAAGCGGAAAGACGCTCCTCGCAAGGACATTGGCGGAAAAACTCAAGGTTCCGTTCGCGATAGCCGACGCGACTACGCTCACGGAAGCCGGATATGTCGGAGAGGACGTAGAGAATGTGCTCTTGAAGCTCATCAATGCGGCCGACGGCAACATCGAGGCGGCGCAGAGGGGAATCATCTTCATAGACGAAATAGACAAAATCGCCAGGAAGAGCGAGAACACGAGCATAACGAGGGACGTTTCGGGTGAAGGTGTCCAGCAGGCATTGCTGAAAATCATCGAAGGAACGGTAGCTTCGGTTCCTCCGCAGGGAGGAAGGAAACACCCGAACCAGGAGATGCTCCAAATCGACACGACGAACATCCTGTTCATAATGGGAGGGGCGTTCGTCGGACTCGACAAGATAATCGAGCAGAGAATCTCGGCCCATTCAATGGGATTCGGAAGCAATGTCGGGGAGATGGACGAGGAGCAGAAGATGGATCTGCTCAACGAATGCACGTCCGACGACCTCGTGAAATTCGGAATCATTCCGGAATTGATTGGCCGTATGCCTATAAACGTGGCTTTGAAGGAACTGACAAAAGAGGACTTGAAGAAAATCCTCACTGAACCGAAAAACGCCATCACCAAGCAGTTCAAGGCATCGTTCGCGATGGACGACCTCGACATCAGCTTCACGGACGACGCGCTCGACGAAATCGCGGACATCGCAATAAAGCAGAAGACGGGAGCGCGCGGACTCCGCGCAATCGTGGAAAAAATGCTCATGGACTTGATGTACGAGGCACCGAGCGTGAAGGGACAGAAGAAGCTCACGATAACGAAGGAAATCGTGGAGACGAAGGTGATTCCAGACGCGCAGACGCTTCTTGTAAGTCAGGCTTCGGCTTAACGAAACGAAACAGGTTCGGTATTTCAATCGGAAATCCGAACCTGTTTTTTTTGAACAAACTTCTCTTAAGAACAACCGGCAAAAATCACAAAGTCAAGAACGCTTTGTACGCGTTGAGCGCCTGTATTATGTCCTCTCGGCTCGTTATCTCCCACGGCGCGTGCATACTGAGTACTGACACTCCAGCGTCGAGGACGTTCATTCCGTATTTCGCCGCGAGATAGGCGATTGTACCGCCGCCACCCTGGTCGACCTTGCCGAGTTCGGCCATCTGGTATTTCACGTTGCTGTTGTCCAAAAGATTCCTGAGTTTTGCGATGAATTCGGGATTCGCATCGCTCGCTCCGCTTTTTCCACGCGAGCCAGTGTATTTGTTGAAGACGATGCCTCCACCCAAGAAGCTTGCGTTCGCCTTGTCGAAGAGGTCAGAATTCATCGGGTCGAAAGCCGCGTTCACATCGCTGGAAAGCATGTTGCAGTTCGAAAGGCACCTTCTGAGGGAAAGCTCCGAATACCCAGCCGGAAGACGGGCTATCACTTCGGCGACAGCGTTCTCGAAGAAGTGGCTTCCCATTCCGGTCGCGCCGACAGAACCGATTTCCTCCTTGTCGACACATATGCAGCAGTTAGTCCTCTTTCCGCAAGGGCTTTCAATGAGAGCGCGCACAGACGTGTAGGCGCAAGAGCGGTCGTCCTGGCCATACGCCAAAACGAGAGAGCGGTCGAAGCCGAGGTCGCGGGCTTTTCCAGCCGGGACAATCTCAAGTTCCGCTGAACCGAAATCATCCTCCTCGATTCCGTATTTGTCCTTCAAAAGCCCCAGAATCCTCTTCTTGGCGTTCATCTTGTCGCCCTTCTTCTGCTCGTCGTCGTCGTCGCCCTTCTTTTTCGGCGGTTCGCTCCCCAAAATCAAATCAAGGCTCTCACCCGGAATGAATTCGCTGGCGGAACCTTTCATCTGCTTCTGGGCGAGGTGCGGAAGGATGTCGGAGATGACGAACACAGGATCGCTCTCGCTCTCGCCTACGACGACCTTGACTACCGAGCCGTCCTTTTTGCACACGACACCGTGAATCGCCAAAGGCAGCGTGACCCACTGGTACTTCTTGATTCCGCCGTAATAGTGCGTGTTGAGATAGACGATGAAATCATTCTCGTAAACGGGATTTTGCTTCACGTCGAGCCTTGGAGAATCGATGTGCGCCCCAAGTATGTTCATTCCAGACTCTATGCTCTCGCTTCCTATCGTGAAAAGGGCTATCGCCTTGCCCATCTTCTGCACATAGACTTTGCTGCCCTCCGAAAGCTTGTCGCACTTTGCGACATCCTTGAATCCAGCCTGTTCCGCCCACGAAATTATCTGCGAAACACACTCTCGCTCGGTCTTTCCAGCGTTCAAAAACATCTTGTAGTCTTCAATCAAATCAGAATTCATTCTTTGCCTCTTTTCATTTGATTTTTGAAATCATTTTTTCATGCGTTCCCTGCTATTCTAGAATATTGCACTTGAAATTGCAAAATAAAAAAGCCTGTCCGTTTTCTAAAGGAAAAGGACAGGCTTTGGGGTCTGCTGGAGATGGCGGGAATCGAACCCGCGTCCGAAAGTGCAAGCCAGATACATCTACATGTTTATCCGTGCGAGGTGGTTGTCGGGAGGAGTTGGCAGCACGGCAAGAGTCTCCTCCGTATTCAGATTGAAGAGTCCCCTCCGGCGACCTGAAACACCGAAAAGCAAGTCCCTATTATCGACGGAACATCAGACCACTAGGAACAGCGTAACCTGGGTTCCGGCAAGGCAGTTATGCTGCCAATGCTTCTGCAGAAGAAGCCTCGAAGACTTCCTCTTCTTTTCTTTCGAAAATTGCAGTTATTTTTTTCTCAGTTCAGGGAACCTTGACTCCCACATGCAGTAAATGCCTTCGTCACAGTCGTCGAAACCGGTGCACCCCCTAAAAAATTCTTATGCTGAAAATATAGGCATAAAAACAGGAATCGTCAAGACTCTATTTCACAAAAGCGTCTTTGAACCCCAGCGACTTCATCTCCTTCAGGGCTTTCTTCACGTCCCTGCCAAAAGGCCCGACAAGGACACGGTACGTCGTTCCCCTCTCGGATTCGCTCGGCACAAAAAACACATTGTACTTCGAGGATATTTTGTCGAGTACCTGCCGCATGTTCGAGGCCTTTGACAAACGGGCAATCTGAATGTATTTTCCATTTTTCAAATCGTTTTGGCTGACGATGTGGTTCCTCACATACGAATCGTTCTCAGGGCTTGGCTCGCTCTTTGAAGAAGCTGACGGCTCGACTATGAATTCCTCAGGAATGTCATAGTTCCTTGTAGAGGCAGAATTCTTTCCAGACTCCACCACGAACTCCTCTGGAATGTCGTACTTCATCGGCTTTCCATCTGCAGAATCGACATCGGACTGGACGAATTCCTCTGGAATGTCGTGGCGAGGCTGAGGCTCCGCAGGCTCCTCCTCGATTTCAGAGTCGCTTTCGTCTCCAGTCGGCGGATTCATGTCTGCGGCGGTAAGGAAAATCGGCTGGTAGTGCTCCCCCTCCTCCGTAGAAATGTCGTCGGCTTCCTCTTCTGGCATCGGCGGAACGACGCTCTCGGCTTTTTCAGGCACGGAAGATTCGGCTCTCTCTGGTTCTGCATTATCCACAGGCTCTGTCGGCTCTGGTTCAGCCGTTTCCGGCTCGACAGGCTCGGTTGCCTCGACAAGCTCAGACTCTTCCAAAGGCTCGGATGGCTCTGGCTCCGTTGTTTCAGACTCGGCTTCCGCAGATTCCGGCTGAGAGACGTCCTCGACAGAATCCCCTACAGGTGTGTCGCCGAGAAGCTCGGAATCATCAACCGGCTCGGCTTCATCGATTGGCTCAGGCTCTTCCGCAGGTTCGGCGGTTTCGGGTTCGGCCGTTTCCGGCTCGACAGGCTCGGTTGTCTCGACAAGTTCAGACTCTTCCAAAGGCTCGGATGGCTCTGGCTCCGTTGCTTCAGGCTCGGCTTCCGCGGATTCCGGCTGAGAGACGTCCTCGACAGAATCTCCTGCAGGTGTGTCGCCGAGAAGCTCGGAATCATCAACTGGCTCGGCATTATCGACTGGCTCAGGCTCTTCCGCAGATTCGGTTGGTTCTGGTTCGGTGTTTTCCATCTCCACAGGCTCGACTGGTTCTACAAACTCGGACTCGTCCGCAGGTTCGGCAGGCCCTGGCTCCGTTGTTTCAGGCTCGGCAGTCTCTGTATTCCCAGCAGGTTCCATCGTCTCAATCCCGGCAGGTTCGCTTTCATCAGAGGCATTTTGGGTATTTTCAGCGACAGAATCGCCATTCAAAGGCTCAATAGGTTCCGCGTTTCCATCAACTGTCTCAAGCGGCTCGGACGAGGTGTCGTTTTTTTCGATTTCGGCAGGAGCGGACGGTTCAGTCTCCGCAATCTCCAGTTCGGCTGGCTCGGCGTTCTCCGATTCAGGAATCCCGATGGACTCAGATGCTTCCTCGGCAATATCAGGCTGTTCAGTTTCCGCAGTCTCCGGCTCGGTAACCTCGGATTGTTCAGTGGCGTTTGGGACAACGGGGTCGGCAGTTTCAGGTACTTCTGGCTCAGAAGATTCTTCGGCATCGCCTTCAATGGAATCCTCTTCCAGAAACTCGTCATCATCCTCCCCAGCATCGGCAAAAGTCTGTATTTCTGAGGATGAAGAAATTTTGGAAACCTTGACGAGAACATTTGAATCTTTTCTTATGGAGACAGACTCGGCGGCTTCGGGCGACAACAGGACTGCGAAGCCCTCGCTAGGATCCAGCGCGCCAACAACGAGGACATCGACGGACTTCCCGTTCAACTGGTTCGTGACGCAGACAGTGTCGCCGGGACGGAATCCGACAGCCTCCGCGAACATTCCACTGGGGAGAACTCCAGACTCAGCGACAGCAGCGCGCCCATCCAACGACGGACGAGCGGCAGCGAATGCGAAAGCCACTACAAACGAGACAAAAAACAAACTGGATATTTTTTTAAATTTTCTCATGCTCATCGTCCATCCATAACAAAAATCAGTTGTCGAAAGAAGAAGTCAATTCCTCCACCACTTCGTAGGCGAATGACTCTATCCCTATTTCGTTGTCGTTCGATGTCGTGACTTTTGAAGGTTTCTTGCTGCCCGATGAAATCTCGACCCCAGTTCCGACGTTGTAGACAATCCACTCAACCTTGTCCAGATTTCCGAGTTTTGGGATGTCGGGAGCGACTGTCTTCGACATTTTGAAGAAAAGCTCGATTCGGATGAGGTAGTCCATTCCGCCGTCGTTGTTCTCTATCAGCGCGGCTCTCAGGGCCTTCCTGTTTTTTTCGCTGTCGTTGGTAGTTATGTATATTGGAGAATTCGAAACTATCCGCCCGGAATCGAAATAGTAGTTTATGACGGACTGCTCGAAAAATTCGCTTGTGGCCCACGTCTTTTCCTGGCCGGGATTGTTCTGTATTATCTGCACGGAAAGCGCTTTCGCCTTCGCATGAACAGAAAACGCCACAAAAATAAAAAGCAAAGACAGAATTGATTTTTTCATAATACTCCAAGTTCCGAAGCCGCGGAAAAAACGCAAACTTCGTCCCTTAGAGTATCGGAACTTTAAATGATGAATTTTATCCGATTCGGAACAAAATTCACTTCAACACGATTCGGCAGAACTTCTTTTTGCCCGACTTGAGGACGATTTCTCCGTCAGAATCGAGGTTCGCGGTCGTGACTTTGAGTGTCGGGTCGGTGATTTTCTCGCCGTTCAAAGACGCGCCGTTTCCGATTATGAGTTTCCTTGCCTCGCCGTTCGACGAGCAGAGTCCCGCCTGCACGAAGAGGTTCAAGATTCCGACCCCGTTCTCGACATCGGCCTTGGAGATTTCGATTGAAGGCATCTGGGTCTTGTCGCCTTCACCACTGAAAGCGGCCTTTGCACCTGCGAGCGCAGAATTGGCCTTTTCCTCCCCGTGGATGATTTTCGTGACTTCGAAGGCGAGCCGCTCTTTCGCCGCGTTGATGTCGCCCTTGCAGATTTCCGAAATTTCGTCGAGTTCCAAGAAAGTGAAGAGCTTGAAGAATTTTTCGACATCAGGATCGGCAACGTTTCTCCAATACTGGAAGAAGTCGAAAACAGAAGTGAGGGATTCATCGAGGAAGATTGCGCCCTTCTCCGTCTTGCCCATCTTTTTTCCGTCCGCGCGGGTGATGAGCGGGAATGTCAAACCGAATACCTGGTGCTCCGCGTTCGACTCCTCGGTTCCGCCGCACTTTCTTCTGATGAGGTCGACACCGGCCGTGATGTTGCCCCACTGGTCGTCGCCGCCAATCTGAAGCTCACAGTTGTGGCGGACGTGGAGCTGGTGGAAATCGTATGCCTGGAGAAGCTGGTAGTTGAATTCGATGAACGAAAGTCCGCGCTCAAGCCTCTGCTTGTACGCCTCGAACGTGAGCATCTTGTTCACGGAGAAGCACGAGCCGACATCTCGGAGGAAGTCGATGTAGTTCATGTCCGCGAGCCAGTCCTTGTTGTTCACTGAATAAGCCGTCTTGCCGTCGAAGCCGATGAACTTGTCGAGCTGCTTCTTTATGTTGGCGGCGTTCGAGTCAATCTGCTCGTAGGTAATCATCTTCCTCATCTCGGTTTTTCCAGACGGGTCGCCGATTCGGGCAGTTCCTCCGCCAATCAGCGCGATTCCGCAATGTCCGAATTTTCTCAAATGGCGAAGAGCGAAGAAGGGAACCATGTGTCCGATGTGCAAGGACGGTCCGGTAGGGTCGCATCCCACATAGAAAGTTACAGGTCCCTTGTCCATTCTGTCCGAAAGTGCTTGCTCGTCTGTGCACTGCGCGAAAAATCCGCGTGCCTTGAGCGTCTCAAGAGCCTTGTTCATTTTTTTTCTCCCAAAATTGATTTGAATTTTAATAGAAGATTCTAGTTTGAAATTGATTATGTTGCAACGACAGGGAAAGAGGGAACAGAAAAAGCGGCGGCGGACGCTGAAATGTCTCAAATCCCGCGTCCGCCGCCGCTAAAAAGTCAGACTGGCTCAAGTCAAATCAGAAAGAGAACCTTGTCTGCAAAAAGATTTGCCCCTTCGACAACGCTCCAGTCTCGTCTTTCAAATTCGTGACAGGCGCGTTGATTCCCCACTCTCCGCGCTGCCAACCGAGCGTGAAGCAGACTTTCTGGAGAGGGACGAACGAAGCTCCAAATTCGAACGAAGTCCTGTCGGCAGCGGAAGACGGAGCCGCGTTCACGACAGTTTCATTGAACTGGTAGGCCATTCCGTAATACGCCGAAAATTTCTCCACCATGTCGAAGCTTGTCTGGAAGGCGAAGTATCTGGCGGGGTTGTAGTCGCCCTTGTCGTAGACTGGGTTCTCACCGTCGCGGAAATACATGAGCGAAAGCGAGGCGATTTTCTCGACGGAAGCCTTGAGTCCGACCTGAAAATCCCATGAAGTCGACTCGTTGTCGTTTTCGGAGACTGTTCTCGTGTATTCCCACGCGAATCCCGGACGGACGGAGACTTTCCTTCCCAAGAGATTCGGGATGACGAGGACATCCACACCCATAGTCGCGCCCATGTGCTGGATGAAGTGGTCATAATCAACAGCCGTCGAATCGGAATTCAGCTCGTTGAAATAGCGGCAGAAATAGAAATTCCAGTCGATGTCGACATAGCCCAAAACAGGTTGTTTTTTTTCGGATACCTGAGCGAAGAACGTCTGCCCCGCATTGTTGTTGTCACTGTCGTTCAAGGCGGAGCCGAAATCCAAGTCGGAAGCGAAACTCAGAGTCACTGGCCACTTCTCGTCGTTGTAGCCAGCGTCGACTCTGAAGCTCAAGCGATCTTTCGTCTTGTCGTTCTGGACGTATGTGTCGTCAATCGTCATGGCAGAAGGACAAAAATAGTCGCTGTTCCAGCTCTTGTATCCGGCTTTCAGCACAAGGGAAGCGACATCGATTCCGCACTCGCCCAGGACATCGCTGTAGACGTACGCATCCTTGAAATCGACTGTCTTGTCGTCGCTGTCAGCATTCGCTGCGGCAGTGAACTTGAACCTTGCGACAGCTCCCGTGTACTCATCGAGTTTCGCCTTGATTCCGACAAGGCTGTCGTCCTGGTTGCCGTTCTTCATGCTCACTCCGCGGTGGTTCTCGGAGATGTATCCTGTGAAATAGAGGTCGCCGAAAACGGAAAACGAAGGCCCTTCCTTGGTCTCCTCGCCCACAGGCTCTGGATTCTTTTTCTCAGCGTCATCTTCAACGACAGGCTCGGCAACTTCGCCATACGATGCATCAGGAATCTCCTGCGAAAAGATTGGCGAGAGCAGCAACGCCTGTGCAAAAACAAAAAGTATCTTTTTCATTTCCAAAATTCTCCGTTTTTCCTTACCAAAGTGTACTTGTGAAGCTCTCTGAATAAATTGAGCCGTGACTCACCAAAAGTTGCGCAGCTTTCAAATTCGCAGGTCTGCTCAACTTGTAGACGTTTCCAGCGTTGGCCTTGACGTAAGTTGGAACATCGGAAGGCTTCATCGAGACGTACTCGTATGGAGGCGTGTAGTCCCAACTTTGCGCGCCGTTGTGCTTGTCGTTGTCGTAGACGCAAGTTGTTCCGTCCAATGTAGTCGGAGCGAAATCGTCGCCGCTGCCACGCGCGACAAGGTTTCCAGAATCGTCATATTCCGGGTTGCTTGTCGCCAAAACTTCGACCGCAGTGACTCCGTTCAACCCGTTCACGCCGTGGTGCACTGGATAGACGACTTCGCCGTTGTACTTGCTGTAGTTGTCCTGAAGTTTTATGAGAGCCGGATATCCGTATTCCCATCCCCAATCTTTCTGGCTGAGGAATGAAGGAATCTCGCCGGCGATGAAGGAAGTCTGGGAGATTTTCTTCGTGTTCAGGAAATAGTTTCCCTCGACAAGGATGCGGGCGGCGTGTCTTCCGTCGATTCCGTAAGAAGAGACGTTGTCGTAGAAGTTGTTGAGGACGTGGACAGTTCCGAACCTCACCATCGGGTTTCTCTGGTGAGTCTTTTCGAACCAGTTGTACATGACGGAGACCGTCTGCTTTGAGTCGGTGTTTCCGTCGTCCGCCCCGTAGTTTCCCGATGAATAGAGCATGTTCTTGTTCGTGTCGTCGAAGTGGTTGTAGGAAACGGTGACGTTGGTGCTTCCGCCGCCTATGTCAATCGCTCCGTCGCTGGAGACGGAATTCCCCGACGAGTCTGTGTATGGCTCGTCCTCGGAAATCCAATCGGAGAAGGAGCAGTGGTCAATCAAAACGCAGTCGCTGCCCTCGATGTCGATGGCGTCCTTGTACGGAGCGGAGAACGAGAGGTTCCGGATTATGATGTTGCTGCAGCTCGATATTTTGAATCCGTAATGGACGAGCGTGGCTCCGCTCTCGCCCACTCCCTGAATCGTCACGTTCTTGAGTCCATTCAACGTGACGATTCTTCCAGTCTGGCCCGCGCTTTCCCAGCCGCTGTCGGTCGTGCAGGAGTTCTCCACGTCGCCTTCGAGGCAAATCAGGACAGGGTTCAAGTCTTTTCCGCCAGTCAGATAGAAGTCCACCGTACCGTCCTGGTCCCAGTCGCAGCTCGTGTTGTCCTTGTTTATGCACAAGTCGGAAAGCTTCTTGGAGTAGTTTGTGCCTCCATTGTATTTTGCCTCGGTGGAATCCAGTTTGTCTCCGCCCCAGTACTTTCCGCTCTTCTGCCTATATTTCAAGTCCGTCAAAACTACGTTCAAAACCTCGCAGCTTCTCGCTCCCGCAGAGTCGTTGTCGTATGTATACGGCGTGTTCGTGTCGAATTCGTTTATGTAGTAAGTGTGGTAGACGTCCGCGTCGTCCCCTCCGTCAACACCTGCGTGTGAAGCGTACCCGACGGCCCTCGCACTGCTGTCGTAAGAAACGCCTGACGGGTCGGAGCAGGCCGCAACGAAAAGCGATGCGGCTGCGGCGGTCAATCCAGCGATTTTCAAAGCATTTGTCCTTTTCATCATTTTCTCCTCGCCTAGTTCCATGAAGTTGTGCATTTTCCGCTTGCGAATGCCGTGGTGGCAGTCTGTGTGCCGGTAGCGTCCGCATTGGTGCATGTCACGCCGGTGTCTGCGTAGACGTTTCCTGTCGCAGTCTTGCTTCCGGGAAGCGTGAAAGACGCCAAATCCGGGTTTCCAGTGAGCTGAATGTTCTTGAATCCTGTGTTTATGCCGCTCAAGTCGAGTTCTCCGCTGATGCTGTTCGCTTCAAGGTAGATGTTCTTGAGGTTCGAGCAGGCGGACAAGTTTATTGAAGTGATTCCGCAGTTCTCCGCCATGATTTCCGCGAGGTTCACCAACTTGTCGAACGCTCCGCTCGCCAAAGATTCGACATTGTTGTTGTTCGCGTAAGTCGCTGCCGTCAAATCGACCGCGTAGTTTCCGTCCTCGTCCTTTCCCATCACGGCGTTGTTGTTCGCTCCGAGTCGGTGGATTTTGAGGTTCGTGAGAGCTGTCAGATTCGGAATGTACTCGAGACCAGACTTTACAGAGCAGCCTCGGATGTCGAGGGAGACTAGATTCGGAACCGAAGAGAGGTTCAAGGAAGAGATTTTCGAGCTTTTCGATATTGTCAGGGAAGTGATGGCTTCGTGCCCTGTCAAATCAAGCTCGGAAACATTTGTATAGACAAGGTTCAGGGTCTCAAGGGACGACAATTTCGATATGTCTATCGAGGACAGGGCGCAGGCCTTGCTTTCAGAACCGACCGTGAACGACTCAAGACCGGTGAAATAGGAAAGCTTGTCGAGCCAGGAAAGCTCGTCGGTCCAAGTGTATCCCGAACCGTCTGCGGAATACCCATTGGCGACGCCTTCCTCGTATGTGAGAGCAAGCCCAGTTGAACTGTCGGTCGCCACAGACTCGTCGCTGTCCGAAACCCAACCGCACACGTACCCAGACAAGTCGAGAGACGTGAGCGATGCAGCCTCGTGGCCGCTCAACTTTCCATCGTTGTTCAAGTCGATGTTGTTCTGTAGCTCAAGCGTCGCAAGCAAATCTTCGGGGAATCCGTCGATGATGGCTGAATTATCTTCGTCCAAGTCGCGGGTCGACGTGTCGCAACTGGAGAATATACCGGCAGCAAGCATGGCGGCCAGTCCCACTTTGATTGTTAACTTTTTGTTAAGCATTATTTTCCTCCGCAGAGAAAAATAACACATACTTTTTTTTTTGTATGGTAATTTTTTTGAAGAAAACCGACTCTAAAGACAGAAAATCGCCTGTTTCTACTTCACCACTATTTTTCCATCGATTTTATCGACATTCACGCGTCCGTCGGGGGAGACTTCGTTCTTCAAAATCAAAGTCGCAAGCTGGTCTTCGATTTCGTTCTGGATGAGGCGGCGCATTGGACGCGCACCCATCTCCGGGTCGTATCCGTTGTCGAGGAGGTACTCCCTTGCCCCATCCGTCACGTTCAGCTTTATGCTCTTCTCAGAAATCCTGTCCTCAAGCTCCTTAAGCTGGATGTCGAGGATTTTTGAGACCTCGTCCCTCGTTAGCGGGTCGAAGACGACAATGTCGTCGATTCTGTTCAAAAGCTCAGGCCTCATTATCTTCTTGAGTTCCTCCATCACGTTCGACTTGAGCTCTTCGTGGGAAATAAGGCCGGTCGATGAAGAGGAGAATCCGAGTTTTTTCTCGGAAAGGATTTCCCCCGAACCGGCGTTGCTAGTCATGATGATGAGCGTGTTCCTGAAATTCACGACATGGCCGAGGTTGTCGGAGAGCTGCCCCTCTTCAAGTATCTGCAGGAGGAAGTTGAAGACGTCCGGGTGCGCCTTCTCTATCTCGTCGAAAAGGACGATGGAGTAAGGCTTCTGCCTGACCTTGTTCGTGAGCGAGCCGCCCTCCTCGTAGCCCACATAGCCTGGAGCCGCTCCCACAAGGCGTGTCGACGTGAATTTTTCCATGAAGTCGCTCATGTCGATGCGAATGAGAGAATCCTCCGAGCCGAAAAGGAATTTCGCGATCGACTTCGCCAGCTGCGTCTTTCCGACACCGGTAGGGCCGAGGAATATGAACGAGCCGATTGGCCTGTTCGGGCTTGAAACACCGGAGCGGCTTCTTCTGACCGTGCTGCTCAAAAGGCGGACGGCCTCGTCCTGACCGATGACGGACTTGTGGAGTTCTTCCTCCATGCCGAGCAGCCTTGCGGACTCGTTCAAGTCCAGCCGCTCCACAGGGATTCCTGTCATTCCGGCTATGACTTTCTCGACATCCCCGACACAAACGCGCCTCGCCTCGCTCAACGCGTTCGCCTTCCAAGACTCGCTGAGCCCGTCTATCTGCTTCTGAAGCTCCTTCACCTGGTCGCGGGCGATTGCCGCGTTCTCGTACTTTTTGGAAGAGACCATCTCGTCCTTCTCTTTCGTGAGGGCCTCAAGTTTCAGTTCAAGCTCGGCAAGCTGGGCGGGCTTCTCGTTGCCCTCGATTTTCTTCGCGCTTCCGGCCTCGTCCAGAATGTCTATCGCCTTGTCGGGAAGGTGCCTGTCGGGAATGTAGCGCGCGCTGAGCTTCACGATGGCGGGAACGACATCAGGTTCGTAGACGACATTGTGGAATTCCTCGTACTTCTGCTTGAGACCGTCGATGATTTTTATGCTGTCCTCGATTGAAGGCTCGTCGACTGTGACCGACTGGAACCTGCGCTCAAGGGCGGAGTCCTTCTCGATGTGCTGGCGGTACTCCTTGAGCGTGGTCGCTCCGATGAGCTGGATTTCACCGCGGCTCAAGGCGGGCTTCAGTATGTTGCTCGCGTCCATCGTTCCGCCGGAAGAGTCGCCCGCGCCAATCATCATGTGGATTTCGTCGATGAAGAGAATCACGTCCTTGCATTCCTCGACTTCCTGTATCATCTTCTTCATGCGCTCCTCGAAGTCGCCGCGGTAGCGCGTCCCCGCGACCATCGCGGTCAAGTCGAGGCTCATGACGCGCTTGTCGTAGAGATTGTACGGAACGTCCCGCGCCGCAATCTTTTGGGCGAGACCTTCGACGACGGCTGTTTTTCCGACGCCCGGCTCTCCGAGAAGAATCGGATTGTTCTTTGTTCGGCGGCTCAGAATCTGTATCGCCCTGGCAATCTCGTCCGAGCGGCCTATCACCGGGTCGAGTTTTCCGTCTTTCGCCATGGCTGTGAGGTTTTTCGCGTATTTTGAAAGGAAGGAGCCTTTCTGTTTCTTGTCGGATTTCGGGCGGCCGGCGAATTCAGGCTCCAAATTCTTTTCGGCATCCGCGACTTCGGAAGGGTCGGTGTCCTCGTCGACATCGTTGTTCTCGTGCTGGATTTCCTTCGCCACGCGCCTGAGCTTCTCCAAATCTATACCGGAGTTCGCGAAGAATCTGGCCGTCACGCTCCGCTCTTCAAGGCTCGCTCCGATTATCAAGTGCTCGGTTCCGACGGAAGTGTTCTGCATGGAGCGCGACTCGATGACGGCCGCATCGAGCACAGAACGAAGCCTGTGGGACGGTTGGAGGGCGCCAACCATCTGCTGAGGTTTCACGTCGTCGTTCGTGACGCTCTGCTCAAGCATGAGCTGGAATGAAAGAACGTTCAGGTTCAAATGCTGAAGGAGTTTGTAGCCGTAGCCCTCCGCGTTTTTCAAAAGAGCCAAAAGGACGTGTTCAGGCTGAAGCTCGTAAGCTCCGCTGTTCCGCCCCTCATCCTGTGCGAGAAGAAGAAGCCGGTCGACAAGATTCGACATTCCTTTCATATTCATTTCTCCTTGACTTGTATCCTAGTTAAACGAAATCTGTGAAAACGCTTCCTGAATTATCAATGAACGTATGCTGTTTTCTTTTAGAAGAGGGCTTTTCGCCACATCGTTTGGGAAAGCAAAATCCTTGCTCTTCATCAAGAACTGGAGGTGCCCGCTTCTTATCCTGTACAAAAGGGCGCACAACTCGCTGTCAGAAATTCCTTTTACGGCACCGAGGTTCTTCCCCCACTTGACAAGGGAAATCGCCTCCACGGCATCACGTTCCGAGAGCAGAAAGGAAAATTTCGACGAAGCGTACGACTTGTAAATCATGTCCTTTATCTCGGTGGCCCGCAAGACAAAAATCTCCCTGGAAATCTTCCGTTCGGTCTCCGCAAGGAATTTCACGGCGCCGATGAGTCCCGCCATCTGCTCTATTTCGCTTCCGTTTCCGGCGACTTTTGTCGAAACCTGATAGAAGCAGCCGAGCGCGGACTCCTTCTCCGATCCAAGCCCGAACGAATCGCGCACTTCTATTCCCCGCTTGTCGAATTCCACAAAGACGTCCTTCAACTTTTTCGCGAACGTTATCGATGGAAGATGCACACGGCAAGAGACTTTCATTCCGCTTCCGCAGTCGCTCATGTCGGAAGTGAGGTATCCATGCTCCACGCTCGCCGCGAACTGGATGGAATTCTGCAGTTCGTCGTCCACGCGCTTGACCATCTCGAACGCCTCGACACCGGCAAGCCCCGGAACGAACGAGGACAAACGCAGATGGTCGACTCCGTTCACTATGCAAGAAAGAACCCCGTCCGTGCTGATTACGATTCCAGAACCGGTAGACACTGGAGTGGAAGCCTCCATGACTCCGCGCTCGCACAAAATCTTTTTTCCGACATAATCGAGGTTCGACGTTATCACGGCCTGATAGTTGTCCGGTGCCGAGCAATGGGAGAAAGCGTCGAAGACAATCGCGCGCACATGGTCGGCGTCGTCGCCGCGGAAACGGACAGGAAACGGAAAATTCGCCAAATTTCTGGCGAGGCGCACCCTTGTCGATATGACGACATCGCTTTCCGGTCCCTCGGAAGCGAACCACGCGTCGCCGATTGCAGATGATGAAACTTTGTCACTCATCTTCCGCGTCACCGTCGCCCGCAACAGGGGCTTTTTCCAACGCTTTTAGATAGTCGCGGTAGATTGCGGCTTTCTCGTAGTCTTCCTTTTTTAGGGATTCCTCAAGCTTTCCCTGGATTGCGACCCTCGTGGTCAACACCGAGCTGAAATTCCTTATGCGCTTAGGCATGGAGCCTGTGTACTCGTTCGTGACTCCTATGTTCTTCAGGATATCGTTTATCTCGTCCTTGAAAATGGCATAGCACTCAGGACAACCGACCTTGCGGGTCTTTTTTATAGAAAGGAGGCTGATGCCGCATACAGGGCAGAGTTTTTTGCTGTCGGGGGAATTCCTGTACACATCGTTGGCGTTGTTCACCTTCAAAAAAGCGTCGAAAAGAGCCGTCAACGATTTCGTCATCGTTTTCGATGTCGGCGGGATGCCGAACTGACGGGCGCAATCCGCGCAGAGACACATTCTTCTTTTCTGGGTCACCACATTCGTCTGTTCGACAAAAATGCAGGCCTCGTTTTCGTGACAAAGACTACAAAGCATAGACAAAATAATAACTAAATTTTCCTTAACGTTTCAATCGGTTTTTCAGCCCCCGCCCTTATTGCAGGAATCGCGCTGACGAAGAGGGAGAGCACGAGTGTCCCGCTCGCGACCACCACAAGCTGAGGAAGGGGAATCGCGAGGGGGACGTTCTGCAGGTAGAAGGCGGGATCCAAAAGCCGAATCGTCAGAGTGTCAGGATTTCCGTGGAAAAGCACATGGAAGAATTCGTAGACGACATTGACGATTTTTTCTATTGAATTCATTATCGAACTGAAATTGACGGAACAGAGGAGACCGCAGGGAATGCCGATGAGGACTCCGAAAAGTCCTGTCACCATTCCTGTCAGCAAAAACGAGAGCGCGATTCCAGAAGGGGAAGCCCCCAGGCTTTTCAGAATCGCAATCTCCTTCCTGCGCTCCATGACGAGCATTATGAGCGCGCTCGAAATGTTCACGGACGCGACAAGGACAATCAGCATCATTATGAAGAGGAGCATCGTCTGTGTCGAAGCGAAATTCTCGTACTGTGCGGAATTCAGCTCGTTCCAGCGGTAGACCCTCGTCCCCTTCGGCACTGTGCGCTCAACATACCGCACCGCGCGCTCCAGCGAGATGTCGAACGCGTCTTCGGTCTCCACGCCTATGACGAATTTCGACGACTTCATCGGAAGGACGGAGAAGCCTGTCTCAATCGGAACGAACAGCCACAGAGCGTCCAGTTCCTGATACCCGCTGGAGACGATTCCGGAGACCTTGAGCGAAGTTATGCGAGGGCGAAGAGAAACTTCTCCGTCCGCCGAATTCCCGTCGTCGCGTATCGTTATGAGCCTTACCGTGTCTCCGGCCTTCACCCCCAGAATCTCCGAAAGTTTCTTTCCGATTATCGCAGACTTTTCCGAATCGAATTCCGTTTTTCCGTCCACGACCTCGAAAAGCTCAGAAAATGACTTGTTCCTGGAAAAGACGTCCTTCTCCACCGCCCTGACCGACGCACCCGTGCGCCCGGAAAGGGACGACGCGAGAGCCATCCCCTGAATTTCCGGGAACGAATCGACCACACCGGGAAGGATGTTCAACTCGGACGAGACTTTCTTGAAGGAGCCGAAGGAAGAGACAGCCTCCGTCTCGTTCTGCAGCACGCAGCTTATGTGCGACGTGGAAAGGCCAATCATCCTGTCCGTTATTCCCTCTATCATTCCGTTGGAGACGGAAAGCACCATGACGAGCGGCACAAGGCTTATTCCGATGCAGACCATCGCTCCAATGAGGCTTCTGCGCGCGTTCGACTTTTTCCCGGTTTTGGGGAACAAAAGACGGGCCGCGAAAAGAACCGACGCTTCAGTTTTCATTCACTCACCCTTCACCAGTTTTCCGTTTTTTATCGAATACTTGAAATCGCCCTTTTCGGCCAGGCGCATGTCGTGCGTCACGAGGACGAGCGTCTTGTCGTACTTGTCGGCCATCGAAAAAAGCAGGTTTCCTATCATCTCGGCGTTCGCGGGGTCGAGGTTTCCGGTCGGCTCGTCCGCCAGAATCAGCTCCGGGTCGTTTATCAAAGAGCGAGCGACGGCCACGCGCTGCCTCTCGCCGCCTGAGAGCTGGGACGGAAGATGGTTCATGCGAGACTCCAGCCCAACGTCGACAAGAAGCCCCCGCGCCTTCGACATCGCCTCTTTTTTCGGGACTCCGGCCATGAAAGCCGGGAGGAAGACGTTCTCCAAAGCGGAGAAATCCTTGAGAAGGTAATGGAACTGGAATATGAGGCCGAGGAATTTCGAGCGGTACTCGGAAAGCCCCTTCTCGTCGAGCGACGTCACATCGAATCCGCCAGCCACGACGGAGCCGCTGGTGGCCGAGTCGAGTCCGCCGAGTATGTTCAGGAACGTGCTTTTTCCGCTTCCGCTCTGTCCTACTATGACGATTTTCTTTCCACGCTCGGCATCGAAATCGACATCCTTCAAAATCGTGAGTGTCTCGCTGTCGGTTTTGTAAGTCTTCTCAAGTTTCCTTATCGAAACGATATGATTTCCGCCCATTTTTCCTCCATAAAATAAAAAAAAACTATTCATCCCTCATGACTTCCGCGACAGTCATCTTCAGGACGTTCCTGCTGGCAATCCAGCTCGCGACGAGTGACGAGAACATCCCGAACACGGTTATCACGAGGACCTCCCCAGGCTCCACCCTCGGGGGGATTCCCGCGTAGACCATGAACATCGAATTCTCCCTTACGAAATCTCCGCTCTCAGGAGATGCGAGCATGACGAAGAAAAGCTGGATATAGTACGTCGCCTTGGAGATGAGCATGAATATGTCCGACATGCGAACGCACAAAAGAAGCCCAAGCACGAGGCCGGGCACCGCTCCGAAAAAGCCGGTCAAAAATCCCTGCATCACGAAAATCGACGGAATCTGGCTCTTCCGCCCGCCGAAAGCCGACATTATGCTTATCTCCTCGCGGCGTTCGAACACCATGCGCCGCATACCGGAGAAGATGTTTATCCCGACGACGACAAAAATGAGGAACACGAGAACCATGAGCATGTTCTTTTCCACGCGGAGCGCGCCGAAGAACGAGCGGTTGAAATTCTTCCACGATTCCACCTTCAGATTCGGGAATTCCTGCCGAAGTCTGGAGACTACCCTCGCATCCTTGTACTTGTCTCTGATTTTCAGGCCGTAGACGAGATTCTCAACGGCTTTTTCGCCGAAGTATCTCTTTCCGTCGTCGAAATTGACGAAAGCGTATGACGAGTTGATGTCCGCGAACCCCGTCCTGAATATCCCCGTGACCGTGAAAACACGGTCGGAGGAGAACAGGTCAACGTCCGCTCCACCGGAGAGCGCGCACAAATTTACGACGCCCCCGATTCTGACGCCGAGCGCGTGGGCAAGGTCGCTTCCGAGGACGATGGAGTCTGGACTGGACAAGTCGAAATTTCCGCTCCACATCCTCACTTCCGAGGCGAACCCGGAATCGTCGTCGCGCACTGTCGGGGGAACCGCGCGGAGAAGAGCCGCCGTCTGCTTCTCGTTGCGCCCTACGGCGAGCGACTGAGCCTCAAGATAAGGAACGTACGACAGAATCTCGTCGTCGCGAATGCAGTATTCCCTGAACCGCTCCAACGATTCGCCGTCCTTTCCGAATCCCGACACCTGCACATGGTACGAGCTGACTTCCATTATCGAATCGATGAAGCTCATCTGGAAGCCGTTCATGACGCTTATGACCGTAATCAACGTCATCACGCCGAAGCATATCCCAAGCGACGCCAGCATCGAGGTGACGGCGGAACGTCCCTGCCTGTCAACTTTAGAGAACCTTCTTGAAACGAACAAAATCCACTTGCTGAACATAATCACCTGCAAAAAAATCTAGTCGAAATCATAGTATTTTCTTCTGACTTCCACACCGTTCAAATAGACAATCTCATAGAATTTCACTCCGTCCTCGAAATAAGCGAGAATGGAGAATCCATCTTCCATGAATGTTGTCTCGTAATAGTTTTTCTCATCGTCGAAATTTCTGCGAAGACGCAGTATTCCGTCCTCATAGTATTCAAAATCCGGGTCCGCGCTCAAATCCGTGAACTTGTAGGCCATCTTCCTCACCGACTCGACCCCGCCGCTCCAAACAGAATTCTCCTCCACGACCACCCTGTCGCTCTCGTCATATTCGAAGGAGACTCTCTTCACCGGAGTCCTCTCTCCGCCGGAACCGTCTTCCGGAAGCGAATAGTCGAAACGAGAGAGCAGAAGCCCCTTTTCGTTGAACTGGCTGTCGAAGCCCGAATGATTGGCGTAGTCGACCTCGGAACTTTTTTCGGGGATTTTCGAGTCTTCCGCATAAGAATACGACCTGCTCGACGTCAGACTGAAATCCTTCGCGGAAGAGCCAATCAAAAACGACTCGCTTGATACAAGCCTGGAATCCGCATCGAAAACGCGCTTCTTGATTTTCTTTCCGTATGCGGAAACTATCTCTGTCTGGAAAAGTTCCTCTCCGTCGTCCCCGTATCCAAGAATCCTCTTTCTGGCCGTCATCTGCTCGCCATCGTAGGTGAACCGCCTGATTTCTCCGTCCTTGTCGTAGTAGACGAACTCCGGGATTTCGACTTTCTGCTCGTCGCCTTCCTGGATTCCCCTCTCGTCCTTTCCGTCCAGGGCCTCCAATAATCCGCTTCCATCGAAGAATTCGGAATCAGCCTCCTGCTCCTCGCCGACCAAAGATTCCAGAGAATCGTCGGCAACAGCCCCTGCGTCGTCTTTTTGCCGCGATGCATGTCTGAAAGCGGATTCGCGCGCCGTCAAGACGGAAGCGAAGCGGCTAACAGAAGAAAAACCGTCATCAAGCAGGAACCTGTTTCCGAAAGACAGGTCGAAATACAACCCACGCCCGTAATTTTCCGCGCAACAGAGGGCGAAGGCCGAGAAAAAGAGACAAGCGAGAACGACGGACGTTTTTTTCCTCAATTTTCTAGACCCAGGAATTCGTTCGTGTACTTTTCAGGGTCGAAACTCCGAATGTCCTCGTATTTCTCTCCGGTGCAGACGAACGCGACAGGAAGCGAAAGCTCCTTTCCGATTGTGAACGCGACACCGCCCCTCGCAGTGGAGTCGTACTTCGTAAGCACGATTCCGTCGACACCGACAGCCTCGGAAAAGACCTCGGCCTGACGAAGCGCGTTCTGTCCTGTAGTCGCGTCGATTACGATGAGTTTCTTGAAGCAGCCCTCGTCGGCTTTCTGGGCGGCTATCTTGTTGATTTTCTGGAGTTCGCGGACGAGGTTCTCCTTGTTGTGGAGACGCCCGGCGGTGTCGGCTATGACTAGAGCGCCGCCCGCCGCCCTTGCGGAATCCGCTGCATCGAAAACTACGGCCGCGGGGTCGGTTCCGTGCTGGTGCGCGATGACCCTGATTCCGAGCCTCTCGCCATGCATCTCAAGCTGCTCCTCGGCGGCCGCGCGGAAAGTATCGCTCGCCGCGAGAAGGACGCTCTCCCCGGAATCACGGTAGAGTTTCGCTATTTTCGCTGCGGAAGTGGTCTTTCCGACACCGTTCACGCCGAGCATCATGTATATGTTGACCTTTCCTTTTTCAGGCGCGAACGAGACCGATTTCGCATACGGAAGGAGAAGTTTTTTCAGCTCAAGCCTGACTTCGCCCTCGTCTTCGATTTTCTTTGAATCGCACACGTCGCGAAGCCGCTCGGACAACTCGAACGCGAACTTGGCTCCGATATCGCCCTCCACGAGAACGTCCGTCAAATCGTCATAGAACTCTTCGCTGATTTTGCTTTTCGGCTTGAATAGATTCTTGATTTTCCCAAAGAAAGAAACTTTTGCCATTTACAACCCCACTTTTAATCACTTTGCTCTATATTGCTCTTTGCTCTATTGTACACTATTAGACGAGTTCGGTTCAGTCTCGTCGACGGCAACATCGCCAGGAGCGTCCGTGTCCGCGCTTTTCTCATCGGCATCGTTGTTGGCAGCCTCCACACGGAGCGACTCGATTTTCTGCATGTACGACTCACGGTCCCTGTCGGATTTCGCCGCAGCCGGAAGAACCCTGTTCGCGGCGAACAAGTACCGCACAAGCTCGACCGCGAACCAGCCTGCGCAGACGAACGTCACGACCTGCGATATGTTCGATATGTTCTGCCACTTCAAAAGGTTGTCGTAGTCGCCCCTTCCCATCGCGTAGGCGTTGTTCCTGGAGTCGAATTCTCCGAGGCTGTAGAACGTGAACGGCAGGGAGCAGATGAGCGCGCTGTACGCTATGTACATCTCGCGCCGCCGCCTGTCGATGTTGTCCGCGCGGTCGAACGTCTTCGCGTTGACGAGTAGTTCTCCTCCATCCGTCGCCAAATCGAACGGAACAAAGACGAACGCCCGCTCCTTCGTTGAGGAATCCTCAAAGACAGCGAGGATGTCCTTGCCGTTGACGCTTATCGGAGAATACGGGCTTTCGACGCTCAACGGAGACGACTCTATGGCATCTGCGTAGAAAAGTCCGTCCTTGAATTTCTTCAGTCTTATGTTCATCGTGCCTGAAACGACCGGAACAAGACGGGCGACAACGGAAAATTCGGAATCCCCGGTAAACGAATAGCTTATGGAAGCGGTCTCGAATCCGGGGGCCTCGACGGAAATCGTGTGTATTCCAGAATCGAGGAGGGCGTCCTCGGCGTTTTTCGAGACTACGCCGTCGATTGTGACGACAGGGTTCGTGACAGACATTCCAGAATCGGCGGAGTCTATGTCGAACCTCAAAAGAACAGGCATGTTGTTCGCTATTTTCGGAGACATTCCCTGAAGGATTCTTTTCGCGAGCGGAACCAAATTCGTAATGCTTCCGACTTCCGAAACGACACCTATCGACTTCGCGCCGGGATAGACGAAAATCTCGGCCGTGACTCCGATGTACTCGCCGTAGGAGACGATTGTTCCGGTCAAAAGCCCGTTTATTTTCGCTGCCGTCACTTCCTTGCCGAACGCATAGCTCTTCCGCCCCTGCGCCGCCGCTTCCTCGCTCGCCTTGAACAAAGCGGAAACATCGTTCTTGTAGACGGCGATGTCCTCGCTCACAATCTCCTTCGTTTTTTCGTCCCGCCTGAAAAAGCGCATCGGAAAGACTTTCTTGAAAAATTCGTAAGGCCCCTTAGATTCCTTTTTTCCGACAGCCCCCTCGCCGTCCATTTTCCTTTCACCGGAAGATTCGCTCTCCATCTTCTCGATTTCCTCGTCGGCAGCCTTCAAATTCGCTTCGATTTTTTCCTGGATTTCGGCGATTTTCTTGTTCGCCTCGACGAGCTTCTTCTCAAGGCTCTTCGGCTTTTTCTCAGAGATTACGAGGGCATCGCGGGTCTTGATTTCCTTCTCAAGCTCCAAAAAAAGGGAAAGACGCTCTGTCTGGAGAGTGTTCAGCTTCCTGTCCAAAAGCTCGCTGTCGGGTATGACGCGCGTCTTGTTGAGTGAAATCTGTTCGAGAATCAGCTGGGGAATCACCTCCGAGGCTTTCTTCAGACTTTCGGAGGATGAATCGCTTTTTTTGGACGTGAAAGCCTCGCCCGCCAAGACCCAATCGCCCGCATGGGCGAACGAAACGGGAATCAGCATGGCCAAGAAAAACACGGTTAGTTTTCTGAGAAACTTTTTTATATCGATTTTTACGAAAGAATCAGAGGTCTTCGTCGGAAGTGTCGTCGTCACCGCCAAGGGGGAGTCCTTTCCACTGCGCCTGAAGGAACGAATCGATGAACTGGTCGATGTCGCCGTCCATCACCGCCTGTATATCGCCAACAGAGAATTTCGTCCTGTTGTCCTTTACCATCGTGTAGGGCTGGAAGACATAGGAGCGAATCTGGTTTCCCCACGAAATGTCCTTCTTCTCAGCTCCGAATTTGGCGGTCTCCTTCTGACGCTGCTCTTCGTAATAGGCGTACAGCTTCGCGCGGAGGAGATTCATACAAGTCTGCCTGTTCATTATCTGGGAACGCTCTGAATCGCACTGCACGACAATGCCGGTCGGAAGGTGCGTGAAGCGGACTGCCGAATCGGTCTTGTTGACGTGCTGGCCTCCCTTTCCGCCCGAACGGTATGTGTCCACGCGCAAATCCTCAGGCCTGATGTTGACTTCGATAGTGTCGTCGAGGATTGGAAAGATGAACACGGAGCTGAACGAAGTGTGCCTTCTCGCGTTCGCGTCGAAAGGGCTGATTCTTACGAGTCTGTGGACACCGGCTTCTCCTTTTAGGTGGCCGTACACATAGTCGCCCTCGATTTGTATCGTCGTGGACTTGATTCCGCCCTCGTCTTCCTGCAGGTCTACAGTCTCAAGCTTGTATCCGTGCCGCTCCGCCCATCTGATGTACATTCTCGAAAGCATGTACGCCCAGTCGCAGGCCTCGGTTCCGCCCGCGCCGGCATGAATCGTCAAGAAGCATCCGTTCTTGTCCGCCTCGCCGGAAAGCAGGTTCAATATGCTCTGCTCTTCGAATTTCTTCTGCGACGCGCTCAGATTCTCGCGCAGCTCCGCCTCAAGGCTGCCGTCGGAATCGCCCTCGTCCATGGCAAGCTCATAAAGGGTCTCCATGTCGCTGACGGAATTCATCAATTCCTTCCACGGCTCGACCCGCCCCTTCAAGAGCTTCAAGTCGTTCATGACCTTCTGAGCCTTCTCAGGATTGTCCCAGAAATTTTCAGCGAGAGTGACAACCTCCGTCTCCTTTATCTTTTTTTCGATAGACGCCGGGTCGAGTTTGTCCCAAACCCCCTTGATGTCCTTTTTCAATGATGAAATCGGCTCTTTCAATTCTTCAAGCATTTCTTATGACTCCGTTAAAAATTTCTATTCTTAGGCTAGAGGGAACTTCATTGAACCTGTTAGTAAACTCCAATTTACGAACAGGTCTATTTAGCCTTTTTTTGAGTTTCAGGAGACGCTCCCAAAACACACCGCCTCCATTTTTTGTGTAGAAGTTCAGTTATAGCAAAATTCGTGTTTACAGGGAACTGGTATATGCGCAATTTGTCATAATAATCGGTGACTCCATCGATTTCGCGCTTCAATGCGGCGAGCTGCGCTTCGTTTATGTTCATGCATTCCCAGCACGCCCTCTGAATTTTTTTGAAACTGTATCGAGCGAGTATCGTCGCCATAGCCTTCGCCGAATCCATTCCACCCGGATCCAAAACAACTGAAACAAACATGACTTCCTCCGAACAAGTCTATTTTATATCCCGAATCAAATCGAGGACGAGCGGCGTTTTCACGAGTCCAAGCTCGTCCGCGTTGAGTTTCTTCTTGTCGGCATCGTCGGGAAGGATTCTTCCGCCGTTCTCGCCAGCCGCTGGAGCCGTGTCCGATATGTTGCCGTCGTTCGTGCCCTTCGAATTCGGAAGGGAGCGCACAAGAAGCTCGTCGCCGATGTTCACCTTGTCATAAAAACCGTTCTGCTTGAGCGTTCCCAACGAGATTTCCTCGCCGACTCTCGTTATCGTTATCGTTCCGAGCAAATCCTTTTCGTCGAATTTTACGCCTCGCCCAGAATCCGCCGTCTGGATTTTTCCAGCCTTGATGACATCGAGCACCGCCCCTTCCTTCATTCCTTCAACAAAACCCAAATCCACGAGCAAGTCGTTGACGCTTCTCTGGATGATTTTCCCCCTGACGGGGAGCATGTTGAGCAAATCCCGCCTGAATCCCCTTAGAATCGAAGCGAATTTGTCGTTGCCTGTCCTGAAATAGCTGAACCGCGTCGTCTCCGTTCCTGTACGCCCAGAATAAACCACGACGTCCATTGAAATCTCCCTGTCCGTCTCGTCTATCGTTATGAGGGAGAAATAGTCGAGGTTCCGCTGCCTTGCAAGTCTGTAAGCCTCGCCGTATCCGCTTACGGAAGAGTCGAGGACGGAAACGGATGTCGTCGCAACACCTCCGAAGATGTCGGAAACCATGCCGGCTGCCACGACCTCGGCTTCTGGATGGATGAGGTGGGAAGTGGAATTTTTATAGAAGACTCCGACATTCCATCTGATTTTGTCCAGATAGAACGGATCGACATTCCATTCGGAAGCGAGGGAATACTTCATGAGCGAGTCGTATGCCTCGATTGTGTCGTTGATTTTGTTCTCCTGGTACTGGTTCTTCTTCTCGTTTGGATTCTTGATGCTCTTTATGAATTTGAGCTGGTTCAAGTAAAGCTCGTTCAAGCCGGACTTTGAAATCAAATCGGCGAATTCGGCCCGCACAGTCGAGTTGTATGGGGCGATTTTCAACGCGCGCTGGTATTCGTATCGGGCCTCCTCGCCCATGAACGTCTTCTTGTAGTCGCGCGCCTTCTTTATGTGGTAGTCCGCCCACTTGTTCCGCCTAGAATCCTCAAGCGAGTACGTCTTGACGACGAGAATCTCCAACGCCGCCCTCATGATTTCGTCCTGTGGATTGTCGAAAAGGGCGTTATTCCATGTCGTGATGGCAGCTTCCGGCTGGTTCTTCTTCACCTGCGACAGCCCCTTCAAATACCAAGCCTCGGCCGTCTTCCTGTTCTTCGAGATGAGGTACTCGCAAGTGTCTATAGTGTCGTCGTACCTGCCCTGCGCATAGAGTATGCTCGCGAGGAGGACATACGCCTTCGTGTAGTCCTTCTTTATCTGGACAGCTCCGCGAGCCTTTCTCTCAGCGTTCTGCAAGTCGCCGCGGCGCGCGTCGAGGTACGAGGCGAGATAGTGGACCTCCGCGTCGCCGGAATGGTACTTGAGCGCCTGCATTATGTAGTTCTGGGCGGCATCGTAGTTGCCGTTCTCGGCGGAAAGGAGCGCGAGCGAAAGAAGAGCCTTCCTGTTCGTCGACTGCCGCTTGAGCGCGTCCTGATAGAGCCTGGTCGCGCCTGAATAGCCGCCTGAATAAAGCTCTATTTCCGCGAGTCCGAACCTTGCGTCGACATCGTTCGGGTTCGCCTTGATTATGTCGTTGAAAATCTTTTTCGCCTCAGGCAAGCGGCCAAGCGCGATGTAGACCATGCCCCTGAGGTTCTGGATTTCGGTTCTGCTTTTTGCGTATTTTTCTGCGGAATCGAGATATGTGAGCGCAAGACTGTAGTCGCCTATCGAGTAGGTCACTTCCGCAAGATGAAACCAGGCGTCCCCGTAATACGGATTCGCCTGCAGAGCCTGATGGAAATCCTCGGAAGCTCCGTAATAATCTTCCCTGCTCTGCTTCGACAATCCCATGTTGTAGGATTCAAGAGCGCCGGCCCAGAGCGCGGATGATGAAAAAAACAAACCGGACAGGACAAGCGAAAATATTTTTGCGTTAAACTTCATTTTTAGACTCTCTGTTTGAAAAAAAATTTTTCCTTATTGTTCATTATCGTCAACTTTTGGCTCGGTCTTCCTAAATACTTTGATTTGATTTACCCGATGACCTTCCATTGAATGGACCATGAATTCAAAATTCTCGTACTCGATTTTCTCGTTGACAGACGGAACGCGGGCGAACAGGTCAAGGACGAAGCCTCCGAGCGTGTCGAATTCCTTCGTCGGGAAGTTGGACTCTATCGCATCGTTCAAATCCTCAAGGTTCATCCTGGCGTCGCAGAGCCATGCGTTTCCTCCAAGCGGCTTCAACTCCTCGCCCTCGTGGTCGAATTCGTCCTGGATGTCGCCCACAATCTCTTCGATGATGTCCTCCATGCATACGATTCCCGATATTCCGCCGTACTCGTCTATGGCGATGGCGATGTGCAGGTGCCTCCTTTTGAATTCGCGGAGGAGCCCGTCTATCTTCTTGGACTCTGGAACGAAATACGCCTTCCTGATTATCTTCTGCAAGTCGACGCCGCGCTCTTTCCTGGCGAACGCCTTGATGATGTCCTTCACATAGAGAACGCCCGTCACGTTGTCTATCGATTCGCTGTAGACAGGGAAGCGGGAATGCCCGCTCGAAGCGATTTTCTGCAGCAGTTCCTCCTGCGGTGTGTCGATAGACAAAAAATCGACATCGATTCTCGGAATCATGACCTCTTTGACAGAAGTCTCGGACAAATCCTCTATGCCCTTTATCATGTCCTTCTTCTCTTCCGATAGTATCGATGTCAACTCCTCTCCATTGTCTTTACCGGAGGGGTCGTCCTCCTCTTTCTTCTTTTTTCCGAAACTGAACAATCCCATTTTTCCCACCTTTTTCAATTCTTTAGCAACCGAGTTTCCTCTAAATCAATCGGATTTCCCCGAAATCCTTGAGAGCGTCCTCCTGCATCCTGAGCATCTCGTCCGTCACCTCCACGCCCGGCTCCACATGCGCGTCCCCGTGGTCGTATCCGTTCAGGTGCAGCGTTCCGTGGACGAGAAGCCTCTTCAACTCTTCGTTCTGCCCGACACCGAAATATTCCGCGTTCTTCGGCAAAGTCTCGAAGCTTATGAGCATGTCGCCCGCGATGTACCAGTCGCCCTCTTCGTCCTCGTACTCCTCGCCGTTCTCGTATTCGAGTATGTCGGTGGCGGAGTCGATTCCCCTGTCGCGCCTGTTGAATTCGCGGATGAATTCGTCGTCGCAGAAGAGAATCGAAACCTCCTCGCCGTCGTAGCCGAATTTCTCAAGGACATTCTCCTCGAAGTCCTCTATTTTTCCTGATTCGACCAAATCGAACACCCACGCGTTGGATTCGTTTTTCTCAAGCCCTTCCTGAACCGAAACGAGAATCCTGTTTTTTCTGCCTGCAGCTTCCATAAATCACATCTCCTGCTTGCGCTCTTCTCCGTCGCCGGAATCCTGTTCCGCCTCTGCCGAATTATCCTGAATGACAATCGCATCAGACTCCGATTCCTTTTCGCCATTTTCATCCGCATCGCTCTCGTGGATGACGATGGACTCGCCAGAGGTCTCGGAATCCGAAACTGGCTCAACTTTTCCGCCATCGGATTCGTCCGCTTTTTCGGGAGCCTGAGTCTCACCGTCGGTCCGCTTGTCTTCTATTTTCTTCTGCTCGTCCGGGTCTTTCTGGTTCGGATACTTTATCCTCGAATGGTAGTGACCTGTCAGAATCTGCACGAAAGCGTTCTTGATGAGCGTGAGTTCCCCGAACGTCAATCCGCAGTCGTCGAGCTGGTGCCCGTTGATTTTTCCGTCTATGAGCGTCTGGATGAATTTCTCGATGCGCTCCGGTGTCGGGCTGTCAAGGCTTCTGCAGGCCGCTTCCACAGTGTCGGCGAGCATGACGACCGCGCTCTCCTTGGAAACAGGCGGATGCCCGGAATACGAGAAGTCTTCGACGGATACGTTCGGGTCGCTCTCCTTGGCCTTGGCATAGAAGAACGCTATGAGGCTGTTTCCGTGGTGCTCTTCGATTATGTCGATGACCTGGCGGGGAAGATGGAGCTTTTTCGCGATGTCCACGCCCTTCTTCACATGGCTCTTTATTATTGAAGCCGATACCGCGGGACTAAGGGAATCGTGCTTGTGCTTTGTCTCGCCCTCCTGGTTCTCCGTGAAATACTCCGGCTGCTCGATTTTTCCGATGTCGTGGTACAAAGACGCGACGCGCGCCAAAAGGGCGTTCGCACCGATTTTCTTGCATGCGGCTTCGGCGAGCTGTGCGACCATCGTGCTGTGGCTATACGTTCCGAGCGCGTAAATCTGCATTTTCTGGAGGACTTCAGTGTTCGTGTCGCTGTTCAAGTCCATGAGTCTGAACACTGAAGCCGTGTTCATGAGGTTCTCAAGCGGAGTGAGAAGGCCGAGCACGAAGATTCCAGAGACGAAAGCGTTCACGGCCACGCCCGGAAGGACGAGGAAGCAGTCCTTGAAATCGTCGTTGAAAATCACCTTCAGCACCAACATGAAGACGACGGAAAGGAACGCCTGCAAGATGGAAGCGAAAACGATGTCGATTCTCTTCGATATTTTCCTTACGATTCTGGCGGCCGAAAGTCCAGTGGCCAGCGTGAAAATGAACGGCACGGTCTGGAAATTCGTCGCAGCGAAGATGCCCGCCGCCAAAACGAACGTGTACAGGAACGCGGAAAGCTGGCCGAAAAGAATGGCGACTAGGAACACGCTCAAAGTCGACGTGATGACGACCGCTATTCTGTACTCGGACTGGAAAATCAGCGATTTGTACGCGAAAGCCGTTATGCAGAACGCCATTATGAAAAGAAGCGATTCGAGCACCAGCTCCTTCATCTCGACCCTGCGTCCGAGTATGACCGGGCTGAACAGGATTATCCACAACGCGCCGATAAGGACCAAGAAGAAGATGCTGTTCCCGATTGTGCGGTAGTCGATTGTGACAGGGACATCGGAGAGCTTACGGAGCTTCAAAAGCCCCTCCTCCGTTATCGGGAAGCCCTTCTTTATTATCTTCTCGCCCTCCTCGATTTCGACCGGGTACGCGGCCGTGGCCTTCATTGTCTTAGTGGCTATCACGGTCTTGTCGGAGCACTGTCCGACCTCGTACTCCTCGGCGGCATAAGCCGACAGCGAGTCGGTCGTGTTCGCGCTGAAATACACGACAGCGGAAACCGCGGCGAACACGGCAATTCCGAGCAGAATCCTTCCCCAGTCGCGTTTGAGGAATTCCAAAAAATCCTTGAAGACACCGTTTGAACCCGGCTTCTCTTCGATTTGCAAGCCCATCTCGTGCCCAGCGTTTTCACCGGACGGAAATGCGAGCGCATTTTTCTCTTCGTTCTCAGACATTTTTTCCAACTCCTTTTTAAAAATCCGACTGGCGCGCCATTTTCGACTCTTCCCTTTCCGAGTCGATTTCGTACGCGCGCACAATCTTCCTCACCAATGCCGACCTCACAACGTCCGTGTCGTCGAGTTCGACAATGCTGATTTCGGGAATCCCCCTCAATATCTTCAACGCATGAAGAAGCCCCGACTTCGCGCGTCTCGGCAAATCTATCTGCGTGGAATCTCCTGTTATGAACATCTTGGAGTTCTCTCCCATCCGGGTGAGGAACATCTTCATCTGCTCCGTCGTGGTGTTCTGCGCCTCGTCGAGAATGACGGCGCAGTTCGAAAGCGTGCGCCCCCTCATGTAGGCGAGAGGCGCAATCTCTATGACTCCGTTCTCCGTAAGCTTCTGCACCATCTCGCGCGGTATGCAGGCTCCCATCGAGTCATAGAGCGGACGCAGGTACGGGTTTATCTTCTCCTCCAAGGTTCCGGGCAAAAAGCCCAGACTCTCGCCAGCCTCGACGATTGGGCGGGTGAGGATTATGGAATTGACCTTTTTGGAGAGCACTAGGCGAAGGGCCTCCGCGACCGCCAAAAAAGTCTTTCCCGAACCGGCGGGACCGACAGCGAACACCAAGTCGTTCTTCCTGAATTCCTTGACGAGGACGGACTGGTTCTTCGTCTTTGGGTAGACCTTGTGCGTTCCTCCGGGAATCTGAATGGCTGCCTCCCCCGCGTTGAAATTCCTGGAAGACGAAGATGAAGGCGACTTCTCCCAACCGACAAAACCCGTGTTCAAAATAGATTCGACCAAATCGAGAGGGCACGCGCCGCTCTCCGCTATCTCGTCGGTGATTCTGTCTATTATGAATTTGAATTTCTGCTGCACCTCGGCATCATCGTTCTCTATAGAAAGCTCGTTTCCCTTCGTGTAGACTGGAGTCCCAAGATACTCCTCCACGAGCTTCAAATTGCAATCATTCGTCCCGCAGACATTCGAAAGGACATCGCCGTCCGACAGGACAATCGTAAATTCTTTTTCCATCTGTCTCCAATTCTACCCTAAGAAGCGACAATTCACAATTAACAAAAGTGAAATCAACAGGCCTAATCGGACGGGTTCAACTCCCAGACGCTCTCCTTCGTAGTGTCGTCAAGCTCGTACTTGAGTTCCGTCTTCATGCTCGAAAGCGGTCTCCAAGCGATGCTCAGGGAAATCTCCGGACTGAAGTCGTAGCTCTTCGTCCCGTCCGTCTCGGAAATGAGGGTCGGAGAGACCGACATGGAAAAGTTCAAGTCCCAGTCGTCAAGGTCGTGGGTCACGGAAAGGCTGACAGTCTTCATCTTGAACGCGCTGGACTCGCGCTTTTCCTTGTCGTCGAACCTGAACGAGTCGAGGAGGTCCTTGAACCAGCTTCTCTCGCCCTTTCCCGCATAATAGTACTCGTAGTTCTCCGCAGTGCAAAAGTACCTGTAGATGACGCTGTTCTTCGTCTCCGCGCTGAAAGAAACGTCGAGGAAATTGTTTATCTTGAACGTGAGTCCCGGCTTGAAGCTGAAATAGCTGCTCGTAGGACGGAGAAAATCGTAGACGACGCTGGTTGTCAAGGTCGGCGCGAAAGAGACCCTGTCGGACCAGTATTTGTACGTCGCGCTCGGCTTCGTGTAGGAGAGGGTCATCGAGTACGGCTGGAATTTCTTCTCGTCGCTGGAATTCGCCTTCCAGCCGCGCCTTGAGATGACGTTGCCGTCGTCGTCCGTGGCCACGTTGAAATAGTACCCGGAAACATAGCTCGCGACATAGGAGAGCTGCGCGCCGTAGCCAGAAACAGAGGCCTTGAACGACTCGTGGTCCCATTTCTCGAAGTCGAAGGCGTAGGACTGCGAGATTTTCAGTTTGCTATCGAAGAGCGACACGGAAAGCGATTCCGAAAAATCCTGCTTTATCCACTTCTCCCAGGAGTCGGCGTTCGATTCTGTCTGCTCGGTCTCGTTCTCCTTTATTCCGCCCGATGTCGTGAGCGTGACGCAGGGGAATCCAAGAGTGAGCGTTCCCGTGTACGATTTGTAGCGGGGAGGAAGCGTGGACGTCAACGCCAGGCTCTGGGTGAGCTTTCCGTCCAGTTCGGAAGCCGCGAAAGTTCCCGTGAGGCTGTGGGTCGTGAATTCGTCCTTGTCCCAGAAGTCGAAGACGTGGTACTCCCATTCGGGGTCGTCGTCGTCGCTCGTGTACTCGTCGGAGAGGAATTCCGTGTCCACAAGCTTCATCGTGGAATTCCACGCGAGCGACGTTCCAGAAAAGTGGTCGGTGTAGTAGAAAGGCTTTATCGTCGCCGTGTTCGTGCTTGACAAGTCGAGCTTCCGCGCGTTGTAGTCGGTCTTCTTTATCGAAAGCTTGGAGGCTTCGGTGTAGCCGCCGTTGGATGTGCTTTCGTTTCCGTTCTCGTCGACTTCGGCGGACTTCAAGTACGGATGCCTCTGGTACACAGGCGAAAACGTCAGGCTGTCGGTCAGCGAGAAGAATCCGCCCTTGTAGCCGAGGGTGCTTGAGAGTGTCGCGGGGGACTTCACGTTTATGTACGTCGACTGCATGTCGCTCCACGAGAAGTCCTCAGGAGTTTCCAGAGCGGTCGACGAATAGGAGAACTGGGACGTGAAATCGGGGGTGACGGTGTAGCCGAGAGTGTATGTCAAATCTCCCACGGATTTCACGGAAGGGACGGAGACAGAAAGCGACGGAAGGACAGACTCATCGAAAACGACCTTCGATTCGGATTCCCCATCACTCTTCTCACCTTTCTTCTTCTCCTCTTCAGCCTTCCTCTGCTCCGGCGTCAAGGAAGCGAGCCTCGCCTCCTCGGCTTTCTTCTCGGCCTCCTCCTTCTCCTTCAAAAGCTCCTCCTCCGTCTTGAATTCGTCGATTTTCACGAGTGAAGCCGCACTCTTCGCTTTTGACGACGAAGAATCGGCCGGATACTTGAAGATGGTTCCCGATATTGAAAGCGTCGACTTGAACGGGTTCACCTGCGAGGGATAGTAGAATTTTCTGGCAGGAGTGTATGTCGCCCATGCCGAGTCGTCGGCGTACTCGTCCCTGTCCGTGAGCGTGGCGGCCTTGGAAGAATAGGCCACGGACGAAGAGAAACTTGAGACAGAAAGACTCGAAACGTAAGGACTGACGGCAGCAGGAAGCGGAATCTTGTAGCTTCCATTCAAATTCCATGTGAAGCTTGAAATCTCGGTCACGTCCTCGTCATCGTCCTCGCTTGTCTTTCCTCCGTTCATGGCGTAGCCGATCCAGTCCATCGATTCCGCGCGGTTGTTGAAGTCGTAGTCGAAATACGGATCGGAATAGATTGGTATGCTGATGTTGAGCGTGAACGGTTTCGCGAATGTCATCTTCAAGTTCGCCTGGTACCTGAACGGAGCGTCGAAGCCCATGAAGTTGGACGAGTCGGAAACCTTGTCGCCCAAAGCGTTGAACGGAGTGTAGACGGAATTGTTCTTGAAGACGGTGTTGGAAAAGCCAAGCTCCAAGTTCGCCACGAGGGAAGTCAGGTAGGAGCCGGGGACAACGTTCGCGTCGATTCCGGTCATGATTCCGAGGTTCTCGTAGTAGTCCGCCATGATTTTGACGTAGTGGCTCGTGTCGCCCTTGAAGTCCTCGTCAAGGTTGTGAAGGACCAAGCCCTCCCTCACCTGCTCCTTCATGGAACTCGTGTTCATGAGGCTGAAGAAGTTGATTTTGTCGTCGTCGTCGTCGCTGCTTGTGGAAGACGAGTCCGCGGACTTTCTTCCATAAAGATACGTCGTCGTGTTGAAGAAGTAGCCCGTGCGCGACTTGTAGCCGAAAGACGGGTTGAAAATCAGCTCGTCCTTGGGATAGTAGAAGGCAGGAAGCCACAGAAGAGGAACGCGCCCAACGTACAAGACGGCGTTAAGGAAAGCGAATTCACCGCCCGGCAAAAGCCAAATCCTCGAAGCCTTGATTCTCCAGTGCGGATCCTCGTCGTCGCAGAAAGTGAGGTTCCCGGACTTGAACGCTATCGTGCCGCCCGAGTCGCGCCCGAACATCTCAGAAGCGACTATGAGCTTGGAGCCGCTCGGCAGGTTCAGCGCGTCGCTCGAAGTCTGGACAGCGCGCCCGTTGTCGAAGATGCCCTCAAGGGTGACGGTGTTGAACAGGAGGGAATCGGCCGTGACGGTCTCCCCTCCGCTCGTCCCGCCGGAAGACTGGTCGAGTTCCACGTTCCCCTCGGCGTAAATCATGTCGTTCCCGCGGTTGTAGTTGATTTTGTCGGCCTTTATCGTGGTCGTCTTGGAGCCGCTCGTGACGCTCACCTTTACGTCGCCGGTCAGCACGATGGTGTCGGAACCGTTCTCCTCGTCCTTCTTGTACTCGGACTTTTGGGCGGACTCGATTTTTATGACGGACTTCTCTGCGGAGAAAGCAATCGAGGCAAGGCTCAAGAGAAAAAACAAAAACGGCGCGGAAAAAAACTTCTTCACTTTCATTTCTCAAGACGGCAGGCGGAAAAAAATCCCGAATCCGGCATCTCTCCTATTTATCGAAGGAATTTCCCTGTGAAAGAGCCTGTCTCGTCGGCCCTCTCGGCGATTTCCTCCGGGGTGCCGGTGTCCACGACGGTGCCTCCGCGGAAACCTCCGTCCGGACCCAAATCGATTATGTAGTCGGCCTGCTTTATCACGTCCAGGTTGTGTTCTATCATCACGACAGTGTTTCCCTTGTCCACAAGCCGCTGAATCACTTCCATGAGGATTTTCACGTCCGCGAAGTGGAGGCCGGTCGTAGGCTCGTCCAAAATGTAGAGTGTCTTCCCGGTAGACGGTCTGGCAAGCTCCGTGGCAAGCTTCACGCGCTGCGCCTCGCCCCCTGAAAGGGTCAACGCGTTCTGCCCGAGCTTTATGTAGCCAAGCCCGACGGACTTGAGCGTCGAAAGCTTCCTGTAGATGTGCGGAATCGAGTCGAAGAAGTCGCACGCCTCCTCTATCGTCATGTCAAGAACGTCCGAAATCGACTTTCCCTTGTAGAGGACGTCCAGAGTTTCCTGGTTGAACCGCTTTCCGTGGCATACGTCGCACTGGATAAAAACGTCCGGCAGGAAGTTCATCTCGATTGTGAGCGTTCCCGCGCCCTGGCACTTCTCGCAGCGACCGCCCTTCACGTTGAAAGAGAACCTTCCGCCCTTGTAGCCCCTCGCTTTTGAATCAGGAAGAGAAGCGTAGAGTTCCCTTATCGAATCGAAAACGCCGGCGTATGTGACGGGGTTGCTCCTTGGTGTGCGCCCGATTGGGCTTTGGTCGATATTTATCACCTTGTCGATGCCTTCGATTCCCTCGATTCCGTCGAAATCGCCGACCGGATAGTCGGTCTTCATGAGCCTGTTGGAAACTGCCGGATAGAACACGTCCGAAAGCAGAGTCGACTTCCCCGACCCCGAGACACCCGTTATGCAGGTGAACGCGCCTAGAGGAATCTTCACGGAGATGTTCTTGAGGTTGTGCTCACGGACTCCGTTTATGCTTATGAATTTTCCGTTGCCCTTTCTCCTCTCCGAAGGAATCTCCATCTTGAGTTTCCCGGAAAGGAACCGCCCGGTCACGCTCTCCTCCACCTGCATCACCTGCTCAGGCGTTCCAGAGGCGACCACGTTTCCGCCATGAACTCCGGCACCCGGACCGATGTCCACGAGCCAATCGGCTGTTCGGAGCGTCTGCTCGTCATGCTCCACGACGATTACCGAGTTTCCGAGATTCCTGAGGTATGTCAAAGTGTCGATGAGCCGCTGGTTGTCCCTCTGGTGGAGTCCTATCGAAGGCTCGTCCAGAATGTACATCACGCCAGTGAGCCCAGAGCCGATTTGAGTGGCGAGCCTGATTCTCTGCGCCTCGCCGCCCGAAAGAGTGCCGGCGGCCCGGTCGAGCGTGAGGTAGTCGAGTCCGACATTGTTCAGGAAGCTGAGCCTCGCGTTTATCTCCTTCAAAACCTGGGAAGCGATGAGACGCTCTGTTTCGGAAAGGGAGAGGTTCTTGAAGAATTCAATCGACTCGGAGACTGAAAGGGAGCACAAATCCACGATGTTCTTTCCGCCGACGGTCACGCCCAACGCCTCCGGCCTGAGCCTTTTTCCGTGGCAGCCGGTGCATTCAGAGACGGACATGTACTTCTCTTCCATCTTCACACGCTGCGCTTCGCCCCACGCCTCGTTGTGCCGCCTCTTCATCTCGTTCCAGATTCCAACCCACGGCCTGTTGTATTCCGACATTCCTTCGCCGCTCTGCTTCTTGTAAATCCAGTGGATGTTCCTTCCATCGCCGTTCCAGAGGACACGCTTCTGCTCGTCAGTCAAATCGCGCACAGGAGTGTCCAAAGAAAAGCCGAACGTCTCGGAAATGGCGGTGAACATGGCTGAATTCCACTCAGAATCGGGGTTGAAGAACGGAAACGCGCCCTCGTTGAAGCTAAGGGAATCGTCCGGGAGAATCTTCCTCTCGTCCCACTCCATCTTCTCGCCGATTCCCGTGCATTCAGGGCAGGCTCCGAACGGATTGTTGAACGAGAAGAGTCGCGGCTGGAGCTCTGGAATCGATATTCCGCAGTCAGGGCAAGCGTTGTGCTGGGAGAAGAAGACCTCGTCCTCGTGGTAGCCCCTCTCCGACGAATCTTCCACCCGCTTCAGGACGACTATCACTCCGTTCGCCGACGAAAGGGCGGTCTCCACGCTCTCTGCAAGCCTTTTCCTTGACTCGCCCTTTATCGCAATCCTGTCCACGACAATCTCTATCGAATGCTTCTTCTGCTTGTCGAGCTTTATAGAGTCGTCCAGGTCCACCATCAGACCGTCAATCCTCGCACGAACGAAACCGGACTTCTTCGCGTCGTCGATGACCTTCTGGTGCTCGCCCTTCTTTCCGTGTATTACAGGCGCGAGAATCGAGACTCTCGTCCCCTCGCCCCAAGACATTATCGTGTCGATTATCTGGTCGTCAGACTGCTCGTTTATCTCGCGCCCGCACTTCGGGCAGTGCGCCTTTCCAATCCGGGAGAAAATCAGCCTGTAGTAGTCGTAGATTTCGGTGACGGTTCCGACAGTGGAGCGCGGATTCCTGTGAGTCGTCTTCTGTTCAATAGAAATCGCCGGGGAAAGCCCTTCTATCAAATCCACGTCGGGCTTGTCCATGCTGCCCAAAAACTGCCTCGCGTAGCTCGAAAGGCTTTCCATGTACCGCCGCTGCCCCTCCGCGAAGAGAGTGTCGAACGCCAGCGACGACTTTCCAGACCCAGAAAGTCCCGAAATCACCACGAGTTTGTTTCTCGGAATGTCCAAATCAATGTTCTTGAGGTTGTGCTCGCGCGCACCGCGGATGACGATTTTCTCGCCCAAAACAGGATTTATGTTCATAGGACAGCAATTATATCAAACTGGCGGGAAATAATGGAGTATGGAAAAAAATGCGCCGCAACCGAACGAACGGAAGCGGCGCATCTGGAAAGGCTCACACTAGATTAAAAAAGAATTTAATCTACGATTGTGAGAGTGATGTTCGCGGTGTATGGGTCGTTTTGTTTTACGGCCGACCATGCTTTTATCATTGCGTTGTAAACACCCTTTGTATATGTGCTGATTGGAATCGTGAAAGTTCCTGTTGTAACTCCAGACGCATCGGTCGTAACGGATTTTATGTCCCCCACATTGTACTTGCGGTTTCCGTCTGTACTTGTAATGTCGAGGTAGACCTTGTCATACACTACGCCTGTTGGATAAGTGACAGTCCATGTGAGCGTCACGTCATCTTTCTGGCTTGCCGTAATAGTATAGACAGTATTGTTTGTGTCGACAGCAATCGCCGCGGTTCCAGAGCCGCTAGAAGCAGACTCCACGCCACCAATAGCATAGTCGTTGTCGTCGAATATGGTGACAGTGCCGATTGTGGCATAGTTCGCTACAAGCAAAAGGCTCTCACATCCACCATAGTTTAGAGGAGCTTCCTTGACTTTGTTGTACTCAGTTCCGCCCTTGATCCAGTTAGTCCATGTCGAGCCGTTCAACGTGAGAATAGGAGCGGTCACTGAGACTGCAGGATCTGCATTCGTAACAGCGAAATCCTTTGTTCCATCAGGCTGCATTATTTCGATACCGCCCGTGACGGTCGTCACAGAACCCGACGTCGTCGTAGAGGCGAATTCCTGACAGTAGTAGTACACGTTGTCGACAGCCGCATCGCTTGAATCGACCAAAGTACCTCCAACCAAGTCATATGTGACTCTAAATCTGCTGATAGTCTTTGATGTGTACTTGCTGGCGGCAACCGCTCCAGTGTCGGCATCCGCGGCAATGTCCTGAGTCAAATCCGCATAGACCCAATCAGAAGAACCTGCCGCGTTCGTTGCGCGGATTCTTGCGACATAGCGGCTTCCGAGCGGAAGCTTGAATATAGCGACCTCATTGTTCTTCTGCAAAGAGCCGGAACTGTAGACTGTAAGATTTCCATAGAAGTCCGTAGACCACACCACGTCAGTTCCATTGGCTCCAGTACCAGTAGCATATGGAGAGAAAGTCTCCCATGCCGCATCTTTTGTCGCCGCAGTGGCAGTCGCCGAAGCCACAGCGTCCGCATACGTTTTCACATAATCGTCGGCGACAGCGGCAGGAACCTGCAACAGCTCAAGCTCGAATTTTTCCTCATTGTTGATTTCGTTTCCGTCGGCATCCTTGCCGTCCCAAACAAATTCCGCCCGATAGTACTCAGTCGTAGTGTTTGCAGGATCGATATATCCGACATTGAATGAAGCTGGCGCATTCGGAACTTTCTCTATCACGAGAGGGATTCCTATCTCCTGCTCTGTAGTCTGACCAGGAAGAACTATTATTCTGTCGCTCCATGTATAGCTTTTCGTATTGTTCGTAAAGCGAACCTCAAAGTTGTAAGTTCCAGGCTGAACAGTTTTAGAGTAGTTCGCAGTTGTTGGAGCGGCATTTGGAAGCGCAATAGCGTCTGTTGGATTTGCCGCATCGGCAGGAACCTGAGTTCCAGCGACCGTCGTACCTTCAGTATATGTATCAGTTCCAACGGTTGTAGCTTTAGTATAAGACATCAACACAATCGCTGAATAATCAGGAAAATCAGCGATATCCCATCCGTCAGTGAAAAGGCTCAATGCAACTCCACCGCTTTTTGTGAGACCTTCCGCCGTCAAATAAAAATTGACGGTATCATCATTTCTGATATCGGCATTCGCATATCCCACCAACACGGCAGCCTGCTTGAGAGTACCCTCAGACGACTGCGCAGGAGCCTCTGTTTCGCCAGCGCCTCTTATGACAGCGAAAAGCTCGAAATCGTAGTCCGCCTTTGCAAGATTTATGATTACCTCGCCCTCTCTAGCAAGGGTCGTCGTTCCGCCGTTTCCGTCAGCAACCTCTTTGCCTTTTACGTCAACAACGACAGGTGCCGACCATGCTGTAGCTCCAGCAGTGTTGTTTTTTGAACAAAGATAGAACCAAAGATTGTCGATTTCCTGAGCCTCAGGAATGATTGTACGGCTTGACGAATCGCTTTTAGACGAAAAATTGACAAGCTTCGAAGCCGACGTGACATTCAACGTAAGAGAAGCTGTCTCATCACCGTTTTTTGTCTTTGAACTGACAACCGCATCGTCAGAAAGGTCTGAGCACGATGCAAAAAGCATCGTCGCCAAACCAACTGCCAATGCAAAAAATTTAGCAATTTTTTTCATATTTTTGCCTCCTCATGAAAACAATATTTCCATAAAAAATAATCCGTTTTTCTACAACTCCACCACAGAGTCTCGAAGGTTGCGAGCAACCAGTTTTATTCCAATTTTCTCACTCCCTCCTTGTGAATTTTACTTTTTGCTCATCGCATCTCACAACTATCCACCTCCCTCAATTATTGGAGGCACACCGATAGTCGCTTCCGTTGTTTTTCCAGCAAGAATCACAATACTGTCATACCATGAGTATGTTGTTTCTCCGTTGCTGAATCTTATACTCAACAAATAGGTCCCCGATTCAATTCCAATTCTGAAATTGTAATTTGATGGAGCCGAATTTGCCGCAATATTCGAATTATCCAACTCAACATAATAGTTGCATGATTTTTCAGAGCCGTCGGTCTCCGTGATTTCAGCGGAAACCGCATATCCAGCATAATCCGCATCCGACAGAGACCAGCCATCCGTGAAGATTTTCAACGCCGCAAAGCCTGCACCATCAAGATTTTCAGAAGCCATGTAAAAGACTACGCTCTGGTTGTAGCGAATATCCGCATTTGCATATCCAGACAAAACGGCACTTGCCTTTATAATTTCTTCAGAACTGATGTCGCTGGGTTCACCTTTCGTACAATACAAAGAAAGATAATAGTCCGATTTCGGCAAATCCAAGTAGACGCTTCCTGTTTTTCCCGATGCGCCAAGACTGTCATCCTCTATTTCAAGCTCAATCGGCGCGAGAGTTTCATCCGTGACAGCGTTTCTCGCGCAAAGATAATATTTTAGGGAGCTATCCGAAAGCGACCAACTGTCAGGAAGTATCATTCTTGCGGAACTTCCGGAATTTGATGTCAAAGAGCCTGTTTCAACTGCGCTCCTGGACGAAGCGTATGAAAAGTAATAATCCTTGTAGACCGCGATTCCACAAGTGTCCGAATACAAGTTTCCATCATTTCCAAGAACAGTCAGCCGCAATTTAAAAGTCTTGCTTGCATACAAACCTGACTGCGGAACATATAGGACATATTTCTTTGTGGAACGTGAATAACCGTCCATAAGTTTTATATTCAACTCAGTGTTCGTAGTGTCGTCGGGGTCGGTCATAACCCATTCGTACCAACTGCAATTTCCCGGAGCCGCAAGATTCAGAGTGGAATTCTGGGATATGTTGTAAATCGCATACAGCATATCAGACGGATTGAACTTGTCGTCACCAGGTTGATAGACAGTATCGTCCACTTCAGATTCTTGAGTGTACGTCGTCGTAACCTGGACAAACCCCTCGTTATACTGGTCCACCATGTCCTGGACGCTGTTTCCGCAGGAGCACAATGCGACGAGAAAAAATGAGAATATGGCGACCACACAAAACCTTTTCATTGCTGCTTCTTCAACTTTTTGAACATCTCTATCGGAATCGCCACCCCGATTTTCCCTCCAAAGACGAAATTCCAGTTCGTATCGTACTGGACGCCCAAAGACGCCCTGAGCCAACGCCAGGAGCCGCCCACTGAAAAATCCCCGAAAACGCTTGGGTAAAGTTTCCCGCTGTGGGCGTGCTTTATGCTTCCGTTGTACAAAATCCTCAAGCTCAAGCCCATCACGAATTCCGAGAAGACTGAGAATCCTTTCTCGACGTTGTTGTACACAAGCCCGGCCCCACCATAAGTGCATGTCGAGTAGAAACTCGGCGCCGCGAGGTTGTCTCCGCCGACCTGGTATGTATAGGGATAATCCCCGTTGGGGCTTCCCCTGCCGATTCCCCCTCCGCAAAGCCAATATACCGGATACCTGAAATAGTTCCTGTACGAGCCGTCAAGCGAAAAAGTCGTTCCGAAGTAGCTTTCGGGAATCGACGAAAGACCAAGGCAGAAAGCCACGGAATTCCCAGGGCAGTCGGACACACCTTCCTCTTCAGGAGTCTCCGGCTCTTCACCAGATTCGTCTTCGGCAGCCTCGTCGGGGTCCTCCTTCTCAGGCTCCCCTTCGTCTTCTGTTTTCTCCCCCGAATAATCACCCTCAGGGCTGTCATCCTCTCCGCCAGGCTCCTCCTCCATATCATCAGGATCAACCTTGTCGTCGTCGAACAAGTTCTCCTCGTCGGGATCGACCTTGTCCGAAGCGGAAGAGCCGTCATCGTCGCCGAAATCGACCAGATGGACAGTGGGATTTTGTGAATTCGAATGGATTTTGAAATTTTTGGCGGACAGGAAAGCGTCCTCATCAAAAATGAAAGCCGAGGAAAAGGCACTCGGAATGAAAAAAAACAAAAAAAATGTAAAAATTAAAATATTTCCAACTTTTTTATGCATCCTTGCACCATTTTCCAACCGTTCACAAATCCATCTGCAAACTCTTTGACTATTTTAATACAACTTTCCGAAAATGTCAGTTTTCAATGTACGATTAATGTGAATTTAACATTTTTTTACAAAAAAGTGGCAAGGAAGAAAACGCAAATAAAAAGAGGACAAAAAAAACACCCGACTCAAAAAGAATCGGGTGCAGAAGCGGTCCCTACGGGAGTCGAACCCATCTCTCCGCCTTGAGAGGGCGGCGAACTAAACCGATATTCGAAGGGACCAATCAATCAAAATCAACAAGCTACTCACTTGTTTTAGTTCCCCAAGGAGGATTCGAACCCCCACAATCAGAACCAGAATCTGAGGTGCTACCATTACACAATCGGGGAATAAGGAACTTATTTTGTAAGTTGTCATCGCTATGTTGCGGTGATGAATATGATATTAGCACAGCAGATTTTTTTCGTCAACAACTTTTTTAAATTTTTTTATTTTTTTTGCATTTTTTTCAGGACATCTGTTAGCAATGACTAATTCGTATTCCGTCTTCTTGTTTTTGGGAAAATCTGATGTTAAATTAGTTCAAACCAAATTTAGAGAGGTACTAGATATGGCATACAAAATCGACGCTGGAACATGCGTGAACTGTGGAACTTGCGAGCCTGACTGCCCGGTCGGAGCAATCTCCGAGAACGACGGACACCGCGAAATCGACGCTACAAAATGCGTCAGCTGCGGAACTTGCGCTTCAGAGTGCCCAGCGGCAGCAATCGCAGAGGCATAATCAGCCGCAATTGCGATGGGAGTCTCAAGAAACCGTTTTCAACAGTCTCGGTTTCTTGAGGCTTTTTTTTTGTCTTTCCATACATTAAACTTCCTGCATGATAAAAAAAATAGTCGAAGGATACGGAAACCTTTTCAACACATTCGGCAAGATAATCGCTCTCGTGGTCGCGTGCGCCGCACTGGGAGCCGCATTCGTCTTCCCGCTCTGGAAGTTCGCCACGGAAGCCCCAAGAATCTACACCATAGCGGTTCTCTCCGCGCTGGTGGCGGCGGCGGTCTTCGTCTGCGTGAAGAAGATAACAGAATCAGGAATCAGGAAGTTCACGCTCGGACTCTCGAAGGCGGTCGTTGTCGCATTGGGAATCGTCCTCTGCGTCAAATTCGTGCTTGACGGAAACAGGATTCTCGCCATTCCGACAATCATCGCCTCAATCGTCCTCTACGGCGTGATTTCGTTCGGATTCAAAAAAGCGAAGTCAAACTGAAAAACGACCAAAAAATGAAAAATTCAACAAGAAAAATACTATCGGCTCTCTTGCTTTCAGCGGCTTCACTTGGATTCCACGCAGAAGACGATTCCCCCCTGTCGATAATCTCAAAAAACGTAGTCGAAGAGTCAATCAGCAACTACAAAAAACTGACGGACGCAGGCGAGCTTGCGAACAACAGAGTCGTCTACGCACCGAACGGAGCGTCCGACGAAGAGAAAAAAAAGGCAAAGGAAAACAACTCAAAATTCCAGAAATACGAACAGGAAATCGAAAAGGCGAACAAGAACATAAAGAAGGACGAATATCCAGAAGAGATGCTCTACTACACCTACACCCTCAAGGCGGAAGATTTGAAGAACGGCAACGGCTTCAACCAGATTGCCTCCAGCCTGGACCAACTACAGGGAACGCTCGCGTCGATAAACGGAATCGCCTCCCCCGACTCGCTCAAGCCCGGCATGAAGCTCATCCTTCCGGTTTTTCAGGGAATTTACCTTCCGGAGAACCCCACCACGGACTTCGAGATTCTGCTGAGCAAGGAATACGAAACGGAAACCAACAGCGCGAAGGCGAAAGAGGATGAAGCGAAGGCGGCAAAGACGCAACAAAAAAAAGAAAAGGAAAAGAAAGAACATATTACTGAAAAAAAATCCTCCCCTGCGAGACAGAGCGAAGCAAAACAGGCCGCCTCCACCGTGAAGAAAGTCGAGGTGAACGGAAAGAAATTCTCTTACCACCCAGGAAAAAGCATGTCCCCCACGGCGAGCGCGTTCTTCAAGTCGCAGAAGGGCGGCGAAAGCGACAAGATGGTGCTTCCCTTGAGCCGCAAAGTCCTCACGTCGAAATTCGGCTACAGGACAAGCCCGATTTCTGGAAAGTGGAAACTTCACGCGGGAATCGACCTTGCGGCTCCGACAGGGACGGACATTTTAGCCTGCAAATCCGGGGAAGTCATAGAGGCCGCGAACAACAACCCCGTCTACGGAAGCTACGTCATCATCAGGCACGACAAGAAGACCACGAGCACATACGCACACATGTCCAAAATCCTCGTCAAGAAAGGACAGAAGGTGAAGACGGGGGAGACAATCGGCCAGGTCGGGCAGACGGGAATGGCGACGGGGCCGCACCTGCACTTCGAGATAAGGGAGGGAGGCACGCCCAAAGACCCGGCGATGTATGTGAAATAGCGGATTTGTGGACTTTCGCATTTCCATAAACTATAATTTTCCCCAAAAAATCGGATGAAGATTTATGGAAAGACTCAAAAGCAAATTCGGACTGGCGCATTTTTCGATAGGCCGCGCGCTTGCGGCATTGACAATGGCGTGCATCATGACGGCGGCCACCGCAGCCGAAGATTTCAAAATAGGAAGGCTCAGGGACGTCAAATTTTCCGAGGTCACGGAATCGGTGACCTTCAAGGCGGGAATCAACGACGCGATACACATAAACCTGCCGGAGGACATGACTTATGTCTGCGGAATCGAAATCAACATGAAGATTCCAGAGGAAATCGCCGCGTGGAGAAATTCGGTGGCGTACTCCCTCTACGAAGACGTGAAACCAAAGCCCAGCGAGAAGAAGACAGAATATTCAGGGAAGAGAATCTCCTACGCGACAATCCCCGGAAGGCTCTCGCTCAACATCTACATACCGCTGACGGCGGAATTCAACATAAAGGACAGCCCTTATTCAGAGAAGATTCCGGTAAGCCCCAAAGGCGACAAGAAGGACCTGTTCTTCCGCCTGCAGCTCGCCATGGAGCAGGTGCCGGAGACGTTCGGGAACGCAGAAATCGAAGCGACAGTGAAGGCCGTCCTCATCGACAAGGGAAAACTGAATTTCTCGGTGGAACCCGCAAGGCAGCTGAACCTCCCCGTGCTCACGAAGGAAAACGAGCAGGCTAAAAAGAAGCAGAAGAAGGCGAAGCAGGCCGAAAAGCCCGAATACACGGTTTTCATCGACGACAATGAAATCCAGTCGACAGGGGCGATGCTGCTTCCGACAGGGGAGCACCACGTGTCAATCGTGAGCGAATCGTACCGAAACGAGCTGAGGACATTCGTCATAGAGCAGGCGAAGACGACAAACCTTTCGGTCGAACTCAGGAGCATAGAGCCGACGCTGATTTTCATCTGCCCCATGAACACGGAAATCTACTTCGACGACAAGCCGATAGAGAATCCGAAGACGGCGTTCATAATAGAACCGGGAGAGCATTCCGCGAAGATGATTGTGGGGGACTACGAAATCGTAAAGAATTTCACGGCGATAAACGGCAGGTCGTACACGATGAGTCTGGACATAGACGCCAGCATATACGAGGAGAAATAGATTACCAGGCCGGACGGAGATGCCAAAAATTTTCGATGAAAAAAAACTCCAAAATCTACAAAATGGGCTTCCAAATCGACTAAAGAATTCACAGGTGATGTGCGATAATATAAAAGTCGGGTCGTCAACTATCCCCTCCCACCCATTGACGACCGACTGCCTAATGGCATAGCCGGCTTCAAGCCGGCTTTTTTATTGCTTGAAAGCCGGAAATTTCGTATTCTAAAACAATGAAAAACATGAAAGTGTCCACGATAGTCCTACTCGCAGGACTTTTTTTATCTTCGATAATACTCGGTTCCCTTTTGGGCAAGGGGCTGGCCGAAACAAAATACGTCATCGACAACGAGAACTTCACAGAATTCACCACTGCCCTTCCGACAAAGCTCCTCGACATAAACGGCGAGTTGATAACGGAATTCGCGAGCGAGGAGAAAAGGGAAATCATCAGCATCAGAAGGATGCCTCGGCAAGTCATAGACGCGCTCCTCGCCAGAGAGGACAAAAAATTCTACAAGCACAACGGCTACAACGTCCTGGCGACTGCCAGGGCTTTCGCGGGAAGGCTCATCGGGAAGAACTACGGAGGAGGCTCCACGCTCACCCAGCAGATAGCGGGAACGCTCTACTGCGACCGCTCCGACATGTCGTACAAGAGAAAGCTCAAGGAACTGTGGTGGGCGGTGCAGATGGAGCGCCGCTACACAAAGGACGAAATCCTTGAGCTGTACCTCAACAAAATCTACTTCGGAGCCGGAACATACGGAGTCAGCGCGGCCAGCAAATACTATTTCGGACACGATGCGACGGAAATCACTGCCGCGGAGGCCGCAATCCTCATGATACAGCTTTCGAACCCGGCGCTCATGAATCCGTTCGAATACCCGAACAGGGCCATGGACAGGCAGAGGGACGTACTGAACAAGATGGTCGAGCAGAAATTCATCACACAGGAGGACGCAGACGCCTCGTTCGACGAATACTGGGCGAATTTCGACTATTCCAGGACGAGCGCGCCCGCAAATTTCACGCACGACAACAAGGCACCGTGGTTCGCGGAATACGCCAGAAGGGAATTGAAGAACCTCATCTACGGAACGGACGACATCTACACATCTGGCTTCACGGTGAACACCACCCTCAACCTGAAGAACCAGCAGGCGGCGCAGGAAGTCATGAACAAGTACATCGAAAAGGCGAACAGGAGCTACCAACGCTCATCTGGAAGCAGGAAGAACGCCGCGTTCAAGACGTACACCCCGATTTCGGAGATGCTCATCCTCCTGTACGGGCTTCGAGGGATAAAAGTCTCAGAGCAGAGACAGGAGACGATTGTAATGTCGACGTTCACGAATTCCGTGAACCCGGTGATAGACGTGATGTCGCTCATGTTCGGAATCGACTCTCTCAAGACGTCAATCGCAAACAAAGGAAACGCAATGGCGAAGTCGAACGTAGGAAAAAGCGTAATCGAGGGGACGATGGTCGCGCTTGAGAACGAGACTGGCTACATAACAGCCCTCGTCGGCGGAAGCAAGTTCGACAGCGAAAACCAGTTCATAAGGGCAGTGCAGGCAAGGGTCCAGCCTGGCTCGTCGTTCAAGCCGCTCTACTACAGCGCGGCCATCGACTCAAGGCAGTTCACGCCCAGCACGATAATCTCGGACACGCCGGTCGTCTTCTACACGGCAGACGGAAAGCCCTACATACCGCTCAACTTCCGAGGCGAATGGAAGGGAGACGTAGAACTCTGGTACGCCCTCGCCCACTCCATGAATGTCCCGTCGATAAAAGTCCTCGACGGAATAGGCTTCGACGCGGCAATAGACAGGGCCGTCGCCCTGCTCGGAATCTCCGAGGAAGAGCTTCCGTCAAGAGCGTTCGTGCCCGGCTACCCACTGGGACTCGGAGTCTGCTCGGTGCGCCCAATCGAGATGGCGAGGGCATACGCCATTTTCGGAAACGAGGGAAAGGAAGTCACTCCGATAGCGGTCAGGAACGTGGAGGACAGGGACGGAAACATATTCCTGAACCCGGAGCACGACTTGAGGATAGCGCAGCAGGCAAAAGGCGCGAAAGCGCAGGTGATATCGCAGCAGACGGCGTACGTCATGACGCAGCTTCTGGAAAACACGATACGCTCTGGAACATTGGCGTCGCCGACGGAAAGCGGCACCGTGCTCAGGTACAAGGACAAAAACGGAAAGCGGTACACCATACCGGCCGCGGGAAAGACAGGAACGACACAGAACTGGGCGGACGCATGGACGCTCGCCTACACGCCATACTACACGGCGGCGTTCTGGTTCGGATTCGACAAGCCGGGACAGTCCCTCGGCCTTGAACTGACGGGTTCCACGCTCGCGGGTCCCGCATGGGCGGAATTCATGAAGAAAGCGCACGAGGGGCTTCCATACAAGGACTTCAAACGCCCGGCTTCGGGGGTCGTCGGGGTGCAGGTCTGCAAGGAAAGCGGAATGCTCCCGACAGACGACTGCGGAAAGGACGTCATAACGCTCTATTTCCTTTCGGGAACGGAACCGACGGAATACTGCGAGAAGCACTCGCCGAACGCGGTCGGACAAGTGCTGGCCGTGCAGCGACTTGAGAAGGAGCTTCTCGGAGCCGGATTCGGAAGCGAGATGTTCATCTTCGACGACTCGCCGCTCACAGTGAACCTGGAAGACGAAGAAAGCGAGGAGACTTTCGTGGACTTCAACTTCAACGAGGACTTCACGAACGACGGCTCCCAGAACCAGCAGGACGGGTTCGACTTTGAGGGATTCGGAACGGACATTCTTGACGGCGGATTGGAAGAGACAATCGAATCAGAGGAAGGGGATTCGATAGACTACAATTACCTTATGGACTAGCAAGCAGCCCTGCAAACAAAGCAGGGCATTTTTTTGCCCCAAATCCTCCCACTCCAGGAAAAAGAGAAACCGACAAGAGAAGCCAGAATCTGCAGCATCTCCGCCAAAGCAAAAAAAACGCCTCCAAGCCCAATCGAACTCGGAAGCGTCTTCACAATCAGACCGAAGCCTAATTACTTAGAGTAGTACTCAACGACCATCTGGTCATTGATTTCTACCGGGATGTCCTTTCTCAACGGAAGGCTGATGAGTTTTCCAGAGAAAGAAGCCTCGTCGCGCTCGAGATAAGGGATGTTTGACTTGTTGTAAGCCAAGAAAGTCTTCTTGAACTGCTCGCTGTTGCGTGCCTTCTCGACCAAAGAGATTGTAGAGCCGACCTTAACCGCGAAAGAAGGGATGTTGATGACTTTTCCATCGACTGTGATGTGCTTGTGGCTGACCATCTGGCGAGCCATGCGGATTGAAGAAGCGAATCCGAGCCTGTACACGAGGTTGTCGAGGCGAGTCTCGAGAGAAACCAAGAGAGCGACACCCGTCATCTCAGATGATTTTGAAGCCTGCTCGAAGTAGCGGCGAAGCTGCTTCTCAAGGATTCCATAGTAAGCCTTTACCTTCTGCTTCTCTGTCAAGTGAAGAGAATAGTCAGACGCTTTCTTCGTCTTCTTGAAAGCTGGCGCTCCTGCTCTGTCCAAAGCCTTTGGGTGTCCGCAAACGTTTACACCAAGTCTTCTACATTCCTTAAAACGAGGATTTCTTCTAGTAGCCATTTTTGTAGTACTCCTTAAAAACTACTTAAAAATTTTCACCAAGTGGATGCGAATCAGCCGCGACTGCATCGTAACATTGGTTTTCAACGACTGTTAGAGGGAAGCTAATCAGTATCGAAAAATATATCATATTAAGAAAATTGATTCAATGGAGAATCCGACGATGGCGACGCATCGCCAAAATAGCCGTACCTTGAGGTCACGATGTCGTCTATCTGGTCCTCCTCGATTTTCAGCTGCTCTCGCCTCCACGACTCTTTTCTGCGGTCGCGGAGGGTTTCGAGAACCTTCACCTTCTTCATCGCCTCAATCATGACAGCGCGCTTCTCGTTCGTGACGACTTTCGCCTTCAAAAGCTCCTCGGTCATCTCGTCCCGACGCTGGTTGAGAAGCTGAAAATACTGGTTGACACCGAAGAGACTGTTGAGGTCCTTCATCTTGTCGGCCTCAAGCACGGACTTCGCCCTGGATTCGGCAATCATGTCGAGCGTGTTCTGGATTTTCGTCTCCACCGCCACCGCTTTTCCGAGTTCCGTCTGAGCCTGCTGCTTCTCAAACTCCCGGTAATCCAAGATTTTTTGAAGTGAAAAATTGAACTTTTTCATTTACTCCACTACTTAGACAAACTTTTTGAAATCAACGACAAGTCCGTGTTCGCGGCGACAGTGTTTGCGTCCGCGACCTCAGCCTTCTTCCTGCTCTGCACCTGCTCGGCCACGCTTTTCCGCTTGGACTGAGGCGACTCGACAATCTCGTCGTCTGGAACCTCCAAATCGGCGAGGACTGCGAGCTTGTGCAGCGTATCCTCAAGAGTGCAGTGCTCCTCCTCCTCCTGCATCAGGAATTCCTCGATGGCCTGATGCTTGGAGATGGCCTCGTCTATCTCTGGATTCGCGCCCACTTGGTAGACACCCGCGAGAATCATCTCCTTGTTCTCCTCGTAGACCGCTATCATCCTAGACACTTTCGTTACGGCCTTCAGAGTCTCCTTTCCGCAAACGCGCCTTGAAAGACGGCTTATGCTCTTCAAGACATCGATTGCCGGATAATGCTTGGACTGGGCGAGCGCGCGGCTCAGCATTATGTGTCCGTCCAAAGTACCGCGGACCTTGTCGGTGATAGGCTCGTCCAAATCGTCTCCGTCGACGAGGACATTGTAGAATGCTGTTATGGAGCCTTTGTCGTTCGTTCCAGAACGCTCCAGAAGCTTCGGTATCATGTCGAAGACGCTCGGAGGATAACCGCGTTGAGCTGGCGCCTCGCCCGTGGAAAGAGCAATTTCTCGCTGGGCATGGGCGAAGCGTGTCATGTTGTCCATCATAAGCATGACATCCATGCCCTGGTCTCGGAAATACTCGGCGATGGCGGTCGTGGTGTATGCGGCGCGGAGACGGTTTATGGAAGTAGTGTCGCTGGTCGCGACGACAACCACAGACCTCTTCATTCCCTCCACGCCCAAATCGCGGTTTATGAAGTCCATGACCTCGCGGCCACGCTCTCCAATCAGGCCAATCACGTTCACGTCGGCGTTCGTGTTCCTCGCAATCATCGAAAGGAGCGTGGACTTTCCGACACCGGAACCGGCGAAGATGCCGAGGCGCTGCCCCTTTCCGCACGCGAGGAGAGAATCGATGCAGCGGACACCCGTGACGATTCTCCTGTCGATTGGAAGCCTCGTCATCGGGTCTGGAGCCTGCGCCAAAGCCGGATAAAATTCGGACATGTCGAGGTTGCCCTTTCCGTCGCATGGAGTTCCAGTCGCATCGATTACGCGACCAAGCAAGCCCCTTCCCACAGGCACCTGCAGAACCTTTCCGCTCGCGACGACCTCGCAGCCGACTTCGATTCCCTCTGTCGCGCTGTAGGCCATCAACTTTACGGTGCTTCCTTCAAGCCCCATGACCTCCGCCAAGATGGTCTTGTTCGTCTTTGATATTTTTATGTTGCAGATTTCACCGACCATAGAACGGGGGCCTTTGCTCTCTATCATCAAGCCCTTCACCGCTGTGACATAGCCAGTGTAGAGGATGGTCTCCGTATGCTTCACGGCGTTAAGATATTTGTTGAAAAACGTTTCCATAATCTTCATTTTTTTTACTAACCGATTATATCATATCGCGCGCATTAAAAAATAAGGCGCAAACCCGACAATTTTTGATCTGCGCCTTCCGAAAAATCTCAACAAAATTGAATCACGCCTCAGAAACTCCCGAATCCTTCGCCAAACTCTTGACCGGCGAAATCTCAAGAATCTTGGTCTCAAGTTCCGTGAGCTGGCTTGAAATGCGGGCATCAATCGCGCCGAAGTCAGTCTCGACGATACAACCGCCCTTGTCGACGGTGGAATCCTCAAGAACAGTGATTCCCTTGACGTTCTCAACCTGCTTTATGAAGTCCTGGATATGCTCCGTCGTAAGCTTGACGTCCGCAAGGTTCACGCGCAAAGTCACATCTCCGCGCCCCTTCACCTTTTTGAGAGCCTGAAGGACGTTCGCCATGACGACGCTCTTCTGGTTCTCGGAAATTATCTTCACGACCTTCCTCGTCATCAAGACGACAAGCTCGACAATCTGCTGCTCGGTCTCGCTCAGAATCTCCTCGCGGCGGGCCATGACAGACTCAAGAATCTTGTGCGTCCTCTCGACGAGGCGGTTCACTTCCTCACTTCCACTCTTGAATCCATCAGCCTGTCCCTGTGTGAAGCCGTCCTTGTAGGCGTTCTTGTTCACATCGTCGTGCTCGATTGAAGCCTGCGCCTTTATCTGGGCGGCCTCCTCCTCGGCCTTTCTGATGATTTCCTTAGCCTCGCTCTCGGCATCGGTCTTCACGACCTGGGCCTGATCAGTCTGCCGCTTCACCTCGGCGAACGCGGACTCCTCGGCTTTTCTGATGATTTCATCGGCCTCGGCCTGGGCATCGGCAAGCATCTGCTGCTTTTCGTTCTCCCACTGGATTTTGAACTCTTCGGCCTCGCGCCTCAAATCATCGGCGGTAGGGCCTGTGTACTCAGGTTCTTCCTCGACAGGCTCTTCCTCGACAGGAGTGAAAAACTCATGGACAAGTTTCAGCTGGAACTCGCCCTCTTTTGGTTTCAATTCGTTTGAGTGAAAGTAATTCTTTGCCACGATTCTGCTCCTGTTTTATTAGACAATCATCTCTTCTTCGCCAGAACGAGCGATTACGACATCTCCAGACTCTTCGAGACGGCGGATAGTAGAAACGACTTTCTGCTGAACCTCTTCGACATCCTTCAAGCGGACAGGTCCCATGAACTCCATCTCCTCTTTGAGCATTGAAGCGGAACGCTTCGACATGTTCTTGAAGATTTTGTCCTGAACTTCCGGATCGACATTCTTGAGAGCCTTTGCAAGTTCGTTCTGGTCGACCTCGCGAAGGACGCGCTGAATAGAACGGTCGTCCAAAAGAACGATGTCCTCGAACACGAACATTCGCTTCTTGATTTCCTCCGCCAAATCCGGAGAATCGTCCTCGAGTTTTTCGATGATGGACTTCTCGGAAGCGCGGTCGATGACGTTGAGGATGTCGACGATGGACTGGATACCACCTGCGGCCGTGTAGTCCTCGTTCGAAAGAGTCGAAAGCTTCTTTTCCAAGACGCGCTCGACTTCGCGGAGGACATCCGGGGAAGTCCTGTCCATGTTCGCCAGACGCTTGGCGACTTCAGCCTGCGTGTCCTCGCTCAAACTCTGAAGGATTACAGAGGCCTTGTTCGGTTCAAGATAAGCCAAAATCAAGGCGATTGTCTGAGGATGCTCCTGCTGGATGAAGTTTATCAAGTGTGTCGGGTCGGTTCTGCGAATCACATCGAACGGACGAACCTGAAGGCTTGAAGTGAGCCTGTTGATGATGTCGATGGCCTTCTGGCTACCGAGAGACTTCTCCAAAACCGACCTGGCATAGTCGATACCGCCGGTCGTGATGAAGTTCTGGGCGTTCATCAACTCCTGGAATTCTTCAAGAACCTGGTCCTTGAAATCCGCCTCGATTTTGTCCAAGCGGGCGATTTCAAAAGTCAATTTTTCGACATCAGCCTCGTTCAACTTCTTCATAACCTCAGCTGAAACATCAGATCCGAGGGAAATAAGGAAAATCGCAGCCTTCTGTTTTCCCGTGAGGCTTTTATAATCTTTTATTCCGCCTTTCTTTCCGCTACCAGACTTGGAAGCGCCTTTTGATTCTGGCATATCACTCCTCCCGCATCCAATCCCTCAACGCATTCGCAATCGTGTCAGGATTCTGATTTATAAAATCGCGCAAATCTTTGTTCTTGTCTTTGCCGTTCAAAATCTGCTCGTTCATCTCCGCCCTTATCTCGGCATCGGAGCGAATCGGTTTTGCAATCCCCTTCTTCACACCGAATTCGTTCACCTCGGTCAAAACGCGGATTTCGTCCTGCATCGTCACTTTCCGCAAGGAAGCGACAGCCGCGAGCAGCTTTTCTATTTCCTTTTCGCTAAGCAGCGAAAAGACCTTGCCCGTGTTGAACGACCCAAGCTCGGTCAAAAGAATCGCCGCCTTTTCCTTTCCAGAAAGTTCTGGAACTTTTATGAACTCGTTCATCAATTATTATCGTCCATGAGCCACGTTTTGATGAGCATGGCGACTTCATCAGGATGCTCTTTCGCCATGGCGATAGCGTTCTCCTGAAGCTCGGCGCGTTTCCTCTCTTCGACGGACATAGTGACCTGCATATCCTGGTCCTTCGCCTCCCAAAGAGCCTTCTCGCGTTCCGCCTGCTGCCTTCTGAGGATTTCCTCCTCGCGGAGCCTTCTCCTTCTCTCGATTTCCCTGGAAACGAACCTGAAGATGATGAAAGCGAGAAGCACAAGAATGATTCCGCCAAGGACAATCATTATCATGAACTTTCTCTTCTGGGCCGCGAAGTATTCGTCCTCAAGCTTCTGGAATTCCTCATCGCGGTCAATCTGGATGCTCGTGACGCTCACGCTGTCGCCGCGGATTTTGTTGTAGCCAATCGCCGACTGGACGTATTTTGTCGCCTCGTCGAGAACTTCCGCAGAAACCGGAGTGTAGGTGAAGTCGATATGGCCGTCCTCAGTTATGACGTAGTTGTGGTTCTTGTCGTACTTAGCCTTCCAGCGTCCGTCGATGTTGACGGCGACCGAAACACGGCCCGGCTGAGAGTGCACAGTCTCGTGTCTCTGCTCGGTGTTTATGACGTTGTTCTGTGTTACGCCTGTCTCTGTAGATCTTCCAATCACATTCGACATGTCGGAATACACAGGAGGATTCTGGCCGTCGACACCGGCGGGTCCCTCTGGATTGTAGCCGGTTCCTGTCCATTCCCTTGTGACCGTCTGGGATGAAAGCGGCAGATAGTCGCGCGTGACTCTCGTGTCGTAAGGCTTCTCCGGATCCTGCGGAGTGATTTCAACCGGAGAATAGATTGTCTTGTCGCTCACGACCTCGGACATGTCCCAATCGATTTTCACGACGACCTGTCTGATGCGGTCGGGAGTGAAAATGCTCTGCAAAGCCTTCAAGACTTTCGCGCGGACTTCGACTTCGTGCTTGGTGCGCAGCTTCTGCTCGCGCTCGGCCTGGTTGAGCCTGTCCATCGACTCAAGGCTTGAAAAATCATTGAGCTGCACGCCGTCGACGCTTGATATCGTTATGTTCTCTTCTTTCAAACCGACAACGGAATGGAGAAGTATCTTCTGTATTGTACGGACTTTCTTGCTTCCGGGAGTTATGTCGCTTCCGTGTTTGAACGTCAAAATCACAGAGGCCGTTACAGGCTTCTGTGACTCGGTGAAGAGAGCGTCGTCCGGGAATCCGATTTCCACATCGGCGCTGGCGACATCGGACAGGGCTTCGAGCTGAGCCTTCACGCTCTTCTTTACAGCCAAATTCTTGTTGTTCTCGCGCTCAAAATCAGTGATGGAATATTGAGAAACATTGAGGAATCCCCACGGATCCACATCATTCGGAACGAGATCCTCATCTATGAGAATATTCCTCATGCGGCGGGCAGTAACATCGTCGTCGACCAGTATCTTTCCGTCGGAAGAAATAGAATACTTCACATTCTCTTCGTCAAGTCTGAAAAGGATGTTCTCCCGAGCCGTCTGACTTGATATGACAGTATTGAAAAGAGGAACACCAGACGGCTTGGACGATGTCCTTGCCATCACGACGATGACGGCTATTATGACGACGACAACGCCTAATAAAATAAGCTTCTGTACGATTGACCACTTGGACCAATTCTCTTTGAATTTTGCACCGGTTTTCTTAAACCATTCGTTCATCTGACCCTCCCGAGAACGAACAAATTTTTTAAATTATCTCGTTTATTTTTTAGCGGTTAGTCGAAAGCTCGTTCCAACCGGAAACGACACGATCGATGACTGTCTGGGCGAGAGAAAGCGACATCTGCGCCTTCGCCATTGCCGTGGTCACCTCGTGGATGTCGACAGAATCAGGATCCGTTATGAGCTGCTCGGTCTTTCTGTTGACATCGAGCTGCTGGTTGTTCATTTCCTTCACAGCGTTCATGAGATATGTCTCGAACGTTCCCATCTTCTTGTCGGAAGAGTCGTTCACGGCAATCTCCTGCCCTGGAATCAGATTAGAAATTTTCGCAGTTCCGGCATGCGCGGGATTTGTCCTCAACATCTCAGGCGCGCCCATAACATTCATCACGTTCATTTATCCACATCTCCAAATTGACAATTTCTTTATTTCAATAAAATCAGCTTCGACCGATGTCCAAGGCAGAGCCGAACATGTCCTTCGCGCCCTGGATGACTGTCGAGTTGGCCTCGTAAGCGCGGGAAGCGGAAATCAAGTCGACCATCTCGTTCACTATGTTCACGTTCGGATACTCGACATATCCTGCGTTCGGTCCGCTCTTTATGGCGTCCGGGTGGGACGGATCATAGACCATCCTTCCCTGCGAAGTGTCCTTCGTTATCGACTTGACGCGCACGCCCTTCCCAGGTCCGTTGTCCTGATCGTCGTTCACGAACGGCATTCTCCATGTAGGATGCTCCGAAGCGACCGGCTCCAAAACGACCATCGCCTTCTTGAATGCGCCGCCCTCCGGAGTCCTTGTCGTGGAAGCGTTTGCGATGTTGTTGGAAATGACGTCGGTGCGCAATCTCTCAACACTCATGCCCGTGGCCGCAATATTTATAGAAGTGAACATTCCCATATCATATATCTCCAAATTTATATCGAAACGTCATGGAACAGCGCGGAAAGACACCGGCTATTTCTTCATGGCGATTTTCACCTGGCTGAACTCGAAATTCTCCAGCTGGGCGAGCAGCCTGTAGTTCAACTGAATCTTCATCACGTTCATGGCTTCGCTTTCAGGATCGACATTGTTCCCGTTGGCGTTGGCCGTAGTCGTCCAGTCCGTCACCCTTCTCGGCTGCACATCGCGGAAGTCCATCTTCTGGCTCACCTGTATGTGCCTCTCGTCGTTTGTGGCAAGCTCGAAATTGCTCGGATTCTTCTCGGAATCGAAAGCCTTCTTCAATTCACTCTCGAAATTCACTTCCTGACGCTTGTAGTTGGGAACCTCAGCGTTGGCGATGTTATTCGCCGAAACCTGATAACGAAGAGAATTGACGCTCATGGCGCGCTGTAACAAATCAACCGAACGTGTAAAAGTATTCATGTCTATATCCTCGGCATTTTAATAAATGAAATTTAGATTTTTATTCACATTAACATCCAAAAAATCATGATTTCGACCATAACCGTCATCAATCATCATTAAGTTCCACAAGCTCTTCCAAAGGCTCAAGTTCTACAATATCATGAGCAGTCTGGTTCATTTCATTCTGCCTATCGTAAAGCCGTATATTGGAAAGCAAACTATCTTTTTCAGAAACAAGCTCATAAATTTTCACAGGTTTTGAAACACCCTTTAGGTACGCCTCATCAACAAATCTGCATTCAAACAAATCCTTGACGGCATTGTAAGTCTGCTCGCTTATGAGGATTTGGGTATCGTACTTCTTGTTGCAGTCTTCTATTCTAGAAGCGATATTTACATTGGAACCGATTATCGTGTACTCAAAGCGGGTTGCTGAACCTACATTTCCCACGACCATATCACCTGTGTTGATTCCAATTCTCGTGTAAAGTGGCTCGGAAATCAAATGCTCGACCATGAGCTGCTCATTCAAAATCCTTTCCATGCGACTGAGCCTCAAAGCAGCAATGCAACAACGAACTGTATGGTCCTCCAGTTTTTTTGGAGCGCCGAAAAAAGCCATTATGGCATCGCCCTCGAATTTGTCTATTGTACCGCCAAGCCCGAAAATGACTTCGCTCATCTCCGAAAAATACATGTTCAAGATTTTTACGAGTTTTTCAGGTTCAAGAGTCTCGCTCAAAGAAGTGAATTCCTGCAAATCCGTGAAAATCACTGAGAGATTGGCGTTTTCCCCACCAAGATTCACATCGGAAGGATTTTCGATTATGGTGTCGACAACATCCGAGGAAACATACTTTGCAAAAGCATTTCTGAGCCGCTCACGGGATTCCCTCTCCTTCATGGCAGCCAAATAGACGAGAACATGGTTCAAAGTTCTGACCACAGGAATCATCTCACGCATGATGTTCATGGTGTGGAACTCGTCGTCCATTCTAGGACCGATAAAGATGTAGCCCTTTTTACTTTCGGAGATATTGAATGGAACTGAAAAGCCGCCGTTTTTGTGTCTGAGAAGGGCGTTGTCATCAACGGAAGACTGCTTTCTCTCATCAATTTCAGCCCGCATATTCATCGCATGAGGAATGCGCTCTCCATAATTCAAAACAACCCCATGTTCGGCGTATATATCTGAATAGAAGAGAACGTATTTGCATTCAAATTTTCTAGCTAGAAAATTCGCAAGAGAACGATAGACATCATGGGAATTTGAAAGTTTCAAAAGCTTGTTCTCAAGAATGTCGTATTCGTTTTCCTGAAAAATGATTTCATGCGATTGACTTTGGGGCATATTCTCTCCTAAAACTTAGAGCAGAATTCTTCAAGTTTGCTGATTTGCTTTCTTGTCTCGACGGAGCTAGGTCCGCCAGTGGTCCTTCTGGCCTCCATGCAGGCTTTCGGAGTGATTTTATCGAATATGTCGGCCTCGAACAAATCGGAAATCCCCTTGAGCTGCTCAATCGTAAGTTCCTCTATCGCGGATTTTCCAGAATCGATGGCCAAGCGGACGCACTTCGCGGAAACCCCGTGCGCGACGCGGAACGGCAGCCCCTTCCTGACGAGATAATCAGCCACGTCCGTAGCGTTGGCGAAACCGCCGAAGCAGCTTTTTTCCATGTTCGGGAGATTCCACTTCGCGCTCGAAATCATCGCCTCGAAGACGATTACGTTCCCCTGCACAGTGTCCAAAGCCTCGAAAAGCGGAGCCTTGTCCTCCTGCATGTCCCTGTCGTAGGCGAGAGGAAGAGCCTTCATCATGACGAGAAGGTTGATGAGGTCTCCGTACACTTTTCCCGTCCTTCCGCGGATCAGCTCGGCGAAATCGGGATTCTTTTTCTGCGGCATTATAGAAGAGCCTGTCGACCACTTCTCGCTCAAGTCGATGAAGGCGAATTCGCTGGTCGACCAAAGGACTATCTCCTCGCACATTCTGCTCAGATGCTGCTGGAGAAGGGCGAAATCCGCCGTGAATTCGATGCAGTAGTCCCTGTCGGAGACAGAATCGAGAGAATTCTCCGTCACGCCGTCGAACCCAAGCTCGGAGGCGACGAATTCCCTGTCCAAAGGAAGCCCGGAGCCGGCAAGCGCGCCGGAGCCGAGAGGAGAGAGGGACACGCGCTTCAAAGAGTCGCCGAGACGCTCAACGTCCCTTTTGAGCATGAAAGCCCACGCGCAGAGGTGCTGCGCCAACGTTCCAGGCTGGGCGTGCTGCATGTGCGTGTAGCCGGTGAGGAGGGACTCGGTGTGTTCTCCAGCTATTTTTGAAAGAGTCTTTATGAGGGAAACAATCTGTTTTTGAAGTTCAGGAATGACGCGGCGGAGGTAAAGACGCTCGTCAAGCGCAATCTGGTCGTTGCGGCTTCTTCCCGTGTGGAGCTTTCTTCCAGGGTCTCCGATTCTATCGGTCAAAGTGGCCTCCACAAAAGAATGGATGTCCTCGGCCGAATAATCTATCTGCAAGGCTCCCGTCCCCAAATCGCGCTCGATGGAGTCGAGTCCGTCCTGAATCGCTCTGTTCTCATCTTCAGAGATTATATTCTGCCTTGCGAGCATGGCAGCGTGCGCCTTGGAACCGTGGATGTCGTCCAAAGCCATTCTCTCGTCTACATGTATGGAAGTCTCGAATTCTACGGCGGCAGCGTCAGGTCCTTCGGCGAACCTTCCGTGCCAAAGAGCCGCGTGGTTGTTGTCTGTCATTGTACCGTGTGGTGTGTTCTCGTTTTTCATAATCATCGATTCTACAATATTTGCCGACGAAAATGAATGGACGGTCTTCCGAAAAACAGACGGATATGGACGAGAACAAAAACGGAAGGGTCGTTCAAGTCGCAAGGCCCTTCTTCTGGTCGTTCTCAAGCTTCTCCTTCCAAACCTGATATTTCTTCTTCATCTCCTCCGCGTCCTCTTTCTCCTCGATAACCATGGCGATTCTCCTGCCTGCACCGATGTAGTTCAAGGCAGCCCGCATGTCGTCGATTCTGTGCGTCGCAAGCTCATAGCGGTCGCGGTACTCCTTTGCCGACAGATCAAGGTTCTTCCTGACCATTCTTATATAGAAGACAGTCGTGCTGTAGTCTGGAGAGTCCGAGCTGAAATAAACTTTTACGGCCTGCTTCCAGTCGAGCATGTTCTTCATGACGGTCGCGAAACGCCCCTGGATTTCGACGAACGACCACTTCCACTTGGAATTGTCGCCGAACGCATCGACAAGCAGCCTTATGCAAAGGCCGAGTTTCCGAACGAGATAGTACCTTTTCGCAAGGTCATAGTCCGCGATGAGGGCGAGTTTGTCGTCTATGTCGGAAAAAGCGATGTCGATGCCGTTGGTCACGACATTCTCAAGGTAGATTATAGCCTTGTAAAGTATCTTTCTCGCCTCGTTCAACGCATCGTTGTTCTTCAGCTCAAGTATCGAAAAAGAAAGCTCGTTGATGGCAATGTACCGGGTCGCGGCGTGAATCATCTGCTCGCAAAGCCCGATTTTCTTGTGAGCCACTTCCGAAGGCTCCTTGCCAATCGTAGCGAGGATTTTCTTCTCGTTCTCAAGAATCTTTTTTATAGCGTCCTTGTGAACTTGCGACTTGGAATTGAACAACTCCCTCTTCTCGGTCGAATTTGCCATCTAAAACTCCTTTACAAGTCAAATGAAAAATCAGCTGAATTTTTCGAGCATGGAACGAGCGTGCTCAAGGGATTCCGCGCTGTCCGCGTCCCCTGACAGCATCCTGGCGATTTCGGAGACCCTTTTCTCCCCCTCGATTTCAACCGCGGAAGTCTTGGTCACTCCGTCAAAAACGCCCTTGCTGATTTTAATCTGATTATCGGCATAAACTGCGATGCTCGCAAGGTGAGTTATGCAAAGAACCTGTCGACCTTCAGCGAGTTTTTTCAGGTGGCTTCCGATGGAGACCGCGACCTCGCCTCCAATTCCCGTGTCTATTTCGTCGAAAATCATCGTCCCCACGGAATCCGAAGCGGCGAGGATTGTCTTGAGGGAAAGCATGACGCGGCTAAGCTCACCACCGGAAGCGATTTTCGCAAGCGGCTGCAGTGGCTGGCCGGGGTTCGCGCTTATGAGGAATTCGATGTCGTCCATTCCGTAAGGACCTATGCGCTGCAAAGTCTCGGTCTCTTCCTTGTCAGTAAGCTTCACCTGGAACCGAGTGTTCGCCATTCCGAGTTTTGAGAGAACGCCCATGACAGAAGACGCCATCTTGTCGGCCGCCGTCTTCCGAAGCGATGAAATCTTCTTGGCCTCCTCGTAGACGCGCTTCTCAAGAGCCTCAATCTCTTTCCGAATAAACTCCTGGCTCTCCTCGCTCCCGTCAAGCTCCTCCAACTTTTTTTGGGCATCATCCAGATAGTCAAGCACCTCCTCGACAGGAGCGTTGACAGACGAAGCGTACTTCTTCTTCAAGTTGTAGATGAGGGTCTGCCTCTCCTGCACCTGCTCAAGACGCGCGGGATCGAAGACAAGCCCCCTCTCGTAGCTCGAAAATTCATCGGCGATGTCGCTCATCTCGTAGAACGCCGCGTCGAGCCTCTGGTTCAGGCTGTCGAGATTCTTGTCGAACGAGACCGAATGTGAAGCGGCGGCGCGCGCCTTTTTCAGGAGCGAGACGATTCCGTCACCGTCCGAGCCTGAGAAACAGGCGTTCAGAGCTTGTATCTCGGAATAAAGCTTCTCGAAAGACGAAAGCTTCGTCTCCTCCTCAAGAAGCTCCACATCCTCGCCTTTCTTCAGCTTGGCGTCGGAAATTTCCTTTATCGAAAAATTCAAAAGCTCGATTCTTTGGTTCCTGTCCCTGCTGTCGGACACGAGCGACTCCAAAGCGCGCTTTTTCTCTGACAGTTCCGCATAAATTTTCGAGAAATCACGGACGAGATCGACGATTCCGGCGTATGAATCCAAATACTTCCTGTGTTCGGAGACTTTCATGAGGTTCTGATGCTCATGCTGGCCATGTATGTCGACAAGGAACGAACAGAATTCGGAAAGCTCAGGGCGGGTCACAGTGGTGTCGCCAATCCAGTTCTTAGTCGTACCGTTCTCCCTGACGAGGCGGCGCAGAAGGACACGCTCGTCCTCATACGATATTCCGTGCAGGTCGAGCCATTCATACGCATTCGAAGGCTCCGCGTCCTCATCATCCAGAGAAAATTTCGGATTGACTCTTCTCTCGCCAAGATAGAACGTGCCGCTAACAGACGCCTCTTTCGAGCCAGGCCTGATTTGGCTGGCGTCGCTCTTTCCACCAAGCAAAAAAGTAAGAGCGCCGATAAGAAGAGATTTACCAGCGCCCGTTTCTCCTGAAAGAACTGTGAAACCTTTTTTAAATTCGATGGAAGCGTTATCAATCAAAGCGAAATCTTTAATTGAAAGATCCTCAAGCATTCTTTTGTGGTCCTCCTGACCAATTGAGTTTAGATCGCAAGGCGTTGTAGAATTTTTCCTTCGTGCATCCAATCAAAAGCGCCTTGTCCGGTATTCTTCTGATTCTGATTTTGTCGCCGACATGCAAGTCGATGGGAATCTGTCCGTCGACAGAAATGACGACCCCCGACACACGGGAAGGCAATATGTCAATCTCCAAATCCCCGTCAGGGCTGAGGACTATCGGCCTGCTCGAAAGCGAAAAAGCGTTTATGAGAGTGAGGACCATCGCGTCCAGACCTGGATCGATGATGGGACCTCCGGCACTCGCGGAATACGCGGTCGAACCGGTAGCGGTCGAGACGATTATGCCGTCCGCCTTGAAATCGCCGAGAGGAACATTGTCGTACGTAACCGTGTACGAGATAGTATGGGCCGCATGGGCCGCACTCACGACGATGTCGTTGAGTCCAACAGAACTGAACCGCCGGAGACCGCCTCGGATCAAATCCGCCTGCAACATGCTCCTGCCTTCTATGACGGCCTTTCCGTCGAGGAACAAATCGAGTTCCCTCTTCCACTCGTCTTTCTGAACGCTCGCGATGAAACCGAACGAGCCGAAATTGATTGGAAAAATCGGAATTTTCAACTCGACACAACCACGCGCGGCAAAAAGGACAGTTCCATCGCCGCCCATGGTTATGGTGAAATCGTAGCCGTGGAAAGGATACTGCTCCGAAAACCCGTTGAACACGAACAAGTCGGCATGAACACCACGTGTAGCAAGATACTCCTTGACAACGGTACCGAGATTCTTAGACTCTTCCTTGAACGAATTTACGACAATCAAGCATTTCCTTAATTCAGCCATAACAGCACCCTATCATTTTTTTGAAGCGCAATCACGGCAAAGTCGCAAGAACCTTCGTGATTTTCGTAACGTTTTCGCTATTCATCCGAGGATAAAGAGGAAAAAGAACCGTCCTCAAATAAAGCGACTTTGCATGGAGCGGAACATCGGCAGAAGAGCCATCCACATCGTCTTTCGAAAGCAGATAATCGGCGACAGAGCCAGAATACGCCTTCCGCAGCTCTATCTCCTTCCGCTTCGCATATTGGTTTGCGTCGTTGAAGCTTCCAGAAAGCACAACAGGGAAAGACCATACGGTGCTTTCATCGCCTGGACCGCGGACGAACGTTCTGTTCTTCTGAGACACGCCCGACAACGCCTTCCTGTACAAATCGAAAAGAGTCTTGCGCGCCGACTCGTTTCGAGAAAACTCCTTCAACTGCACAAACGCCAACGCGCTGTTGATGTCGGGGAGGATTTCACTTTTCGGCGCGCGCTCGGTAATGTTCTTCAGAACCGCCCATTCCCTCTTGTTCACGGCGACGAGGACAGCTCCGCCGCCCCCCGTAACAGTGTCGTTCTCTTCCAATCCCAAAATAGAGAATACACCGAAAGTGCCAGCCTTTTTCGCATTCTGATTTTTCTTTTCCGGTTCTGCAGACTCTGGGCTTTCGTCAACGACAGGGGAGGAAACGTCCCCGGAGGAATCCGGCTCTGTCAAATCAATTGAAGAACCGACAGAATGAGACACATCCTCTATGACAAAAATTCCCAAAGACAATATCTTGGAGAATTCCGCAGCCGATGGAAGGATTCCCAAGGATTCGTGAAACAAAAGCGCCGAAGCTCCAGAACCGACAGCATCCTGAACGATGTCGGCAGTGACAAGACCGGTCTCCTCGCAGACATCAAGAACTACAGGCACGAACCCCAAAGACTCCACAGCCGAAAAATGCCATGAAGGAGCCAATGCGGAAACGAGAACCCTGCTGCCCTTTTCCAGGTTCAAAGCCTTGAACGCATAGGACAACGCTATTTCGGGATTTCTGAACGCGACACAACCGGACGCGCCCAAAAATTCCTTGACATACTGCGTCAATTTAGAATTCATCTCACCCGGCCCTATCTTCTCATCGACCATGCAGGTGAGAACTGCATCCATCTCCTTTCGTCTTATTGTGGAACTGAATGTGGAAATCATCTCAAAAACTCAAAATCACTCGACATTGCCGTTCGCGATAATCTTCTGCATTTCCTTCGCGCTGAAGATTCTCCTGATGTCGAGCATGATGAGGTATTTTGAATCCTGGCGGATGACACCCGTTATGTATTCCGTTCCGATTCCAGAAATCATCTGCGGCGGATCCTTTATTTCCTCAGTGTTGATTGTGACGACGCGGGCGATTCTGTCGATTATGATTCCGACCTTGTTGTCGTCGATGTTCAAGATGATGAATCCGCCGTCGAATTCGTTCTCTTCCTCAGTCTGCTGGAGCTTCTGAATCTGGAAGCGCTTGTGGAGATTGATAACAGGGATGATTTCCCTGCGGAGGTTGAAAATTCCCTCGACATAATACGGAGCGTTAGGAATCGGGCGAACCTTCGTGATTTTCACGATTTCCTTCACGTCCATGATGTCGACACCATAGAGTTCCTCTCCAAGCTGGAAAGTAACAAGCTGAATCTGAGTGTTCTCTGCCATATTTCCCCCAAAAACAACGGAAGCCGAACCGTGGAGCGGCAAACGGAAAAAACAAGTCTCCGACTTGCCGGCCACGAAAAATTCAGCGACCGCAATTTTCAATTACAATTTAATCAGACATGAACGATAACGCATTTATCGCACAAGTCTATTCGCCAAGAAGCTTTTTCGCCTCAAGGAACTGAGAGATTCCCTCGGCGACCTTTTTGGCCTCGCGCATCGCGAGAACTACCGTCGCAGGCTTGTGGACGACATCGCCACCGGCGAATATACCACGGCGGCTCGTCATTCCGTAAGGCTTCTGCTTCGTTATGACATAGCCCGACTCGTCCACGTCGATTCCCTCGGTCGTGTTCAAGATTCTGGCGGCAGGCCTAGAGCCGATCGCAAGGAGAATCTTGTTGGCCGGAAGAACGACCTCTCCGTCAGGAGTCTTGCACTTGAGGCCAGTGACCTGTCCGTTCTCGCCGACGAACTCTAGAGGAGCGTGCTCCCACTTGAATTCAACGCCGTCGCTCAAGGCTCCGTCGTACTCGGCTTTAGCGGCCTTCATGTCCGCGACGGTCTTCCTGTACGCGACAGTGACGGAAGCGGCCTTCATGCGCACCGCAGTTCTGCAGGCGTCCATGGCGACGTTTCCGGCACCGATGACGATTACTTTGTCGCCCTCTTTCACAGGAACCTCGTCCTTCTCCACGTTTCCGTCCTGGTACAGGCGGACCATGCGGAGGAGATAGTTCGACTGGATTACGCCTGTCAAATCCTTTCCGGGCAAATCGAGGGAACGGGCAAGAGCGGTTCCCGTACCGATGAACACCGCGTCGAATCCGTTCTTGAACATCTCCTCCACGGTGATGTCCTCGCCGACCATGGTGTTCGTGATGTATTTCACGCCAAGCTCTTCGATTTTCTTCGTTGTTCTGCGGACGACATCCTTGGGAAGGCGGAATTCCGGGATTCCGTAAAGAAGGACACCGCCAGGCTCGCTCTCGCCTTCGTAAACAGTGACGTCGTATCCCTTGCGCGCCAAATCACCGGCGACCGTCAATCCGGCAGGACCTGAACCTATGACGGCGACCTTTCCGTCAGTCTTGACGATTTTTGCGTCTTTAGCGAATTTTGCCTCGGCCTCGAAATCAGCGACGAAACGCTCAATCATGCCGACTTTTATGCCTTTTCCAGATCTAGCGAGAACGCAATGTCCCTCGCACTGGTTCTCATGAGGACAAACACGGCCACAAATGGCAGGCAAATTGCTCTTCCTTGAGATTATTTCAAAAGCCTCACCGAAATTTCCAACAGAAACAGCATGGTTGAAAGCCGGAATCTCATTTTCGATAGGGCAGCCAGTCCGGCACAAGGGTTTAGGACAATTCAAGCATCGACGAGCCTCAGCGACGGCTTCCTCGATTGTATATCCTACAATCTCTTCTTTTTCCATAGATAACTAGACCTCTTCTAAAGTTATATTGAATCAGTATATCCGACTAGAGACCAAAAAGCAAAGATTTTTTAGGCGGGGAGCCGTCAGCTCAGTCATGCCACCGTAAAAAGAGTGACGCAATAAACGTGCGCGACTCCCATCTCCTTCAAAATTTCCGCGCAGTCCTCAAGAGTCGAACCGGTCGTCATCACGTCGTCCAAGAGAACGACTGCGTTTGGGATTTTTCCAGAAAAGAGCGCACCTAGCAGTTTTCGAGACTTTTTCTCACCAACCGGAAAATAGGACGAGCCGATACCATCGAGCCGCTGCTCCCGACCGAGCTTTTTCTGCTGGGTCCTGGACTTCCTGACAAGAAGAGGCAGGATACGCCTGCCGAATCCCCTTTTCAGATAGAAGCACAAGTCGTCGACCTGATCCCATCCGACTTCACTCATCTTTCCAGGCCGAGGAGGAACAGGGACGACTGGCAGGCATGAAAGCGAAAGGCTCGACTCGACAAGGCGGATGCGTCTTTCCACAGCCGACGCGAAAAAAGGCGAAAGGCTCCGGTTTCCAAGCATCTTCCACGAAAAAAGAAGGTCCTTCTTCCAAAGCCGGTACGTCTGAATCGGGAAAATACCGTCCGCCGACTTCACGACGAATGAATTCCTGCAAACGGTGCATGTCCCGATTTCGCTGACGAGCGGCTTTCCGCACACGCGGCACCTTTTTGAAAAAGCTGACGAAGAAGAGAAAAGCGAAGAGCACCGTCCGCACAAAGGAGAGACAAAAGTCCACCGTCCACAGCATAGGCACCGCTCACCGCCGAGGAAAAACGAGACGACAGCCTGCGCCCAGAACAAGACGCGGACAAACGCATTGAAAAGCCTGCACGAAGCAGGAACCGACACACAAATAGAATCCATACAAAATCTATTTATCGATTTTTTTTCGTTTTCTGCAAAAAAATCCGCATCCGCCCTGATAATTTTTTGTTATTTCGTTCTCCCGCGGAAAAGAATGGCAAATCAGCGGTTCGTCAATTCCATCTTCCAGCGGTCAATCATCTGCAGAGCCTGTTTGGCGGTAATTTCATCGGTATCCACGGAGAGAATCTCCTCTAGTATCAGCTCCTCCTCGGAAAACAATCCCGGCATCTTCAACGAAAGCTTCGGGTTGTCGTCCGCGCTCTCCTTGGACGTCTCTATGACGACACCGCTTCCACTCTCCGCAGCCTTCTGCAAGCCTGAAAGGATTTCGTTCGCCCTGTCTATCACAGAGCATGGAACGCCCGCGAGAGAAGCGACATGGATTCCATACGAATTCTCGCTCGCCCCTTCCTTTATCTTCCGCAGGAAGACGATCCGCCCGTCCTCTTCGGAGACGGCCATGCACATGAGCTTCAGTGAGTCGTGCTCCATGCGCGTCAGCTCGTGGTAGTGCGTCGCGAAGAGAGTCTTGCACTTCAAAGTGTTCAAAAGATACTCGGAAACCGCCCATGCAATCGAAAGTCCGTCCTCCGTCGATGTGCCTCGCCCCACCTCGTCCATTATGACGAGTGATTTCCGGGTCGCGCTCCGCAAAATATAGGCGGTCTCCGTCATTTCCACAAGGAAAGTGGACTCTCCCTTCGCGAGGTTGTCGCTGGCTCCGACGCGGCAGAAAATCCTGTCCACCACTCCGATGTGCGCAGAATCGGCGGGAACGAACGAGCCAATCTGCGCCATCAACGCAATCAGGGCTGTCTGTCTTAGGTATGTCGACTTTCCGGCCATGTTCGGGCCTGTTATAAGCGCGAACGAGGCTCCCCCGCCGTTTTCCGAAGACGAAACAGACAAATCGTTCGGAACGAATTCTCCTGCCGGAAGATGCGCCTCCACGACCGGATGCCGTCCTGCCCTGACATCGAATTCTTCGCCGTCGTCGACGACAGGACGCACCCATTTGTTCACCAGAGCAGAGCGGGCCAGCGTGGAAGAGACATCGGCATACGCTATGTTCCTCGCAGTCTCTAGCAGATACGGGACGCACTCGGCGATTTTCGACCGGATTTCAAGGAAAAGGACCTTCTCCGTCTCGACGATTTTCGCCTCGGCCTCGTTTATGTCGCGCTCAATCTTCTGGAGCCGCTCCGTGGTGAACCTGTCGGCGTTCGTCATCGAGCGTCTCATGATGAAGTGGTCTGGAATCTTGTCGACTTTTCCGCGGGTGACCTCGATGTAGTATCCAGACAGGTTGTTGTACTTGATTCTGAGGTTCGCGATTCCCGTATTCCTCTGCTCTTCGGCCGCGTATTCTTCCAAAATCCTGTTCGCGTTGTCGTGCAAGTCGCGGTATCCGTCGAGTTCGCTTGACCAGCCGGGCTTGATTATCCGCCCCTCAGTCAACGACGTTGCCGGGTCGTCCAGTATCGAATTCGAAACCAAGTCGGCAATCGCCCGCGCGGCCGACAAATCGAAAGAGCCGAAGCCGGACTCCGAGAGTTTTCCCGCGCACTCAATCCACGACTCAAGGCTCGCCCGCAGCGCCTGCAAATCCTTCGCGTGGGCGCGCTCCATGGCGACCCTGCCCGCGAGACGTTCGACATCGAGAATCTTCGAGAAATGCTCCTGTACGAAGTCCGTGAGCCAGCTGTCGTTGAAGAAAAGCTCCACATGGTCCTGCCTCTTCCGAATCTCCTCGACATTGCGGAGCGGATACAAAAGCCAGGAGCGCATGAGACGCTTTCCCATCGCGGTCTGCGTCTTTCCCACGACATCGAGGAGGGAATACTGGGAAGTTCCGTCGCGGAGGTTCGAGACAATCTCAAGGTTCCGTCGGGAAGAATCGTCCATCATGACGAATTCGCTGTCGCGGTAGACCTTTATCGAACTGACGTGGGGGGTCGCGGAGATGGTGTTCTTCTGTATGTAGTCCACGAGGAAGCCTGCGGGAGCGACCTCAGGGGAATCCTCCGAAAGAGAGAACGATTTGAGGTTCTGAGTCTTGAACTGTTCCGTAAGACGCTTGAACGACTTTTTCGAGTCAAAATCCCAGTCAGGATAGTACGAGATGGAGATTCCGCCCTGAAGGGAGAGGATGCTCTGGACATCGCCGTTTTTCCGAAGCGAGTCGGGAAGAAGCAGCTCCCTCGGATGGCACCGTCCAAGCTCTTTGGAGAAGCACTCCGCCATCTCGGAAGTCTTCCACGACGTCGCGAAAAAATCCGCAGTAGTGACATCTATGAACGAGAATCCAGTAAGACCGCCCTGAACTACGACGCACGCGAGGAAGTTGTTGGACATTCCATCGATGTACGCTCCGTCGACGGCCGTTCCGGGAGTGATGATTTCGACGACTTTCCTCTCGGTGAGCCCCTTTCCAGTCGGCTCCGAGACCTGCTCGCAGACCGCGACCCTCTTTCCGTAGCGCAGAAGGCGCGAAATGTAGCCTTTGGCGGCGTGGTGTGGAATTCCGCACATGGGCTGGGTCCCCCTGTGGGTGAGAGTCAAATTCAACATCCTCGCGACCTCGACAGCGTCGTCGTTGAACATCTCGTAAAAATCGCCGAGCCTGAACAGAAGAACATCGTCCTTGTGTTCGCTCTTTATTGACTGGTACTGCCTCATCAAAGGAGTGTCCTCGGTGGAAGCAGCCCTTTCCTGGACGCTTCCCGCGACAACACTGTCCTTCCTCCGCTTCATAAAAACCCCCTAATCGGACAAAAAAAGAGTCGAGAGAAATTCTCCCAACTCTCAAAAACGCAAACTGAAAAAGCCGCCCAAAAAAGACGGCACCAGGAAATCACCTCAGGTTCAACTCCGAAATGACCTTTTCCGTAACGTCGACCGACGTGCTGTACCAAAGGATTCCGTTGTTCTGCTGAAGGCTCAATATCATCGTGAAGCCCTCGTTCTCGGCGACGCGCTCGATTACCTTGTAGAGCTTCGTGTAGAACTCGTTGGAAGTCTGCATGCTGTTCTTCAAATTCTCAAGTTCGATGTTCTTCGACTTGGTGTACTCGGTAAGGCTCTCGGTCTTCTTCGCAATCTGAGAGTCGAGACGGGAAGCCTCGAATTCGTCGCCGGACGCAAGGGCCGCGCTTTTCTGGGAGCGCAGATTCCTGATTTCGTCCGCCCTGGTGTTGATTTCAGCCTGGCATTCGGCTTTTTTCGCCTCGTAGTTCCTCATCGGAGAGGAATTCTTGAAATAGGCCTGATACACCTTCGCCGTATCGACAACGCCGAATCTCGTAATCTGCTGCGCCTGAGCCGACAGAGCGAAAACTGCGACAATGGAAAGCGCGAAAGCAAAAAAAATCTTTTTCATAACAAACCTCTAAAAATCCGCCGAAAAACAGCGGCCTTACTTATTAGTTATACAGAATGAGAGGACGAATTTCCACTTGCTGTCCCACTCGATATTTCCGTCGACAATCTGGAAAGTGTTGGCGAAAAGAAGCCTGAGAGGGAACTGCGGAATGGTGAAGCGGATTCCAGGACCGGTGCTGAAGTAGAAATCCTCCACGCTCAAGCTCTGGAACAAATCCCTCGGCTCGTCCTTTATCACAGCCGCGTCGCCGAACCAGTCGATTGCGAGGATTCCTGAGACGACAGGCATTCGGAGTTCCACGTTCGAGCTCCACATCGCTTTTCCGCGGACATCGTTGTATATGCTCGTCCATCCGCGTCCGTTGAACATTCCGTCTATGTAGAGCTTGCTCGTGTCTCCGATTCCGGTGTCGAATGCCGGGAATAGCATTGAAAGGCCGGTGTAGCCAGCAAGCACGACCTTGAAGTTCCAAGACTCGGTGACGGGGAGGTCCACGAGAGTGAAGTATTTCTCAAGCTTCGAGTCCGTGCGAAGGAAGTACTCCGTCTCTATCGGGGTGAGTCCGTACCAGGTGAGCTTCTCGCTGAAGAACCAGCCGGAAGACGGATCGTAGTTTATGTTCCTTCCGTCGATTGAGAAAGACGTCCAGACGGAATTCTGCCAGCCCCAGTCGTTCGCGTATTCGCTCACGGACGTGTCCAGAGGAATCCACAAGTCCTCGTCGTAGATGTTGTTCTTCAAGCTGCCCGTGATTCCGGCCGCGGTGGAGATTATGGCGAAGTCCGGTGTCCATCTGCGTCCGAGTGAGAATCCGAGGGACCACTTCCACTGCTCGTAGTCCATGTAGTACGAGTCGTCGTCAACATTTCCGTATTCGTCCACGGAGAGCCTCAACGCGCTCAATGAAGAGTGCGCGAAACTCGTGCTGACGGACGCGCTCACAGGAAGTCCGAAAAGCCAGTTCTCCGAAAGGCTCATGCTGATTGACTGGGACGAAGTGGCAATCGATGTCGAAACGGAAAGCGACTTTCCCGTACCCCTCAAGTTGGAGTCCTGCCACTTCGCGAACAAGGCGAACGGAAGGTCGTCCGGATCGGAGACTCCGGAGAACGTGACGCCGAATTCTATGGATGTCGTAGACTGCTCCTCCACGGAGAAGACGAGGTTCACCAGGTTCTCCTCGGAGCCTGGAACGATTTCGGGGACGACCGCGCTGAAATACTGGAGGTTGTAGAGGTTCCTCAAGCCGGTCGTTATCTTCGTCTTCGAGAAGATGTCTCCGTCCTCTATCGGGATTTCCCTTTTGATTACGTAGTCCTTCGTCTTTGAATTTCCCTTTATCGACACGCTCTCGACATGACTCCTGACGCTTTCGCTGATTTTAAGGGTGTAGAAGACGGTCTTGTCCTCGGCGTTCTTCGAGACAATCGGCTCGAACCTGTTGGACGTGTAGCCGTTCTCATAGTACAAATCGGCAATCGAAGAGAAGCTTCCCATGACCTTCGTCTGGCTGAAAACGTCTCCGACCTTTATCTTCATCATCGAATTGAGCTTCTCGTCGTCGAAAATCTGGTTTCCCACGAACTCCACGCCCGTGTACTTGTACTGGCTTCCTTCCTGGATGTAGAACGTGATTGTCATCTCGTCCCTGTTCTTCTTCTCGTTGACGGAAATCTCCTTGCCGACGTTCAGGACGACAGCGTCCATGTATCCGCCGTCCATGTAGTACTGCTGGATGGCCACCTTGTCGGCTTCGAGAGTCGAATCCTGGTACGCGCCCTTGGAGATTACGCCGAGCTTGCTCACTTTCTTGAGTTTTATCTGCTTTCGAAGAGTCTTTTCGGAATAGATTTTGTTCCCGGAGAATTTGATTTCTGAGATGACGGTCGAGCGTCCCTCGTCCACAACGAACGACACCTCAACGCCCTTCTCGGTCTCCCTTGAGGACGAGGAGACCTTCACGTTCGTGAACCCCTTCTCGATGTACAGGGAGCGAATCGCCCTCTCGTCCGCCAAAAGCCTGTCGCCCACGAAGACGTCCTTCTCCTTTATGGAAATTGCGTCCTTCAACTCGGCCGTCCTCACCTGGTTGTTGCCCTGGAAAGTTATCCTCCTGACGGACGGCTTCTCCTTAACGCTGAAAACGACCGAGACCGTGTTCCTCTTGGAATCGCCCGGAAGAGCCTGCGGGTTCACTTCGTCGAAAAGATCGAGCGCGTAGATTCTGTCCACGAGGTCGGAGAAAACTTCGTCCGAGAACCGCTTTCCTATGTAGCTGTTGGTGATTCCCTCCAAATCGCTCTTGTCAGTGTTCACGAGTCCCTTGAACGACACGGACTTTATCAGTTTCCCGTAGTACCAGTCGGAATCATACTCTGTAGAATCCGTCTCCGACTGGGCGAAGAGAGCGGCAGGTGAAACGAACGACACGGAGCACGCAATGAAGAATGACAAAACGATGCGCCCAAAAGATTTTCTGCTAAAGACTTTCATAAAAAATTGGAACTCCAACTATTTTTAAAATGAATGTTTCCATGATAATGTGATTGATGTGGAAGGCACCCAGAGGTTCTGCTGGACTGCGTTGAGGTCGGGAGAGACACCCAAGCGGATGTTGACGAAAGGAGACGCCATCTCAAAACCGAGTTCAGGTTGAAAGACAAGTCCGTTTACGGAATTTGAGCCGTCAATCTTCGTTTCGTCGTAAACCCAGTGGAACATGGCATCGACATAAATCGCACTGCCAAAGTACTTACCGATGTAAACAGTAGAATTGTCAAAAAAGTTACCGAATGTTATCTGGTTGCCGCCCGATTCATCCGCCAAACCGTCTGAGCCGCCACTGTCAGATTTTGCAAACCCCTGCTTGAGGGTGTTCTGAAGCACGTTGGTACGAACAGAGAATATATCAAAATTGCACAGTTCCCGCAATGTGTTCTCTATTTTGCGGATTACAGTGGCCTGCATGAGGTAGTCGCCGCCGGCCATCATCAGAGAGCCGATGTCTTCGGAATCCGCCGTTATCACCTGTCCGAGAATCGTCATGATTTCCGTCTCGGACTTCGCAGGTGTCGACGAGAAGACAGGATTGAGCTGGCTGAGGAGCTGGTTCTGAGCGGAGAGCGTTATCGTTATCCTCTCTCCGTCGTCGTCTGTCTCCCTCGTCTCTGCGAGAATCGTTATGCGTGGATCCATCGTGTCCTGAGTCTCGTTGAACACGATGCGTCCCTCCTTCATGTAGAAGTTTCTGTTCAGCCACATGACTTCCCCTCCGTGCAAGGTGACGTCCCCGTTCAACGCGAAGTCCCCGGACGCGGAGTCCATGTAAAGGGCGAGCGAGGTGTCGGGCGTTATCAGCCCCCTGAGAAGCGGATTGAAGAGAATCTGCACCTTGTTTCCGACAAGGAAATTCAAATCGGCCATGACGTTGATGGGAGAAGAATCCGTCTCCTCCTCAGGCTCCTGCTCGTTGTCAGAATAGCGGGACGCGATGTTCTTTATGCCGTCCGGGATAAGCCTTAGAAGCCCCTCAAGCGAAAGCTGGTTCTGCAGCTCGCTCGTGACGATTTCAAGGTCCGCGTTCGAGACCATGACGTCCCCCTTCAACGCGAGAGTGTCGGGGAACGAGAAAGACAAGTCCAAATCGGCGAGGGCCTCCCCCTTCGCGTGGATGAACGGAAGCGTCAAATCGAGAGGAACGCCCTTCTTACCAACGGAAGACAGATGGAGGAGCACGTTGTCAATCGCCCACCTGTTGAAGAAGACGTCCGCGCTCAAATAGAAATTCGACTCGCCGCACGAGCAGAGCGTCTGGAGAAGGCTTATTCCGTCCGCTCCCGCCGAGACCTGCACGTTTCCGGCGTTCACGACATGGGACGAGAGCATCGGAATCGACACAGAAAGGTTGTCGATGTCGACGAAGCCAGAGAATTCAGGGTCGGTGGTGCGGCCCGCGATTCGGACGTTTCCGTTCAGGCGGCCGGAAGGGAACGAGACCTCAGGAATCGAGACCACGGAACAGATTTTCTGCAAATCCGCGCTCAAGTCCTTTATGTAGATTTCCATGTTTCCGTCGTCCACAACTCCGTCCACGTTGAACATGAGGGTGTCGTTGCGCCCGGTCCTCGCGGTGAATCCGTCCTCCCCAATCGAAGCGGAGAAGCCCTTCGGATTGTCGGTCGATATGTCGAACTGCCCAGGAATGTGGACGACGTTCAGCACGAACGGCATGGGCTTTTCGAAGACGTTCCCGACCGCCCCAGGAGACTTCACAGAAACGGAGAAGAATTCCGGCAGGCGGAAGAGGCTGTCGTCGTCCTCGTCCATTACGCTGTTGAACTCGAACTCAAGCGGCGTGACGACATTCATGCCGGCCACGGACAAAGAAGCCTCCGCGTCGGCCTTGCCGGAGAATTCGTCCATGTCGAAGCTCGCATTGAAGTCGTTCAGGTTGAAGAAAGCGCACGACAGGTTGAAGTCGGACACGCCGAGTTTTCCGTTCTCCAAAATGAGGAATCCCGAAGCGTCGAGCGGATACCCCGAAAACGAAAGCGAAACCTTGCTCAAGTCGACCATGACGAACGGATCGGCTACAGTTCCGGTCGCGCTCAGCTCGGCGTTTATCACGTTGGACACGTCCTGGTTTTTCAAGAACCTGGACGCGGGAAACGAATCGAGGGAGACCTGCAGCGACAGATAGAAGTCGTTCAGGAGGGAATCGACGGAGAACGGCCTCATGGCGGGATTGGAGATTTCCGCGAAAAGGGAGATTCTCTCGGTCGAAAGAGGGCTCTGCCCCGAAAGTTCCATGACGGCGTTGTTGAATACGCTCTCGTTTAAGCTCCACCTGAGGCTTCCGCCCATGTCGAGTTCCGAATTCACGTCCGTGTATGTGAACGCGTTGAACACGAAATCTTCTTTTGAGAGCTCGCCGGAGAACGATATCTTCGGATTGATGGAAATCGCCCCGGTCATCTCCTCAGCCTCGAATTTCGCCACGGACATGTTCAACCCGTCCTCCTGCGTGTAGAAGAACGTCGACATCGTTGAAAGCGAAAAGACATATTCCCCGAACGACAGAGGAAGGGAGGAGAACTGGAAGAATCCGCTGAGTCCGTCCTTGAGGCTTATCATCGCGTCGAAGCCGTAATCGCCCGACACGGAGACCCACTCAGGCGTCACGCTCCCGTAGAAGCGGTACGGCATAGAGTTGAACGAGAAATCCGTGTCGAAAAGCACGTTCTCAAGCCCGTCCTCGAACGATGCCGTCGCCCCCCCCTGGACCGAAACGCTGCCGTACTGGAGATTCAAGTCAGAGACCTGGACGTTCTGGTCGGAGCCGTCGAACGCGAAAGTGAGGAGCTGGGTGTCGTCCTCCGTATTCGCGACGAATCCGTAGGGGACGTTGTAGGAGAACGAGTCGAAGTCGGTGGAGAAGAATATCTCGCTCGACATGACATAGGGCGAAAGCGATTTTCCGAGCGCGCCGAGGTTCTCGGAGACGGCGGCAGGAGCGAACACGGAAGCCGCGTCCAGCACGCTGTCGACGAACAAATCGGAAAGGTAGGCGCGCGCCTGCACGTAGCTGCCATTCCCCATTATGAAGCTTCCGTCAACGTCTATCTTTCCGACTCCATAGTCCGAATGGGAATAGTCCGTGAGGCTTCCCGAAAAATCCACGGACGACTTTCCCGGAATCACGGACAAATTTATGTCCGTAATCGACTTCTCGTTCATGGCGAGCTGGGGAACATAGCAGTTCACCCCGTTCTCGAACGGTTCGAGGTACACGGTGTCGGCGGCTATCACGCTCCCGTTTTCGAGGAAGAAATAGTCCAGAGAGAGCATTCCGAACGGCTGAATCTTCAATATGTCGAAATCCCCGGAATACGACGCGCTCACAGTCTGGTTGGAGACGGCGAGTCTCCTGAAGCGCGCCTTCTTCTCGTTCCCGGACGCCTTGCACAGTATCTTCATGCGCTCGCCCAAAAGCCCGGCCGACAGGTTCACGGAGACATCCGCGCTGTAGTCCACGCCCATCGTCACAAGATTCAAGTCCGCGCTCGCATTCCCGCTGATGGTGGAGCCGGCTATCTTCCGCATGACATCGTTCTTCCGCCTCACAATCAGCAGGCTGAACGGATCGAAATTCTCCGAAATCATGTCCGCGTGTAGCCTCTTCTCCCCGACATCGAATTCAGCGAACATGTTGAACGGAAACGCGGTCCGCATCGTGCGGAACTGGAGTTTTCCGCCACTGTAGTTCACGAGGGAGTCCAGTCTGGAGACGGAATAGTCGGCGCCGCCCACGTTGGAAAGCTGCACGGTCGCCGAACTTCCGTCGAGAGCCGGGATGAAATTCCCCGAAACGCTGAACGCCGCGGCCGAGACAGCCCTCTCCGAGCCGATTTTGAGATAGTCGCTCCGAACGGTCGCCACACCGCTCGCCGAGAATTCTATGTCGCCGTCAGATGTGTCTATCGAATCCAAGTCGAGCCTCTTGAGCTTCACCAGCGCGTCGTTTTCCGCATCCGAATAGTGGAACACGACATCCTTCACGACGACATCGAACGGAAGCCTGAATCCGTCGAGGAACGGCTTGTCCTCGCCCCCCGAATTTTTCTCACCGTCGCCTCCGCTTCGCAAAAGGGAGAGAATCTTGTCCAACGGCGCGCCGTCCTTCACAGCGTCGAATTCCACGACGACTCCGCTTATCGTCAGGACATCAAGCGCGTCAAGGGGAGTCTCCTTGTTGAGACGCTCAGGGTCGTATGAGAGGACCGCGCTTCGGATGGAGACGAGACGCTTCCCGGTAGCCGCATCGAAAATCTCGATTCCGCTCATGTTCATGTGGGAGAAAATCGACGGAGAGAGGAACTTGTAGGACAGGCGAAGGCCAGTGGCCTCGTTGAAGACGGCGGAGCATTTAAGTTCCATTTCAGAAATTATTCTTGTGACGGAGACATAGATAGGACGGACTACGAAAGCGGAGAGAACGATGAGGATGATGAAAACGACAACGCTCGCTACGAGACGCGCAATCCTGTTTCTATTCACGACACAACACTCAAAACAAAGCCCACCCAGAGGAATAAAAATATATCATTTTCGGCGGAATTCATATATTCTTGTATTCTTAAAACTTGCAGGAAGCCGACAAAACTTCATGGCAGTTCACAAATAAAAAGACGGAGCGGAAAAAATGATACTTGAAAATTTCGTCGTATTTGAGGGGATAGACGGAGCGGGAACATCCACCCAAATCGAAATCCTCAAGAATTCCGAATTCAAAGACAGATTCTTCTTCACGGCGGAGCCGACGGACAGCGAGACGGGAAAATTCCTTCGGAAAATGCTCAAGGGCGACGTGGAGCTTGACGCGAGGACATCGGCGTACCTCTTCGCGGCGGACAGGGCGGAGCACCTCTGGGGGAATTCCGGCGGGAACTGCGGAGTCGAGAGACAGTGCAGGAGCGGAAAAATCGCCGTGAGCGACCGCTATTTCTTCTCAAGCCTCGCCTACCAGAGCGTCACCTGCGGGGAGGAGCTTCCGAGGGATTTGCAAAAGCCCTTTCCGCTTCCAGAAATCCTCTTCTTCTTCCAAATCGACCCGGAGACCTCGCTTTCGAGAATCGGAGGCAGGGAGACGAGGGAAATCTACGAGAAAGTCGACTTTCTGAGAGCCACGGAAGAGCGGTACGAGAAAGTAGTCTCGGAGTACGAGAAGGCGCACCCGGAGATGAGGACGGTCAGAATCGACGCGACGAAACCGAAAGAGGAAGTAGCCTCGCTCATACTGGCGGAACTGAAATCCCTAATCGGATAGATTATTCGGCAAACAAAGACTTTCCAAGGAGAGAAAATGAGAACCAACAAATTTCTTATGGCGTTCTTCGCATTCGTGCTCTTCGCGTTCGTGCCGACGAAGCCGAGCGCGTACATGGTCAAGTACAAGGAAGACTACTACAGGCTCTTCCACGTGCACTACCAGCAGTTCCCCGACGACTGTATGGAGAACATCTACTGGCTTGAGAAGGCGGTTCAGGCCGACTTCGCAAACCCATTGTACGCGGAGGCCAAGATAGAGACGGAGAAGGATTGGGAGAAGTACAAATTCCTCTTCCAGATGCACGTCAACCTCAAGCTCATAGAGCAGCACCAGAGGCTCGGCAGAATCTACGACAAGAAGGTGGCGCACTTCTACGACGCTCCGTGGAAGGACACCTACGTGGAGAACCTCAAGAAGGCGCTATCGTGCTACCAGGCAGGGCTCTACTACTGGACGGAGGCGAAGCTCTGGGCCGAGAAGGCGAACGTGGCGAAATTCCGCTTTCTCTTCCTCACCGACATTCAGAACTGGGAAGACGAGAGGGAGAGGATAGCCGACGGAAGCTTGAACTACGAGAAGATATTGAACAGGGACATAGCGCGTGTCCAGAAAGTCATCGCAGAATTCGAGGCGATGGAGAGCAAGGAGTACTAGATGAACTACGAAGAGAAGATAATAGAATACCCGCCGGTGCACCCCGGAACCGACAGGACATTCATCAGGTTCTACAGCGGAGAGCCGGATTTGAAGGCGATTTTCCTGGACGGGGACGACGACAGGCCGCAGAGGGTGTTCGTCACGGACACGACGGTGGCGAAACTTCCGTGCATGAAGGATTTCATCAAGGAATTCCGGGGCGGAAAATACGAGGAGATAAAGGCCGAGGAAATCAGGATAGAACTTGGCGGAGAAAAGAAGAGCGTCCGCGGGTTCAGGCCGAATTCGAAGGACGTGCTCGTGGTTCTCGGAGCCGGAGAGCCGTTCAAGTCGATCGAGGGCGTGCTTGAGATAGTCAAGGCCGCGCTCGACGCGAACGGGCAGCGGTCCACCGTGTTCGTGGGAATCGGAGGCGGAGTCATAACCGACATGACGGCTTTCGCCTCATCAATCTTCAAGAGGGGCGCGCACTGCGAACTTGTGCCGACGACCCTTCTTTCCATGGTGGACGCGGCCGTGGGAGGGAAGACCGGCTGCGACTTCGACGAGTACAAGAACATGATAGGCTCGTTCTTCCCAGCGCAGAAAATCCACATCTGCCCGCTCTTCATAAAGTCGCTCCCGCCGACCGAATACCGCTCGGGCATGGCGGAAGTCGTGAAGACGGCCCTCCTCTACTCCAAGGAACTTTTCGAGAAGCTCGAAGCCGCCCCGGAGATACTGGACGGAAGGGACGACCCGAAATTCGCCCCGCTCATCGAGGAGATGATACGGACGTGCGTGAGCGCGAAGGCGAACGTCGTTGAGCAGGACCTCACGGAAAAGAACATACGGATGCAGCTGAACCTCGGCCACACTTTCGGCCACGCGCTGGAGACGAAATCGGGACTTGGGGTCGTGCCGCACGGAGACGGAGTTGCCTGGGGAATGGCGAGGGCGGCCGACCTGGCGCGCGAAATCGGGCTCTGCTCGTCGGAATACGCAAGCCGAATAAAGAAGATGCTCAAGTCGTTCACATGGGAGACGGAGAAAGTGCACCCGGCCATGAGGAAGCTCCACCAAAGCGACGACGAAATCGCGGAGACGATTTTCGAGGCGATGAGGAAGGACAAGAAGAACTCTTCGAGCAAGGTCAGGTTCGTCCTGCAGGAGGACATCGAGAAGACCGTCATCACGGAAGTGGACGAAGAGACGGTAATGAAGGTGCTCAAATAAATATAGAAGGTCGAATGTCGAGTTTCTGCATATCGTAGTTGCAGAAACAAGCTCCCAGCGGGAACCCGCCAACAAAAACGGCAGTACCGCTCCGCGGTGGCGTTAACATCGATTGCGATGTTTAGTGTTTTTGTTGACGGAACCCCGCTTCCGCTCGTTTCTGCCATTGCACTGTGAAAACTCGACATTCGACCTAGAAAAATTTTGTACTGAAAAAACACTGGAAAAGCTGGAAAAGAACGAGAAATGGAAACTGAGCATTATTTCGACTGGGCGGCGACAAGCCCGGAGGACCCCGAAATCTTGAGGGAAGCGCTCGAATGCGCAATCGAGAACTTTGAAAACCCGAGTTCCGTACATTCAGGTGGAGTCAAGGCGAGGAAGGTTCTCGAAAGCGCGAGGGAAGACTGCGCGAAGGCGATGGGGGTGAAAAGCGACCAGGTATTCTTCACTTCGGGAGGAACGGAGAGCGACCAGATACCGCTTTTGTCGCTGCTCGCAAAACCGAGCGCGTCGACGGAGAAGCGCGGAAGAATCGTCGTCAGCGCGATTGAGCACCCGGCATTGCGCGAGCAGTGCGAGAACATGAGGAAGCTCGGCTACGACGTCGCCACGGTGATGCCCGACAGGAACGGATTCATAAGCGTGGACGCGGTCGCGGAGAAAATCACGGCGGACACGGTTTTCGTGACGGTGATGGCGGTGAACAACGAGACGGGCTGCGTCCAGCCGGTGCGCGAAATCGCAGAAATGATAGCGGAACAATCGAAGGGCAAGAAGAAGCCACACTTCCATGTGGACTGCGTGCAGGCGGCCGGAAAAATCCCGCTGGACATCGCCTCGTCGAAGATAGACAGCGCGGCCTTCTCGGCCCACAAAATCTGCGGGCCGAGGGGGATAGGACTCCTCTACCTCGCCGAGCCGCAGAAGTTCAAGGCGTTCCTGACAGGCGGCGGACAGGAGAAGGGCGTGAGGAGCGGAACCGAGAACCTTTTCGGGGCAGTGGCGTTCTCCAAAGTCCTGCAGAAATACTTCATAGACAAGAAAAAGCCGGACTCGGAAAGCTTCAAGGGCTACGAAAGGCAGATTGAATTGACGAAAAAATTCATCGATTCGATATCCTCTCTCAAAAACTGCCGCATCGTCCCGGAAACGAGGGGGAAAGGCAGCACCGGAAACTTCTCCCCGTACGTCGTGCAGGCGGCTTTCCTCGGAATTCCCGGGAACGTCATGGTCAGGGCGTTGGACGCGAAGGGGTTCGCCATTTCCACGGGCAGCGCGTGCTCGGCCAAAAAGCAGTCCAGGCCGATTCTAGACGCGATGAAGGCTAGCCGGGAAGTACAGGACTCCGCCGTCAGGTTCAGTTTCGGGCCGCTGACGGGCGAAAAGGGAATGGAAGACTTGGCGGAAGCGGTGAAAGAGGTGTGCGACGATTTCAACTGAAGACGACCGTATGCGGATTTTTCAACTGTTTTCAACGATTTTCAAATCAATTCAACCGTATGCAAATCAGATTGAAAAAAAACGTCATATTCTGTAAGATGTCAAGACAGTCAATATTCAAGAAATCAACGGAACACAACCTAAGGAAGGAAAAAATGGGTAGCATTCGTGGTGAACTTTTCACAACACAGGTGACATTGGACAACAGATCGTATTTCTTCAACGTGAAGGAGAACCGCGCGGGTGACGTGTTCCTCCAGATTGTAGAAAGCAAGAAAGGCGACGGAGCGGACTTCGACAGGCACCAGATAGCGATTTTCGCGGAGGACATGCAGAAGGTCCTGAAGGGCTTGGACGACTCGCTCAAATTCATCGAGAAGGACAATAAGGAGCGCGCCAAGGCCAGAGCCGAGAAGAAGGCGGCCAAGGAAGCCAAGTACGGCAAGGGCGCGGAGAAGACCGGAAAGAAGGTCATCAAGAGGCACAATCCAGACCAGCGCCCCGACGACGGAATCCAGCGCACCGGAAAAGTCATCCACATCGCAAGCAAGCGCGACGCGGACGCAGGCGACACAGACGCAGAGAAATGACAGGAATCCCCCGACCAGCGAAGAAGCGGCCGGGGGATTTTTTTTTCTTTGAATATCAGCGTTTTTTTGTGATAAATGGTGGAAATAATTACTTCTTGCGAAATCGAGCTTTTTGTCCTAAAAGCATAAAAGTGTGCTATAATTTTACATCTACGCAAGTTGATTATTCAAAACTTTGGGAACACTATAAAGAGAAAGGGCATAAGAATAAAACTGATTTGATTTCTCTTGCTGGAATTTCAACAAACATCCTGGCCAAACTGAATAAAGGCGAATAAGTTTCGATGGACAGTCTTGCTAAAATTTGCAGGGCTCTCAATTGTGATATTGGGGATATTTGCGTGATAAATGAAGTTAATAAGTAATAAGACAATTCTTTTGGAGAAATAAATGGCAGTTAAAAAATCACACTCTACAGTTCACTTTGGGCAAGCTGCGACAAGCTTCGCGGCGGTATGGATGCCTCTCAATATAAAGACTACATTCTTACTCTTCTGTTTGTAAAATATGTTTCAGACAAATATAAAGACGACCCTTACGGAGCAATCGCAATTCCAAAAGGCGCAAATTTTGAAGATCTTGTTGCCTTAAAGGGAAATAAGAATATTGGCGAAGAAATTGACAAATTGATTGCAAAACTTGCGGAAGCAAACAACCTTACAGGAATCATAAACAACGCTCACTTTAACGATGAATCAAAAATCGGCAAGGGCGATGAAATGGTAGACAAGCTTACAGGCCTTATTGCCATTTTCCAAAAGCCCGAGCTTGATTTTAAAAACAACAAGGCAGAATATGATGACCTTATCGGCGACGCTTACGAATATCTTATGCGAAACTTTGCCACCGCCAGCGGAAAGAGCAAGGGACAGTTCTATACACCTGCCGAAGTAAGCCGCATTCTTGCAAAAGTAATCGACATATCAAATTGTACAGATAAAAACGCAACAATCTACGACCCTGCCTGTGGTTTAGGTTCACTCTTGATTCGCGCAGCAAAATGAAGCTCCATTCCCGCTTGCAATTTACGGCCAGGAAAAAGATATTTCCACCGCTGGTCTTGCAAAAATGAATGTAGTTCTTCATAACATTCCTTCCGGGGAGATTCATTCAGACAACACTTTTTCTGACCCATGGTATAAAGATGATAATGATGACACCAAGCTCCGAAAGTTCGATTACATCGTAGCAAATCCGCCGTTCAGCATGAAAAACTGGATGGACGGCTTAAAGCCTTATGGCCGATTTGATGATTATGACGAGCTTCCTCCAGAGAAAAACGGCGACTACGCATGGCTTTTGCATATCATCAAATCCATGAAAAACAACACCGGTAAAGCCGCCGTCATTCTTCCGCACGGAGTTTTGTTCCGCGGAAACGCAGAAGAATCAATCCGCAAGAACATAATCAACCGTCATCTTATTAAAGGAATAATCGGACTTCCTGCAAACCTTTTTTATGGAACTGGAATTCCGGCCTGCATCATCGTGCTCGACAAAGAAAATACTGCCAGCCGCACCGGCATTTTTATGATTGATGCCAGCCACGGATTTATAAAAGATGGAGACAAAAACCGTCTTCGCGAGCAGGATATTTACAAAATTGTAACAACCTTTAATTCAATGACCGAAGTTCCTGGCTTCAGCCGTTTTGTTCCTTTTGCAGAAATCATCGAAAAGAACGCTTACAATCTGAACATTCCTCGCTACATCGATTCAAGTGAAAAAGAAGATTTGCAGAGCATCGAGGCGCATCTTTATGGCGGAATCCCACAGGAAGATATAGACAATATTCCTCACTTCTGGAATGTCTTCCCGAATCTAAAAAAAGAAATCTTTGGCGAATACGCCGGACGAAAAGGCTTTTACAAACTTCTCATCCAAAAAGATGATGTTCACAAGACAATCACAGAAAACGCAGAATTCCTTGAATACAACAAAAAGGTAAACAAAGCCTTTGAAGAATGGAAGACATTTGCAAATCCAATTCTTACAAACCTAAAGCCAACAGATTCAAACAAAGAAATCATCCTAAAGCTTTCAGAAGAAATTCTTTCTAAGTTCACCAAACTCGAACTGCTCGATAAATACGATGTTTATCAGGTGCTTCTTGCTTACTGGAACGAAACAATGAATGATGATGTCCTTCTTGTCATTCAGGATGAACTTGGCTACAAGCTTGCAAAAGTAACTGATGATATAAAGGAAGAACCAAAAGAAAGC
>JAGBIY010000034.1 GCA_017934745.1 Treponema sp. | reverse complement strand
GCGAACGCTGAATGTGCCGTTTATCTGCTCAAAGAGGACGGCATCGGCAGAATCGTCACAAAGACCGACAAGCACGGCTGGGTTTATATACAGAATGTGCCTGACGGAAAATATTATATCATGTTCAGCGGTGAATGAAGGGGGAAATGAAGATGAAAAAGCTATTTCTGATTCTGGCGGCGGCGGTCGCGCTGTCGTCGCTCGCGGCTTGCGCAAAAAACAATGCGCAGGAAACTCCGCCAAAAAAGGAATACACCCTGACAAAAAAGAGTTACTATCTGGACGGAAAGCCTGAATTTATGGGCAGGGCGATGAATTTCGCATATCAGGAGTATTCAGGCTTCAAGACCCCAGTTCTGACATATCCGGCTTACGGATTCGTTCGGAAAAATGCCGTCGATGCGCTGGAATTCATAAACATAAGTAAAAAGCGGATTACGGGGGCAGAAATCTTTCTCAGGGGAACGGGGAATACCGAGGACAAAGAATTGCAAGTAACATTCGATGATTTTGATTTCGTTCCCGGAAGCAACTGCACGGTCAAACTGCATGATTCTTTCCTAAAGGACAATGAGTATAAAATCGGTAAAATCACATTCCGCTATGACGATTCAACAGAGCAGACGGCAAGCGCAGACGAGCTGAATATGGACTGGATTCTTTCCCCGCTGGATTTGACAGGCTCAGGGCTTTTCTTCATCACTGACCCGGGCACTGGCACCTATCACTTTGTCGTGAAAACCAGCGCACCCGACTCAGAAAGCACGGGAAACTATAAGATAACCGTCACGAAGCAGGACGGGGAGAAAATAAAAACAGAGGGCGAGATTCACTACTGGGACGAGGAAGATGTCTTTTCAGTCAATATCTGGGAGAAAATCGAAATCGAGCAATTGTGCGACCTGAAAAAACTGGAGATTGAGTTCTCTGCAAACGGCAAGGTCTTTAAGGAAGAAGTCACGGATGCAACCCAGTTGGAGAAAATTACCATGTGGGTGGCGGCATTCTGCTATTACGGATATAGATAAGGATGAGCGAACTATGAAAAAGATATTTCTGATTTTTGCGGCGGCGGTCGCGCTGTCGTCGGCGGCGTTTGGCGAAGAGATTATGTATGTCACTTCCCCCGACGGACTTAGGGTGAGGAGCGAGCCTAGCCTTTCTGCAAAGACGATAAATGCGCTTTATTACGGCGAGTATGTGATTATAGATGAAATCGGCTATACAGCGACAATCGACGGAATCACGGCGAATTGGGTCAAGGTGAAGTTTTACGACGAGGACGAAGACCCCGAAGCAAACGGCTGGGTTTTCGGCGGGTATCTTTCGTATGAGCGGCAACTGAAAGCCGATGTTTTCGATTTTATAAAGTCGTATTTCGAGAGAAGCAAAAAAGATTATTATCTCGCCCCTTATTTCCCAACAGAATACAACACTTTCTATTACAGAGAAGAAGAAGATTGGGAAAATGAAGTCGGCTATGATAGTGCCCTCGAAAACCTCTGCCAAAAGGATTATTATCCTGAAAGGGAAGCCGTTACAATCCGCGAATGTATGTATTATCAGCCGCCAGTGGCAGCCTGCAAAGTCGGCTCTTTGAGTATACTTCCTGCGGGAACGAAAATCAAACTGTGGGAAACTGGGGAATACGGCATCAAGGACGGCGTTCTCTTCCCGATTTACGAGTTTGAAAGCAGAGACGAAGAAGGCTACCGTGTCGTCGAAGGCTATATCCGCGGAATCGACATCACCTCAACACAGCACACATCTTCCGTTTCAGACGGCAAGGGCGGAAAATACACGCTCTACTATCAGCGGGCGTTGAAGAGCGTAAAAGACGACAGCTACGGCTATTCAAAAGAGAAAATCGATGAAGCACTCAACGCTACATGGACTTACGAGGGCGCGGACTTAAAAGGCGGCTTCAAGATGAACAAAGTCGTTATCACAGACCCAAGCGGAAAAAGATACGATGTTGAGCTTAAAACGGAGGCTTCTTCCCTTAGGCTTGAATATCCGCTGAATATGAAAAATCCCGTTTTGTTCCTGGAAGAAAATCTTTTTTCGGGCGGAATGGGCGGCGGATATTTTACGACAAGGCTTTCAACGGCAAAACTTTTGTCAGACGGCAATGTACCAATTGAAAAAGTCTTTGAATACGGCTATTTGAGCGTTGACGCAGGCTATGACGGAATGGCGTATCATTACTTTAAAAACGACGGTGCTGTCGTCTACGAATACCAGACCGACGAAATGGGCAATGTCGAACACAACAGACATACTTATTATATACAGTATCCCAATGTTTCTCCTTATGATTTTTGGGAAGGCACTCCTAATGACGGCGAACCGCAGGGCAGAAGCCAGACGCTCGAAGTCGGTCAGTACGCAAATCCTGTCTGCCGCCTGAAAATGCGCTCATCTCCGAGCCTTTCCGCAGGGAAAATCAACACGCTTGAAGCAGGCACGCTTTTACAAGTCGTCGAAGTCGGCTCAAAGGTCAGCATAGACGGCGTAACGGCGAACTGGGTAAAGGTCAAGACAGTGAACGACGGTCGCGTTGTGGAAGGCTACAGCACAAACGGCATCACAGGCTGGGTCTTCGGCGCGTATCTGGACTAGGGGGAAATATGAAAAAGCTATTTCTGATTTTTGTGGCGGCGGTCGCGCTGTCGTCGTGCGCGACTACGGCGAAACACGAGCCGAGCCTTGCGGACGAGGAGGAAGCGGAGAAAGCACTCTTCGACGGCTATCCCGACGACCTTCCGCCCGTGCCGGAGGAGCGGCTTCGCGCAATGCTTGCCGAGATTGTCGAGCGCGAGAACCGAATCGTCGGCGAGGAAGAGCGCGGCGAGGCGGTCGATGAGGGAAACTGCACCTACCTGCACACGGACGGCAACACGCACCTCGTTTCCCTGAACGAAAGCGCGCCCTATTACTACTTCCGCGTGAGGAACGGCGACCCGGAAATCCCCGTGCCGAACTATATGTGCGTCGTCTACGCGCGGGCGACCAAAAAGAATATGTACAACTATTTCCTGCGGCGCAAAATCGCGCGTTCTATGCGCGACCTTATCTATCGCGACCCCGAGGAAAGTTACCGCGCGGCGAAATCCCACGAAATCAGCCTTGAAACCACCGCGGAAATCGGCGGCGTTCCCTACGAAATCTTTTTCACCGACGCGGAAAGCCCGCTGAATGAGGACGCGGCAGACGGGGAAATCCCAGAGCCGAGCGATGGCGGCGTAGAGCCGACGCCGATTTTGGAACTGACGAACATCGAACTTAACGGCAAGAACTGGATTAAAACGCAGTACCTTGACAAGCGTACGGGCGAGCCGATTGCGAACCGAAAGTTCATCATCTATGTGATTATGGGCGAGGAGGACAGCGACATCGGCGAAATCATCACGAGAAGCGACGAGAACGGCTATGTCTATGTGAAGAACATTCCCGACGGCGAATGTTACGGCGACTTCTTGGACGAGGACTAGCGAAAAGGAGAAAGAAAATGGATAGTTTTGAAACACGAATAGAGGCGAAGTGCATTGCAAAGCCCGACAACGAGAAATGCTGGCACAACGGAATGGACTTTGCCGACGACAAATGCAGGGCGGTATATGAGGCGAACATCGAAAAAATCATCGCGGACATCAACGACACGGTGAACGACTTGTTCAATGACCCGATGTGCTGCGGCTACGGCGAGGACGATTATCCGCGGCGGGACAAAGTTACGGGCGAATGGTACATCGGCGATGTTCACGGCTATTACGATGAAACCGATGGACTGATTACTTTTTTGGTGCTGGCGTGCTGTGTCTGCAAAGGCGAGGACGGGCTTGAAGATTATTACGGCTTAAACCATTTTTTTGATTTGGAGGACGGCGAGCTAGTCTGCGTCAGATTCGACCCGAGGGCGATTTGAGATTAGGGCGGGCGCGGGGCGTAGGCTTGCCCGCCTTTTTTGTGATACGGTGAATAAAACTACTTTTAGGGAGCATTGGAGCGAAAAATGTTATTCTGCAAAGAAAAACCGATGAAAATTGAGAAACTGAATAATATGGAGAAAATCAAGGTCAGAATCTTCGGGAAGGAAAGGGAACTTGAAGTTTTTTCCGTAGGCGACAACCGATATGACGAAAACGGCAATTACAAAGAAGATGGCTTTGCTTTGAGCGAAAAGGAAATCGAATGCCTGAACTGGCTCATAAACGATGTGGACTTGAGCGACTACAAGAAGGAAATCGCCGAATACTGCAACAACACCTATGAAATGTGGTGCAACAAGCGGATTAAGCCGAGTGATGTGGAAAATGAGATTTCAATCACGGCGATAGCTATAAAAGTGAGGAAAAATTACAAGAGCGAATACTATTATCCAGAAATCTCGTTCTACGGCGACTGCAAGTGCGACGAGGAGCACGGAATCTGCATAGGTTTCCGCGACAGGAAATATCTTGGAATAGAAAGCCAAGACTGGACTTTGTAGGAGGAAATCACAATGAAAAAATCAATCGTATTGCTGTCAGTTCTCGCGCTCGGCTTTGCCGCCAACGCGCAGGTGTATGAGCGCACGCCGCGCGAGTATGACTTTGAGCTGTCGGACATCGCGCGTCGGATTACGCCCGTGCTGTCGTTCAACAGGGATATGCACGCGGACGGCTGGATTTGGAAGGAGGGGCGAAGCTCCGCTCTCGTGGAAAAAGGAAAGAGCGCCGACTTCTACGAGATAAACAAGATTGACGACCTGAACATGGACATCGGCGAGGACGACACGAGCACGGCTTGGGTCGAGGGCGCGGAAGGCGACGGAATCGGCGAATGGGTGATTGTCCCCGTAAAGCCGACTGGCGAAAGCACATGGAATCGGCTCAGCGGGTCTAGGAAACACCGGTACGACGGGGATTTCACCGTCTCGCTCTCCGTCTGCAACGGCTACCAGAAGAGCCTTGACCTGTACCGCAAGAACAACCGCGTGAGAGAGGCGAAGATAAGCGTGTACGCCGCCGCGATGAGTTTCGGGCAGGACGATGCCTATCTGCTCTGGAATCCCGACTGCGTTTATGAGGAGACCATCACGCTGAATGACGACATCATAAAGAATCCCATCTGCCTGAACTATCATACCGAGGACTTTTCCATAACGCTCCCCGAAAAATACCGCACGGAACACTGCGAACTGTACCTGAAACTTGAAATCCGCTCCGTCTACAAAGGCACGAAATACAGCGACACCTGCATTTCCGAAATGCGCGCGACCGTGGACGCGGCGGGCGAGCGGTGATTGGCGGCAAAAGGGAACGAACTATGAAAAAGCTATTTCTGATTTTTGTGGCGGGCGTGCTGATAAGCACGCTTGCGGGGGCTATCTGAAATAAAATTTTCCCATTGACAACCAGTGAAATATCCTATACATTTATATCCGATAAGTCCTTGCCAATCAAGGCGGCAGGCAACTTGAGTGTCTGTTGGGCGATTTAAAGCGGAATGACGAATCTGGAAAAGCGGCGTTCTGCAAAGTCTTAGAACGGTTCTCCATTTTGCCAGGAGCCAGATGTAGGTCTTGAGACCGAAAGAAAATGGAACGATGGAAAGCTCTGCGATTGGCGCGGAGCTTTTTCTTTTTGAGGGGAGACGATGGCAGATATTTTACAGGCGGCGAAATCTTTTAAAAATCTGCTTGATGTTGAATATCAGATTCTTTTGGGAAAGAAAAATAAGCAGCTTAACCTTTCAATCGATTTTGAAAGACTGCATTTTTATCACTTGGCTGGCTTGCATTATCTTAAAGATTTGGCAGATACCTTGAAAGGCGACAGGGGAATCGTGTTTGAGAAAATTCTGGACGGAAAAATTACCCAAGCAGATCTTGAGAGTTCAATACATTACCCCGAAATCAAAGACCGAATCGAATACCTCGTTTACCTCGAATCCCTCATGGACTCGAACGAGACGATTTTCAAATACAATCCCGCTCTGGAGGCGTTCTCGGCGATACGGGCGGATTTTCTTTTGAAGAACCAAGTCCAAGCCCGCAACATCTTCATATTCCTTTCCGGGGACAAATCGAACGGAAAATATTTCTGTCGCTCGTTCTTCCCCCAGACAGACAAGGATTATTCACTGGGGCAGACGAACTGGACGCTTCTCTATAAAAAGAAACTTCGCAAATCGGCAAAGACAGAGACCATGCTGTATGATAGGATGAAGAGATAAATGAAGTATGCACAATTCCTCGCAAGAGGAAGTCCCGGATTCGACTCCGCTGTATAAAATTACCATGTGGGGGGCGGCATTCTGCTATTACGGATATAGATAAGAGAAGCGAACTATGAAAAAGCTATTTCTGATTTTTGTGGCGGCGGTCGTGTTGTCGTCGTGTGCAACTACGGAAAAGCCTAGCGACATCGTGGAAAAGGAAGTCACGGCGAACGGCGAGAAATCACTCAGAAAACTGAAATACCGTACGCTCACCGAATACGACGAGAATGGGAACGAAATACACTGCCATCTTGAAAAAAATCACGAAACTTGGCGCGAATACGATGCGTACGGAAACGAAACGCATTACAAGAATGTTTACAAAAACGGCGGTACGAAAGAGTATTGGTTTGAATACGACGAGCGGGGAAACGAAATTCATTTCAAGTCCAACGACGGCAATGAGTGGTGGAGCGAATACAATGAAAACGGAAAAGAAATCCATAAGCGGAACAACGACGGCGGCGAAGAATGGACAGAATATGACACTCACGGAAATATAAGCCATATCACAAAGAGCGACAAAGAGGAAACTTGGTTTGAATACGAATACGATTCAATGGGGAACAAAACCTATCAGGCACAAGGCGAATACGACGAGTTGAAAGAATGGCATACGCTCGAAGAAAACTGGTTTGAATATGATTCTGCGGGGCGACTCGTCCACTTCAAGAATTCTGGCGGGCAGGAACAGCGGTACGAATACGATGCGAGTGGAAACAATACCTATGCCTACGAAATGGGCTACGAAACATGGATTGACTACGATGAAGCAGGAAGAAAGATTCATCTGAAAGCAAATTGGACTAGCGAAACTTGGTATGAATACGACACGGACGGAAATCTGATATATGAAAGAACCTCTGAAAAAGAACTTTTCTACGAGTACGACTTCCACCCGAACGGAAAAATCAAGACAGAGCGGGAGTACACAAGCGAACTGTAGGGAGGAAAACACAATGAAAAAATCAATCGTATTGCTGTCAGTTCTCGCGCTCGGCTTTGCCGCCAACGCGCAGGAGCATCCGCGCACGCCGCGCGAGTATGACTTTGAGCTGTCGGACATCGCGCGTCGGATTACGCCCGTGCTGTCGTTCAACGCTAATATGCACGAGGACGGCTGGATTTGGAAGGAGGGGCGAAGCTCCGCCCTCGTGGAAAAGGGAAAGAGCGCCGACTTCTACGAGATAACCAAACTCAGCGACACATTTATAGATGAAGGAAAAATCTTTTTTGATGAACCTATGCCTATCCCTATCCCAACTACTTCCTGGGTTG
>JAGBIY010000045.1 GCA_017934745.1 Treponema sp. | reverse complement strand
TTTGTTGGCGGGTTCCCGCTGGGAGCTTGTTTCTGCAACTACGGTATGCATAAACTCGACATTCGACCTACAACTTTCTTATGGAGATTTTTATGAAGAAAATTGCGTTGATTCTTTTTGCGCCGCTCTTCATCGCCGGCTGCAGGGAAAAGGCGAACGAGCAGAGCGCGCTGCCTCCCGCGAACACGGAATGGCAGACGAACGTTCCGGCCGTCAAGGCGGAAATCCAAAGGACGAAGGGACAGACCGCCATGATAAGCGAGGGCTGGACACTGTGCAGGGAGAACGAGGACGGAACGATGTCTTCGGCACTCGAAAGCGCAATCGGAGACGAGGTTTTCGTCATAAAGGAAAATGGAACGCCGGTTCAGAAGAAAGCCGACTGGAAATTCCAGAACGGAACGAGGACGAAGGACTTGAACTGGGTTCTCGTCGAATTCGAAGGCGAGGAATATTGGACGCGCGACCTCTTCATCGCGGACGAGGGAGACGGGGACGCTAAGCTCGCGGTGGTCACGGCCGAGACACACATCTATTCTCAGGCGGACGACATGGCGATGACGAAGGACACGCTCACCCCAGGGAAGAACGTGGTGGTCTGCGGCTGGCCCACGAACAACAGCCAGTTCTACGAGCTGAAAATCTACAACGGAAAGCCGTACGGAAAGAAAATCTACGCGGAAGCCTCTGCAATCTCCTCCGACATGTACGACATAGAAATGGTCACGCTTCTCTCGAAGATTGAGAAATACGGAACCGCAAAGACCGAGCTGAAACTCGAAGTCATCAGCGAGTTGATGGATCTTTATGAAAAGCTCCCCGAGCTGAAAAACGCGGCCGCCCAGTGAACGCTGGCAAGAGGAGAATGAGCAATGGAATTTTGGAGAAGAACAATGGCAAAGAAGATTTTTTCATGCGTTTTGGCGGCACTTTTGGCCTCGGCAGTTTACGCAAAGCAGGTGGTCATGCTCAGGGATGACGGCGCGCTCAGGAAGGACAATAAGAAAGGCGGAGCCGAATATGCGATGAACATCGCGGTCGGAACTGAATTTGAATGGGACGGCTCCACGGTGTTCCTCACGGACGTCAACAACAGCAACAAGCCGAACACGGAATTCTACAAGGTGAGATACCAGGGCGAGGAATATTTCGTCAGGAAGACGGAAGCGATTGACCTCGACGACAAGAGAATCGGAGTCATCACGACCACGGCGACGCTCTTCGACAAGGCAAGGCCGTCATCGTTCAGGAACGCGTTTTTGGACCCGGCCACGTTCGTGGTCATCGGACAGTCGGAAGCCCCCTACGGAATCGGCTTCTCCGAAGTCTACTTCTGGGACAGCTCGGCATGGACGGTGAAGAAACGCTATGTGCAGGAAACGAAGCTCTCGTACAGCGAGGCGAACATAAAGGCCGTCAGGTACATCACGCACGCGCTCTCGCTCAAGGACAAGGAGATGAAGAAGAACTACATCGAAAAAGCCCTCGATGTCGTGGAGGACGGCTCAATCCGCGAGTTCATACAGGCGGAGATGGACAAAGTCGCTGGAACGGTCGAGGAAATAGGGGCTGTCAGCGTCAAAATCAAGACAGGCAACGGAGACAACCTGAACGTGAGGGCAGAGCCTGTCGACGGTGAAGTCATAGAGACTGTAGTCGATGGAGCGAGCGGCTACGCGACAAAAAAATCTTCGATAGTCTCGAAAATCGACGGAATAGAAGAGAACTGGTACTACGTCGAGTTCGCAGGAGACGTGAAAGCGGGCTGGCTCTTCGGCGGCTACCTTGATTTCAGCCAAGAGTGACACGACCGGCAAAGACAAACGACAAAAGCCTGTTTCCACCGAATTGCGGAAGGAAACAGGCTTTTTTTGCCCAAGAAAGAATCACCGGGCCGTTTTTCAGTCCATGTGGAACATTTTTCTCAAGGGACGGCAGACCGGCGAGTTGTCGGGGTTCACGTCCATTATGTCGGCCATCATGTTCCACCACTTGCGGACGATTTCCATGCCCTTCTGAGCGTCAGGATTTCCGCCGTCCTTCACCTTCTGCACTGCGAACAGCGTGAGAGACTCCTCGTCAAGATAGATTGAATAGTCGTAGACACCCGTTTCGCTTATTGCCTTTTTGAGTTCGGGCCATATCGCGTCGTGGCGTTTCTTGTACTCATCGGCGAACCCCGACTTCAACTTCATCGCGAACGCTTCCTCTTTCATTTTCCACTCCTTTTTTTCATATTCTCTTGGACTGAACGTTTTTCTCGTAGTCCATGACTTCCTTTACGACTTCCAAATCGGAAGGGGCATTCGACATCTCGCAGTAGCGGTCCCAGACGGCACCGAACGGAAGCGTCTTGTACGCCTCGCAAAGGGCGAGCCGCTCGAAGTAGTTTTCGCTTTCCTCTGCGGCGACAAGCCTCTCGTTGTTCTGCAAAAGGGCGTAGAGCATGGCCTTCTCCGTCGCGCGGAGTCCCAGCGCCCAGGCTCCGACCCTGTTTATCGAACCGTCGAAGAAGTCCGTGGCGATGTGGATTTTTTCCATCTTTCCAGAGCGGACAAGCTCCTCGGCAATCATCTTGAGGTCGTCGTTCAAAATGCAAACATGGTCCGAATCCCAGCGGACTCCGCGGCTTATGTGGAAGAGCAGCTCCGGCACGAACATGAGCATCGAGGAAATCTTGTCCGCTACGTTCTCGGTCGGATGGAAGTGTCCCATGTCGAGCGTAATCATGTGCTGGTTCTTCACGCAGTAGCCCATGTAGAATTCGTGCGAGCCTACGACGAAACTCTCAGAGCCGATTCCGAAGACCTTGGACTCGAACGAGTCCTTCAGGTGCTCTTTCGGAATGTCAAGCGACATGATTTCGTCATAGGATGCTGCGAGGATTTCGCGGTAGCCCTTCCTGTCCGCCGGTATGTCCTTCATTCCGTCGGCGACCCAGAGGTTGTGGATGCACGCGCTCCCCTGCTCCTTTCCGAACCAGCCACCAATCTCCCGGCAGCGTTTGGCGTGCTCAATCCAGAAATCGCGGATTCCCTTGTCCTTTGAGGAGAGCGTCATTCCGGCGGCCTTCGGGTGCGCGAAGAACGTCGCGTTGAAGTCGAGCGGAATGTGGTTGGATTTGCCCCAGTCGAGCCAGCTCTGGAAATGCTTCTTCTCAAGCTGGTCGCGATCCACGGCTTTCGTGTCCGAAAAATCGGCGTAGCTTGCGTGGAGGTTGAGCCTGTATGAGCCGGGGGTGAGCGAAAGCGCCTTTTCGATGTCCGCCCTGAGTTCGGGAATCGAGCGCGCCTTTCCCGGATAGTTTCCGGTCACCTGTATTCCGCCGCCGTCCAGAGTCGCCCCCGGATGCTCGAAGCCGCCAACGTCGTCCCCCTGCCAGCAATGCATGGACACGGGAATTTTATGGAGCGCGTCCATAGCCTTTTCTGTATCGATTCCAAGCTCCGCGTACTGCTCGCGGGCATCTGCATAAACTTCTTTCTTCGCCATTTTTTTCTCCTATCGTTTCGTTCCTAGCTAAGACACTTCTTTTATGCTTATCAGAATAACACCGCAGATGATTCCCACCATGACTCTTGAATCAATCACTAGCATAAATCCGTCAAGAAGGCTTGTTGAGAAAAAACTTGGCTCGGCAGCGCATTGCTTTCAGAAGCGGTTTTGAAATGCGAAATTCAAAAAAAGAACAGATTTTTTTGAAAATCGCTTTCCCAAGAAGTAGAATCACATAGCTTCAAGTTCGATAAAGATACTCACTCAAAAAAATCCCGAACCTCGCGGCGAGCTTTACATGACAGGAACAATTAATTCCAAATTCAGTTCTTCTATTTTATTGAACCCCTTGTCTGCTGTAATAAGGAGAAGCTTGTTTACAATCGCCGAAGCGGCAACAATGGCATCAGGAAGTTTTGTTTTGTACTTTTTACGAATTTCGATTGTCTTTTCTTTTATTTCCTCGGTAAGAGGAATTTCTTTGCAATCAAGCAGGAGTGACTTTATATTGATTTCCTCATCAGCTGTTATACCGGGAAAAGACAAGAGTTCCATTTCAGAAACAACAGAAAATGCCAAGTTTTTCTGCAAAAACGGTCTCATGCAAGGATTGCCATTCAGGAGGTAGATTAAAGCATTCGTGTCGGCTAAAAAGTCAATTCCATTCATTTCTCATTTCCTTTTGAAGAGAAAGACCATCTTTATTGAATTTTACAGAGCCAAAATATTTTGACAGATTTGAGGATTTTTCACTTTTAACATTCTGATTATAGCGATATAAAACGAACTGAATATAGTTTTCTATATCAACAAGACATTCTTGCGGAACGGCTTTTATTTGTTCAACCATTGTATCATAAGACATAAAGACCTCCTGCTTGTATATTGCCTTTATCATCTCACAAAACGATTGTTTTCTCTACTGCATCGAACCTCGCGGCGGGCGGAGCTGGCTGTCTGCAAGAACAAATCCGCTTGTTGTTAAAAAGGAACAACACACCATGATTCTGCAGGAATTTGTCCGGGGTTCCGACAAACTGGATTTGTTCGCCACAGAGAAAAAGAGCCTCTACAAACTCGACGAAAGTGCAGGCCTGTTAGTCGCCTACTTCCTCACTCCCCCAGTTCCCCGCCTATAAGCTCAAGGCAGACGATTGCGTTCAGGCAGTACTGGCTCGTGACGTTGGTCGTCACCCAGGGGATTTCCTTGAGAGTGGAGTTGTTGGCGAAGGAAACGGTGCGCGGCTCGAAGTCGGTGCCGGCTTTTTCCGCCAAGCTTCCGTTTTGGTGCAAAGACGACAGAAGGACTTCCCAGACTTTTTTGGCGAGTTTTCCGTCTCCGAAATAGCGGGCTGCGTAGGCTCCAATCGAGGCGGCCATGAACGGAAGGGAGAATTCCCGGTTTCCAATGAGGCCGTTGCTCCTTTTCTGCTGCTCTTCCTTGCTTGCAAAGTAGAACGAACCGAAATCGGCGAGGAGCCTGTTCCACTCGTCGTCGTCAAGAACCTCCATAAGCTCGAACCATGTCTGGGGGCCGCCCATGCAGACTGCGAGGTGCGTTCCCCCGGCAGAGTTCTCCCCGATGTAGCCCAAGTGGCCGGTTTCGGGGTCATATTCGAAATTGTTGCCGGAGACAAGACCAAGTGGGGCTTTCTTCAAATCCTCGATTCCTGTCTTGAGTTTTTCTTCGTATTTTTTGTTTTGATGGCGTTCCCATTCCGTGAGCCAGTTTGATGAATAAGTCGACCAGTCGGGACCTGTACGGGCGTGGGTCTTGAGCTTCATCTCCGACTTGTCGTAGAAGAATCGGAGCGGGTCGATGTTCAGCGTGGCGAGGTCGCCGTCCTTCACGATGTCGAAGATGTCGGAGTAGCGTCTGTCGCCGCCGATGTAGAACGCGACGCGGTGGTGGCCGGCCATCGCGATTCTTGGCTCCTTGCACGAGCAGCCCCAGTGGAGGACGTTGTGGCGGCTTCCGATTCCCTTGTATTTTCCGATGTGGTAGACGTCGACCTCGCTCGTCTGCCGGCTCATCGCTTCCGCCAAAGTGTAGACATCCTCGCGCCCGGTTCTGAGGAAGCTGTACCAGAGCCACAAGGTCGGCACAAGCTCCGTGTTCTGCCAGGCGTAGCCTCCCATGTCGTATCTCCAGCAGTGGCGGGTCGGGTCGTAGGTGTGCATGAAGTCCCCGTAGTCCCAGAAACCGTACCAGGAACGCTGCTCCACTTCGTTCTTGTAGAATTCGAGCGCGTCCGAGAGATTCTTTTCGATTTGGGCTTTTTTCTCAGTTGAAGAATCTGGCAGGCTCCAGAAACCGAACGCTTTCGAGTCGTGGTAGAATTTCGGTGTCGAGACCAGCATCGGAGGCTTCTGGCACTGTTTTGTGAACGCGTAGATTTCATCATCGGAAGGAATCAACTTTCCGTCGTGGGGCAAAAATCCGCCGATTAAAATCTCGTTGGTGTTGGCGATTCCGTATGGGTCCGAATCCGATTGGTCGAAGCCCTCGTAGTAGGAGCCGGAGTGCCCCTCGGTGTCGTAGCGGCTGAAGTCCATCGGCTGCGCTTCGGGAGACCAGAGCCAGACGAACGTTTTCGCACTGTCATCGCCCGAAGTTCCGCTTGAAGAGATGTTCTCGAACCAGATTGAACTTGGGTATTTCTGCCAGAAATCGCGGATTCCGACCATGATGCCGCCGTCCTCTCCCGCAATCACTCCGCTTCCGTCCGTGCGCCGACCTTCGAGGGAATTTATGTGGACGCAGCCTTTTTTTCCTGTTCCCTTCGTGATTCTGTAGTGGTGCGCGCTGTCGGCGAAAATGCGGTAGCTGTTCCATGCGGGTATCGAAGAGAGAACTTTGTCCACGGCGCGGCTCGTTTCGTCGCATGGATTGAAAAGAAGCGACTTTCCCTGAATCTGGTCGGGGTAAATCGACGGCTGGATTTTCGGGTGCCAACTGAGCATGAGCTTGGAAGACTCGTGGAAGCAGGCCGCCCTCTTCTCCCCGATTTCCCCGGAAAAAAGGACGTGGCGGTTGTAGACTTGTCCCGAAAGCGGCGTGTCGAACTGGATTCCCAAAGCCTTCATTCTGTCGCGCTCCGGTTTTCCGTCATAGACGAAAGAGTGCTGAATGTGGATGAATGGGTCGTTCAAGTTGAGCGTGAGCCTGACCACGAACGGCATGAGCTTTCTTTCATTCTCAGAGTCGTAGTGGCTTCCGGTCAGTTTTATGACGGTGCTCAGTTTTCCACGCTCTTCGATGACCGCTTCCTCGACATTGCCAAAGCAGGTCGTCTCGGTTGAAACTCTCTTTTCAAAAATACAATTGCCCGCTTTTCCGTCGTCGACTTTTTCCGATTCTTCGAGGACGAACACAAGCCTTCCAGAGGCGATTGACGTTCGTCCGAGAATCACGGTCTTTCCAATGAACGAACCGTCCTCCCGTGCGCTCTTGTAGATTTCGGTCTGGATTGCGCCCGTGTCCACGAGTATGCTCTTGTCGTTCTCGAAAATCACTATGCTGTCGACAAGTTTCGCGGGCTTCCGTCCGTATTCGACGACTGGGGAAGTCCAGTTTTTCTCTTCGGGATTGAAATCCGCCGTATGCTCGGACCACTTCACGCTTCCGTCGGGCCACCATGCCGCTATCGAAGTCTGAATGGGAATCTCATTTCCTCCACAGAAAAGGGAGAATTCCGAGTCTTCCTTGACCTCGCCTTTTTTCCAGTAGCCTGAAAAGCGAGCGAAAGTCGAAGAGCCTTTTCCGTGAAGCTCCCTGTTCTCCATGAAATGCAAAGGGATTGATTCCGACGCTCCCTGCGCCTTGAGTTCATATTCCATATCGATGCAACTCCTTTATTCTCCAGCGTTTTCAGCGTCTTCCGCGAGTTCTGGAAGGACGTATTTCCAGTCGGTGTCGTGGGCGAAGTAGAATTTCGTGTAGCAGGGCTGGTTGTAGCAGTTGTTCTGCCAGGCGACCCCCGTCCTGTACATGGTGTCGTGCATGAGCGTGAAAAGTTTGCGACTGGTGATTTCAGTGTTGGTGTAGATTCTGATTGCGCTGTCGTCGCTTTTCCGCAAGATGATTTCCTCGCGCCAGTCGCCGAAGATGTCAGCCACGAGGCATGGATTTCCCTTCGTTCCGTTGTTGGTGGCCATGCCATCGGGAACAAGCACCACGCCTTTTTCCACATCGTTCACGACTCCCGTGTGCTTGGCGAAGATGTCGGCGCCGTCGATTATCTGCGTGGTCATGTCGGCGGCCCAGCGGATGTTCATGTCGGTTCCGGGAAGGCTCGCGCCCTTCTTGATTTTTCCTTTGCAGTCGCGGACATCGTAGACCCAGCATTCAAGTCCGCGCTCGTTTCTGTCGATGTCGCCCACCATGCATCTTCCGTAGTCCTTGTCCCCAGGCTCGCCGAAAATCACCTCGCCGGTTTCAGCGTCCCGAAGGGCGAATCCCCAGGGAGCGTCCAGTCCTTCCTCGTAGACATTGAAAATCTGAAAGCCGGGTCTGTCGGGGTCGATTTTCGCGACGTGCAGGGCATCTCCGTGTCCGAACTTCACGAGCTTATTGTCCTTTGCGCGAACGCCGTAGCTTGAATACAAAAGGCTTCCGTCGTGGTCGATGCAGGCCGAGCCGAAGATGATTTCCTGCCTGCCGTCTCCGTCCACGTCGGCGGTCGAAAGCGTGTGGTCGCCCTGCCCTGCGAGTTTGCCCATTGCCGGGTCGCTTCCCCAGTCGGCGATTGTGGAGCAGTCGAACGGATTCTTCAATTCGACGTGCCCTGAATCAGCCTTGAAGACTTCCTTGAATTTTCCATCGAAGAACGAGTACGCCGTCACGGTGGCTCTCGTGTAGTAGCCCCTCGATTCGATTAGGTAGGGGCGTTCCCCGTCCAGGTAGGCCACGCACGCCAAAAATCTGTCCACGCGGTTGCACGGTTCGATTCTAGGCCATGCGTAGTCGCCCCACAAAAGTCCGTCGTCGCCCCTCGGAATTGGGTAGTCGATGGTGTCGAGTTCTCTTCCGTCCCCCGAAAACATCGTGAGGTACTCAGGCCCTTCGAAAATGAAGCCCTCGAATTCTTCAAGATGATTTTTTTCGCTTCTGGATGGGGCAAATTGATAGATAAAATAATCCACCAGTTTTTCAGCGTCCTCTCTTGAAAGCGGATATTCATATTTCTTTTCTATATAAAAGCATTCTTCCAGAGTTTTTGGCCAAAGCCCGTTTTTGACTTCATTCCGATTGCTCCAATTCATGAAGGTCTCGACAAGATGCTCCCGGTAGCTTTCCCGGCTGCAAACGTAATCGTCCTCGTGGGTCACGCCATTTTTCAAGTCGCGCTCTGGAATCGTGATGAAGCGTTTTTCGTTCAAGCTTCCGTCTTCGTTGTACGTTTCGATGAATGTTCCGGGCGCGCTCTTCACCGCCATCTCGGCTTTTCCGTCCCCGTCGAAGTCGTAGACCATGAACTGTGTGTAGTGCGCGCCAGCCCGGATGTTCCGCCCCATGTTCAGCCGCCACAAAAGCCTTCCGTCGAGTTTGTAGCAGTCGATGATGCATCTTCCTGTGTAGCCTTTAATGCTCACGTCGTGGGAATTTGTCGGGTCCCACTTCACATAGAATTCGTACTCTCCGTCTCCGTCAGCGTCCCCCACGCTCATGTCGTTCACTGTGTATTTGAACTGCTCTCCGGCGGGGGTCACACCGCCTTCTGGAACTTTCATCGGAATCTCAATGTAATTCGATCCACTCTTCCAGCAGGAGACTTCCCCAGAAGCCTCCCCGATTTTTCCGTTCCGATACGGACAGACTGAATATCTGTCGCTTTCTTTTCCGTCCTTGTCCAGATAATTCGTGCTGTCGGTGATTCTTGCGATTTCTTTTGAATTTTTATAGATGATGAAATCACTTCCAGTAAGGCCTGTGTCTGAATAGCCCGTCACTTCGTTTTTGAAAAGCCGCCAGCTTAAAAAAATGCCAGTATTTGTTTTAACGGCAATCAGGCCTCGGTCAAGTTTCTCCAACTGCTCGTTGAATGTCTTTTTCACAGGGGAATGGACGACTTTTGAGAACTCCCCTTCGACTCCGCCTACCGTCGCTGAAACTTTGAAATACCAGGGGGCGAAAGTCGTCCTTTTGAATGTGAAGGAGCATTTGTCCGTCGTCCCCGCAATCTTGAATTTTGTGGAAGGAAGATTGGTGTCCGCCCAATAGACAGTATAGGATTCGGCGTTTTCCACTCGGTTCCAGACCAATACGACACTCTCCTCTGAAACCTCATCAATCTTCAATCCACAAACCATGTTCTCCTCCATTATTTGAAAGTCATTCGACCTATTACTTGTTGGCCTGATACTGTGCGTTCACTTCTTCCACGACTTTCGAGCCGCCCACGGCTTCCCAGCGGGCGAAGGCGTCTTTCAAGCCTTTCTCGTCAATCTGGCCGCAGATATACTGGGTTCTCGCGTCGGAGAGGAGCTGGTCGAGGATGGCTCCGTTCTGGGCGTAGCTCTCGGAATTGGTGAGGTAAGAGAGGGCCGGGTTGAAGACTGCGTACTTGGCGTTGTCGGCGATTACCTCAAGCTCCTTGTACTTCCTCTCGGTCTGCTTGATTGCAGGCTTTGCGGCCACGAGCTGCTTCGGGATGAAGCACTGAGTCTGGTTCAAAGCCGAATAAGACTTGGCCATGCTGGGGTCTTTCTGGTCGGTGTCCACAAGGAAGCCTTCCGAATCGATTTCGTAGTTGATGTCCTTGAGTCCGTAGCCTGCGAGGATGAGCATCTCGTCGTCGCACATCTTGTCCAGATAGTGGAGACAGGCTTCGACCTGCTCGCGTGTCTTGGCGGCCTTCGTGATGAGGAGGAAGCCGTTGTAGCCGGCTGTCGCCTGTGTCTTTCCGTTGATGGCTCCCACAAGCGTCATGCCCGCAAGCTCTCCCTCCTTCGCGACAGAAGGGATGTTGTTGTTCACCAAGTAGTCCCAGATTCTTCTTGAGCCGTCGATTACGTCGATGAAGATTCCGGCCTCGCCCTTTTTCACCTGGTCCTGCCAAGTCTCAGTTCCTCTTACAGCCCAGTCAGGAGCGATGAGTTTTTCCTCGTACATTTTGCGCATCCAGTCCAAAGCTGTCTTGTATTCAGCGGTCTTGTGGGAAGGAACGAGCTTTCCGTCCTTCTCGACCCAGCCGTTTCCGGCTCCGAACCATGTCTGCATGATGTCGAAAGGTCCCGTGTATTTGCACATGGCAAGTCCGTAAGTGTCCCGAAGTCCGTTTCCGTCCGGGTCCTGCTCCGTGAAGGCCTTCATCATGTTGTACACATCGTCGATTGTCTTCGGTTCAGGGATTCCGAGTTTCTCCGCCCAGTCGGTCCTGTACGCAAAGCCCATGCGTCCGATGTCGCGCGCCTTGTAGAGACCGACGAGATGACCGTCGACAGTCAAACTTTTGCAGACATCCTTGTTGGCCTTTGAAAGATTCGGATATTTCGTCTCGTCCCACAAGAATTCGTTCAAATCCCAGAAGGCTCCGGCTTTCGCGGCGTCAATCAAGCCCAGGTTGAGTTTCTGGGCGTACATTATCATCGGCATGTCGTCTGGGCTTGCGAGCGCGAGTCCGGCCTTCTCCTCGTAGCTGTCGTGGGCGACGAAGGTGAATTCCACATCCGTGTTCGTGTACTCGGTCATCTTGTCAACGACCTCTGACGCGTGCTCTCCAGTGAGTGGGCTTCCGTCGTAGTCGATGAGCATGAAAGTGACCTTCGGTTTTCCGGTCTTTCCAAGCTGCATCTCGTTTTTCGAACCGCACGACATGAAGGCTAAGCTTCCCAAGATTCCCGCGGCAACGACCGCTGTTCCAATCAGTTTTTTCATTTTGAACTCCTTGTATTTAGTATAAACCCTATATCAGAATTGGAATCAACCCTTTACGGCTCCAATCATCACACCCTTTGCGAAGTATTTCTGCAGGAATGGATAGACGCAGAGAATCGGAACGGTAGCGACGACGGTGGCGGCCATCTTCACGGCCTTGTCAGGCGGAACGCCGAACTGGTCGAAGTCGAAGCCGGACGCGTTTATCTGGTCGCCGCCGGTGGCGAGAAGGACGATTCTCCTGAGGACAATCTGCACAGTCTCCTTGGCAGAATCGTTCAGGTAAATCATCGCGTTGAAGTAGTCGTTCCAGAAGCTCACCGCCACGAAAAGCCCAATCGAAGCCAAGACCGGCTTTGAAAGCGGAAGGACAATCTTCACGAACACGCCGAGTTCCGAGTATCCATCGACAAGCGCGGCCTCCTCAAGCTCTTTCGGGATGTTGGCGAAGAATGACTTCATGATAATCATGTTGAACGGGCTGATTGCCGCGAGAAGAATCAACGCCGAATAGTGGTTGTACAGCCCCAGGGACTTCACGACAAGGAAGGTCGGAATCAAGCCGCCAGAGAAGACCATCGTGAAAATCACGAAGTTCAAAATCGTGTTGCGCCCCATCAAGTGCGTTTTTGAAAGCGGATAAGCGAACGTGGAAGTGAAGAAGAGAGAGCAGACCGTGCCGAACACCGTGAGGAAGAGCGAATTCTTCAAGCCGCGGAAGATTTCGCCGGTCTGCGTTATGTACTTGTAGGCGTTGAACGATATCGTGTGGGGAATGATGAAGAACGCCCTTTCCGTCAACTCCTGCTCCGTCGAGAAGGAACCGGCGAGGACATAGAGGAACGGAAGAAGAGTGAGCAAAGCGACAGCCACAAGGAAAACCGCTATCAGCTCGTCCCAAATCACGTCGCTCCTGCTTCTTCTGACTTTGAGCGGCCTTCTGTATTTTTTATCTTTCATGATTCACCACCTTTTTTTTCGAAAAAACTCAATAGATTCCAGACTCGCCGGCTTTCTTGGCCGCCCAGTTCGCGCCCAGCACCATGAACATGCTTACGAGCGACTTGAACAAGCCCGCAGCCGCGCTGTACGAATACTGCGAGTTCAGGATACCGCGCTGGTAGACGTAAGTGTCGTAGACTTCCGCGACCGACATGTTCAGCGAATTCCTCAGAAGGAAAATCTGCTCGAATCCAGTGTTCAAAATCGAGCCGACCCTCAAAATCAGCATGACGATGATTACGGACTTCAACGCAGGAAGCGTTATGTTCCACATGATTCTCCAGCGTCCCGCTCCGTCGACCCTGGCGGCTTCGTAAAGGCTCGTGTCCACGCCGGAGAGGGCCGCGAGGTAGACGATTGTTCCGTATCCCGTCTCTTTCCAAATCTGCTGTCCGATTATCATCGGGCGGAAGTATTCAGGCAAACCAAGAAAGTTCACAGTCTTGTCGAAGAAGACCAGAAGAGCCTGGTTCACCGCTCCGTCCGTCACGTTGAAGAGCGTGTAGGTAATCGAAGCCACGATGACCCACGAAATGAAGTGCGGAATGTAGATGCAGGTCTGGATTGTCCTCTTGAAGAAGTGGCTCTTCACCTCATTCAACAAAAGGGAAAGGATGATTGGAGCCGGAAAGTAGAAAATCAGGCTCAAGAAGGAAAGCCAGAGCGTGTTTTTCAAAAGCATGAAGAAGTCTCCGCCGGCGAAGAACGCCTTGAACTGGGCAAGCCCCACGAATTTACTGTGGAAAATGCCGCTGAACGGATTGTACTGCTGGAACGCCATGGTCAAACCGAACATCGGAATGTACCTGAATATTATGAAGTACAACGCGCCGGGAATGAGCATGAAATACAGCCACCTGTGCCTGTAGAAATAAACGGCAAATGATTTTTTCTTAGCTTCGATTTTGTTTGAATCGTCCATCTAGACCCCCTTCGTGCGGTGGAAACTGCAAAGGAATTTCTCCCACCACTGGAAAAAGATTAGCACAGTTTTTTAAAGTCAATATGCATTATTAAATCAAAAAATAGCATAAATCCGTCAGTGGGTCTGAATTTTCTTTTTCACATATTTTTTGCACAAAAACGAAAAAAAAGGAGACCCGAAAAACTTCCGGGTCTCCAAAGGAGGGTGATGAAAAAACAAAGAATAGGGTTGTCCTACTTGTTCACATAGTTGATTTTCGGAACCGGCAGTTTTCCGTCCTTCACGACGGAAGCGTTGTCCGCTCCAAGATAGAAGCCCAAACAGGTCGGCTGGTTGTAGCCGTTGTTCTGCCAGGCGACGGAAGCCCTGTAGACCGGGTCCTGCATCAAGCAGTAGATTCTGAGTTCGGTTGGGACGGTGGTGCTGTAGATTCGCAGCTGCATGTCGTCGTCAGTCGGGACTACGACCTCCTCCCTCCAGTCGCCCAAGATGTCGGCCTGCAAAGACGGATTCGCCTTGGTTCCGTTGTTGCTGTGGCAGCCGTCAAGTGTCTTCACGACTTCCATCTCCCTCTTTCCCTCGTTGAATTTGCTGATTGAGAGAGGAGCCTTGTCCGGTCCGTCCAAAAGCTCGTGGAGCAAATCTCCGTCCCAATAGAGCTTGAAGTTGTAGGACATCTTGGCGGAAGCGTACGAATCCACGACCGGCTTTTCGGCTCCGTCGCACACGTTGTAGACTCCTCCGCCCACAGCAGGCTTTTTTCCGCCCGTTCCCCAGACCTCGTAGCCCGGCTTTGAAGTTACGTTCGCGGCCATCGCCCTGCCCGCATCCTTGTTGGCGAAGAAGCGCATCTTCGTCTCACCGGTCGCGGCGTCGTGCAGTTCAAGGCTCGCCACCCTGTCGATTTCCCTCGGCTCCCAGACGAAAAGCCCCTCCACATCGGGGTAGAACTGGCCTATGTGGATTGCGTCTCCGTGGGAACCTTCCTCCCGGTTCATCTGCCCGTCCATCACATAAAGGATTTTTCCGTCGTTGTCCAATGTCAGGCTCCCGGCAATGATTTCGTCGCAGCCGTCGTTGTCCACGTCGGCGACAGCGAGGTTGTGGTTGCCCATCGCCGCCCCCGCGCCGCCCAATCTGTCGGAGTCGAACGTCCAAAGCTCCTTGATTTTTCCGTTTTCCAAAGAATAGGCAGCGTATGCCGTTCTCGCATAGTAGCCCCTTCCGAGGAAGGCGGAAGGATGGACTCCATCCAGATACGCCATTCCGGCGTTCCAGCGGTCGCTCCTGTTGTAGAAGTTGTCGCCCCAGCTGTTCACGTCGCCCACAGGAAATGCGTATTCAACCGTGTCTATCACTTTTCCCGTGTCGCCCTTGAAGAACGAGACGTACTCAGGTCCGCCCGTTATGTGTCCCTTCCCGTTGACATCTTCCTTCAGAATGAATTTTCCTTCGTCCGCCTCGTTCCCGACAACCGAAACGACTTTTGAATAGTCGAATTTTCCGTCCGTGACTCCGTAGACCTTCGTTCCGTCTCCTGTCTTCAAGAAGATTTCGCTTTTTCCGTCCCCGTCGAAATCGGCAACGACAATCTGGTTGTAGTGCGCTCCGCTCGTCAAGCTCAAGCCGAGGTCGATTCTCCAGAGCGGAGTTCCGTCCAGTTTGTACGCGTCGAACAAGGTCGGAGCCGTGAGAGCGGAGAAACTTGAGTCGATTGCGTTCTCCGGGTACCACTTGACGATGATTTCGTACGAGCCGTCTCCATCAAGGTCGCCCACGGCCGCGTCGTTCATGCGGTACGGAGAAGTCTGGCCGTCGAGTGTGCGCCCGGGAAGAGGCTTCTGCACGTTTATGGAAAGATAGTCGTCAGAAAGAGCCTTTGCCACCGCCCTGTCATTTTTGTTCGACAGAGGAACAACCATGTACTCGTCCCCCGGATTTCCGTCTTTGTCAAAAAAGTTCGTCGGAACAATCGGGCTTTTGTTGATTTTTTCTCCGTTTCTGTAGATGTCGAATTTTTCGGCAGCCGAATACTCCTCTACCCTGAGCCTCCATGAAACAAGGACTCCGTTTTCCGCTTTCAAGGCCACAAGTCCCCGATCGAGCCACTCGTTCTGCCTTTTCGACTCAGGAACGGGAAGCCGGTTGTAGACGTATTGGCAAGCAGAGCGTCCAAGAGTGTTCTTCGCGTCCGCAGTGCCGCCGATTGTGCCCACGAAAGTGTAGACTCCGTCCTTCTTCGTGTTCCACTTTTTTCCCACAGCCTTCCATTTTGAGACAGGAACAAGAGCGGAAGAACCGTCCGCCAATTTCACGGAGACAGTCTTCGGAAGCCCCAGTGATTTTTCCTTTTTGTTTTCGCCCACAGAAACCCTTATGTAAGGAAGAGAATCAACGGTCGTTATCGAGTCCGGAGAAATCGGCTGATAGTCCAATGCGATGTTGTCGAGGTAAGTCTGCCACGTGATGTTGTTTCCCGAAGTCCTGATTCCAGCCACGGTCATTTTTGATATGACACCGCTGAATCCAGTTTTTTCAAGCGAAGAAGAGAATGTCTCGCTCTTTCCTGTCGATTTTTCGGTCACTGAACCTTTCAACGAGTTCTCCTTCACGTCGATTTCAAGTGAGACCGTGTACCATGAAGAGTCGTTTTCAAAGGAAAGCTCTGTCGGGGAATCCTTGCCGACGAACCACGAGATTTTTCCGTTGTGGGTGTAGCGGATTGTGAAGATTGATTTTTTCCCCGAATCCACAAGCGAAACTTCACCGCCGTTCTCGTCCTTGTTTCCGCCCTTGTCGTTGATTTTCCCTGGCAGCCAGTCGAAAACGGCTTTCACGGAACTTGCGGAGATGGCAGGCTCAAAGACCTTCGTGGCGACCCGCCCGCCCTTCTGGTTCTCCATGCTGAACGAAAGCTTGGACGTGGCGTTTCCAGAAACGTCGTCCTTGCTCACCGACAAAACCGCGCTCGCAGTCGAAAATCCCCAAGGCTTTTCGTTCGTCTCCGCCTCAAAATCCGAAGAGAGCGACCTGCCCTCAGCCGAAAGAGCGGCGAAAGACAAAAAAGCCAAAACCGCCGAAACACTTTTTTTCATAACATCTCCTTCCAAAATAGGCTGAATGTCGTCAGACATTTCGAATCCGTGTGACAAATTATGCGGAATATTCTTCCAGTCTGAGCATCTCCACTCCCGCCAAGAGCACAATCCCGATTCCGTGCGTGTTGTTCAACTGCGGAAGAAGATGCTCCGAATAGTACCGTGGATTGAACGCGAATTCGCTGCCTCGGCACACTCCATAAAGATTTCCCTTCGAATCTATCGCTGTTTTCTCAAGGGCTTTCCAGGCGCGCGCGCAGGCCTGATGGTAGCGGCCGTCGCCGTCGCAGAGCCAGCCGTTCCGTATTCCCCGGCTGAACGCGCAGATGAACATGGCGGTGCAGGAAGACTCAGGATAGGAATCCTTCATGTCCAAGACCTGCCTCCACATTCCGTCCTCGCCCTGAACAGAAAGATACCCCTCCGCCAATTCATTGTAGAAGTCCAAAAGCAAAGGCCTTGCGGGGTGGTTCTCCGGCAGAACCAAGAGCAGCTCCGTCAAAGAGAAAATCGTCCAGCCGTTGCCGCGCCCCCACGGAATTCCGGTGTTCATGTTTCTCCTGAAATCGTAGACGTGCGCCATGAGTTTTTTGTCTTCCATATAAAGACGCTTCTTGAATCCGAAGAACTGTCTGGCCGCGTCGTCCAGAACGGCCGGGTCATTTTTGAATGCGGCATAGCGGCACAAAAACGGAACGCTCATGTAGAGGTCGTCGGCCCACATTGTTCCGTTGTGGAATTTGTGCATCATCTCTTTTCTGAAGAACGAGCCGTCGTCCAACCGCGCCTGCTTTTCGCAAATGTATTTTCCAACGTAGGAAGCGATTGAGCCGTAGTCGCCAAGCTCGTCCCCGTGGTCTTTTGCGACTTCGAGCATGAGCGAGGCGAACGAGCCGCAGTCGTCCAGGCTGTCAATCGACGTCAAAAGATGGTGTACGGCAGTGGCTCCGCCGAAACGCGCCTTGTCGAACAAAGCGTATTCGAGCGTCCCAACCGCTTTTTTCACATGGCGGACGACGTAATCTGAGATGATGTTCTTCTTCTTTGATTTGTCGAAGAATCGCGCGGTCTCAATCATTCCGTAGAGGGTCACGCCCAACGGATAGTCCCAGTGGCCGAAAAGCGCGTTCTCGTTGTAGAGGCGAATCCAGCCGCCCTTCAAGTCGAGCCGCCACCAAGTCTTCTCATCCCCGCTTCCGACAAGGCGGTTCCTGTTTTTCGCATTGAATTCCACAAGTTCATCGTCAGAGGATTTTTCAAACGGGCCCGCGAACATCCATGGAAACCTGTTTTTCACGCCCTCTGTCAAAAAAGGATTCACAAGCGCAATCTCGGAATTTTTTTCATCAATGATTTTGATTTGGGAATCTGCGGAATCAGAATTTTTGAACGAAGAGGAGACTTTCAAAACGCAGACGATTTGGTGAACACCCGATGCCAGCTTCATTGAGTTTCCGCTTTCAAAAATTTTTCCGTCAATGTAAATCGATTTTTCTTCAATTGAATCGGAGCTTTTTTCTTCAATTGAAATGGAAGAAGGCTTTTGGAGAACGAAGGAGCTTCTGCACACAATCTTCTTTCCGGCGATTTTCTCGCCCCCAAAAACTCTGGCGATGTTTCCGGCTCTTTTCTGCTCGTCCGTCCATTCAGGCATCGGCTCAAGTATTTTTTCGATTCCGCAGGGAAAATCCGTGACGCGCTCTTTCGTTGGGCAAGTGTAGTCGAAGCCCTCCATCTCTTCCCAGTCGCTTCTTCCGTGCAGAAAATAGTAGTCGAGTTTTCCGAGCCAGGTCCCGAATTCAGCCCCGAAACCGGCTTTGGTCTTTGTGAAGCGCAGGACGAGATTGTTCCAGCCTTTTTTCACGGGAATGTCGAACGTGATTGGATTGTCGTCGAAACGCTCGGCGACGAAATCGGACGCGAAGACCTCGTTTCCGTCCATCCACATTTTTACAGGTCCGTACGGAATCAAAGTGAAGCGGAGCGCGCCTTCACCGCCGCGTCGGATTTTTCCCCAAAGATATACATAGTTTCCGTCCTCCGCATTCGGAAAGAAGGCGTTCCCGTCGAAGACATAGCGGTAGTCCTTGTTCCTCATGATTCCGTCCATAGTGAAAGGTCTGGCCGTGTATTCATGTTCGGGATTCTCCCCCATGTACCTGTCCGCCATCACGGAAAGGGTGTGCTTGATGTCCCCCTGCGACTGGCGGTAAATGCTGTCCAAATCGTCAAAATAAAATCCCATGTTTCCTCCGGTTTGTTAATTGAGAATTGAGAATCACCAATTGCCAATTGTCAATTTTTCTCGTACAGGAATTTTTCTGGAAGCGACACTTTGAAGTCCTTCGCCAAATCCCTGAATTCCTGAGGCTGGATAGTCTGCATCTTTTTCGGAGCCATTGAAAGAACCTTCACGAGAATCTCGGCTGATTTTTCGACAGTGTGCATGAGGCCGAACGTCAAGTCGAAATCCTCGCCCGCGCAGAACATTCCGTGGTGCGCCCAGATGGCGACATCGTATTCCTTCATGAGCTTGCTCGTCTCCACGGCGATGGCCCGTCCGCCCGGAACCATCCAAGGCACGACCCCGATTCCCTGGGGAAAGACCACGGGACACTCGGTCGCGCATTCCCACAGTTCCCTCGTGAAGACCTCGTCCTTGAGAGGAAGCACGAACGTGAGGGCGATTGTGTTTGTGCAGTGGGCGTGGTAGATGACCCTGTACTTTCCGTTCGTGGCGAGCTTCTTCACCTCGTGGTTCATGAGATGGGTCGGAAGCTCGCTTGTCGGCCTTCCTCCGTCCCTCATGCCCCAGAGGATGCGGAACTTCTCGCCGGAACTGTCTATTTCGATTATGCTGATGTTGGCTTCCGGGTCAAGCTTCACGTTCCTCATGAACTTTCCGCTTCCGGTGACGATGAAACGCTCCCCGGCGAGGTTCGGAACCGACGTCCCGATTTCCTGCCACTCGTTCTTGTCGGTGAAATTCGACTTGATTTCAGCGACCTCCTCCGCTTTCATCCTGTAGGAAAGGTTTCCGCCGTTCCTCTCGTGCCAGCCCAAATCCCAGCCGTCGGTGCACATCCTGACAAAACCCTGCACGCATTTTGATTCAGTGACTTTCATTTTCTTTCAACGCTCCTTTTGTAATCCATTCTTTCTTGTATGATTCGTAACCGCCGGCATCTTCGCCGACGATGGTGTTTTTTTCAATGTCAATCAACGGCTCGAAATCGGAAAGTGTCCTGCCGTCGCTCGCCATCAAAGCCGTCATGGCGGCTCCAAGCGCGGTGGCCTCCTTGAGCGAAGTCGTGCAGACCTTGTTTTTTCCAAGCACGCTCGCCAAAAGAGAATTGTAGAGCGAGTTTTTCCTGAAGCCGCCTTCCGTGAAAATCCAAGTTCCGTCCGAAAGCCCCGCCCTCCTGAAAGCCGTCTCCGACTGAATCACCGCCGAAACAACGACGGCCGCCCAGAAGAGTTTCTCGTCGTGGACAATTGGAGGAAGCCTTTCCATTTTCTCAAGCTCGTCTTTTTTATAGAAGGTTCCGTCCTGCCAGATTCCGCTCTCAAAGTCCGGGAACTGTCCGGAGCCTTTCACAAGTTCCGGCATGACGAACACTTTTTTCTCCAAGAGAATTTTCCTCGCGCTTTCCATGTCCGAAGACGGGAAGAACTCGTCGCCAAGTCCATTCGCCTTCCTGAAAAGACGCGCGTAGAAGTCAAGCTCCATGCCACCGAGGAAAATCGAAGTCTTCACGGGAAAATCGAGCGCGCTCCTGTTGAAGAAGACGACTTTTCCGATGTCGTCGTCCGCGCAAACTGCGTTCTTCTCCCCGTTCGGGCTTGGGTGCATCGAAACGCACCAGGTTCCAGTCGAATTCAGGATGAAGTCCTCGCCCGAGTTCTTCGCAAGATACGGAAGCAGCGACGCGTTCGAGTCGTGGATTCCCGCGGACACGACAACGGACTTGTCCAGCGAAAGTTTTTCTGCGGCCTCGTCAGTGAGAGTTCCGAGTTTTCCGCAAGTGTCCATATAAATAGAAGGAAGTTTGTCCCTTATCCCAAGTTTGTCCACGACATCGGACCATTCGCGCCTGTTCTGCTCCCACAAATATGTGTGGCATGAAAGGAACGTCGTCTCGTGGCAAGCCTTGCCAGTCAACTTGAATGTCCAATACTGCGGATAGTTCAGGACAAGGGCCGTCTTCTCAAACTCCTTCGGGAATTCCCTCTGCAAAAAGAAGATTCCCTTGGCCATGTTTATCATCGAACTGAATCTCGGAGTGTGGGTGGATTTTTGAAGGAATTCTGCGGAACCGCATTTTTCGTAGAATTCCCTCTGGAAATTTTCCCCCGGCTCGTGGGTGTAGAAGACGCATGGAGCGCATGGCTTCCCGTCCCGGCCGACGCAGACGAATGTCGCGCCATGGGTGCTCACGGCGATTGAACGCACATTGTATTTCTCCGCGAACGCCCGAATCTCCGAGGCGAACCACTCTTCCATGCCCTCAAGGTCGTGGCAGGGAATGTCGTTTCCCCCGCTGTCCTTCACAAAGACCGGCGGAAAGTTTTTGTACGCCACGTCGCGCTGGACAAGATTCTCGTCATACACGGCGATTTTCTTGTTAGTCATTCCAATATCGATTACGATGATTCCAACTTCCATGTTTTGAATGATAAATACTAGGAAATCGGTCAACCTTGACAGAAAATGCAAATACTAGCACAATTCCACCACGAGGGAGGCAGAACCGATGAACAATCTCACGGCGCAAAAATTCTGGACAGAGAACATTCCATGCCACTTCGAATTCAGGAATCCGCAGCCCCCGTTTCCAGTCCATTCCCACAACTTCTACGAAATCGCGATAGTCTACAAGGGCAAAGGAACGCACATAACGCCGGACGGGGACATTCCGTTCAAGGCGGGCGAGATAATAGTCGTGAAGCCCGGACAAATCCACGGATACAAGGATTGTGACGGAGTTGTACTCATGAACATCATGATCCGCTCGAAGTTCATAGAGGAGGACGCGATGGAGCTTTCGAACCTGCCGAAATACAACGATTTTTTCGTCCTGGCAAAAAGGGACTCCCCGGAAAAGATGCCAATCACGCAGTTCAACATAAAGACGATGCACCTTTTCGAGCTGAGGGCGATGATAGACTCGATTCAGGAGGAAATCTCAAGGCAGCCAATCGGCTGGACAATCAACACGACGACGTATCTGATACAGCTGATTCTCTACCTTCTTCGCATCTACAACTCTCCGTCATACCCGGAAACCGACTCGGTGAACCACGCCGACATGCTGATAAATTACATGGAGAAGAATTTCAGGAGCGACATTTCCATGCAGGACTTGATGGAATACTCGAACATGTCGGAAAGTTCGGTTCTCCGCACCTTCAAGCGCATAACGGGCTATCCCCCGTTCGAGTACCAGATGAGGCAGCGCATGTTCGCGGCCTCGCGCGAACTTTCAGACACCAAGCTCGACATCACGCAAATCGCATACGATGTGGGCTACAACGACTCGAACTATTTCTCACGCTGCTTCAAGAAATTCATGAACATGACGCCCAGGGACTACAGGAGCCAATTCGGGAAAAAAGACATCCAGAACTGAGCCGCCCCCAAGCGTCGAAATCCGCAAAAGCTATTTTCTCGCGTTCTTGTAGATTCTGTTGATTCCGACAGGGTGGAACGCGACACCCTTCACGTTCGACTTCATCAAGTCGGCACCGCACTGCTGGTAGAGCGGAAAAATCACGGCCTCGCGCATTATGATTTTCTCGGCATCCTTCATCGCGCTCCACCTCTCGGCCAACTTGGTCGAAAGCTCGCCGTCGCTGCAGTTCGCGATTATGGCGTCGTAGGTCGGGTCGGAGAAGCGGCCGTAGTTGTTCTCGTTTCCGGTCGTCCACAAGCTCAAGTATGTCATCGGGTCGGCGTAGTCCGGTCCCCACCTCGTGAGCGCGATTTCAAAGTCGGCTTCGCTCATGCGGTCGAGGCGGGCGCTCTTCTGGATCGACTCCACCTCGATTCTCAATCCCGGAAGTGTGGCCTCAAGCTGCCTCTTTATCTCGTTCGCGACGGCAGTCTGCGTCTGAGTGTCGTCCGTCAGGAGCTTGAACGAGAAAGAAGAGAGGCCGAGTTCGTTCTGAGCCATGCGCCAGCACTCCCTGGCCTTTTCCGGGTCGTACGAGCAGAGTTCGGGGAATTCCACGGAAGCGGTCGTGAAATCCTGCCCGGAAGAGTTGAAGGCGAACGCGGACGGAATGGCGGTGTACGTCGGCCTTGAGCCGTCCGCAATCACGCTGTCGGTTATCACGCCGCGGTCTATCGCGAAAGTGAACGCCCTCCTCATGTTCAAGTTGGCGAATTCCCTCATCTCCATGTTCGCGGTCAAATACCAGAGGAAGCCCGACTCCACGGTCTTGAATTCAGGAGAGTCCTTCACTTCGCCCACGACGCTTCCAGAAACCTCTATCAAGTCGAGCTGGCCGCTTCTGAATTTCGAGAGCGCCTCGGCCGGAGACTTCACGACCTCGTAGTGGATTCCTCCGAGCTGTATCTTCGAAGCGTCGTAGTAGGCGGTGTTCTTCACGAGGTCGAGCGAGGACGCGCCCGGCTTGAAGTCCTTCAGCAGGAACGCGCCGTTCGAGAGGAAAGTCTCAGGGCTTGTGCCGTAGGAAGAGCCGCAGGACTTTATGAATTTCTCGTTCGCGGGATAGAAAGTGCAGAAATAGAGAAGCTGGTCGAAAAACGAAAGCGGAACCTCAAGCTGCACCTGCAGCGTGTAGTCGTCCAATGCCCTCACTCCAAGCTGGTTCGGGTCCATCTGCCCGGCCTGTATCGCCACGGCGTTCTTTATGTGGGCGATGTCGCTCATCAAGTAGGAGTATTCCGCCTCCGTGCTGGGCGTGCACGCCCTCTCCCAGGCGTAGACGAAATCGCGCGCCGTCACAGGCTCGCCGTTCGACCAGTACGAGTCGTCACGGAGGTTGAACGTGTACACGAGGCCGTCCGGGGAAACGCCCATGCTCTTGGCCACAGCCGGCACAACGGAACCGTCCTCCGCCATCTGCATGAGACCGTCGAGCAAATCACCCACAATCTCGAAGACTGTTCCCTCGGTGGAAACCTGCTGGTCAATCAATTGTATTGAAGTGTCTAGCATGACATTCAGGACAGGACCGCTGACATTTTTTTCAGGAAGGGGGCCTTTTTTCGCTGAACGGATGTCTTTAGAACCGCATCCGAATACCAAAAAGAACAGCGGCAAAATGAACGGAAAAAGCAATTGAGAATTTTTCTTTACCATAACCAAAGCCTCTCTTAAAAAACGCTTTACGATTATGTTGATAAATCTTACAAAATTCAATATCTTTTTTCAGTGTAAATTATCATTATCGGCTGAGGAGCGCAATTCAATGACTGAAAACCAATCTCTACCGCAGAAGAAATATGGAAAGCTGGCGGTGCAGTTTTCGATACAGATATTTGTCATTCTGGCGTTTTTCTTTTCGCTGCAGGGAATCGTGACTGTCAGGAACGTGAGGAAATCGTCTGCAAAAGAGTATTCGGACTTCAGCAAAAAAGTAATCGAAGAGGACGCTGGTAAAATCAGCAACTGGAACGAAATCCTCGTAAACGACTTGAGAATCTACTCCGACAGCGACGTGACGGCAGAAGGCGACACGGACGCCATAATCGAATGGCTCCAATCGCACGCAGCAATAAAGAACGACAGGTTCAAGCACATCCTGTTCTGCACGCTGGACGGCGTCGGGCACTCAAGCGACGGAACTTCCGTCACAGTCATCTCGAAGCCCTTCTACAGGGAAATCGTAAAGAGCAACAAGCCGTTCTACGTGTCCAACATCGACTTCCAAAGCGACGGAACCGTCTGCTACTACATTGGAAGGCCCGCCTACGACAAGAACAGGAAACTCATCGGAGTCTTCGCCGGAGCGGTAAAGCTCGACGAAATCGAGTCGATGATTTCAGAATTGAGCATGGGCGAGAACGGAAAGGCGATTCTGGCAGGAAGCAACGGAGTCCTCATCTCGCACATCAGGGGCATGGAGAAATACATGGACCTCTCGTACAGCGACAAGGCGGGCTACGAGGGACTGGTGAAGATAGCGGAGCTCGCGTCGTCGGGGAAAACGGACGAGGGCTACTACACGGAGCCGGACGGAACTAAGATGTTCGCGTCTTTCACGCCTGTGCGCGGAACACCGTGGATTGCGATACTCACGATTCCGGTCGCCGACATCAACAAAGCCAGCTACAAAATCACTCTCATAACGGCGATAACCAGCGTCGTCAGCGCGCTTCTCGTAATCGCGGCGTGCATCATCATCCTCGTGGCCATGATAAAGCCGCTCAGGTTCGTGAGGAACAGCATAGAGCACATCGCATCCGGTGACGCGGACCTCACGCAGAAACTCCAGGTCAAGAGCAACAACGAAATCGGAGAGCTGGGGTCCGGCTTCAACAGGTTCATGGAGAAGCTCAGGACGATAATCAGCGGAGTGAAGGACTCGAAGGAGACGCTCGAATCGGTGAACACCGGCCTCCAGCAGAGAATCGACGCGAACGGAAGCGCAATCAAGGAAATCATATCCGACGTGGACAACATAGAGACCCAGGTGCAGAACCAGGCGGCGGCGGTCTCAGAGACTGCGAGCGCGGTCGAGGAGATTTCAAAGAACATAGAATCTCTCGAACACATGATTCAAACGCAGTCGTCGGGAGTGTCGCAGGCGAGCGCGGCGGTCGAGGAGATGATCGGCAACATCAAGAGCGTGAACTCGTCGGTCGGGCACATGGCGGACTCGTTCAACGACCTCACGAAGAACGCGGAGGAAGGAATCTCCCGGCAGAAGGACGTGAACGAGAAAATCGAGAAAATCGAAGAGCAGTCGAAGTCCCTGCAGGACGCCAACAAGACGATTTCGTCGATAGCGAGCCAGACGAACCTACTTGCAATGAACGCCGCGATAGAGGCGGCTCACGCAGGCGAGGCGGGACGCGGATTCAGCGTCGTGGCGGACGAAATCAGGAAGCTCTCGGAAACGTCGGCACTACAGTCGAAGAGGATAAAAGAAGAGCTTGCGGGAATCCAGCATTCCATAAACGACGTGGTGAACGCGTCGCAGGCGTCGAGCGAATCGTTCGCCGCAGTGTCGAGCAGCATCAACACGACGCAGAACCTCGTGCTCCAGATAAAAGCCGCAATGGAAGAGCAGCAGGAAGGGTCGGCCCAGATTGGAGAGGCCCTCAAGCTCATGAACGACAACACCGCGGAAGTCCGCGCGGCTTCCCACGAGATGGCGGAAGGCAACAGGGCGATTCTGAACGAAGTGAACGATTTGAGGGACTCCACGGACAAAATCAGGAACAGCATGGGCCAGATTTCGGCAAGCGCGGACAAAATCAGCGACTCTGGCCAGGCGTTGGACGAAATATCGAACAACGTGTTCGAGACGGTGAACCAAATAGGAAACCAAATCGACTTGTTCACAGTCTAGTCGTTCGCTCTCTTGAAGAATTTTCCGACAATCTCCTTGGAGCGGATGACGTTTATGAAGGCGGCGGGGTCCGTCTTCCTTATCTCGCCCTCAAGTTTCCCCGATTCGTCGGAAGACACTACCGTGTAGACCATCTTGTGGATTTTTCCCGAATACTCCCCCTTCCCCTCGAAAACTGTCGCTCCGTGCTGAGTCAAATTCTTTATCGTGGCGTACACGTCATCGGGTCTGTCGGTTATTATGAATAGGGTCGTCTTCTCATACCGCTTGTATATGAAATTGAGAGCCTGAGTCGAAGTGAACTGGAAGATTATCGAGTACAAGGCCGTGTCCCAGCCGAAGAGAAGCCCGGCCACGGCGAGGACGGCGCAGTTGAAGGCGAAAATGTAGTTCCACGCGGACTTTCCCGTCTTCTCCGCAATGTAGATTGCTATGAAATCGGTACCGCCGGAGCTGGAGTCGGCGAAAAGGCAGAGGGCGACCGCTACAGCCGTCAACAGCCCGCCGAAAACGGAGCACAGAAGCAAATCCTCCGTCAGCCTCAAAAATTCAAGACCGTCGAACAAATCCGTGAGAAAACCGGAGACGACAATCATCACGACCGAATAGATTGTGAATTTCTTTCCGATGAACCTGAACCCGATTACCACGGGAAAGACGTTCAGAGAATAGACAAGGACGGAGTACGGAATCTTCACTCCAAAAAATTTCATGAAGATGTTCTGGACAAGAAGGGCGACACCCGAAAAACCTCCGGGGAACAGGTTCGCGCTGTGCACGAACGAATCGATGTTCAAAGCCATGAGGGCGGAGCCGAGGAGAATCAAAAAAAGGCGCTTCGACTCGCGCCTCAAATCCAAATTATTTTTCATACGCAAAAAAAACACAAAAGGTCCGGGCGCACTAAAAAAGCCCACCCGAACCTTGATGGCCAATCGGCCTGCATGACAAGCCGATCACAAAAAGAACCGAAGAAAACTTCGATTTCCCGAACTACTGGAGAATCGCGCCCTTGTCGGCGGAAGAGACGAGCTTCGCATAGCGCGCCAGGTATCCGGTCTTGACCTTAGGCTCGGGAGCGACCCACTTGGCCTTTCTCGCAGCCAGCTCCTCGTCGGACACGTCGAGGTGGATTTTGTAGTTGTTGATGTCCAGAGTGATTTTGTCGCCCTCCTCCACCAACGCGATAGGTCCACCAACAGCGGCCTCAGGAGAGCAGTGGCCGAGGGACGCGCCCCTCGTGGCTCCAGAGAAGCGTCCGTCCGTGATGAGCGCGACCTGCTTGTCCAAGCCCTGGCCTGCCAAAGCGGCGGTGACGGCGAGCATCTCGCGCATTCCAGGTCCGCCCTTCGGTCCCTCGTAGCGGATGACAACGACGTCGCCCGGCTTTATCTTGGACTGCTGCACAGCCTCCATCGCCTCCGACTCGTCGTTGAAGACGCGCGCGGGTCCCGTGTGGAGCATGAGTTCCTTGGCGCAGGCGGAGCGTTTCACGACAGTTCCGTTCGGAGCCAAGTTTCCGAAGAGGACAGCGATTCCGCCGTTGTCCGAATACGGATTCTCGATTGGGCGGAGGATTTCAGGGTTCCTGTTCTTCACGCCCTTTATGTTCTCCGCTATCGTCTTTCCTGTAGCCGTGATGAGAGAAGTGTTGATGAGGTCCTTCTTCGCGAGTTCCGCCAAGACTGCCTGAACGCCGCCCGCATCGTCAAGCTCGCACATGAACGTGTGGCCGGCCGGAGCCAAGTGGCAGAGGTTCGGGGTGCGCTCGGAAATCTTGTTCACCTCGTGCAAGTCGATGTCGATTCCGGCCTCGTGGGCGATGGCAGGAACGTGGAGCATCGTGTTGGAAGAGCAGCCCAAAGCCATGTCGGCCGTGAGCGCGTTCCTGAAGTTCTCGGCGGTCATCATCTGGCGGGCGGTGATTCCCCTCTTGTACATCTCCATGACCTGCATTCCGGCGTGCTTGGCGAGCTGAATTCTGCGGCCAGTCACGGCAGGTATCGTTCCGTTTCCGGGAAGTCCGAGCCCCAAAACCTCGGTGAGGCAGTTCATCGAGTTTGCCGTGAACATTCCAGAGCAGGCGCCGCAGCCAGGGCAGGCGTAGCGAGACAACTCGTCAAGCTGCTCCTCGTTTATCTTTCCGACCGCCAAACCTCCGACGGCCTCGAACATGTCCGTCAACGAAAGGTTCTTTCCAGAATAAGGATTCGACGGGTCGTGGCCAGGGAGATGGCCAGGCATCATCGGACCGCCGGAAACGAAAACGGTCGGCAGGTCGAGACGAGCGGCGGCCATCAACATTCCAGGGACGATTTTGTCGCAGTTTGGAATCATGACGAGGGCATCGAATTGGTGCGCCTTCGCCACGCATTCAACGGAGTCGGCGATGAGCTCACGCGTCACGAGGGAATACTTCATGCCCTCGTGGCCCATCGCGATTCCGTCGCAGACACCAATCGCAGGGAATTCCACGGGAGTTCCTCCGGCAAGCCTAACACCGGCCTTGACGGCCTCGGCGATTCTGTCCAATTCTATGTGGCCGGGAATCAATTCGTTTTTCGCGCAGATGATTCCGACCATCGGCTGGTTGAGTTCTTCATCAGTGTAACCTGAAGCGTAAAAAAGAGAACGATGAGGAGCGCGCGCGGTACCTTTGCACGCGTTGTCAGATTTCTTTGCCATTTTGTACCCCTATTTTCTGTGATTCCTAAATCTTATCTTCGATTCGCAGAAAATTAAAGGGCGAATTTCAATACATGACTTTTATTTTCGATATGGCATCGATGCACTTTTGGCCATTCTTCCTCTTCGTGTCCAAATCGTACACAGAAACGCCCTGCGTCTGCGTGACCTTGCTTGAAGACTCGTAGATGTTCTCCCCCGAAGACGAAATGACATAGTATTTTCCATCCACCTCGCCGAGATAGACCATGGCGAAACCCGGCAGAAGAAGGATTGAGCCGGACGGAATGTACTTCAGAAGCGACTGCTTGTGCGCGGCGGACATCCCCGAAACGTCCACGGTAGGAGCGTCCATCGGAATCAGCCCAGGAGTCGAGCGCGGGATGTCGAACCCGAACGCGCGGTAAAGCTCCATGACGAACTGGGAAGCGTCGCGCGCGTCGTAAAGTCCCGCCCATCCGTACCTCTCGCCGAGCGCGCTGAACGCCATGCGCAGGATGTTCTCCCTAGTGTACGGGACATAGCCGATGGAGACCGACTTTCCTAGAGGAATGTACGCGTTGTGGAAGATGAGGTAGCCCCCCTGGCTTCTGTCCGGGATTCTGACGATGTAGTTGTCGTACGCCTCGCGCCCCTCATAGGAAGTCTGGTACTCGGAGACTGGAACGAGCTGGAGCTTGGTGCCCATGGAGACCTCCACCTCGGAAATTCTGTCGTTCACCCAGTCGTAGTCGAGGCGGAATTTGTTCTCGGAGACCACAAGGAAGTCGCTCGGATTCCTGTACGAATTCCACTCGTCGTATCCGTGGCAGAACGCGATGTTCGAAGATGGAAGCCATCCGCAGCAGTAGCTCGTCATGACGAAATACCATGCCGAATCCTCCGTCTGGTGGAGGACGACGACAGGCTCGTTCATCAGGACGGAACTGTTCTGCATCTCGTCGTAGAACGAGCGCACCTCGTCCAGAGTCAATATGTCGTCCGTCGGAAGGAGCCTCAAACCGCCCCTCCTCAAAACGAACGCGTATCCGACCTCGTTCGTGTCCTTCACTGAATCGAGGTTCCTGTAGGAAAGCAAATCGTCCTTGTACGACTGCGACACCTTCACGCCCTCTATGTAGTAGTCGGCGCCGAAATTGAAATCCAAAAGTTCAAGGAGCTTTTTCTTCGAGATGCTCTTGTTCTTTTTGGACGAAGCGTAATAGGCGAATTTCCCCTCGTCGGAAGAGGAAGCGTCCTGCACCTCCTTGTTCAGCCTCATTATTTCGTCGGTCGATATTATGACTTTTTTCGGGTCGACAGACTTTGAAATCCAGTAGTCGGCGGACAGCATGGCCCTGTCCACATTCGGAGCCGTCCTGAGATACTTTGAAATATCAGTTGAAAAACAAGAGGCGCACAAAGCGAACGAAACGGCCATCGAAACTATCTTTTTCATACAATTCTCCCATGCGTCCATCGAATATCGCATCCGGACGCATCCTAAGGGGACAAAACGCCCCATATTATGATTTTCGGAAGAATTCACCACGAAATTTTCCATTGATTGAAGCGATTTTCAGCGGGCGAAAGCTAGTAGTTGTCGAATTTGAAATCGTCGAAATCCTTTATCTGCCGCTCAAAGCCGTTCCTGAAATATTTCTCGAACTTCCGTATCGTGAGGGGATTCTTGGCCGCGTAGTTGGGATTCAGATATATGTATGCCGAATATAGCCCCTTCTGGCTTCTTGATGACGGAGAGTTGTCGTCGATGAACACGATGCCCGCAAGACTCCTCGACACTTCCGAGACAGAGATTCCGCTCGCGGAGGAATACGTTTTCGAGAAGTCGGAAGCGTCCCCGTCGATGCGCAGAAGCTCCATGAACGTCCTCCTGCTAAGGCTCCTGTAGAAGATATTGTTGAAATCCCCAAAATCGACGGTCTCCTCGTTGAACCACGGATTCCTCACGATTGTTATGAGAGAGTACTCGTTGTCCACAAGCTTGTTTCCGTAGTCAAGGAACTTGTACCTGTAAGACTCCGCCATCGCGAACGGAGAGTACTCCTTGACAGTCGAGAGAAAAGAGGACTTGGGCGAAGAATAGTTTATCTTGAAGTCGAATTTCAGACCGTCCGACTCGTAGATGAGATTCTTCTGCCCCTCGGAGACTGCCCTCTTCAAATCCCGCCGGATTTTGTTCTTCTCGATTCCAAGATGGTTCTTCACTTCCCTGTAGTCGATTTCAGAAAGGTTGTCCACGCCAACAAGGACGCTCTTCCCGATTTTCGACGCGAATTCCTCGATTTCCTCGAAAATCGAATCGAAAATCTGGAGGTGGACGCAGTTGAACGACTTCACATCGGTGAAAATCAAATCGTGCTTTAGATGGAGGCACAAATCTATGTCGATGACGCCTTTCTGCCCATTGCGGGCCGCGATAGAATTCCTGTGGTGCGAAATCGGAAGAATGTTTATGTAAGAGATATCGAAAAATTCAGCGAACTCGGAATAGAAATCAAGCGCGACAAGTTCGGAATAGGGGCCGGCCCACTGGTGCTCTTTCGCCTCCCCTATGTTCTTGATTTTCTCGCAGATGTCGTTCGTCTCGGCGTCGCGCCCGGAAAAACGCTTCTGGAGACGATAGAGCCTGTTGAGGAAATTGAACGCGAAATAGTTCTTCACAGCCTTGTTCAACGGAGAAATGCAGCTGTTGGTGTTCTTCTTGTTCTTTATCCTCTTCTCCACACCGAAAACGTCATGGATGATTTTCTCGATATTCTCAACGTCCGTCATTTCAAGTCTTCAAGAACAGCCTTGAGCTCATACGCGAACGAATACAAGTCGTTGAAGAGCATCTGGTTGCGGGACGCGCAGTCGGCGAACAACTCGACATTTTTCTTGCTCACGTCGTCGGCTTCCTGGACAGTCTTTATCATGCTGTTTATAGCCTTCACGTTCGAAGAAATGCTCGTGCTTATCTTCTCGACATTCGCGTTGTTCTCGGAATTTATCTTCCGCACTTTCGCGAACCTCTCAAGCGTATGGTCGGCCTCTTTCGTAAGGCCGTCAAGGGAAGTGGCGTTGGCTTTAGTTCCGTCCTCAAGCTCGACGAGCGACTTCGAGAGCTTGTCGACCTCCTGCTTTATCTTCTCCGTAGTCCCCTTCGTGTTTCCGGCAAGTTTCTTAACCTCGTTCGCGATTATTCTGAAACCGGCTCCGACAGCCCCCGCATGGGCCGCCTCAATTGAAGCGTTGAACGAAAGGAGGTTCGTCTGCTCCGAAATGTTCTGGATTCCATCGACAAGCGACATGATGTTGCTCGCCTCCTGATGGAGAACCTTGAATTTTTCGACATAACGCTTGTGCTCCTCCTCGATTCTCTGGACAGAATTCCTCAGAGTCTCGATTTCAGAATAGACGGAGACAAGACGCTCGATGTTTGCGTTCGCGCTCTCTGAAATCTTTTTGGTCTCCTCGTCCATCACGGAAGACGACTCGATAAGCTTGCTCAAAGCCGCCTTCTGCTTCTCGGTCGCAGAGTTCTGCACCTCGCGGGAAGAGGTGTACTCGCTCAAGAATTCGCCGCCGATGGCGTCCTTGGCCAAATATTCTATGAGAGACTGAACAGCGTTCAATCCGCTTTTTACAAGTTCCGCGTTTTCCAATTCAGTCATATTAATCTCCTATCACGACAGAAACGAGCGTCTGGTTGCAGTGGATTCTTCCAAGCTGCTCGCCGTAAGCCGAAAAGCCGGCGAAAGTCGGGAAGGTCGCATTGTATTTCTGGATTATCTTGTCAGAAATCTTCATTCTCTCGAAAGCAAGCGTCCTCGTTATGCACGTCATCAAAAGCGTGAATTTCGGTCTCAACGCGGATTTTATGCCGTCGCATGTCTCGTCGCATTTCTGCAGAGGATCCCCGATATGCATAAGCTCAAGCGTGGAATTCGGAACAACGCGCGCGAACAACGAAATTTTCTTGTCGGGAGAGAATCCGGCCAAAGCGGCTATGTGCAAGGCATCGTTCAAATAACGCCCGAACGGATTCTCGAACGTCATGGACTCCGCCTGCGCCTCCGAGACACCGAGTTTCTGGGCGTATACGGTCTTCGCGGGCTTTCCGTCGAATTTCGATATGGTCCTGTTCACGACATCGGACTCGGATACGAACACGGACTTTCCTGTCGGATTGAAAATGTCCTCCTGCCGCACATCGAATTTGCATTTCGTCTTCACGAGGAGGAATGCGGCTCCGTCCTGCGTCGTCTTTCCATTGTAGCTGACAAAAGTCTTCGCCTCGCTTCCCGTGAATCCGGCAGTTCCACCGGCAAGCGGAAACTGGTCGTTCTTTATAACCGAATAGAAATTCGTCAGTATCGACTCCTCCGCGTTGAAAACTCCGTTTATGAACGCTATTGCGAACGCGTCCTTTCCAGAATTCGGGTCGTTCACGCGTATGCCGCAGTCCCGGACAGCCTTCTCTATATCGCCCTTCGAGCAAACAGGATACCTGCTTCCGTGCTCCACCAAGAATCCTTTGACCTTTGTCGAAGAATCGGACATCGTTGTCAAAACGACAGAGTTGTTGGTGAAACCTGCAGGCGTTATCTCGCCAGCGGTGCTCGCTCCAACGACTTCAGAATTAGGGAACCGCTCTTTTATCTTCTCTGAAAGCAGTGCGAAATCGTATGTTATCGCCGCCAAAAATATGACAGCCTGGTACGAATCGGCATTCTTCTTCAATTTTCCACAAAGTTCGTCAACAGCCGCTTGCACATCGGGCTTTTTTGAAATGACAACTTCCTGTTCCATAGTTATTTCTCCAAAACTTCACATAGCGATTATTTTCCAGACGCAAAACGCCTAAAAACCAATCGCTTTATTCTAGCACAGATTTTTTCAATAGTTGAAAAAAAATGCGGCAAACATGAAAAACATATAAAAACAAAAGCAGATGCAAAAAAAGACCTGAACAAAATGTTCAGGTCTTCAAAAAGAAGCGGCAGAAGGGAGTCGAACCCTCGTCATCAGCTTGGAAGGCTGAGATAATGAGCCGTTATATGACTGCCGCAAAAGATGTGAATAATTTACCAGATTGAATCTGATTTGTCAAGAAGTTTTTTGAAGAACTCTCAAACTTTCTTGAATTACACGATGTTGGATTTGAACCAACGACCCCCGCCGTGTGAAGGCGATGCTCTACCCCTGAGCTAATCGTGCGAATGAACAATACTATATAGAAATAGATTGATTCAGTCAACCCCAAAAAACGGATTTCTCACTTTTTCTTTGAGAAAATTCTGAAATTCATCCATGGGAAGAGACGGTGGCGGCGCTCTATCCTTGTGAGCCATTCAGTGCTGACGGTGTTAGAACCGAGCGAATCGTAGACGATTATGAACGACTTGATGAATTCCTTGAACTGCTCCTCAGCGTACTCTGCGAAACATGGACAGTCGTCGTCGTCCCCGGAATGCACCATCCTCGCCCACTCGCCGCTCTGCGCCAACAAAAGCTCCTTCGCGCCGAGGTTCAGCAACCGTATCTTCAAGCCAGTGTCGTTCGGGAATCTGTCCGCTATGTCGATCATCCTGCAGCTCATTTTCCTCGCGTACCGAATCATCCATGCGTTGGAGCTGTCAAGGGAATCCTCGCAGAAACCGTCGGCGGAATCGGAAGACGGATAGAGGGAAATCAGCTGAGGCTCAACTTTCATGACCTTCAACATGCGTAGCACATCGGCGCATCCTGTCAACTCGACACCGCTGCCGCCACGCACGACTTTCTCTATAACCCTGGCAAAGAACGAAGAGCCCTCGCTCCAACACGCTCCGAGCATCTCGGCGGGAACAGTGCACACGAGCGTAGAATCCTTGCAAAGAAGCTTCTCGGCCTCCACAATTTTCCCGACTTTTTTTTCAACAAAATCGGAAGCGCACTCGTCGGCAACCTTTTGCGCCGCCGCAGAATCATACAGGGAAGAATCCTTCGCGTAATACCTGAACCCCGTGGGAATGCGGGCGGAATCCTCGAAAAGGAAATCCGACAAATCAGAAACCGGCAAGTCGAAAGCGATGTCCCTGGAATCATCCTTGAACACGCCTTTCTCCGAATATTCCCTCAACTCGGCAAAAGACTCGGAATCGTTTGCGAAGAAGACAAGCTGGTTGAACTTCTCGCACCTGACCGGCGAGAATATGCCATCGGCCACATCGTCCTTGCTGAAGAAGAACGAGCGACCGTCGACTATCGAATAGTTGAGGCCATAGGAGCGCAGCACCCTCTCTATCCCGACCGAATAACCGAGATACGGAAGGTAGAACCCGTCCGGAAGTGAGCCGAAGAACCGCCTGTGAGAGCAAAGTCCAGACTCGATTTGCGCGTTCAGGACTTCCGTCATGTCCGAATAATGCGGAAGGTAAGCGAAGGTACCGCAAGTCGCCAAAAGCTCGACTCTTCCGGCCTCGGCCAAGTCGGAAACGGCCTTCACGATGTTTCTTGAATAGACTTCGACGAAATCCGACAAATCATTTTTCGCCTTCTCAAGCGTCTCGGAGGCGTTGAGAAGCATCCCCCCGTCGTCCGCGCACCTCGCGATTTCTTTCTCCCCAAGCGCGATTCGCCTCTCTAGCCACGCGACATACTGCTCCTGGATTTCCTCATCGCTGAGCATCTCGCAAAGAGTCGGAGACATGACCAACGATATTTTGAATCTGCTTCCAGAAAAACGGGAATCAGCATCGCGCAGTGTATTCAGAAGAGGAATGTACACGTTCGAAATGGAATTGAAAAGCATGTCGTTCTCAAGGGCATGCGCCTCCTCGTCTTCGACATGCCTGATGTAAGGCTGGTGTGCTACTACTAAAAGAACCAAGTTTTTGGAAGACATTTTATAAACTCCATTTTTGATTAATCAGACAAAAGATTCCCTTTGGAATTGATAGTGATTCTTCAGCGCGGAACGCATTCCTGAAAGTTCGTTGACAGGCGAAATTGCAAAGTCGCGTCCGGGCATCGCGGTGCCGAGCAAGTCGGAACCGACAGGAAGTTCCATCTTCTTTGAAATGGCTATGGTATCGGATTTTCCATCGTAAAGGGCGACCAAATCTATGCGCAGGAATTTCACCGCGCTCTCCGACTGTTTGTTGACAGCCACCATCACGAATTGCCCATGGTCTCCAGCGGACACATTCACATCGAACGACTTCGTGGGCACGGTCGCCTCGAAAGAATCGAAATAAGAGACGCGGAGGACAACCCTGTCAAAATCGTCGTCATCTTCCATCTTGGCCAAGTCAGCGGCCTTTATGTCCCAGAAAACATAAACCCAGACCGGGTTCCTGAAGACAAAATCTATCTCGGATTCGTTGAACGACAACGGAAGCGCGTCGCTCATCTTGTTTTTCAGAGAGTCGGGAAGAGCGGAAGACTCCTCGTCGGAAAGCTCAGACAATTCTGAGATGGCAGTCCCAGACTCGCCAGCGGCATTGCCCACCCCCTCCGCAATCTCCAGCAGTTCTCCGATGATGAACCTTCTACTCAAATTGTCGGGAATGTCTATTCCATAATCATCGGCCAGAGAAACCAAATCCGATGACGAAAGCGTCTCCAGATAACTGCGCGTTAAAATCTTCTTATCCATAATTTCTATAGATTCTCGGCATTTTTAAATGAAAAATCAAGGGAAAAACACAAAAGGCGATTTGTCAAGTTTTTTTTGAGAAGAAAAGAACCGGAAACACACGCAAAGAGAGGAATCCCGATGGGCAAAAAAATGCGGAACTTGGAAAAGCCCCGCCTTTCAGTTTTTGAAGGGCGGTCTTTTTTGCACCACTCAAGATTTTATCGCCGCTTCCAGCTTTTCACGCATTGGAGCAAGACTCGGACGCTTCTTTTGTAAAACGCTCATATTTCTGAGAAGAACGTAAAGAGAGTGATTTTCTGTGTCGTTTTTGATGAAACTATCGACGATTGTCCAAAGCCGAGCTTCGCAATCTTCTTTTCGGTAATCAGACTGAGAAATGAGCGCAACGCAATAGTAAAAGCCGATGATGTCATAAAAATAATACCATTCGTTCTTGGAAAAATCTGGTCCGTAGTTCTCAAGCAGTTTCAGCACAGCGTCAACAGTCCCGTTCTTTTGTGCAAACGGCAACATTCTCTCGTATTCTTTGAGGTTTAGGGGTGCGTGCGACATTGAAGCGATTTTCTTGCACAATTCCCATATTTCTTCGTTCGGCGTTCCAACGGCTTCGGCAGCCTCAAGCAACGGCAATGTTGTTTTGTTGCACCAAACCGCTTCGTTCGGGAATGTAAAACTAATAACTGTTTGTGTATTTTTCAGATACTCACGGATTTCTTCGGCTGTCGGTATTTTCTTTGGCATTTGTTTCTCCTTTTTTTCGTGCAAATCATAAAAAAATGCGGAACTGTTACGCTCCGCATTTTATATCGTTACTACAAAAATCTAAAACTCAAAAAGAACTAGAAGCTACCCGCGACTGCGACTGCGCAAGCGACTGTACAACCTACCATCGGGTTGTTTCCCATTCCCATGAAACCCATCATCTCGACGTGGGCCGGGACTGATGAAGAGCCTGCGAACTGTGCGTCAGAGTGCATACGGCCCAAAGTATCTGTGAATCCGTAAGAAGCCGGCCCCGCGGCCATGTTGTCCGGGTGCAATGTGCGTCCCGTACCGCCGCCGGAAGCCACAGAGAAGTATTTCTTGCCGGCGAGCAAGCGTTCCTTCTTGTAAGTTCCAGCGACCGGGTGCTGGAAGCGTGTCGGGTTCGTGGAGTTTCCAGTGATGGAAACATCGACGTCCTCGTGCCACATTATCGCGACACCCTCGCGGACATCGTCGGCGCCGTAGCACTTGACGATGAGGCGGTCAGGGTTGTTGCCGTATGGAACTTCCTTCACGACAGTGAGAGCCTTGTCGGTTCCCTCGCCGTTGAAGTAGTCGAACTTTGTCTGGACGTATGTGAAGCCGTTGATGCGGGAAATAATCTGGGCGGCATCCTTTCCGAGACCGTTCAGGATGACGCGGAGCTTGTTCTTGCGGACCTTGTTGGCGTTGGCCGCGATTTTGATGGCTCCCTCGGCAGCCGCGAAAGACTCGTGGCCGGCCAAGAACGCGAAGCACTGCGTCTCCTCAGAGAGAAGGCGGGCGCCCAAGTTTCCGTGTCCGAGACCAACTTTGCGGTCGTCGGCGACAGAACCCGGCAAGCAGAACGCCTGGAGTCCCTTTCCGATGTTGGCGGCGGCTGTGGAACCAGTCTTGTCGCCAGACTTCTCTGCTTCCTTGATTGCGATTGCCGAACCGAGGACATAAGCCCACTTCGCGTCCTCGAAACAAATCTGCTGTGTCGACTGGCAGATTTCATAAGGGTCGAAACCGCGGGCCTTGCACAAATCGCGGGCCTCGTTCAAACCTTTCTCGCCCTCCGAGAAGCCGTACGCTTTAAGGACCTTGTTAACCTGAGGGATTCTTCCCTCGTAATCTTCAAATAAAGCCATTGTCTACTCCTTGCGAGGGTCGATGAATTTCACGACGCCCTGATCCTCTGTGACGCGTCCGTAGTGAGTGCGAGCCTTCTCGATAGCCTCTTTAGCGTCGACTCCAGCCTTGAGTGCATCCATGAGTTTTCCGAAGTTGATGCACTTGTATCCGACAATCTGGTTGTCCTTGTCGAGAGCGATCTGCTCGACGTATCCCTCTGTCATTTCGAGGTAGCGAGGACCTGTCTTTCTTGTGGCGAACATCGTTCCGACCTGAGAGCGGAGGTTCTTTCCCAAATCTTCAAGGGAAGCTCCGACCTTGAGTCCGTCCTTAGAGTAAGCCGACTGAGTTCTTCCGTAGACAATCTGCATGAAAAGCTCGCGCATTGCCGTGTTGATTGCATCGCAGACGAGGTCAGTGTTCAAAGCCTCGATGAGTGTCTTTCCGATGAGGATTTCAGACGCCATAGCGGCCGAGTGAGTCATTCCAGAACATCCGATGGTCTCGACGAGAGCCTCTTCGATGATTCCGTCCTTGACGTTCAATGAGAGCTTGCAGGCACCCTGCTGAGGTGCACACCAACCAATACCGTGTGTAAAGCCGGAAATGTCTTCGACTTTCTTCGCCTGAACCCATTTTCCTTCTTCAGGAATCGGAGCAGGACCATGATATGCGCCCTTAGCCAAAGGACACATATGTTCCACTTCTGCAGTGTACTTCATTGTGGTTCTCCTAAAATAAATTTGCCTCTTTTTTAGGAAGAGACTGTTTCTTTGCGTATTGAGAATAAAAATCCACCTCTTTAGAATCTTTCTCAACAACGCATAGTATATTTTCTTTAGTGAGAAAAAACAATGAATTTTTTCGGCAAATGAGACCTACAGGAAAAGGACGCGCGGGAAGATGAAGTGGAGGACGCCCGCCACGATGCAGAATATGCCCACGAATTTCTTTCCGTTGACGAAAAACGATTCGAGGAAATCAGGGACATCGACGCCGGCGGAGAGGAAATAGCCCACGAGCAGGCATGAACCGCCTGAAAGTCCGGCAAGAGCCGGAACGAAATCGCCGACGAAAGCGACATCGTTCTGCACGGTGTACGCGAGTTTTATGAGGCCGATGAAGAAGCAGACGACTCCGAGCACCAGCCTGAAGATTTTGTCGTTCAAAAAAGAGGAAAAAGGATTTCCCGAATCGGCTCCGTCCACGGAATCGTCGAACGAAGCGATTGGCGAAGAGCTTTCAGAAACGACATCGCCCTCGTAAAGGTAATCGTCGCCGTACCTCGCCTTCTTGACATTGGAAGACGCGTATACGAGAACGAACCCCACGACCACGTTCAACAACACAGACAGAAAATAGAACTGCAACATTTTTAAACCCCAAAAATCCTTTTTTATGCGTCAGCGTCTTTCGACCTTCGCCTTCAACACGACAGGTCTGCTGTCTCCGTCAGAGTTTTCCTCTCCGCCGAATTTCAGCTCGACCTCGGCATTCACGGAAGCGATGTCGAAATCGGTGAATCTGGCGCGGAGAAAAAGCTGCCTCTCCTCATAAAGCCCAGCATCCTCGAAAACGCCGACAACTTGATTATCGACATCGACAGCCTCAAATTTAGCGAAGACGGGAATTCCGCCCGAATATTTTCCCGCGAATTTTTTCCAGACATCGTCGAATTCAAGGCTCACGAGGACACTGCCGTCGTAGGAGAAAGCCGCAAGAGTCATCGGAACGCCCTTTCGGGTCTCGACATTGGGCTTGGGGCCGAAGAACATGTTGAACACGACGAGCGCGAAGCAGACCATCAAGGCGATGAAGATGAGCCTGTTCGACCTGGTGGCCACAAGAGCCTTGAAAAGCCCCGGACGCTTCTGAATCAGCTTTCCATCGTAGTAGTCCTTCACAATCTGGGGAGCGTTCCTCACGCGCTCAGCCTTGTCGTAATGGAAGATGAGGGGTTCTTCGCCGTCCTCGTGCCCTTCCGGAATCTGAGAGAAATCCATCGTCCTCTTTTTCCTCCACAAAAAGTTTTTTCAATTCGATATGAAAGAGTCTATGAGCGAATCAGTGCGCCACCAAGCGACGGACGCGTTCGACCTGCGCGCGAACAGCCCGCTTATGATGCCGGACGAGTTGAGCGAAAGCGTGTGGAAAAGCACGCTCCCGTGGTCGACGGATATGTTGCGCTTCACAATCCGCTGGCCGTCAGGCTGCACCATCTGGACCAGATATCCATCGTCGGTCGGGACCAGGAAAAAGAACCAGCCGTTCTCCGTCACGCCGAGGAAGCTGAACGGAATCTCGTCCACCTCCTGCCCCATGCTCTCCGAGACGACATATTCGTAAGCCGGAATCTCAAGCGCATCCTCGAATTTTCCCCCGGCTATGTCGAACGGAATCAAGAAAGTCTTCGAGAAATCGATTCCTGACTTCACCTGCAGGTCGGCATCGATTGAATTCGAATAGCAGTCGACTTTCAGGTACAACTTGAGAAGATTCATGTCGGGAACGACATTCTCTATCGAAAAATGCGAGTAGACAGGGCTGTCCCCGGAGCCGTCGTCGGAGCCTATTTTCGGAAGAGACTTCTCGGTCACGGGTATCTGATAAAGGAGGAATCCGTTCTCTCCGAACCAGAAAACCTCGAATCCGTCGTTGGTCGTGCATACCACGACAAGCTCGTTGCCGGAAGTCGTGTAGATGTTCTTCACAGCCGGGAAAGGCGTTCCTCCAGGCCCCTGCTGGCCGATGTAGTCCACGAATTTTCCGTCGTCATCGAACCTGAGCACCACATTCCTCAAAAGAAGCCTCCTCTTCTCGTCCCGCTCCTGACGCTCGACGGGGAGCGAATCGACGACATAGAGGGACTTCAGCGAATCGACCGCGATGGGGCCGAGAGTGTTGAACGGATAGGAGACTGCCTTCTTTGTGGAATTTCCGGCGTTCTCGTCGGCGAATTCAAGGTTCAGCACCGCCTCCGGGTTGTAGTAGAGTCCGAGCAGGTCGCCGTAGGAGTTCAATTCCATCACTTTCTTCGATTCTCCATTGGCTATGTAGAAAAATCCGTCCCTCATCGTCATGTATGTGTCGATGCTTCCGTGCGAAGCCAAATCGAACAAGTTCAGCTCGTCCTCGAAATTCCCATAGTTCAAGTTGAAAAGATCGTTCTCACCGACGGACGCTATGGATTCGGAATTTCTGCAAGATGGAAAAACCATCGATGAAACAATCGCCGCAAAAGAAAAAAGACAGGAAAAAACATTGTTTTTTGAAAAAATCATTCAGAAAGAATATCAATTCGACCGCCGGATTTCAATTCTGGGTCAAAACCGCATTTCGCATTTACTTCACGATTGTTTTCAATTATTATTGAGAACATTATGTTAGATAAAGTTTTGTCAGTCATATTCGGTTCACAAAATGAACGCGATTTGAAAAAGTTGAGACCAATCGTCGCGGCCGTAAACGCCAAGGAAGAATGGGCGAAGTCACTGTCAGCCGAAGATTTCCCAAAGCAGACACAGATTTTCAAGGACAGGCTCGCGAAGGGCGAGTCCTTGGACGATATTTTGCCGGAAGCGTTCGCGCTAGCCCGCGAGGCCGCTTTCCGCGTCAGGGGCGAAAGAGCCTACGACGTGCAGATAATGGGTTCCATCGTTCTCCATTCAGGAAGAATCACCGAAATGAAGACGGGTGAAGGAAAGACACTCGTCGCCGTCGCTCCGTCATATTTGAACTCGCTCTCAGGAAAGGGCGTGCACGTCGTGACAGTCAACGACTACCTCGCGGAGCGCGACGCGGAGACGATGAAGCCGGTGTTCAGCTACCTCGGAGTCACCGTCGGAAAAATTCTTTCCAACATGGACAACGCGGCGAGAAAAGAGAACTACAACTGCGACATCACATACGGAACGAACAACGAATTCGGATTCGACTACCTCCGCGACAACATGCAGATAGACATCAACAGAAAAGTCCAGAGGGGCTTCAACTACTGCATCGTGGACGAAATCGACTCGATATTGATTGACGAGGCGAGAACCCCGCTCATCATCTCTGGCCAGGGAGAGGACGACACCTTCAAATTCTACGAGGTCGACAAGTACGTTGGCGAATTCGAGGAGATGGAGAAGGACCCTAGAATCGACGACTACCCGGACGAATCGGAGATGACGCCGGAAGAGAGGGCCGCGCTCAAGGGTGACTACAAAATCGACGAGAAGGCGAAGAGGATTTCGTTCACCAACAAGGGAATGAACAAAATCGACGACATTCTCCACGCGCACAACCTCATCGAACCGAACACCACTGTCACGGACGAGCAGAACTTCGAGTGGGTGCACTACTTCACGCAGGCAATCCGCGCGCACCTCCTCTACGAGAAGGATGTTGAATATGTCGTGAAAGACGGAAAAGTCGAAATCGTAGACGAGTTCACAGGCCGCGTCCTTGAGGGAAGGCGGTACTCGGACGGACTCCACCAGGCCATCGAGGCTAAGGAGCACGTCAAAATCGCGCAGAGGAACAGGACGATGGCGACCGTCACATTCCAGAATTTCTTCAGGATGTACGAGAAGCTTTCGGGCATGACGGGAACGGCGGCCACGGAAGCGGTGGAGTTCTCCAAAATCTACAAGCTCGACTGCGTAGTGATTCCGACGAACAAGCCGGTCGCCAGAATCGACGAGAACGACGAAGTCTACCTGAACGAAGAGGACAAGTGGAACGCAATCGCCAAGGAAATCGAGGCGGCGCACAAAAAAGGACAGCCGGTGCTTGTCGGTACGGTCTCGGTCGAAAAATCGGAGCACCTCTCTTCAATTCTCATGAAGAAGGGGATTCCGCACGAAGTGTTGAACGCGAAGAACCACGCCCGCGAGGCCTTGATAGTCGCCGAAGCCGGAGCGAAGGGAGCAGTGACCGTCGCCACGAACATGGCCGGACGCGGAACCGACATCAAGCTCGGCGGAAGCCCGGAGATGAGGGCATGGAAAATCTGCGGCACGGAGGCGACTCCTGAGCAGTACGAATCCGCGCTCGCAAAGGCGAAGGCGGACTGGCAGAAGGACTACGAGGAAGTAAAAGCCCTCGGCGGACTCTATGTAATCGGCTCGGAAAGGCACGAAAGCCGCCGAATCGACAACCAGCTCCGCGGCCGCTCAGGCCGCCAGGGAGACCCGGGACGCTCGAAGTTCTTCATCTCCATGGACGACGACCTCATGAGGCTTTTCGGTGGAGAGAAGATGAAGCACCTCATGAAGAAGATGGGAATGCAGGCCGGTGAGCCGATAGACCATCCGTGGCTCAACAAGGGAATCGAGAACGCGCAGAAGAAGGTCGAGGAGAGGAACTTCGAAATCCGAAAGAACCTCATCGACTACGACGACGTCCTCAACGAGCAGAGGGAGTACATCTACACGCAGAGGGACGAGATTCTCACGGACGACGACCTTTCCGGACGCGTCATGGAGACTGCGGAGGAATATCTCGACGACTGGTTCTCGACATACATCCACGACAGGAAGAGCAAGGAATCGCAGAAGGAGCTTCTGGACAACATCAGGAACTACTTCGGACTCCAGCTCAGCCCCGACTTCCTTGAGGAAGAGAAAGTTCTTGAGATTCTCCGCAACGACATAAAGGAAAAGGAGAACCTCGTCGGAAAAGAGCAGTTCAACATGTTCATCAGGTACCAGTACATTCAGGCCATCGACAGGAAGTGGCTCGACCAGCTTGAGTACCTGGACGGACTCCGAGAGGCGGTGCATCTCCGCTCATACGGAAGCAAGAACCCGCTCACAGAGTACAAAATCGACGGATTCAACAAATTCGACGAAATCATCGAGCAGATAAGAATCGGAATCGCAGGAATCACTTTCAAGGTCAGAATCCAAATCCAGACTCCGGAGCAGGTCGAGCAGCAGAGGCAGGCCCAGCTCCAGAGACAGGAGCGGATGCAGGGCACGGAACAGCACGAGGAGGCCGAGTCCATAAGCCAGCAGGCTGCTTCGAGCAGGATGGCGGAGCAGGCGAAAAGCCAGGCCGCAAGGACGATGGCGAGCGCGTCGACGGGCCGGCCGGTGCAGGTGGTCAGGACGCTTCCGAAAGTCGGACGGAACGACCCGTGTCCATGCGGCTCCGGCAAAAAGTTCAAGAACTGCCACGGAAGATAAAATGGAGGTAGAGGGAAAATGACTTTGAAAGACGATTTTTTGTTGGCAAAACACAACGCGGATTCAGAGCTCATAGTCTGGAACCCCAAATTCAACACGGGGATTCCACTCATCGACGAGGAGCACAAAAAGCTCGTCTCCCTCTGCAACAACTTCTACAAGGCGCTGTTCCGGGACCAGCACGAGAAGGACTGGAGGGAAGTGCTCGGAGACTCGCTGAACGAGTGCATCGAGTACACGGACAAGCATTTCCAGGACGAGGAGAAGCTCATGCGCTCGGCGAATTTCGAGGGGCTGCCCCACCACAAGGCCGAGCACGATGCGTTCCGAAACAAGGTCATCGACATGGCCTTGTCGTACAACAAAGCGTCCATAACCGAGGGAATCAAGTTCGCGAAATTCCTCTACGACTGGATACTCTCGCACATCGCGCACGAGGACAAGCTCTACATCCCAAAACTGGTCCAGTACCTGAAGGAGAACAGCAGCGAAAACAAGAAGTTGCCGGAGCAGGCGTGACGATAAGACACTTTCACCTGTATTCACACAACTTTACCCTTCCAATATTTCCCCGATAGAAATCGGGGAAATATTGGAAGTTTCTTTACAGTCCACTTATATGCATCGCAGTTTTCCATATCTCCTATATGATAAGTTTTATAAATATCTATTCCCTTATCTACCAAATATTGTGCTATTTCTTCTTGATGGCATGATCCTGCACGAAATAAAGGATTGTTGTCAGGATTTGACGTATCAAGCTCTGCTCCGCTTTCACACAAAAGATTTACCATTTCCAGATTGCCTTTTATTACTGCATTTATAAGGGCTGATGATTTAGCTCGATCTAATCTGTTTAAATCAATGCCACTTTCTATTAAAAACTTTGCTATCTCAAGTTGATTACAAATTGATGCAGTATGTAAAAAAGTTTTACCAAATATAATTTCATTAACATCCACTGTGCCACTCGAAATCATTTCCTTTACAGTTTCTATGTCTCCATATCTATAGATTTAAATTCTTTTGGAATTATGATTTTTCCCTCTCCTGTTTTTTTGCAATCTTCCTCGGCAATCCAAGACAAAAAAGAACTGTCAGAATTGCCCATTTTTACAACTTTTGTTTCATGCGTCATAAAACCAAGTTCTTGCTCATCATCCCATTTACATTCAAAATGAAATCCAATGTAACTCAGATTATTTTTTTCTACATTCAAGATATGAACTCTTTTGAGTTTTATTAAATCCTTCAGATCTTCAATTGAATAAATGCCTGGCATATATTCAGATTTTTCTTCATCATCATAACCATAAGATTCCTGCAGATTTTTGTATTCAAAAAATAGTTTTTCAAGAATGTTTTTCAATAATTGCTTCTGATTGTTTTTCAAGTACTGGTATGCTCGCAAATGTTTATCTTGAACAGTTTCGACTTTAGAATCTCCGCCAAGATTTACATCAACTTCAATCTGATAACCAAAAAAAGTTGACCACTCTTCTAATAGAATTTTTGTTTCCCATATTCCATTTGTTTTTCTGAAATCACAATTCATTAGTTTTATCATCCTTGTTTTAAGGTCTCAGCCCTTTTTTTATTAAGCTGGCACCACCTGTGTGTCTTACTGTTTCATGCAAATCTCTAGGAACTAATAATAAAGTTTTCCCGTCTTCAACATAATGCCATGTATAACCCGACGGTGTGCTTGAAAGACCTGCTTGTTCATTGGCTTTTTGGAAGTTGATGGTTGTGTTTTTCTAAGACAAACTGCTTTCTAAGGCGTATTCTATCATTTCTGCAAAACCTGAAAATTCTTGTTGCAGTTCTCCTGACGGTTTATCAAGTTCAACATAATTGTTTTTGGAAATATCAAAACAAAACCAGCTTATATTTCCATCGCCAAAAAACATATATTTTTTTTGCCATTCATTTTCATACCATATTTCATTAGAATCTATATAGCCTGTAACTTTTTGCTTGTTTGTTTTATCCACAATATTTTCATCTATCCCGTACAAAATCAAGCCATTGTATTCCAAGCCATTTATCAATGACAAAAAATCAATATATTCCAGGGGCAATGTATAGTTGAATTTTTCTGCTACAGCTTGCTTGAATATATTTAATTCATCAGCTGAACACCCGTCGTTTAAAAATCTGTTTCTTCGCTCTCTTCTTATTTTAATTTCTTCAAGTTTATCTTTCCACATATTATTTTCCTCGTAGTTTTAATTATTTTTTGGTGGATATATACTTCCTTCCACTATAGGAAATTTTACAGTTTTACAATCACCTTCTTTTAATCCCCTAGTTACAGAGTTTTGATAATTGGTTATAACCTTGTGATAGGGTTCATTTTTGATTAAGACTAAATTATCAAATGAATTATCTCCGCTATCATCTAAAGGTAATTTGTGATGTACTTGCCAGCCTTCAGGAACAAGCCCCTCTTTCATAGCTCTCTGGTAGTTCATCGAGACATTTTGGAGCACCGCTTTCGCAAACTTTTATGGTATCTATGGTACTGCTTATGAATCATAAAAATGGCACATCCGCAAGGCTGTGTATGTGCCGACAAAAGGATAAAGCAAAAAAAAACTACAATATATCAGCCTGAACGCCAACTATGGAAATATTTTCATCAACAAGCTGAATCCCAATTCCCATTTCCAAATCCCACTTTGTCTTGAATAAAACATTGATTACCCTGTTCTCTTTCTGCTTTGGAATCATTATGGCCTGCGGTTTTACATACCCTTTGAGCTGTTCGGTCGATTCTATCTGCGGAGCATACAAATCAGCATCGTCTTCAAACATTTCACGATATTCTTCGCAAACGGTTTGATAATAATCAAAAATTTTTCTTTCCATTTCTTTTTGCAAGTCATCTTTTTTCTTGCAGAATTCAGAATAAGCCGCTTTTTGAGATTCTGACGGAGCCTGATATTCTTCTCCTTGAATCAGCATGTCAATTTCAAATTCTTTCCCATACATTGTATATCGGTCTTTCTTGCACCACATGGTTTTGAATTGAATCTGTCCAAATACATCATCTGTAATCATTTTAAAATCCTCACCTAATCCATATTTAGCACATCCCCCCATGTACTTGAAAATTGGCCTGTTTATATCACTTGGTACTAACTGAATGGCTTCAACATCATTCAGTTCATGCCATGTATATTTATTATTTTTTCGCCATAATTCAATATCGTCTTTTGTATAAATTTTTTCTTAGGTTAAATATAAAAATCTTGAACGCCTATGGATTTATTTGGAATAATTTCAATTCCAAATCCAAGTTCATCTTCGTTTAAATCAAACAGAACAACAACTTTTCCATTTTGTTTATATAAAACAGATTGCGGATTTGCATGATTAAACAAATCTTCATAATTTGAAATATCAAATTCATAATTTTCAAAAAGATATTTTTTTATCAGATTAAAATCTTCAGCATTTAAAATCTCATCATTCTGCTTTACTGATTGATAATTTTTTTCTTGAACCTCCGTAATTTTTTCGTCAGGAAGAGCTTCTACTATTATTGTTAAAGTAAACTCTTTACCCCCAAAATTTATAGCTTCTTGTTTCTCCCATTGATAATCATAAATCAATTTTCCAAAAACTTTGTTTTCAATCTTTTCCATAAAAACTACGCTCCATTTCGTTTGTTTGAAATTCCACCTCTATGAGATACATTCAAATGAATCTCATTAGGTATCTTGCACATCGTTTTACAATCTTTAGATTCATGCCATGTATAGCTATTATTTTTTCGCCATATTCTTACTTCAGATGGAGAACAGCCTCGTTTTTTAGCAAATTCAACATCAGCTTTGTGCTCACGCTCGAAGGGCTTCCTCGCCTGCTCATACGGCTCGCTTTACATCGGGTCGGCAAATGCCGGCATGTTGATTGCCATTCCGGCGGGTAGTAAAATGACTTAAATGAGTAAATCCATTAGATCTACTTCAATGTTGTCTTCTTCGGGAGAAAGCTGAATGGCAAGACCATTTTCTGGCTCCCATGCACAAATACATAGATAACCGTAAGTTCCGTCTTGATTAAAAACTATTTCTGATACCTTTATCAGTTTTAGAACAGATTCCTTTGTTATATGATTTTTATCAAATACGTCAGGTATTTCATTGTTTTCAATTATCTCTTCATAATTATTCAGATAATATCCCAAGACTTTCTCAGGAACTTTTGATTCATAAAAATCATAGTTTTGAAAAAACTCTTGATATTTGTCCTGCTGGATTTTTTGAATCTTCTCATCTTCAAAGACTTGGGCGAGGATTTTTACTTTGAGATTTTCTCTTCCCAAAAGATTAAGAGTTTTCTCATTTTCAAAATAACCTTCTGAAAGATTCATTTCACCAAATACAAGGTCTGTCATTCTGTACCACCTATACCAATAATATTTTTCTTAATCGAAACTCCTCCACAATGATGCGAAGCGGGTTGAAATTGTTGAGTCGTAAAGCGGGCAGCCGTATACGTTCATTATGTCGATAAGCGCATTCATTTCTTCGTTTGTAAGCGAAGTGCAGTCAAAGCGGACAAACTGTTTTGTCGTGAAGATTTCTATGCTTTTATTCTTCTTTTGCAAAGTGCTTTCATCTTGCCATTCCCAGTCTGAAAATGCAGCTTTTACGCTTTTGATTACATCTTCAACAGGAAGTTCTTCAACACCTTTTACTTCTTCTCCGTCGGAAAGCTGAACATAAACTTTCTCGTCATTAAGAACGCCTTCTTTTTCGTATTTCCAGAAGCTCAAATCTCTTGCCATTATTTTAATATCTCTCTTATTTTATCCTGGTCTGAAAGCCTATTCTTCAAGCCTTCCAAGCTTCCGTTTTCATCGCACAGTTTGTCATGGAATTTCTCCAGTATTTCTTCTGTCGGATGATTTTTTAGCATGACCGAAAGTCCTAGTAGGTTCCACTCCAAACCATGAATCAGATTAAATCTCTTGATTTCATTTTGTTCATACAAGGAATTTTCAAATTTTTGATATGTATCGAACTTTTCAAGAATTGGAAATCCATATTCTTTTATGACACTGTGGATTTTGCTTACAATCGGCTTTAAGTCTGTATCCTTGCAGATATAAAAGTCGCAGTTTTTATCTGGCAAAAAGTTTCCTATATTTGGAAATGCTCCAGTTTTCCATCCTTTATAAGTATAATCATTCTGTAAATACATCACAAGATTGTTAATTTTTTTATAATCAAAATTGATTATTATATAAATATGAACCTGTTCAATTCCGCGAATCTTATTTACATCTATAATAATTCCCTGGGTACATTCTCCAATTTCTCCCGCATCTCGTAAATCTTTATATGATCCAATATTACTTTCATTTTGTAACAACTTGTGTCATTTACCAAGAATAAAAGGCTTTAATATCTCCCAGTAGACATCCATATCACATAAATCAAGATTTTCTAGTTCATCATTTCCGCCCATTATGAGAGGAACTTTATAGCTTACGCAGTCCGTTGATTTTAGTGATATGTTGTTATTTAATTTTCTCCACTCAGCAAATAATTCAGAAATTAAACATTCTTCAGGATGTTCTGCAATCAAATTGTCATGGAAGTCTAATACATCAGCATCAGTATCATAAACGTCTCCCGAACCGATTTCAAATAGAATTACTTTTTGCGAGGAATTTTCAATTGCAAATATTCTTCCCATCCAGTCATAGCTCATTACGATAATTAAACCTTCATAAGTAGGGAAGCATGATGCAACAATTCCATTCCAATACTGAATTTTGCCTTCTTCAAAGAATCTATACAATCCTTCACGATAGCTTTTCCCATAGGTTAATTTCAGAAAAGCAGATTCTGAAACAGCACTATTAAAATTTGTTTCGCTAACATATTCTGTAAATTTTTCAAACATATTATCACCCCCCTGTTTTTTTTGTCATATAAAACCTTTTTAATACTGTGCCATCTGGTAAATCATGAATACAAGTATCAATTTGTTTTCCCAAACTTCTATTTTGAAGGAGGGATAGGGAATTTACTTATTTTGAAATAAATTCAACTTTTATATGTTCAAAATTGTTTTCTGACAAAATTTTTTTTGCACAATAAAGATTTATTCCTTCCTTTATTATACAATTCCCATTATTAACTTGATTTTTTATCTCAGCTATTGAAAGTGATGAAGAAAAAAGTTTTTTTATTTTCATTAATTCAGAAAGACATTGAGCATCTGAACTTTTTATAATTACATTACAGCCATCTTCTTCGCTATTTGTGTATTCTTTTTCAGCAAATTCTAATAATTCACTCAATTTAGAAAAACAAGGCTCAACTTTTTCAAAAGAAGTTTCATAATCCCATATTGAAAAGCAATCTTCTCCTTCTTTTACATCTTTTTTACATATCCAATATGAAAAATAATTATCTTTGCCAAAGCAAATATAATTTTCACTTCTGAAAGGTTCTCTATCAGACATTTCAATTATTCTTTCAATGGAAAAAATTTCTCCAAATGGTGTTTTTAATTCATCAAAATTGTCAAAAAAATCAATTAATTGGACAGGAAAGTTTTTTCGTGGGATAATTTTTTCTGCTTTTTTATAAATAACTCCGTCTATATAATTTTCTTCTAATTTTTTTATATAATCAGCAATTTTCATCCAAATAACCATTTGCAAAATCTCCCTTTATTCCTTCAAAAATATGCTTTTGATTGCACTCAGGACATGGTCAGACTCCTTGTAATATCAAAAACATTTGAAGTGTATTAAAGCTGTATGGGCTTATAATTCAAAGCGGTATCGATTATTTGCTCTGGAGTAAGCTCTTCTTCATTCCAATAAATTAGATTAATTAGATCTGGGTATTGGATATTTTTTTTCAAAAGATTTATCATTTCATCGATTTCGCTCTCAGTGCCTTCGCACTCTATTATTTTTCTGACTAGGTTTATAAGTTCTGTTCTTGTCATGTTTATATTCCTTAATATATTAAAGTGAAATCCTTTATCTAATATCTCTTGATGCATTCTTGGTGATGATATTAATAGATTATCTAAATTATATACATCTCCACCGTTATGTATTGGATTTTTATTATGAAGTACATAACTTGAAATACTTTTATACTCTTGTGATGCAGGAGTTTTAGGAGCTAAACCTCAATCGCACTCACCGACCTGTCCGAGCCGCCTGCGTTGTCGTCGCCTTTGTTTTTGTTGCGCTGATCTGATTTTCCCTTGCGTATTTACTTATGCTCTTGTTTAATCAGATTTACATGACCATCTATTGATTCTTTTATTTCTTCCAAACATGTTGGAATAGCACTCAATTTTTCAAGTTCTACTAATGAGTAATTTTCCCAAAAATCTGGGGCTGAAATTGAACCATGTGAAAAAGAATGGCAATGGCTACACCAAATCCATAATCCACCTTTTCTTGTTTTGTTATCATAAATATGTATATAAAGATGAGCTGCATCTTGTTCACAAATCGGGCATTTTGCTGGAAATTTTTTTATGTTGCCAAAATCTTTATATATCTTCTCTATTTCATCATTTTCATCATTCCACATTTATCTTTCTCCTCGTATATATTTTGCTAGCGAATTACCAGCTGGATAAGCTCCTCCACCCCCCATTCTGGGGCTGGGCCGCCTTTGTTGCGCTTGAGGTGCACTGTCGTGGTGAAGCCGTCTTGGACTTTGGCGCAGTCGTGGACGACGCGTTCTACAAGCCAGGTGCCTGAAAAATGTCATTCATGTTTGGAGGAGGGTGGGAGGTTATATATCCTGAAATTAATTAGATATTCCTGATGATAATTCCATCTCTATCTTATATAACTCATCAAAAGAAACTATTACCTTTGATGCTGTTGCTATACTGAATTCATCAGAACATAAAAAGGGATAAAAAAGTATTGCTTTTCCCATTTTTAGTTCTTCACAATTTTCTTGTAATTCATTTTTTGGAACAAAATCATAAAATTCATCTAAATCACTTTGTGCAATCCAAGCAATAAATTCTGCATAACTTATTTCTAAATTGCGCCAAGACAAATCTATTGGTGAAAAATACCACAACTTTCCTATTCCATCGTTGAATTTTCCAAGATTAATAGAAAATATGCCTCCGACTGCATCATATCCAACTATTTGATTCCCATTTTCTTTATAGTCGATAATTCCTTTATTTTGTTTATTTTTTTGAGCAAATAGAAATATCCAATTGTCAATTGTAATTCCTGCTGAATTTTTTATTATGCTTCCAAATGTTGAATTTTCATTTACATTCGATGCTTTCAAATTTGATAATCCGTTATTTATTTTACCAGGTATTATGTCTATTTTCTTATCAGATTCTGAAAACATTTCTTTTATTTCATTCCATAATTCCATAAAAAAAAACTCCAAGATTCATTCTATAATTTTATATTGAATTTTTGTACTTTTGCGATGTAAACTTTGCTTTCTTTGCACGACAGATTCATTCCGAATTTCTGCGTCGTTGACAGGATGTATTCAAAGTCGGTTTTGTCTTCTTGAGAAACATTCCAACAGCGTTTATCGGGTCGTTTACTGTTACCCTCCTCAACGTCCCCTTGAATGTCTGCCGGAGGTGGCAGTCAGCTTCCTCGGATATTAAACTTTTACTCTGCTTTTTAGGACTTCGATTTTTTCTGAAAATCGTTTAGGATTGTCTTCTTTTATATCATCTAGTAATGCTAAAATTTTCTTTTTGCTATCACTATTCAAACTTTTGATAATATCAGTATACATTTCAAAAAAGGTTTGGCAGTTGAGAATTCTTTTATTTAAAGTCATCGCCCATTCATGTGCATCAGTCATTAATGGTGAAAAAATAGCAATTTTTTTAAATAGTCTTCCCCTCTCAAAGTTTCAATTAAATGAATTAATGAAAACATAATTTCATCATTATTCGTTTCATCATAAAAAACTTTTAGCAAGTTCTCAATGTCATTGAGTGATATATTGCCTTGCAAGTTTTGTATTGATTTTTCAAATAACTCACACTCACTGTCACTGTTGAGAGTTCTTGAATCCATCAAAATTTGAATTTCTTTAATTTTTTCCATAATAAGTTCCCTCTCTTATTTACCATTTGCAAAATCTCCCTTCATTCCTTCAAAAATATGCTTTTGATTGCACTCAGGACATGGTCAGACTCCTTGTAATATCAAAAACATCGATTTCGTTTTCTTCAAGATAATCTTCAAAACTTTCTGCCCCATTTTTTTCCAAATATTCCAGCTCACTTTGTGTTATAAAAAACGCTTCGTAAATTTTTATTTCATCTTCGATTTCTGAAAAATCTTCGGGAAAAACAAATGGAACCGTAAAATATACAGCACGAATATTATGACTGTTGGCAAAGTCTGCGTTGATTTTTTCAATTCCCTTGATAAAACTTCCCTTCCCAAAATCGATTTGGTTTTCTGTGATAAAAAACAATGCGTTCATTATTATTGTTAAAAGGGTGTCTTCCAAGTTCTCATCAACGCTAAAAACAATTTCGGCTTTGTTTTTAACTTCGTCTGCGTATTTTGAAAAACCGAGCGTTGCAAATGTTTTTAAGCCGTCCTGTACATTTGCGAACTTCAAGGCTTGAATTGGATAGCTTTCTTTTGTTCCTGCAAAAACACTTGCATCAGCATAATTGCCCAAGTATTTTTCATAATGTGAAAGTATTTGTTCACCTATATTCTTATTTACCATTTGCAAAATCTCCCTTTATTCCTTCAAAAATATGCTTTTGATTGCACTCAGGACATTGACATCTAACATTTGAATTATAACAATCAAGAACATCTTTTCTGGTATATTTCATGCCTGATGATTTCATATTTTCTGCTCTTTCAGCCCAAGTTGTAGGATAATGATCTAAATCATAGCCTACACGTGTTTTTATTCCATTTTGGGTCTGCCAGAGGTGGCAGTCGGATGCAATAAGGTTTATATAGGAATATAAAAAAACTGAGAATCCACAATAGATCTAATGTAATAAAATTTCATCAACAGCTTTTCCGAATTTTTCACAATCTTCGTTTTTTATTTCTTTCAACTTTTCTTCAAATTGTGTAATGACATCAGCAGAAAGATTTGTGTACACTTTTTTTATCATTTGAATGGAGAAGTCATCATTCAAGCATCTGTATATAATAATGCTAGTCCATTCTGGAGAGGTTTGATTTAAAATCATGAGACCGTTTATTGTGTTAATAAATGCTGTTTCTGACGGAAGAGTTTCTAACAAATGAATTGCACTGAACATTATTTCTGAATCATTTGTTTTGTCATCAAAAATCGTGCATAATTCTGTAATATCATCTTCGCAGAATGTTTCAGCTAGTAAATCTATGCTTTGTAAAAATGTTTCGCATTCTTGATTGTCTTTTAGCATCCGACTGTTATATAGCTTGGAATAAAGATTTTTATCCATATTTTATTATGCCTCCTTAATAAAATTATTTACTATATTCTGCAGAAACCATGTGATGAGGCGTAATATTGTCTCCTCGTTTTCCGCTTTTTGCTTTTTTTATATGTTCCTATCTTGCCTTCTCCTTGCAACATAGGGTAGGAACTTTTCTTTGTTTTGTTTGCATCTTCTTCCTTATTCACCCCCTCAACCTGTTTCCTCTCCCTCTCATACGCCTCGCTTTTCATCGGGTCTGCGATTGCGGGCATGCTGATTGCCATTTCGGCGGCGAAAATCTTTGAGTTGTTGCGGGCTCCTATGTCGTTGTAGGTGGTGACCGAAGAAAGGCGAGCGAGAGCTAAAAATTACATCATTCCTGTTTCAATCTGCTCTAATATAATTGGCCACCAGTTTTCTTGATTATTCAAAGCCAACTCATCAATTTGTTCAAACTCTGCTTTTATTTTTTGTATGATTTGAGAAATAGTATCATCATCAGCTGAGTTGATTTCATCTTCATGCAACAAGAAAACTACAATAAAATGTAAAAAAGATTCTAAGTTTTTGTTGATTAATCTTGTTGGATATTCGTTTTCAAAATCAACAGATATTATTTCACCATTTTTGTTTATGCAAATATTTGTTCCCAAATCTGTTCCAATGATTACAAAATCATCTTCATGTTTTAAGGTTTTGAGTTCGTCAATATTGAATTTGATAAAACCCAAAGGCTCTTTTGGTAAGCCTATATCACAAAGGATTTTTTTTGTGTTTTCGGTCAAATCAAAATTGTTGTAATCTTTTCTTGTATTTAATTTGAATCTGTTTTGCAAGAAATCATAGATGTTCATAATTTGTATTTATCTCCCATACTTAAAATATTTTTTGAACAACTTCACTAAGAGATTTTATGCCAACTGTTCTTGATCTTCATATTCAAAAACAGCAACATTTCTTGTACCTTTTATATTATTATCTTTCCTATAATTAATTACTTTTTGGCTCAAGTCTGTACTTCCATATTCGACTTGCGTACAAGAACTTGATTTCGGTTTCTCCGCCCCCTTCTTCTCCTCAATCTGCTTTCTTTCGCGTTCGAAGGGCTCGCTTTTCATTGGGTCTGCGATTGCAGGCATGTTGATTGCCATTCCGGCTGCAAGAATTTTGCTGTTGTCGTGAGGTTGGAATCATATGTTTTCTTTTGATTATTTACTAATTTTAGTAAGCGTGTTTAATATTAATTATTTCATCGTGAACAACATCTATGTCAAATTTGTTTTCCTCAATGATTTTTTGAATATTTTCTGGTAAGTTATAAAATTCCAAAGGAACTTCTGGTGTTGCTATCCTTGAATAGAGTCTCTCATTTTCACTATAAATGTCATAACAAAAAATGCCTTTCTGACTCAAAGCAATACTTAATTCTGGCAATTTATTTTTTTCTTCTTCGTTTAGATTATTTAGGAAAAAACTTTCAAGTAATTTTGTGTTTTCTTTGCTCTTGCATACAGATTCAGGAACGTTTCCACAGCCTGCGGAAGTGCATTCAAAAATGTAGCTGTTTTTATCAATTCCGAACCAAATGATGTCTTCACATTGTAAATCTATTTCCGTTATTCTCATGTTATTCTCCTTTAGAAATTATATCTTTGAACATTTCTTTGCAGTTGTCACAGTAAGGTCTTATTTCTCCCGTCCGTGGACGAACTGCTTTCCCCTGGCGGTGACTCCCCTGTTTCCGGTCAGACGTACGACTTTGCCCTTTTTGATTTTAGATGTGCCATTAAGAAATTAATTTATATTCAGAAGATTCATAAAATCTTCAAATGTTTCAGTAATTTTATAAGTACAACATTCTTCTGTAGATTGCTCTAATTCCAAGCTGTCATCCCAAAGATAAACGCCTTTAGCATTTTCATCCCAAATCAATATAATTAGACCTGCTCCATACGTATTGCCGATTATGATTGTATTTTGAGGTAACTCTAATTCATATTCTTTGTACCAATTACATAAATTAAGACTTCTTTCTTCTCTAAAACCAAATAAACAGTCAATAAAAATTTGCTCACCAATGTTTTTTAATAAGAAACTGTCTTCTAATTCTTTAAATGTACCACCGTTTGTATTTAGAAGAAAATTGGAATAATCAGCAGGAAGCTCAAACCCAATTAACTGCTCAAATTCATTCAAAAAATTTTTATCTGCTCCTGTAAATTTCTCAAACATATAAAACTCCTAATTATTATTTAGTATTGAAATACCACCCTTATGAGTGAATCGTTTGTGAAGAATTGTTTCTATTTCTTGTAAAGTTTTTCCATCTTCACAATGATGCCGAGTACCGTCTATTGATTTTTCATATCCAAGACCTTGTCCTGCTCTACGGCTATCTGCTTGCCCTTGTTCTTTTACACAAGAAAGGGCACTTTACCTCTGCCGTGCTGCCATGCACAAGTGGAAAGTGCCCTTCATATTTGAATCTGATTGCTTAACCGGTTGGCGGCAAGTTTCTGTAGCAAATTTTACTGGCAGAATCAAATTCAGCATGATAAAATTTAAATCAAGCTTATTTTTCAGACAAAACGTCAATATTCAAAATCTGCAAAATAATCTTCATTACCGTCGAGCCAAAATTCAAACCAAGTCAAGAAATCCATTGATGGAGCACTAGGCTGAATTCCAACATCTGTGAAAAACCACATTTTTCCTTTTTCTTTACCGCTGACAATGATATTCCAAGTTTGTGAATCACCGATGTCAATCAGCTGAATGTTACCATCTTCTATATATTTTAACTTTTCTGTGTTCTCGTCATCTTCCCAAATCCAAGGCTCTGTAAATGGAAAATCTCTGTTCAGTTGACCTGTTTTGAATTTCCACTCTTCTAATTTTCGGAGATTGAAACCGTCTATCATTTTACAGCCATTACTGATTTTGGTATAAAATGCTGTAAGTTCTTTTGGCAATTCGATATTATTTTTCTTCTCAAATGATTTAATCTCTTCCAAGGAAACAAGTTCATTTATTTCAATATTCTTGCTTTTCATTTTTTCAATAACAGAATTCAATCTTGTTTCCATAAAATACCTCTATCTCTTTATTACTTTTACCGTTCCGTTTGGTCTGAAAATCCTAACAAAATCAGGATCAGCAGGTATCTTTACCTCCTCGCCCGTTCGAAGGGCCCGCTTTTCATTGGGTCGACAATTGCAGGTTTTTCGTCTGCCAGAGGTGGCAGTCGGGGACGCGGTTGTCTGGGGAAAATCTTTGTAGGACTGTAAAAAAGCGCCACATCTATGAGTCTGTAGGTGTGACATTAATTCCATTATAAAGATTCCATCAGAAAAGAAAACTGTTATTCCAATGCATCTGTAAAAAATTTGTTAAGTAGTTCTCCAAAATTTTTATATTTTTTTATAAGAGATCCTGACGAATTATCTAGCTCCAAGAAGTTTTTTGTTTTGATATCAAGCACATACCAGCTTATATTAGATTCCCCTAAGAAAATGTAGTTTTTCATATAATCATTTTCATACCAGATTTGATTGTTGTCGATGAATCCATTTATGTGTTGATTTATTTTGGTCTTTATAAATTTTTCATCAATGCCATATAAAATAAAGCCATTAAATTCTAAACCATTGAAAACTTTTAGCATCTCGATATACTCTTTCAGTAAATCAAAATGGAAAGTGTTCTTGACTTCTAATGAAAATATCTGTAGCTCTTCATTGTTTGCTCCAGAATTGATTTCTTCATCATAGGATTTTTTTTCTTCTACTATTTTTGCAAGTTTTTCTTTCCACATATTATACTCCCATAAAATTTATTAATGTATTGCTGGATATATTGAGCCAGTTGGAATTGGCCATTTTATTTTTATGGTTTCTCCAGACTTTATATCCTTTGTAATACTATTTTGATAATTAGTTATAACCTTGTGCGATTGCGGGCATGTTGATTGCCTTGCCAGCTGCGACCACCCTTGAGTTGTTGCGGGTCCCAATGTCGTTGCAAGTGGTCACTGAAGTCGTTGGCGACGTTTTTCAACCAAGAAAACGGCACACCTAGATTTTAGATATTCCGTCAACAGGATAAAGTAAAAGTTATAAGATATCGGATTGTACACTAATTATAGAAATATTTTCATCATCAATAAGCTGTATTCCTATTCCCACAAAAAATCATCACATTTTTTTCCACTTTCGTAGTAGTACCTTGCGACAACTTTTGCTATTTGCGTATTAACACATAGTCGCCCTTCAAAATCAGCTTCTTGACCACCTGTAACAAGTTTATAGATGTTTTTGTCATCGGTTGGATTTATCAAAGTGGAAACTATCTCATTATCATTCTCAGATATAAAAATATTGAAAAGTCCTTCATTTCCGCCGCCCAAACAAAAAAAATTGTCTTCATCACCATTATCCATCGTAATTTGAGTGATGTTTTTACCATCCATTTTGTCAATAAGATTTTCCACATCTTTCCAACTAGGCGAATTTATTTGTTTTTCAAAATTATCGGCTTCTTGTAAATCGTCAAAAAATACTCTTTTCACATACATTAGTTTTATCTCTTGTTTACCGTTACTTTTTGATTTCTGCTTTTAATCACAAAAATCCATTTCGAAAAAAACTATTTCATCATCAGAAATGGCAACGATTATTAAAGGAAAGTTTTCTCCGAATGATTTGAAATAAATCAATTTTTTATTCTGGAGCTTCCCTTTGATTTTATTTGAGACCTCTGAACCCGCATTGTTGAATTTTAAAATCTCATCAAGCAAAGATAAAAACTTCTTTTCTTCCTCTTTGGTTACCTCTCTGACATTCGGATTTTTTTGAACAAAGCTGCAACATTCTGCATACCATTTTAAAACATCATCTTTGTCCATTAAATCTTTTCGCTCTTGCTTTGAAATATCCCAGAAACTCTCTTCAATTTCTTCCCAATAGAAGAATGTTAAGACAGAGGATAAAACAAAAGCTTCAAGAAAGTTGTCTTTCACATAGCCTTGATGAAATTTGAAGCAATCAACATACACCGCGACAGGATATGGATACCCAGCATAAAAATGCTCACTTTGAGTTTTTATATACGGGCTTTCAATAAAGTATTTTTTGTATAAATCCCGATTGTTTATCAAGGATTTCATTTTTTCAATATCTGTAGCATCTTCAAGATTTGTATTTTCAAGCAAATCTTTGTATTCATCAATTCCGTCCTTGATGATTGTCTTGTAAAGTTTTTCAATAAATTTCTCATTCATCTTTTTACCCCTCATTTTTGCAATCTTTCTCCGCAATCCAAGAGACAAAAGAACAGGACGCGTCGTCCATTTCCACAACTTTGGTTCCATGCGTCATAAAACCAAGTCCGTGCTCATCGTCCCATTTACATGCAAACTCGAATCCAATGTAACACAGATTATTCTTTTCAACATTCAAGATATAAACTCGTAGAAGGTCTATTAAATATTTCTTTTGCTCTCCTTCTAGTAATTTGATTGTTTAGCAGGCTAGAACCGTGTTAAATCTGTCTAAAATATATTCTTCCAGATTTTGATTTATACATTTTAATTCCTTTAATACCGAATCGAATTCAAACATTTTGTCATTTTCATCAACAAGAAAATAATCCCCGTCGCCTTGATTTTCAAACGCTATCAAATTATATGTTTGCGGAAAGGATTTATGCAAATATTGTGTTTGTGTTATTAAATCAGAGTCGAAGCCTTGCGCTGGATTTATTCCATAGAATTCAACATATTCAAAAGCTAAATACCCGAAATCTAGTATATAGTTCTTTAATTTATTCCCAAATTTTAGATTCAATGTTTCTTCAACTTTTTCTAAAAACTCTTCCGTTACCAGCTCTTCAAGTTTTTCCACGTCCTCATATTGTTCGACAAAATCTTTTAATGTCATTTTTTCCCTTTTCAGATAATTTGTTCTAACAGAGTCTTTGATTTCTTTTCAGGAGTTCTGCCCATATATTGCTCTCTAAGATTTTTCTTTTTTATTTTTTTTGGAGGCGATTCTTGAGCTTTTATTGATTCACCCTTTTGTTCTTCTTTCTTCTCCTCCTCTTCCTTCCTCTTGCGGTCTCTATGCGGATTCCCTGATTTTTGCCTTAGTCGATGAACTCAATCCTGTAGTTTTTCGTCTGCCAGAGGTGGCAGTCGGGATCCTTGTTGTCGCTCACGATTCCGTATGTTGGAGGGTTCTCCGTGTGGTAAAGTCTCGACTCGAAGTTATAACATATTATCAGCTTATTACAATAATTGTCAGATTTCGTTGTGTGATATGAATCTTTCAATCTCCATTCTTATATCATCAGTATTTATTTCTTTCGAAAAAACAAAACCAAGTTCATCATTGAATTTACCTTTTTTTGTAGGCATTCCCCAATAAGCCATTTCTTCATCAAATCCGCACAATCCCATATACATATATAAATTTTCATCATTTTTTCTTATAATAAAAATTTTTTCTTTATCATTGTACTCATAGTCTGCAATACTAAGACCTTCAATCATATTTTTTCACCTCTATTTGATTCCATATAAACTGAAATACTTGCCATATCATTATTTTTTATATAATCATTCAATCGATTTTGATTTCTTTGTTTATTGGCAGCTCGTGCAATTTCTTCTGAAGAACAGCCTTCGTTCCTCATTTTCAATACCTGCATAGCCAGAGAGAGTTTTTCCAGAAGCTTTCCGATAAACGGATGCGGAATCGGGACTGTTGCGGTCGACGGGCCTGCAGGAACGACCTTTATGTGCGTGTCCATTCCGAACACCTTGTCCTGCTCGACGGCGACCTGCTTGCCCTTGGCGGTCACTCCCTTGGAGCCGCTGAGCCGGATTACCTTTCCCTTGAGGCTGGCCTTCTTGTCGCAGGTGATTTTTGCGTCCTTGTTTAAGGTAAGAAACTGCACTTCATATTTGAGTAAATTTTATTTTGTTTTATATAAATTATTCAACCGTCTATTTTAAGAGTTAATTGATGTACAGTTTGTCCAAGCATCTAATCCTATAAAATCACGGTGCAATTCAAAAACACCGTCTTTCTCTAATGCAATCAGAGGAATTCCTGTCAGTCCTGTGCTTTTTGGCTTTTTTACATAAACATTCCTTTCTTCATAGCGTCCCTCTAGGATAAATGCGTCTTTTCCGTATTTTTCATCCAGCTGCTCTTTTGTAAAGTCTCCGATTTTCACTTCTCTCATTGTTTCTCCTCCATAATATAATCTGTGACTGAATTATTGACTCTTAATAGGTGTACAAAATTGCAGAGCCTTTAATGTTTTTAAATCACGATGCACTTCAAAGATACCGTCTTGCTCCAAGGCAATCATAGGGATTCCTGTCAGACCTGTGCTTTTGGGCTTCAGCTCATAAACATTCTTGTCTTCATAGAGGCCTTTTAAGATAAAAGCGTCTTTTCCATACTTTTCATCCAGCTGCTCTTTTGTTAATTCTAAGGTTTTTATTTCCTTCATCGTTGTTTCTCCTCCATAATAAAATCTGTAACTGAATTATCGAACTGCAAATTATCAACTCTTAACAAGTTCATGCATGTAGTTTCGGTGTTTCCTTTTACCATTCGGTCAAAATATACAATTGTATCTTCCTCATCATAAACAGTACCTTCCAGACCGTCATAATAAATTAATTTTCCGTCTTTTCTAAAAACAGAAATTAAATGTCCTTGTGAAGGATTTGTTATGTAAGAGCCCTCAATGGTGTATCTTTCACCTTCCTTTACGATATCATCAACAAACTTCATCATACTTTCTGTAGAGTTTGCATTTAGATTGTGAATATAATCTGGATGCAAACCTTTATCATTTAACCAGCCGAGTCTTGAATCGCCGGCATGTTGATTGCCATTCCAGGGACGAGAATCTTTGAGTTGTCGCGAGCCCCGATGTCGTTGCAGGTGGTGATTTTATTAATCTTCTATATCTTCTACATAAGCAAGAAAAGTATCTTGTAACTCATTTTCAGTGCTGACTCCATTTATTGAGACATTACACTCAAACGATTCTTCTTGCAAACTTGAAGAACCATCTAAAACTCCGAAAATACTTGAAATTGTATCAATCATTACCAACTCGGCAAATTTTAGCATTTTTTCTCTGTTGTCTAGTGTCAAACTTTTATACAGGGCTAAAGTTTTTTTCCAATACTTATCTGTGACATCTTTTAAATCTGTTGTTTCAAGCACATCTTTGTATTCATCAATTCCGTCTTTGATGATCGCTTTGTAAAGTTTTTCAATAAATTTCTCCATAATTCTCTGATCCTTAATATATTGAATATATTGGAATAAAGAGCAATTTTGCTTAAAAATACTTTCGCAGCAACATCGGTCTCAAAAAAGATATATTTGCTCATTCGGGAGCAATCTTGTAATGTCCTCGTTGTTCTGCATTTTGCTCCGCAGCGCCACGACATAATCCGTTATATCCTCAATGCGCAAAATCCACTCATCGATGTATTTTTCTATGCACTTTCCCCGTATTCCCAATTGTATCGACCTGTCGTTTTGAGGATTTCCGAAAATATCGCGCTCTGGGTCCCATTGCACTCTTATTTCCGATTCCTTCACCTGCGTTTTCCAATCTTCCTCCGAGACAAATACATTCGGATTGTATTTTGATTCAACCGCATTTTTGCAAAGATAATTAAACGCGCTCCGTTTTATATCAATGCCTAAAATCCGCTCCTGATTTTCTTTTGTTCCCCAACCGCTTCTGTACATCATCCACAAAAAAGATGGCTTTATCCAAGTCATTCTTTTTGTATTGAAACTGCTGCCAAACGTTCCGAGCCTTAACGCCTCGTCAGCGATTTTGTCGTTGTATGCCTGATACACACGAATGCTTTCTTCACTAAATACGGCTCTTATTCTATTAACATTACCTGCTTCCATATAAGATTCACTTTTTCTGTGTCCATCATTTCCTTAGAGTATTAAAATCTGTTAAATCTGAAAAGTTCTACTTCGAATTTTTCTGCTCTAATATCCTCCTATTAAACAACGATTATTTTTATGCCAAGCCTACCATTACCCTAAGACTCAATAGGTGTACAGAGTCTCCTAGCTTTTAATCCTATGAAATCCCGATGCAGTTCAAAAATGCCGTCTTTCTCCAATGCGGTTATTGGGATTCCCGTCAAGCCGGTGCTTTTTGGCTTTTTTACATAAACATTCCTTTCTTCATAGCGTCCCTCTAGGATAAAAGCGTCTTTTCCGTATTTTTCATCCAGCTGCTCTTTTGTAAAGTCTCCGATTTTCACTTCTCTCATTGTTTCTCCTCTTGTTTTACGGAATGAGGTCAAGAATATCCAAACATTCAACATCTTGTTTTACAGAAAAAACGCCATCTTTTTCAAGAATAAATGTTGGCATACCTGAAGCAAATATTTTTTTCCATACAGGAGCAAAAACCTTGTATCCCTGCCAATCAGACAAGACCTGTTCAACAGATTGACAGCCAAATTCTTCTTTTTCTGCAAACTCAAAGGCTTTTTCTTCTTCGATTGTCATTTACGATTCTCCTTTCTATTGTAACAACAGTCAATAATCTCATCAGAAAACTCAAGATTATCAGTTCTGAAAATCTTTGTGTAGGATAACTGGGCTTTATCAAAGACATTTTCGTTATAAATCTTATTTATTTGCGGGTCAAGAAATACAGTCTTGTTATCAATTTGTTCAGCCATAAAAATATGACCTCCTAATTTTTTCCACAGAACAAAAATTGTACATCTAGCACCATTTCCCCATTCTTGCATTTGTTCTTCAATTTCAGCTTTGCCAATATGATTATAAATATCAGCAGTTATGATTTTAGGATTTTTATACATTGAAGCAAATCCATTGTTTTCATAATCTGCTAGTTTATCGTTTGAAAGCTCATATTTACTCTTTGCTGGTGTAGATTTTGCCACAACATCATAACCGCGCCTTAGAGCTTCATAAGTTGGAGCACATTGCTGGCAGTTGTTTTGATACTTAAAGCCTTTTGAGAAATTCGGGTTAGCTTGTTTCAATGCTGTTTCTATAGAAGCAGGAAGCTCCAATTTCTTAAAATCTGCAATAGATTTTACAGGTCGCGGAGTACCTGCATAAAAATTCTCTTCTTCCTTCTTCTCCTCGACCTGCTTGTGCTCCTTTTCGGCTGCCACTGCGTTTGCCTCCTCCTCCTTTATACGCATGAAGGGCATCTCCCACCAGCCAAAAACTGCTTTCGGGGAGATGCCCTTCATATTTGAGTAATTTGTTTTATTGCTGAAGCAGGTTTACTTTAGCGGTTCCAGTATTACGCCTTTAAAATCCTGTGCCTTGATTTTTTCTGCGAGGGAATCTATTACTGCAATTTCTTCATTTACTACATCAGCACATTTAAAGATTTCAAAGTAACCATATTTACGTGGATTCATAAAAAAATGGATAACTCTGTTCGCTTCTTTATCTATTTCAGACCGACGAGTATGAAAGCTTTCTATTCTTGGCGGTAAAGCTAGCCAGTATTCTTTTTCTTCGCCTGTTGATTTTTTTAGAATCATCTTTTTGTAATAAAAATAGTCCACTCCGTTTTCTTCAAGCAGGAATTCCTTGAACCTTTTAGAAACGAGCGGTATTTCTTTTTCGTACATAAAATCTGGCCATTCGTTTCCTGTAGTGCCCTCAAGTTCTACGGTTCTTTCTTCGCGTGTAAAAAACTGGAATTCTGAATCCCTGCAAAAATCCTTTATGTCATCAAGTTCATTTGTGATTCTGATGTAATTTTCGTTCTTCTCTGCCGTCAGGTTAAAAAAATCTGCCATTCTGTCTGCCTCCTATTTTAATGGAAATGTATAAACGCCTTCAAAATTCTGAGCCTTAAGTTTTTCTGCAAAACTTTCCGTCAGAATAATTTCTGGATTGCTGACATTCTCACATCTAAAAATGTTGTAGTAACCGATTCGTTTTTCATCAATTTCAAAGTGTTCAACACTACCAAAGACCTCATCAAAAACAGTACCTTTTCCAAGGCATTTGATTTTTGGAGGAATAGCCAGCCAATATTTTTTTTCATCGCCTTTTTTTACTCTCTTTAAAGTAATTTCTTTGTAAAAGAGATTTTCTATTTTTTCATCGTCCAAAAAATCCTTAAATCTTTTCGAAATCAAAGGAAGTCCTGACTCATACATAAAATCTGGCCAAATGTCTCCTGATTCATCTTTTAATTCAACTGGTGGAATCTCCTTTGGTATCAGTTGGATTTTTGAACAGCGACAATTGCTTTCAATATCATACAGTTCATTATCAATGTTCACATACTCTGAAACGATGTGGGCTGAATCCAGCATAAAAAATTTCATTTTCTTTTCACTCCTTAAAATATTATATTTTTGTATGATTTTAGTGTTTCTTCAAAAGCATAGTAAAATGCCATTTTTGAAATGTAGAACCATTGCCTAGTATCAGCTGTATTTTTGTTATAGTTTGCTATTTTTGCATACACCTCTTTGCTTATAGCATTCATTTTATTTATGAAATCAGCTTTTTCCTGTTCTGTATCATCACATCGACAAGATTCTTCAAAATCAGTTTGTAATTTATCCAAAAGATCTGTTTGTAACAACTTTTTTACAGATGCGTCATAACTTTGCAAACTGCTGCTAATATTTGATAATAATGCGTTATTTACCTTTTTTGAAGTTTTCTCTAATTTTCCTTTCACAGAATCCATAGAATGCATTCCCACATGCCACTGAACGTTTGTTTTATTCATAGCATCGAATGAATGCTTTATTTTATCATCTAAAGGCATATTTTCTGAATATCCTCCTCCAGAAGGTGCACAAATTCCGTTTACCTCATTGTTTATGTTGTAACCATAAAAATTTCCAAGCTTTACAAGCTCCGGTATTTGTGTATAGCACTGGTTGGATGATATCAAATGATGATGCTGTACAGTAAACGGTATATTTTGAAGAGAGGTTCTTTCTTTAATATTTTTTGAACCTTTTTCATACGCTGAACTATTACTCATCATATTTTTTTGCAATTTACTACCATTTCCTATAAATTCCCCCTCGCAAATTGTTTTTGATTTCATATACGGGCATTTCTTCTGCTTTTCCTTACTGCAGCTTCCGTAATCGCATAATGCATATTTTTTTGCTTCTTCCAATTTCTCATCTGTCAAGTCTGGAGTTGTAAAAGACGGCTGGCTCTCAGCACTTGTTTCGTCATTTTTAACATCTGACGTTTTTTGTTCCAGTTTATTATTCTGCTCAACTTCATCATTTACAGCAGTTGTCTGTTCTGCTGAAGCCGAAGCATTATCACTGGTGCTTTGAGTATTTTCCTGTTTCTCCCCCTTCTTCTCCTCGGCCTGCTTGCGCTCCCTCTCATACGCCTCGCTTTTCATTGGGTCGGCGATTGCAGGTATGTTGATAGCCATTCCTGCGGCTATCACCTTTGAGTTGTCGCGCATTCCGATGTCGTTGCAGGTGGTGACAGAGCTTCCTATGACTGCGACTTCCTTGCCGTTGGCCTTCACGGATTTTTCCGTGCCGCCAGTGACCTTGCCTTTGTTGTCTGGAGTTTTCTGGAATGGCCCTGGCCCCGTTGGAACATGTCCCGCCAAATGCTTTGCGACGCTGTTTTTTGTCGCGACTTTGTTGTTCCAGATTTTCACGCTCGCCGCTAAATCTTCCTTCAACGCTCCGACAAATGGGTGTGAAAACGGTGTTGGAACCGCGCCAGATGGAGACGGCACCATAAGGATGTGCGTGTCCACACCGATTACCTTGTCGTCCTGCTTTGCTATCTGCCTGCCTTTGGCGGTCACTCCTGTGCTTCCGTTTAATTTTACATTCTTTCCTTTTACTTTGAAATCCTTTTTTGTATTCAATGATACTGAATTGGAATTAGTTATCTCCAATACTCCAGCTTCTATTGAAGTTGAATATTCATCGAATATTAGATTTTCGCTTTCAATTTCTAATTCTTCGGCTTCAATCTCAATCTTGCCTTTTTTCATTTTGTTTGCGATTTCGATTCCGCCGTCGCTTGCAAGGACTACCCTCATCTTGCCTTTCGACGTTGAGATGCTGATTGTTTCCTTTCCTTCCTCATCAACAAGCTCAAATCTATGATTTTTTGTTTGAAGGATTGTCCTGTCGCAAGCTTTTTCATTCTCTTTCACAGGCGGTTTGTGCTTCTCGTCATACAGAAAGCCGATTACAAAGCCGCTTTTTGTTCCGTCGAAAATGCACGCCAACGCCTGCACTCCTGTTTCCGGCAAGCTCCAAAATCCGCATCCGTTGCTGGCGGTCTCGCTCAAGATTGGAAGCCAGTCCGTCTCGCCTTCGCCTTTGTTGTCGTAAAATTCCAGTTTTACCCAGCCATGGCTTTCGCTTTCTTCGCTTTTGCTTTTTATCGCTTTTACCCTGCTCACGATAAAGTGCATGTTTTCGCCAGAATCCAAAACAGCTCCTCCTTGCAATAATTTTTTTTCAAACAAAAAGGACATTTTCCAAACCCCGCCATTCCTGGCGACCTTTGAAAAATGTCCTTCATATTCGAGTTTTTTCTTCTATAAATATAATGTATTTTTTTGTTACTTCACCACCGGTATTCTTCCTCGTGGTGCTCTTTCCAGTGTGCGTATTTCCTCTTCAAAAGCTCGTAGCCTTCCGGGGAGCGTTTGAATCGCTCGTAATCTACCCATTCTGGGACAAGTACATCCAAAACTTCGGTGCTGACCTCGTGCCACCTCGAAGCCGGAAGCGTCACTTCCTCACCTCTGATGGTCCGCGTCACGAGCGGGTCCTGTACGCTCTCCGCCGTCCGCTCGTTGAACTCCGCCTCCTCTTCAAGTTCCTCCCTTGTTCGGTGGTCTACGAATTCTTTGTTTTTGTTCTGGGCTACATGTGTCAGCTCGTGGGTCAGGAGCTTGCGCCCCTCCTCGCTTTCGGGCTGGAATTTGCCCGGCATGATGTGGATTTCGTCCAGCACAACAAGCGCGAGATAAATCCTCCGAAGCGTGTCTTCGTAGTCGTCTGGATAGTATCGGTACTTTGCACTTTCCAAGTTGTTCCCTGTGTTCTGGTTGAACTCTTCTACTGTTGTTGCTTCAACTGGTGCAAATGCCTCTGGATAATAAAGATTTTGGATTGTATCGAATTGAAGAAGTCGCTGAACTTCGGGATGAAGTTTTAGAGTTTGATAAGTGGTGAGGGATTCGACTTTCTTATTCAACACAAAATCAAAACTATCGTCTGACAAAGGAATATTTAAATCATTTCCTATTGCTATCAATTCTTTTAAATTATCTTCTACAATTTTAACATTAGTCATATACATCAATAAAGCATTTGTAATAATTCAGTAACACTAGAACAGATTTTTTTTTGTTCATCATTTTCAACATTATAAATAATCACATTACTATCTTTTAAACAAAGTATGTTGTTATTCTCAGTTGTAGCAAAAGGTATCATTTTATTTTCTTTTATTTCATCTATAAAATAATCATATATATTTGATTCCCCATCACTATTAAATGAAATAAATCGATCTATTTCATCATATTCATCATTTCCTAAAGAAAATTTATTTTTTAGCGGGCAACCTTTATTGTAATTTTCTATTACATATTTTAAATCATTAGGTAATGAAATTCCTAGAAAACATTCAATCGTATTAAAATCTCCCTCAAATGGAATATAACAAGCCCAATCCATTATTAAAAACCTCCGTAAAATATATTATTGTTCATTAATCTTTATTAATTTATTATTGAAATCTATTATAACTTCTGTTTGCTCACACCAAAATTTATTTCCTCCTGTATGAGGTGCTAATATTGTTCCATGCTTTTTAGGAACATAAATCATTTCTCCACTTTTACCAAGATGATGCCATTCCCCCTTTGTATAATTTTTTAGAAAATCATATACAATTGATTTAGTCAAACAATTATCTTTCATAAACTTTTTAAAATCAGCGTTTTGCATATTGAAAAATTTCTGATTTTCTTCAAATTTTATTCTCATCAATGCATCTTTTTCTGATATTCCTTCACTTTTTAAAAAAGAAGGATTTTTCAAGTCATTTATATATTGCTCTTTGCACCAATCTTTCAATTTTTTATCATTTTTCCATAAATGTTGTGGAACATTATATACTTTTTTTACTATCTTAACATCATCAAAAACTGGCATTAAAGCTTTAAAATATTCACCATTTCCATTATCTGCTAAATAATATTTATAAATAATTCCCATAGAACTTTTATCATTTTCTTTTGTTACACCTTTAGCAAATCTCATTGAACGCTTATCAACAGAAATAATTTCTCCATCATAAAAAACTCCAATTTTCTTACCATCTTTGTCATAAATTTTATTACGAAATATTGGTTGACAATCATTCCAAAATTTCATTGCATCATATTTCAAACTATATTTTTTTTCAAATTTATAGAGTATTGCAAAGGATATTAATAATTTCAAAAAATCAACTATTTTGGATGTATTTAAATTTAAAAATTCATTTTTAAATTGAGCCTTTAAAATTATTATTTTTATCTTATTATAACTTTCTTCAAATTTTTCTAATGACAAAGAATCAAAACTTCTTATAAACGGACAATTATCCTCAATACCATTGTTTTCTTTCCATTTAAAAAATTCATTAAATAATTCTATAACAGAATCATACAACTCTTCCATCATTTATCCTCCCAACACTTTTCCCCCAAAAACTCCACAGAAAAGCTGACAATCACCTTCAAACGTTGGTGATTGTCAGCAACTCTCTGGATTCTCGTAAGAGAATATTTTCCAAAGAAACTGCATACTTTTAAATTTGACAAAGTGCAGTGCTTTGCCAAAGGGCACAGTTCAACTTGTCATCGTAAAACTGTGCTCAACCCTAACCTTTCCAGCATTTTTGTTTTCTCAAATATGAAATTTATGACTTCCATTAGGTTTTTAAGCCTTTTGGAAGGCTGCCGGACCCACTTGCGGCCACGACCTCCTCAGCAGAGGCTGCGAAGCGATGAGCTTCGCAAGCAGTGTAATGTCAAACAACAAGCGTCCAGGAAACAGACAAACAAGGGCATCCGCTCCTGATAGACAAAATGGAGAATGTAAAAATTCCCCTAGATTTCAAATCCCTCTTCTCCGATTGATTCAATATCCTCGCTAATCACAACTTTTTTTCGTTCTACGACTTTTTCTTTTTTGAAGTACAAATAGAACAAAGTTCCAACCGGCTTTTCCCTATCGATAAGGCGATAAAGTTTTGATATTTCTTCTTTCGTAAAGTCTTTTGCCAACACCGGAAGATAAACGCTAAAAAGTTTTATTCCGCTCAAGTCTTCCATGATTGGACTTTCTATATCAGTCTTTCCCGTCAAATCAAATTCATCAAATGGCAGACTCCCTTCGCTGATTACAGGTTTTACGCCTGTTACAAGATAGACAAGTGCTGAAAGCCCTATTTTTGTGCCTCTGTATCTGTACAGGGGAATTGTATATTGAAGAACTTTCCTCGCTATTTCTTCCGATGCGAACAAATCAAAATCAACTCCGAACCAATCCGCTAAAACTGGCAAAAACTTCGATGGAGTTTCCATTGGTCTAAAAATGTTGTCCATGTTGTCCAATGTCAAAGAGACATTGTTTCTCATATGCTGGAAAATCATCAAAAATTTGCGCAAAAAGTCGTTTTCCTGATACATTGAAGGCAAGCGAGCAATTGGATTTGTTGAAGTTACAATCAAAATCGCTTTCCTGCTACTTTTTTCATAATCACAACCAATCACCGTGAATCTTTTATGTGGCGATTCAACATATTTAATTTCAATGTCGTTTTTCAGTTCTGGATGCACCTTTGCTATCAAATTCTGAGATTTGTACAAATCAAGTCCAACACAAAGCTTCTTTATTACGTCAACACTTGCTATTTCCATCTTCTAACCGTCAGTTTTACGTTGTTGTTAAAATCCTGGGTCTCATCGACAACCGAATAGCCCATTCCATGAACTTTGTCCAAAATCGTTTCATAGGCATATCGCCTTGTTATTTTGTCCAAAAGCTCTTCCTGTTTTTGTCCTGTGAATGTTTCGATTGCCCACCAATCAGCTACAAATTCATAATTTTCACCAACTTTTCTAACTCCAATTCCATATTTCGAGCCGGTTTCTATTTCCATAAAGCAGCCTTCTATGTCCTCGCCTTTTCCATAGCCGTGAACTATCAAAGCTTGGTCATTTGATGTTTCCACAAACCCCATCTGCATTGACTCCAAGGCTTTTTTCAACATTGAAATGTCTTTGATTTTCGTATCGATTTTCGCAATGTGAGACATTATTCACTCGCCTCCTTTGCTTTTTTTCCAATTTCAATTCTTACAAATGAGTTTGCTGGTATTTTGCAGTTGAGACTTTCTATCGAGCATCTTACAAATCCGCCCGATTTGCTTATGATTTTCATTGTTCCTATGACAGTTTCAAAAGTTGCATCTGCTGAAATTTCTCCAGCCACACCTACCGCTATTTCCGTTGAATCTCTATCTATTTTTGCAAAAAGATATTTTTGAACGCCGTTTTCTTCTGATACTTCAAGAACTTTTAAAATCGAATAAATCGCTTCGTATTCCACTTTTTTTACTTCTACAACGTCATCTTTCTGTGGTTTTATTTCCGCTAGTACGATTGGAGTATATGTTGTTGCGCAAGACGACAATATTATTGAAAACAGCGCCGCATTTATTATTTTTCCAACAGATTCCATACAAATTCTCCATTTCTTCCTTTGAAGATTTCAATTCGATTTTGTTCCATATATATGAAGAGACTTTTTTCATCATCTTTGTCTGCTTCCATATATGTTCCGGTTTTGATTTTCAGGTTTTTCTTTGGGATTGGAATGTTCGCCAATCTGTCTCTTCCAATGAACATACCGTTAATGTAAAATGCCCGATTCGGTTCTTCGATTTTTTCTATTGAGACATATTCGTCTTCACCAAAGACTGTTTTGCAGATTTCGCTTAAAAAGTGGTTGTTGAATTTCCAGATTGTGTCTATATCGAGTTTTTCTGTGAAATATTTGTACCCACCTGCGCTTTTTCCTGTTTCACAATTCACCAGCCTCAAATCTATTAGATTTATTCTGTCTGTTAATTGAATTTTTCCTTTCACGAAAAAATCTGCATTTTCAATTCCAACTGCGCTTGGTGCTTTTGTGTATTCTTTTATGTTTGACATCGAAATCGAATTAAACAAACCTGTGCATTCTGTTTGGTAAGAGAAAATATCACTAAAAAAATCATCTTCTTCTTTCAGCTCGACGCCTTCCTGTTCTGAGAATGAGGTTTTTATGAAGTCAAAATCGCCATTCTTTTGTTCCGCCAATGTTCGGCAATTTATTTCGAACGGGAGGATTGCAATTCTTTTTTTTCTGTCCTTCTTTATTTCATTTAGTTTTTTCAAGTCCAACAGGCAATTTTCTATCGCTTTTGGCAATTCTTTTTCTGAATCTGTTATTCGCAATGCTTTTAATGGATAATTCTCATTTTCAAAATTATAAAGAGTCAACAAAACTAGATACTTGCTTCCGATTCTTATGAGTTCGGGTTTCAGGACAAGTCTCAAGTTTATTGGGTATCTTTTATTTCTCAATACCGAGAAAAACTGAAATATCGAAGAGCTTTTCTCCCCTGAAAATTCTCCGTCCAGCCATTTTGTCATTGAAATCGGCTTGAAAGCTGATGTCAAAACCATTTGCTTTTTCAACTCAGCCGCAACTTTTTCCAACAAATCATTATTTATTCCGCCAACTCCATCAAACGCCAGCAGGCATACAGATGGTATATTCTCAGGCATCTCCTCATAAATCTTTTGGGTATCTATTTGTTTTTTCAATCCAAGCACCGATTTTTCTGCCAATTTTGAAAAATCTTGTGAAAGGGAATTTCCTAATGAAAAATAAAGGAAAATCGTTGCGAGAAATATTTTCTTTATGCCCTTATTTGCTACATTCATTAGAAAATCTCCTTTTTCTTCTTTAACAATAGGCGTTATGCCCAGTCTGCGTTTTCATAAACGATTGAGATTGTTTCCTGAATAACGCCTGTTTCAGCGGAGCCGAGGTCCGACATAGACCAGCCACATGGAACACAGTTGTAAAGATTTCGTCTTTGGATTTCTGTAACGCCATCTCTGTCTACAAACACGACAGACATTGACTTCTGTTCAGGATTTCCACGTTCAACCGTTTTCCACCATTCTTTCAGAACCTTGTCCCTTGGGTCTGCATTGCGTACGAGTTTTACTGTGTCGTACTTTACTTTTCCAACGACTTTGCGCGGGTTCTTATCCATTCCCCCCATGTCGTCTGACACTTCCGCTGTCGCTCCAAGTCCTGCAATAGATACGAAATTTCCATAGGAAATGCCATCTATTTCAACTTTGAAATACGATTTGTTTGTTGGCAAATATTCAGCCATTCTTGTCCTCCATATTTTTATTTTTTACCTAAAAAGGCATTTTTCACTCTTCATTTGATTTTTGGGAAATTCTGAACACTACAAATTCCGCAGGCTTGGCCGGAGCCAAACCTATTTCGCAAACTACATATCCCGCATCTACCGATTCTGGAGGGTTCAATTCCTCATCACAGCGCACATAGAAAGCTTGCTCAGGGGTGTCGCCCACAAGCATTCCGTCTCTCCAGATGTTAAGAAGAAATGCGGTTGCCGTCCTTGCAAGTTTTTTCCAGGTATCTTTTGTGTTTGGCTCAAAAACAACCCAACTTGTTCCATTTTGAATTGCTTGTTCGACCATGCAGAAAAGCCGTCTGATATTTACATATCGCCATTCCGGATTTGAGCTTATTGTTCTTGCTCCCCATACTCTGATTCCTCTTCCTGGGAAGCTTCTAATGCAGTTGACTCCTTTTGGATTCAGCAATTCTTGCTCTGCATCTGTCAAGTTGTATTTCAACCCCAACGCTGTCCTGAACAATTCATTCGCCGGAGCTTTATGAACACCTCTCGCTCCATCAACTCTTCCATAGATGCCGCAGATTCCACCGCTTGGTGGTGCATATACATTTTTGTCCTGAACCACATCATACATTTCAATCCAAGGAAAATAGTACGAACCCATGATTGAATCTCTTGGTTTTGGCATCGTGTCTATTCCACCCGCCAATGTTTCAGGACTGTCGAGAACTGCCACTCTGAACCTGTTCCTTTCACAGTGACTTAGAATCGCATCCTGCGCGGCCGGGTCTGTTACGCCCGGTGCCGACACGATTGAAATGTCCTGAATCTCGTCAAACAAGTACAATCCACTTCTCTTTCCAACGCCTTCGTCTTTTCCGATTATGAGTTTTGCGATGTTGTCTGGATTTCTAATTGCACCGTCCAATTCAGCTTGTGGGGTTTGGGCATTTTCTGTTGAAACAGCATTTTCTTCTGATTTCTTTCCGTTTTTGTCATTCTTTTCAGTCTTTACTTCTGTCTTTGGCTTTTGCGCCATTGGCTCCGCAAGATTGTTGATATAGCATTTTGTTCCGCCATTCTGAAAAAACTGATAAACGGCATGTCCAAGCCAGCCGGCTTTGTGCATTCCTCCAAATGTTTTTGTGTACTGTGTCCAGTTTGTCACCAAGACCGCCTCGTTTACAGGTCCTTTCTCGGCAATCCCCAAAAAACCTACGATATTTGTCGCTCCTGCTTCGATAGGTTTTGAACCGCTCTCCACTTCTTCAACATAAACACCCGGCGTTTGATAATTAGGCATTTTTTTCCTCCTGTTTTTTTATTTATTTCAAAAGTCCTCGAATCTCTCGTTTTTCTATCCGCTTGACCCCGAATGCCTTTTGTGAATTAAGGCCAAATCCGACTTTGTATAAAAGCTCGATTTTCTCGTCCGCCTTTTTGTCCTTTTTGTCCGCAGAATCCAACTTGCGCACAACTGGTTCAAGAAATACGACATTTCCTGTCATTCCGTGCCATTTGAATTCATCTCCTATTTCTATTGCTGGATTGTCCTTCAGAAAAACCGCTATTTCACAATATTTCCTGAGCATCTCTATGTAATCGTCTCCAACAAATCCTATTGAGAGGCACATTTCAAACATTGCCGGTTGTTCATACATCTGTTCATCCACAATTATTTTTTGTCCATTTTTGTCGCAAGCTGTCTGGCAGATGTCCTTCACTTTCAATTTGCAGATATCATTTTTTTCTTTGATTACAAGCTCACTAACTTTTTCATATATCTTTTCCGCAATCTCCCACTGATTCATTTTCACCCTCGCTCAACTATTTCAATTTCATCCAGCAACGGAAGTTCTTCGTCGTTGATTGTCAATGCGTCAACGCTCATGTTTGATGCTTCATCAAAAATCACTATTTCTTTTACCGACATAATTGAATTGATTTTTTCCAGATGCTTTAAAACGATTCCAACTGTTATGTCTTTGCCGAATTCCCAGCCGTTTCCGATTGAGCCAAACAATGGATGAAAATAAATCCGCAAATTTTCCATGATTCTTCGTTTTTCTTCTTCCAAATTGAAGACATTGCCTTTGAATTCGATTGTCAATTTGAGAGAAAATTTTCTGTATATTGGCGCGCCTACTGATATTTTCGTTCCGACCAATTTTCTTTCCTCAAGATGCTGCTTTACTCTTCTTATGAGCTCTCTTGATGGATACAGTTCTGTTTTTAAGTCATCTTCCCCTGTAATTTTTGGAATTATCAATGTTCTGATGCTTCCATCTCTTTGTTTTTCTTTTAGACAATATGCCCTGCCCACTGCACCGGATGCTTTCATGCTCAGCCATTCAAAATCTTCTTTCGCGACTGCCCTTTCAAGACTCTTGAACACTCCAGCTGCCCTTCTTTTCAAGTCGTCTATGCTTTCCATATCGCTTCCGCCTTCGCTTGGATATGGATTGTCACAGCCTGATATATACGCGATGCTTCTTGTCAGATACTGAAGCTTATGTGCGGCAACATTTCCAACACTTCCACCGCCGGTTTTGTATTCAACCGCTTTTATATTGAAATTTCCCTTCGGTGGATTCACTCCTTTTATTCCGTCTCCAAATTGAATCTCTCCAGTCAAATAGTCGACCGTATAATGCCTTGAGAATGGTGTTGAATTATAGAAATTCGGAACTTCCTTATATTTTACCCACGCTTCTTCTTCTATGATTTCTACGGGGTTTTCAATTCCGTCGGCTTTCATCATTTTTATTTCATTTGATGACGGAATAGATTCTTCCTTTATTCTAAGCTCCATTCCACTTAAAAGATTTTCGTGCGCCAGCCTTAATCTTTGTCCGGGTGCACCATTTCCACTCCCGATTATCTCATTTTCGTGTTTTTCTGCGTTTGAGGCGGTTACACAGTTGATTACTATCCCTTTGATTTTTGGTGGTAATTCAAAACTTCCATTTTTCATTACGCATCGAATCCAATTTGCTTCTTTTTCAAACATTGAGAATTCGCATATGTCTTCTTGGATATTAAAATCTATAAATCCTGATTCATGGAAAAAATCTGTTTCATCACTGAAATCCAGCTTTCTCCATGAGTTTCCATTCCAATATTCCCATTCAAGATTTATATTTCGCTCTTCTTTTTCTGATGCAGGAAGCCCTATGATTTCTGCTATTTTATGCTCTTGCTGATTTTTATTTCTTTCATCGACTCTAAAATAAACTGGATAATTTCCTGCGCTAACCTTTCCTGATAATCCCAAATACAATGACGGCAAACTTTCATTTTCAATCGAGAATATGCTTTTCGTTTCTTCCCCTTCATTTTCCAGGAAAAATTTACTTTCATCTTTCCATTGAAAGTTTGTGTAGGTTAAAATATTTTCTGCCACAACAGCTTTCGGCTCGTATGCTATCCTGATTTTTTCAATCATTGGAGACTGCACTTTTTCCTCAAATTGCCACTCTGTTTCTCCATAAATATTTTTTCCATATTTTCCTCCAACAGAAAAATCTTTTGGCAACAATTTGATTCTTATGTAGATGTGTCCTTCATTGTCCACATCCGTTTCACTCATGTCTTCAGGTATCACAAACGACACTTTTCCGCTTTGCTTGAATGCGAATGTTTCGTCTGTCAATTCATTGTTCGCTTTGTCGAGTTTTTTCCAGTCGTGTCCGTTCCAGTATTCATAAGAAAAAATTGCGTTTTCATTCGCTCTTTCTCCTGTTCCCATTTCACTAAACACGAATTTTATGCTTGCTCTTGTGCCTTTGTTCTTGAAAACTTCATCACAGGCTATGTAGAAAATCTCGTTCATTACAGGAATTTCTGCATACATTCTAAAACTGTTGTTTTGGTCTACAGTGTCATAGACTTTTCCTTTGTTTGCTATGCAAAGTTCTGATTGGAATCCTTCCCCAATGAAGACATTCCGGACTTTTATGCTTTTCAGTTTCAACGTGTTCGGATTTTTTGGAACATCTGCCAAAACGGCTCTTACAAACAATCCTTCAACGCCGTTTACCTCAGTAGGCTCTATTTCACAAATTCCTTTCAGATAAACTACATTATCTAAAACTTTTTCTCCGTTTATCGAAGACTTTGATTCTACCAATAGCCATTCTTTTCCGTTCCAATATTCAAACGACAAGTGCTTTGTTATTTCATCATCCGACGACGCTATTTCCGTATCAGAATCAAAAACCACCTGAACAGCGTGCCCGTCCTTGAGATATTTAAATGTCTCCGATTTTATATAAAGAGAATGCTCAACTGCGTTTTCTGTTCCAAAGAGTAAAAATGAATCTACTTTATTTTCCGTTTCGCAATTTTCCTGCCACCTTTCGCCTACTCTGTTTACACAGCTAACTATTTTTGAATTTCTTACTTTCAAATTTTTCTCAGTTTCAAATATTATTGGTTCTTCTTCCGATGTTATCGATGCAACTTTTGTTCCCTGCTTTATCTCGACATCCTTCTTGCAACCTTCAACTGTATGAAATTCTATTACCGCCCTTGCGCTTTGCGGAGGAGTCAAATCAAGTCCCATCAGTTCCAACATAGACAGATATGTCTTCGCCGGAACTTTGTTCAACCTGTAAAGTGTCATTTCTGTCATCCATGAAAACAACTCTATCAACGTTATTCCGGGATCTGACGGATTATGATTTGTCCATTCAGGGCAGTATCGAGGTATCAATGCTATCGCTTCATTTTTTATATCCTCAAATGTCCTGTCATCTAAGTTGACCTTTGGAATCACGTTCGCCCCTCTCCAAATAAAATGGATAAACCATATTGAAAAAAGTATTTACAGATCGAATCTCATATTCGATTTTCATATTAACTTGACTCTCATTTTCAGAATCAGATTCGCCTTCCACATTTTTTAATATCACTCTTGGTTCCCATCTCACAATCGCTTCTTTGATGTAGTGAACCGCAAGCTCTATTGTCTTTCCCGAATTCGATGAAAACAATATGTCATTGATTTTGCATCCGAACTCTGGCTGCATTACTCTCTCGCCAGGAGTTGTGCCAAGGATTATCCTTATCGATTCCTCGACACTTTTTTCATAGCCTGACATTTTTATTTTTCCATGAATATCAGTTCCAACTGGAAATGCTATTCCCTTTCCTAAAATGCTCTTCCCCATATTTGTAATAGAGTCTAGTTTTTTTTTTTTTTCTTTTGTCAAGTACTTTCAAGAAAAAAACTAGATAATTTTTTGTTATAAATAAAAAAAGAAAATTCCCATCGTGGAGACAAAAACCATCTTGAAAAAAATTTTTTTTTTTAAGATGCTTTCTGTCTCCTAAAAGATGGGACGAACGTGAATTGGACGAGGTCTTAAAAACAGCTAAAAAGGAGCAAAACACAAAATGACACCGAAATACAGAATAGAAGACGAATCTTGTTTTTTTTATTACGAGGAATCGGATAATTTCGACGACATCTTTGCTGAGCTTGCAATGTACAAAGTCACTTCGCCATACAAAATCATCGAAGAAAACGAGAACAAAGATGTAACGAACGAGTTCAGGAAATACATGGAAGACACTGGCATTGTATTTTGTGAAACAGTCGAAAAAACAATGAACAAAAAACTTCTTGAAAAAACAGAATACTATTCAAACTTTTTTAATGTCTATTCTTTCAATGGCAAGAAAGGAGTGCTCACAAGCCCAAAATACAGCCAATACAAAATGGAGTATCAGAAACTATTGGACAAAGGCTATGTAGACATTGGGCATTACGAGAAACATAAAATCTTCTATGAGAGAAACAACGAAGCCTCGCCCATCTACAAATACAACAAGCAGGGCGCAATTCCAGATGGAGATTACGACAGCCTGGTTGCAAACTCGACAATTTTGGCAGAAAGCGTCGAAAGTTTTGTGGAAAACGTAAAAGTCCTCAACGAGGATTGGGAAGAGGAAGAGGAAGAAAAAGAAAAATCCATTGAAATCGAAGAATCCGACAGAATCGACTTCGACGTGAAGATGGCGACCAAGTACAAAGGCAGGCTCTACAGCATACTCTGCTTCAAGTACCGGGGAGTCGAGTTCATATACGCGCCCAAAGTCTTGGCGGAGCGGATAAACGAGGAACAGGACTTTGGGACGGAAATACTGGATGAGGTCACGTATTTCATAACCCCAAAGCAGATGGACGAGATGTATGAGATTCTGAGGAAGACGCCGAGCTGGAAAAAGTTTTGGACCTTCTGCTATCATGAGGGCATTTACAACAATTCCGTTGACTATCACTTTATGGAAACTGTCGAGCGGTTTGAGGGGAAAAAATATCAAATTGCAAAAATGGAATCTCATTATTCACAATATCTCTATACAGAAAAAGAGGCAAAAGATGACAAGAGATTTGTCGAATACTTGAAAAAAGAATTTGGAATTTGGGATGTTTGCGGAGTCTCAAAAAAAGAGTTGGAAAGAATCCAAGACTTTCTTTATGACGGAAGGCTCTACCAGGAATTCGACCGGTTCTGCAAAGACAACGGCATCCCGAACATAATACCGGAGCAGGACTTCGAGGAGGGCGACAAAGGCTTCGACTTTGACACATTAGAATACAGGAAAGCCCAGGAGCGCAAGAACCTCCCCGAAGGCTACGGGGAAGACGACGAGGAGACGCTTGAAATTTCGGAAGCGGAGTACGGGAGGCTCAGCCAAACCCTGGACCGCTTCCTCGCAAAGAAGAACCCGCGCTGGTGCAAGGACGGGGTTGTTGAAGAAAGATTCGCTGAATTTTGTGAGAATGTGAAGTTGCCAAGTATTTGTGGACATATAAGAACAAATATAAAAAGATGTAAGGACAATGCTAAGAATTTTGAATTCTGCAAAAACAACAACGCCCTTGTCCATGAACAGTTTAGAAATGTGTCCAGGTTTCAAAATGCGCTGCAAGACGCGATAAAATGCTCGAACAACGTCTACACGGACTTCCTCAACATAAAGGATTTGGCAACAGCTCTGATGGATGAGTTTTCAGCAAATAACTTTCAAAAAAAATATGATAGATACTTTGCAAAAGAGTCTTTTACTGAAGAAAGCAAAATTGAAGACTACACATTGCGGAACAGGTACAAAATAGAAGGCACGGGGAAAACTGTTTTTGAGAGGGTCACATTTTCGAGCCTTGAGAGCACTTTCGATGCGGTTTATGTAATGGACATAAAGCCGCCTTTCAAGGTCATAGATTTGGAGACAAGAGAAGATGCGACCGGAAAGGTGATGGAAATCGCGGAAGGGCAAAACCATATGTTCATCGACACGGAAGAGATAATAAAAAGGCTCCCCGATTCATTTGAGAGATTCAAGGACGGTGCTTATTGTTTTGAATATCTTGATAAAAAAGACGGCAAGCAAATAACATGTTTGAATCGTGTGAACTTCAAGCACATCATAGGCTTCAAGGATTTATGGCGGAGGAACTGCGTCCCGTTCGGCTTCAAGCGGAATTTCATCCTCTTTGCGGATTTGACTCAGCCGAGCACCCCAATCTACAGAATCGACTACAGGAGGACGGCGGATTTTGAGAGCAGAAGACTTCTGAACGAGTCCTTTGAAGACTATTTCAGCCGTATTCCAGATGACTGGGAAAATTGATAAATATGTTTTTAAAATCGCTGTTGTGCTCTTTTAAAAGCTGGGCTTTTTCATCTTTTGATTTTGATGCTGCATCCTTTAAGCGCGCTTCTTCCTGCAGCGAGCGGATTTTTTCGTCATTTTGGATGCAGAGCTTTTCAAGTTCAAAATTATTTTCCTGCGGTCATTGAGCGAAGTCGAAAGCGGTCATTGAGCGAAGTCGAAATGACCTATTTTTGCATGACAATGAACGGGCTTCGACTACGCTCAGCCCTACTTGTCAGCATACCTTTCGTAAAAACACCCGCATTTTTTTTGCGCGCAAAAGAATCACATTCCAGTGTGTCCGGGAACGCCCTTTCTCGACACCGGCCAGAACCTGTAGGCGGTCGTTCCGAGCATCCGGCTCTTGTCGACATACTGAGGAGCCATGTCGGTGGAGTACGTCACGCTGTACTCGTCGAAAGGCGTGAGAGGAACCGTCCACGACTCGTAGGAATGGCGCATGTCGAGAGAGTTGAAGCGGTTGTCGCCCATCATGAAGTAGCTTCCGTCTGGAATGTAGCGGGGGCTTCCGTCCTCGGCGTTCGCTGGGAAGATTGGCATGTTCCGCCTGTCCAAAAGAGAGACATACCCGACGAGCTTGTCCAAATCGGCGATTGCAGACGAAAGCGCGACGTCGTTCTGCCACTCGGAAGTCTGGACTTTCTCGCTGTAGAACATGACGTACCTGTTCATCATCTTCGCGATGGAGATTTTCATCATCACGTTGAGCTTGAAATTGGCCTCGGAATACAAGTCACCTTTGAAATCAGGGACGGAATCAACCCATGAAAGAAGGAACTTTTTGTACCAAGCCCTTCCTGCAGAATTTGAAACCAACTCCGCCGAAATCTGCCTGACGTTCTGAAGCAAAGGCGAAGAGGCGAACATGGACGCGCTGTCTATGAAGAAAACGCTCATCTCGTTCGGAGAAAGGGAGAAATCCGCACCATCATGCGATTCCAGAGACGAAACAAGGGAATCGAACTCAACAGCCAAATCAGAGCAAGTCTTCTTGGCGGAATCCAAATCGAACGAATTCCTCATCGACTCCACCTCAAGCATGGACTCGTAGCTGTTCTGTGAAAGCGGGAATTCGCGTATGCCCTCCTTCACCCCGCTCTTGACTCCGTTCAAATTCCAGCAGGCGTAGGAAGAATCCAAATCCACCTTCTTGAACTCGTTCGAGCCTTCCGTCCTCGAATAGAGGATTCCGTCCTGCATCATCAGCTGCTCGCCCGGAACGCCGACAACGCGCTTGACCAAAGGATCGGCCTTCGGTTTTCCGTCCGCGTCCACGTTGATGTTCTTCATGGTGAGAGTGCACATGTAGACGAGCTGGCTAAGGAACGTCCTCACCTCGGACTTTCTGTCCGCCGAGTAGTGCGGATTTCTGAAGACCACGATATCGCCCCTGTCGTAATTTTTCATATACGGAAGCCCCACGTCGGAAAGAGGGAATTTAGGGCCGTTGAGGAACTTGAACACCACGACCCTGTCCTTCACGAGGAATTCAGGGACCATCGACTCCGACGGAATCTCGTAGAGCTGCACGATGAAAATGTTCAGCAAAAGCACCATGAACACAGCCTGCACCAGAGCGTCAATCCAGCTGACAATCTCGGAGAGGAGCCAGCGGAAGAAGCTTCTGCCGGCCTTCTTCTCGGCGTATTTTTTGTCAACGAGGAACTGGTTCCAGTTCGGAGCGGTCCTCTTGAGCCTCTTAGAACCGAGGAAGTGAAGGACCACTATCGCAAGCACCGACACCAAAAGCCAAAGGACGACCTGCACAACATCGAGGGCGAACGGCGTGCCGCTCTCCCCCGCCCTTCTCAGGACGAACGAAATCAAGAGCACATACGGAAGGTACTGGAGGAGCACCCTCACCACAGGCACGTGCACAGCCCGCCCGGCATCCTCGTCGGGAACGGAGACGCCACCAAGCCTGAAAAGTCTTTTCAAAGCGAAATGCGCCAGAATCAATGAGAAGGCCGCAGCCAGCGGAAAAGCGAAAAACGAGACGTCCGAATGAAAAGAGAGGGACGTCAGCGAAAACACGAATGACAGGCAGAAGCATGCAAACGCGATTTTAGACAATTTTCTAGTATCCATAGAATTTGATTCTACCAAAAAGAAAAGCGTTCATAAACATGTAAAATCGATGAAAACTTGAATGCGAATGCGGACAGCCAAAAACGCAGCGCGAATGAAAAAGCGAAAAAAAACCGCCAGACGAATCTGACGGTATCGGGATGACAGGGATCGAACCTGCGACATCTTGGTCCCAAACCAAGCGCGCTACCAGCTGCGCTACATCCCGTGGTGGGCAGTGAGAGACTCGAACTCCCGACAACCTGGGTGTAAACCAGGGGCTCTACCAACTGAGCTAACTGCCCAACGAATGTACAATAGGATAATCGACAAATTGATTTTTGTCAAGAGAAATTTTGGATTTTTCCGCCAATAATGGAAGAGAGAACGCAGGGCGTGTTTATTGAAAAACACGGGTTAAAAATCGATAATCTAAGAATGAAACAGTCAGACATTCAAAGCAACTTCGATTTCTTCCCAATTGAAAACGGAGAGGACATCCTCGAAAAGACAGCGGAGAGAGCATTCTCCAGGCTTTCGTTCACATTCACGAAAGAGCACATAGAGTCGGTCATAAAAGCCGCCCTTTCAAAAGACGAGAGCGACAACGACAGGTACGTTTGCGCGTGCATACTGAAAAACGCCCAGACCGCGTCGGAAGGCAAATTCCCGCTCTGCCAGGACACGGGAATCGCGAACATATTCGGCTGGAAAAAAAGCGGATTCATCTCGCAAAAAGGCGAATGCGAGTCCCTTTCGGAAGGCGCGAGAAAAACATACGACGAACGCAAGCTCCGATTCTCCACGAGCGTTCCGAAAAATTTCTACGACGAATTCGACCCGAAGAACAACATGCCGGCTCAAATCTCACTCTTCACGGCCGGCGCGGCGCTCGCCCCCACTCCGCCGTTCATAAAAAGCCTGCCTGAAAAATCGATGGGCATGATTTTCTGCGCGAAAGGCGGCGGCTCATCGAACAAGACGAGTTTCATACAGGGCACAAAGGCATTCCTCACGAAAGAGAAATTCACCGCCCTCATGGAAGAGCAGATATCGCACTTCGGGACATCAGCCTGCCCGCCGTACACAATCGGAATCGTCGCAGGCGGACTAAGCCCGGAGCAGAACCTTCTCACGCTCAAGCTCGCCACGATGGGAGCCTACGACGACCTCACATACGAGCCGAACCCGAACGCATTCCGGGACAGGGAGCTTGAGGAGAAGGCGATGGAGATTGCGGCAAAGAGCGGATACGGAGCGCAGTTTGGCGGAAGCGCGTTCGCATTGAACGCAGTCGTGGTAAGGCTTCCCCGCCACGGAGCGAGCTGTCCGATTTCGTTCGGAGTGTCGTGCTCGGCGCACAGGAACCTCAAGGCGTTCGTCACCGACGAAGGCTTCTACCTTGAAAAGACCGTGGAAAATCCAAGTTCAATAGAAGGATTCAGCGATGCCGTGAAATTCGCGGAAAGCACCCCAGAGAGCGATGGAAGCGAGAGGAAAATCGACACGTCAAAGGGAATGCAGTCAGTCCTCGAACAGCTCAAGGGGGCGAAACCGGGAGACAGACTTTTGCTTTCGGGAAAGATTCTTGTTTCAAGGGACGCGGCCCACGCCAGATGGAAGAAGCAGCTGGACGAAACGGGAAAACTCCCCGAATACACGACGAAGTACCCAATCTGCTACGCAGGCCCTGCCCGAACACCTGACGGATGCGTCATAGGAAGCTTCGGTCCCACGACGGCTGGACGGATGGACGTGTACGCGGAACTACTCATGAAGAATGGAGCCGCCCTCGTCACGCTCGCAAAGGGAAACAGGAGCAGGCAGTGGACGGACGCCTGCAAGGAATTCGGGGGATTCTATCTCGGAACACCGGGAGGAATAGCGGCACTGATTGCTTCAAAATACATATTGTCGCAGGAAATCATCGACTACGAGGAACTTGGAATGGAAGCCGTGAGACTCGTGGAGGTAAGGGATTTGCCTTGCTTCGTCGTGACGGACGACAGTGGAGATGATTTCTACGAGAATATAAAAAACAAGCACTAATCAAACGCAAACGGAGCGGAAAATGGAAGAAGCGCAGATTCTAAACTCAAAGAAGGGACTCGACCTCGTCGACAACGACATGGAGCTTTACCGAATATTGATGGAGACATTCGTTTCGGACACAAAATTCGAACCGGAAGAGTTGAAAAAACTTGTGGCTGAAAAGAAGAACGCAGAAGCGGCGAGCTACGTCCATGCGGTGAAAGGTGCCGGCAGGCAAATCGGCACGGAAAAGCTCGCCGAAGCCGGACAGAAACTGGAGGACGTACTCAGGGGCAAAGCGAACGGCGACATCGATTTTCTGAGCAAGAAGGTCGTAGCCGAATACAAGGCGGCACTGGAAGCCGTCAAGAGTTTCCTTTCGGAATAGCCCCAAAGTCAAAACCGCAGGAATCCAAGAGATTCGAGAATGCCGCCATCGCAATTTTCTCGCTGTCGAAGCCGCAGATTTCACGGGCCTTTTCATAGACCAGGGCGATTTCGGCAGCAGATGTTTCCGACTCGCCTTTCAACGTCTGATAGGGACAGTCGGTCTCAAACAGAATCCTTCCAGGAAAGTCAGAATGGGTGGAAAGCATCTCGACAGACAGCCGCTTTCCGTTCATGAGCTGGTGCTTACCGAACGAAAAAAACGCGTTGACGCCTTTCTTCAAAAGAGACGAAGCGTCGTTTTTGCCGCCCGGAAAACTGTGGAAAACGACGGCAGGAAGGGAGGAAAGACTTTTTGAGAACGAAAAGATTCTGTCCATCGCCTTCCTGCAGTGGACAACAATCGGTTTTCCAAAAGCCGCCGCCAAATCAAGCTGTCTCTCGAAAAATTCAGTCTGGATTTTTTCAGTTTTCTTGAATTCCTCTGTAAAAAAATCGAAACCAATCTCCCCGACAGCGAAAATTTCGTTGTTTTTGAGCAGCCGCCCAAGAACTTCCATTCCATTTTCGAAGTCCTCCGCGGAAAAATCAGCGCAGGCTAACATCTGAGGATGAAGCCCGAACGACTTCAGAATGTTCTTCCTGTCGTGGTACGGAAAATCGCGCCACTCGTCTTCAGTGCAGAAAGACGAAATGCATGAATAGTCGACAGGGCTGGAAAAAGACGGATAGAATGAATGGCAGAGGTGGTTGTGCGCGTCGAAATAGAACATTTTTCTAAACTCCGATTCTCAATTACCGAAAATAAAAATATGTGTTGAATGACACATTATTTCAGAAAACATTCTATAAAGTTTATGGAGATAAAAAAATGGCAGTTTACACATTGAAAAGCATCGGTAAAAACACAGACTACATGACAGTGGTCCGTGAAATGGATGACGGATATGTTGTGCGCATCGTCCGGGACAAAGACGGCTACGAAGATGTCACTACTGACTATCTCAGCAAAGCTTTGTTCGACACATGCCTCAGGACTGGATACATCACAAAGGTCCAGGAATCAAACGCTGTCACAGCATAACACAAACGAAAACAGACAAAATATTCATTTAAAAATACAAAGACCTCGAAAACCGAGGCCTTTTTTTTGCAGAAAAAGCGAATCTCTCAATTCTTTATTCGGAAAAGTCTCACCGTCTGTCCAGAAGCAAGTCCTTCGCCGCTTCGAATCTTTTCTCCACGTCCATCTCCTCTGGAAGCCAGTGGATTTTCACCCCCTTCTTCTCCATGCCGCGGAACCAAGTCTCCTGCCTCTTGGCGAACTGGCCAATGGCGCGGTTCAAAAGCTCGAACAGTTTCTCCCTCGCGCCATCGCTTCCTACCTCGCCGTACTCGCCCTGCAGATAGAGGCTCACGAAGCGGTATTCAAGCCCAAGCGACTCAAGCCTCTCGAAAGACCAGCCGGCCTTGTGAAGCCCGTCAATCTCCTCGATGAGTCCCTCGCCCATTCTCGCTCGGAGGCGCGCGGCAATCCTAGCGCGGACAAGTTTTCTGTCGAGCGTCGTGCAGATTACAAGCGGCTCGATTTTAGGACGGCTCTCCTGCATTTTCCGCTTCAACTCGGAATACTCGGCAGTCTTGGAGAAGCGGTTTATCAGAATTGCCTTTATGATTCTGTCCTTGTCGCCGAATTCGGTCGTGTTGTGGAGTTTCTCCTTCTCTTCAATCAGGATTGATTTCAGCTCATCGTAGGATTTCGCTTTAAGGGCGGCTTTCTCTTCTGGATTTTCGGGGACTTCAATCATGTCGTAGCTTCTCAAAATCGAATCGACGTACATGCCGGTGCCGCCCACGCAGATTGGGAGTTTTCCGCGCGCGCTTATGTCCGAGAAAGCCTTGTAGAAATCTTCCTGGAAATCGAAAAGGTTGTACTCCTTCGACAAATCGCACACGTCGATTATGTGGTAGGGAATGTGCTTTTCATTTCCAAATGAATCGACAATATCGTAATCCGCCAAATCCTTGCCGGTGCCGATGTCGAGACCTTTGTAGACCTGCCTTGAATCCGCGCTGATTATCTCGCCGTCAAAAGCGTCGGCGAGGCGGACTCCGATGGCGGTTTTTCCGACGGCTGTCGGACCTATGACGAAAACGCAATTATATGACACGGCACACCGCACACTTCAGATATTCTGACTTTGGATAACCGACGAGAACCGGATGGTCAGGACCAGCGCCCGTCTTCGATATTATCTGCACACGCTTTTTGGAATCCTCGGCGGCCTTCATAATCATTCCGTAGAAATGGGCCGCGTCGAAGAAGTAAGAGCAAGAGCAGGTGACGAGGATTCCGTTCGGGTTCAAAAGGCGCATGGCACGGAGATTGATTTCCTTGTAGCCGCCGTAGGCCTTCTGTATGTTCTTCGCGGATTTAGTGAAAGCCGGCGGGTCGAGGATTATCACGTCGAATTTCTCGCCCTTCTCCTCGTATTCTTTTAGAAGAGCGAAAACGTCGGCGCACACGGCCTTCATCTTCTTTTCCGCATGGTTCAACTCGATGTTCTTGTTCACCAAGTCCACCGCGTCCTGCGAAATGTCCACGGAAATCACTTCCTTCGCGCCGCCGTTCACCGCGTTCAAGCCGAAAGCGCCGGTGTGGGTGAAAGTGTCCAGAACCCTTTTTCCAGAGCAGAGGGCGGAGACGTATTTCCTGTTGTCCTTCTGGTCGAGGAAGTAGCCGGTCTTCTGCCCGTTCGCCAAATCGACTTCGATGAGGACATCGTTCTCCCTTATGACGATTTTCTCGTCTCGCACCTCGCCTTCCCAGCAAGTGCGGAGAGGAAGCCCCTCTTTTTCCCGTGTCGGAGCGTCGGACTTCTCGAAAATTCCATACGGCTTGATGATTTTCCTCAACGCCGCAAGAATCTCCTTTCTGAAAACCTCGCAGGAAAGTGTCGAGAACTGAACGACAAGATAGACATTCTTTTTCGTGTCCACATAACGCTCGACAATCAAGCCCGGAATGAAATCGGACTCGCCGTATACGAGCCTGTAGGAATCCTTTATCGAATAGTGCAGCTTCCTCAAATCGTAGGCGTCCTGGATTTTTTTCTCGTAGAAGGCGGCCGTATCCGAAAGAATCTGGTCGGCGTGCTCCGAACCAATTATGCGGACGGTGATTTTCGACTTTCTGTTGATGACGCCGGTTCCCAAAAACGCACCCGCATGGGCGAAGACCTCGACGACGCTTCCGTCCGCAAGTTCAGAATCGAGGGCGGCATCGTTCAACGGAAGGCTCTTCACGCCGCTCCCGTTCTTCGCCTCGAATTTCACAGACTCGATTTCGTTGTCGAAAACCCACGGGAAGCCCTGCTTGATTTCGTTCTCCTCTTTCGGGTTCAAAAATATTCTAGGTATCATAGAAAACTTCCTTTTAATTTCAAATAGACCTGAACGACAATTTGGTTATCGCATTCCAGAGCAACATGTTCAGAATCCGTAACCGCTATCGGCTTTCTTCTCTTCAGGCTGGAAAACCGTCGTCATGACTTCCATGGCGTTGGAGACAGGGATGAATTTGACCCCGCTCTTGACGATTTCGGGAATCTCCTCCAAGTCGCGCACGTTGCCCTTCGGAATGTAGATTGTCTTTATGCCGTTGCGCTTCGCAGCGACAGTCTTCTCCCGAAGACCGCCAATCGGCATGACTTTGCCGGTGAGGTCGAGTTCGCCAGTCATAGCGACGTGCGGCTTTATGACACGGCCCGTTATGAGGGACATGAACGTCGTCGCCATCGTGATTCCCGCGCTAGGCCCGTCCTTCGGAGTCGCGCCCTCCGGAATGTGCAGGTGGATGGCGTTCTGGTCGAACCACTCGCTCGGCTTTATGTTGTGTTCGATTGAATAGCGGCGCACCCAGTTCAAGGCGATTGTGGCGGACTCGTTCATGACGCTGCCGATTTGGCCGGTGAACTGCAATCCCCCCTTCTGCGACGGAAACGACACGGCCTCCAGCTTGAGAGTGTCGCCGCCCACAGACGACCACGCAAGACCGATTGCGGTTCCGGGAACATCTGCGACTTTCATGTCGCTTTCGTCGAAAATAGGCTTTCCGAGGTACCTCTCCAAGTCTCCGGCATCGATTGTGAACGTCTTTTCCTTCAATGATTCGACACTGCCGCCCTCGAACGAAGTTATCTTCGCGTCCGAAAGCTTTTTCATGTCGGCAGGAATTCCTGAGAGATTTTCCAAAACGATTTTTCTGTGAATCTTGTCCACGCACTGTTCGAAATACCTGACGCCGGATTCGCGGGCGTACTCCTCGGCAATCTTGAAGAGGGCGGCCTTCGTGTACTTCACCTGGTTCTTCGCCAAACCGTTCTTCTCAAGCGACTTCGGAATCAGATATTTCTTTGCGATTTCCATCTTCTCCTGGTCGATGTAGCCTGAAAGTTTGATGATTTCAGCCCTGTCCAAAAGAGGTCCCGGAATCGTGTCCAAAGAGTTGGCCGTCAAAATGAAGAAGACATTCGACACGTCGAAAGGCAAGTCGAGATAGGTGTCGCGGAAATTCACGTTCTGCTCAGGGTCTAGGACCTCAAGCAAGGCGGACGCTGGATCCCCTCCAGAATAGCTCGCGCCCATCTTGTCGATTTCGTCTATCATGAAAACAGGCGATTTCGTCTTCGTTATCTTCAAGCCCTGCAGAATCTTTCCGGGAAGCGCGCCGATGTAGGTGCGACGGTGGCCCTTTATCTCCGCCTCGTCCCTCATTCCGCCGACACTGAAACGGTAGAACGGCTTGTTCATCGCCTCCGCGATTGAGTGCCCGATGGACGTTTTTCCAACACCCGGAGGTCCGACGAGAATCATGATGGAGCCCTTGTTGTCGTTCTTGAGCTTCCTGACAGAGAGATATTCGAGGATGCGCTTTTTCACGTCGTCCAATCCGTAGTGGTCCTTCTCAAGCACCTTGTAGGCCTTGATTATGTCGAACGACTCTGGCTCGGAATCCTTCCACGGAAGAGAGACGACAAGCTCAAGATAGTTCCGCTCCATGAAATACTCGGATGCGTTGGGGTCCATTATCTTGAACTTCTCCAGTTCGTTGTCGAGCGTCTCCTTTATCTCGCCCTCGAAGCCAAACGCCTCAATCTTGGACTTGAACTTCTGGTAGTCGCTTCCGTCCTCGCCGCCAAGCTCGTCCTGAATCATCTTCATTTCCTGTCGGAGGAAATGCTCGCGCTGGTTCTTCTCGAAATTCTCCTTGAGTTCGTCCTGAATCTTCTTCTGGATGTTTATCAAGTCCTGGTCTTTCTTTATGACGACGAGGACCTTCTCCATCCTCTTTCTGACATTCGTCTCCTCAAGAATCTTCTGCTGCTCCTCCCTGTCGTCATTCAATATGGTCGCGACGAAATCGGAGATTTTTCCGGGATTCTCGATGTTGACCATGTTGAGCCGAATCTCCTCGGTGAAGAGCGGATTGTGCTCGCTTATCTCCTTCATCTCGCTGACGACGGCGCGGGTAAGAGCCTTCACCTCGAACGTGTCGGTCTCCTCGTCGTTGAGGTACTCCACGGAAGCGCACAAAGGAGCCGTAGACGACAACGCGCGGGTTATCCTGAAACGCTTTATCGTAGAGACGAATATGTTCACGCTTCCGTCCGGCAGGTTCACTTTGCGGACGATTTTCGCGAGGGTTCCGACCTTGTACAAATCGGACATCGAAGGAACTTCCTCGTCGTTCTTCGTCAAGACGAAACCGATGAACCCATTGCTCTCGCTCATGGCCTTCTCGACAGCCAGAGTGTCTTCGGGAGAGCTTATTACCATGGGCGCGTATATTCCGGGGAAAATCGGATGCCCGGAGAGCGGCATGATGAAAAGGCGCGGAGGCATGAACTCGTCAATCGCCATCAGCGCGCTGTTCAAAGCGGAAGTGAGAGAAGATGTCAGCGCCTTCTCTATCTTCTTCTGGAATTTTCTGTCGTCCGAACCGCATCCCTCGGAAGAGGAACCGCTCTTGTTCCGTGAAATTTTTATCTCGAAAAGCTTTTTTCCGTTGGGCAGGACAGGCTCTGAAGAGGAGTCGGAATTTTCTCCGGGGAAGTCGTTTTCAACATCGACATCCGGCAGAATCTCAGCGGAAACTCCATCGTCACCATTGTTTGAATTGTCTATCTTTTCAGTATTTTCAGAATTTCCATCGATTTCGGGCTCGCCGTCATTCTTGACACTCTCTGTTTCCTCGATGTTCCCGATATTTTCGACATTTTCGATATTTTCGTTTTCGTTGTTTTCGTTCTCAATCATACGTTCAATATAACAAAAGCATATTTCGACGGCAAGAAAAAAGCGCAGCGCACTGATTGCACCAGTGCGCTGCGACCACTCCATCAAAAGGCAAGAACCTGTCCAGATTTTTCTGTTCCGAACAGGTCCATTTGTCATCTCAAAGACTCAAGTCCGATGTTTATCAGAATCTTGTCCTGATACCAGTCAGGCTTTATCGAGAATTCGCTGCTTGAATATCCGTCGGCGGTCGCCCTGACCCTCCAGATTTTCATCGTCTTTTTCTCGTACTCGGTCAATTCCTTGATCGGAACATACTTTTTCTTGCTGTTCTCGACCGTTATGACGGCGTTCTTGATTGTCTTCTCGGTCTTCAAATCGACGACCGTAGGAATAACGACCATATCCTTGTTCTTCTGCATTCCGCTGTACTGAATCGCAAGCTCCTCTATCCAGATTTTCTCCGGCTCAAGGTTCTTCTTCTTGTCGTCGCTCAGCTCAATCTTTATCGTCTTCCAGATGATGTACGAGCCGAACACGAGCTTGACTCTGTAGTTTCCGGCCTTCGCATAGAACAGGTCTGACGAGTAATAGTTGAACATGGACTTCTTCTGTCCGTCGGTAAGCTCAGAAGCGTCCATCAGCGCGAAATCCACAGACGTGTCGGAAAAGTCGTCGTCCTCAGACTTTCCAGTGCAGATGATGTCGCTCGGGTTCGCCTTGTCGTCCTTGTAGAAGTAGGCGACTATCGGGAAGTTGACACCGTCGACATTGGCGTCCTCTTTAGGAGTCTTCATTATCATGCGGACCGCCTTGAACGAGCCGTTGTCCCTGTACGAAATCTTGTTGCTCTGATACCAGTCCGTGTACTTCTTGTGCTCAATCGTGAAGATTCCGAACACCAGGACGGCGGCGAGAATCGTACTCACGGCTATGAGGGCGACGGGCTTCCTCGGCTTGAAGAAGACGATTCTGTGGTGCTCGTTCCTGTCGCACGCCTTCACCGCGGTCTCAAGCTCCTTCTCCAAACGGTCGGTCTCGTAGCGGGATATGTACTTGTCGAGAACTTTTATGACGTTCAAGATGGAGATTCTGTTCTCCGGCTTGAATTTCAGCATCTTCTTCAAGACGGAGAGAATGCTGCACGGAATCGAAGGATTCAGCTTTTTCGGGTCGTTGTTGAATTTTCCCTTCTTGATGGCGCCCATCACCGACTCGTTCGGCTTGAGCGTGTTCAAGTCGATTGGAAGGTCAAAAGGCTTCTCCCCCGTGAGCATCTCGTAGAGCATGACACCCATCGAGAACACGTCTGCCTTCTCGTCAACCTCGCTCGAATCTACGGCCTGCTCAGGCGACATGTACGCAGGAGTTCCGAGAATCGCGCCCGCGACGGTGAGCGTGTCGGCGTTGTCGGAAGGGGCCTCCTCCTCCTCGATTTCCTCGGAGTCTATGGAAGTGTCCTCCATCTTGTCGTTCGCCGCAATTCCGAAATCAGTGAGCTTTATCTTTCCGTCCTTCGATATGAGCAGGTTTCCAGGCTTGATGTCCCTGTGCACGATTCCATTCGCATGGGCGAACTGGAGACCGTAGCACGCCTCCCTGAAAATATAGAGCGCGAGAGCCGTTCCAATGGGGCCTTCCTTTGCCCAATCGGAATTAGGATTGTCGTTTATCTCGGAAGCCCTGTAGCGTTTGTACTTGTCCAAAAGTGAATCAAGCGAAGAGCCGTCTATCAACTCCTCTACGAAATAGCTGCTCTTTCCGATTTTGAAGTACTCGTATGTGTTGACGATGTTCGGGCTTTGCAGGTCGCGGAGGATTTTCGCCTCCTGCTTGAAGCGTTCCTCGGCGTTCCTGTTGTCCTTGAGAATCTGCTTCTTGATTATGACCTTCTGCTGCAAATCCGGGTCGAATCCGATGTAGACCGCACCCATTCCACCTTGGGCCAGTTTCTTTATGACCTCGTACTTTCCGATTTTCCTGACTTTTCTCTCCGTCGACGAGATTCTCGCGGAAGAAGAGCCCGCCACAGTAGCGGAAACCGTCGCTGAAACAGTTTTTGGTTTCGCAGCCACCGTCGAAGCCACAGTCTTCGCAGGGGCCGGGCTAGCCACCGTCTTCGCGGCAGGTTTCGAGCCACTTCCACTAGCGACAGTCTTCGCTGGAGAAGAAGCCGGGCGGGCCGGTCTTTTCGGCGCACTTGGAGCGGCAACTGTCTTGTCATTGTTTTCCATTTTTTTCTCCATGATTATAACTTTTTTTATTAATACAGGATTTTCCGAAAAAACTCAGTTTTTTGGAAAGTCCCCATTTTTCCAAAGATTCTGATTTCAGACCTTTTTCGGACAGACATCGTATATGTCCGAATCGGGATTGAATTTTTTTCCGAAGCGGACAAGCGACACATACTCCATTTCTGGATTGTGAATCTGGATGAACCGCCCGTTTTGACGAGTCAGATAGACATCGGGGACAGGTCTGTGTCCGGCTATCCAGACGGAATTCTTCAACGGGTTCGACAAAACGCTGAACAATCCGCACTTGTACAGATTCTTCATCGTGCCGTCGACCGTGTTGGCTGAGACAGCATCGTTCGCCGTCCATGTAAGTCCGAACACCACATCGTCGCTCGCCCTCCCGTTCACGATTTCCTCTCTGGTGAAAACGCGGGAAGGTTCTGCATGGCTAACCACGCAATTCTTGAAAACAGCGCACAGGGGAAGCGACATTTCGAATCCGCTTATGCAGTGGAGGACGACCTCGTCATAAAAAATCCGCACGAATTCGGAGCACATGATTCCTTCCTCGCAGAATTTCCTGAACCCCCTGTTTCCGAAATCCAAGTTCTCACCAGGCTCGTATGTCGCGTTCTTTATGTTCTCGTGGTTCCCCTTCAACACATGGAAATGCTCGGGAAACGATTTCTTCAGCAAAAACAGGATTTCCAAAAGGGAAAGATTCTCGCGCATCTCATCCTGCATTGCTCGGCTTTCCGAGAAGCGGGACGAATCCTCGCCGTCGTAGTAGTAGGCGCAAAAATCCTCATAGGCTAGCTTCCACCTGTCTCTGGCGCGCGCTTCCGCATGGAAAATGTCGCCCACGCAGCAGACTATGAGACGCTTCTCGCAAAGCAGCTGAAGAACCGACTTTCCGCAATCAGGGACGATGAAATCGAGCAGGTCGAGCACAAAATATCCCCTTGCGTGCAAATCCGGCATGACAACGACGGGAATGCCATTGTATTTCGGCGATGTAAAATCAAGAAGCCCACCCGCTCCGCCCACGGCATCGAGAGCGCGGTACGAGGAATCCTCCGTCTCCAAAACGGATGTTGCCTCGTTGCATGACGAGACGAAAATGTCGTATTTCGGCAGATTATGGTTGTCGAGAATGTTTTTTATCTGATTCCGTATTTCTGATGTTGAAAGCAAAATTTCCTACCACTAGCAGCACAAAAAACGCCTGAGAAGCAGCATAGTTCCCCAGGCGATTTTTTTATGCCAAAACCAAAGTAGCAGAACCGATGGTGATTTTGTCGCCAGGGTTCAGTTTGGTCCAATTGTCGCCGTCAGCGATTCTGTGACCGTTCAAGAATGTGCCGTTCGTGCTGCCCTCGTCTTTGACGAAGTAGACATCCTTGATTTTTTGGATTGTGGCATGGACGCGGCTTGCAAGCTTGTCGTCCACAACGATTGTGCAATCGGGATTCCTTCCGATTGTCATTTTCGCAACAAGGCTTATTTTCTGCTTGTTGAACGTAAGGTAAGAGACTGGAGCGCCTTCGGCGATTTTCTCCAAATGCTGCCCAACAGGGCTAGATGACATGATTGTTTGTTCCATAGTTCAAATTATAGTCCATATTGTTTCAAACTGCAATTTTTTAAGCTCTGTCAAACCTACAAAATATAACGAGAGAGATCCTGATCCTGAACGACATCGCTCAGCCTCTTGTTCACATACGCCTCGTCTATCGTTATCGTCTCGCCGGAATGCTCGTCCGCGTCGAAACTGATTTCCTCAAGGACCTTCTCCATTATCGTGTGCAGGCGGCGCGCTCCGATGTTCTCGCTCTTCGCGTTGACTTCCTCGGCGAGGAAGCTCATCCTGTCGATTGCGTCGTCGGTGAAGACGATTTTCACGCCCTCGGTCTCAAGAAGCGAAACGTACTGCTTCGTGAGAGCGTTCCTAGGCTCAAGGAGAATGCGCCTGAACTCGGCTTTCGTAAGGGAGTCCAGCTCTACGCGGAGCGGGAACCTTCCCTGAAGTTCAGGTATCAAATCGCTAGGCGCCGAAAGGCTGAACGCGCCCGCGGCTATGAAAAGAATGTGGGTAGTGTCGACAACGCCGAATTTCGTATTGACCTTGGAGCCTTCGACAATCGGCAGTATGTCCCTTTGAACGCCTTCCCGGCTGACCTGCCCGCTCGACGAAGCGTTCTTTGTCGCTATCTTGTCGATTTCGTCGATGAAGATGATTCCGCTCTGTTCGACGCGCTCCTTCGCTATGTCGGCAACATTGTCGGCATCAATCATTGAATCGAGGACTTCCTCCTCGACAATCTTCCTGGCTTCCTTGACCGAAACCATGCGCCTTTTCTTGTTCCGTCCAGAAAGCATGTCCTGGATGTCCATCATCCCGCTCTGCAAATCATCGAGACTTCCGCCCGCGAAAAACCCCATTCCGACACTTGAATTCCCGCGGGTCTTGTTCACGACAAGCTCCACCTGCCTGTCCTCAAGCTTCCCTTCACGGAGCCACTGGCGGAATTTCTCGCGAGTCTCAGGGGAAACAGTCGACTTCGGCTTGCCGCCTTCCACTTCGGAAGGAAGATTCGCTTCATCCTTTCCTTCGACGCCGCCGTCCTCCACGACAGAACCGTCAGACTCGGAACCCGGCAAAAGCAAGTCCAAGAGCCGCTCCTCAATGCGAGGCTCCGCGTCCTTTCTCATGGACTCCTCGATTTCGCGCTTGACATTGTTGAAGCCGACGGCCATCAAGTCGCGCACCATGCTCTCAACGTCGCGTCCGACATATCCGACTTCCGTGTACTTTGTGGCCTCGACCTTTATGAACGGAGCGTTGACAAGCTTCGCGAGCCTCCTCGCAATCTCCGTCTTTCCGACACCGGTAGGGCCGATCATCAAGATGTTCTTCGGAGCCACCTCGTCTTTTATTTCAGGCGGAAGCTGGATTCGGCGCAACCTGTTTCTGAGGGCGACAGCCACCGATTTCTTCGCATTCTCCTGTCCGATGATGTACTGGTCGAGTTTTTCGACAATCTGTTTTGGTGTAAGTCCTTCCAATTTACCTTTCCTTCCGTTTTTATATCACAATTCTTCGACAGTTATGTGGTCGTTCGTGTATATGCAGATTTTTCCGGCTATCCTCAAGCTTTTCTCGGCGATTTCCCTGGCGGACAGGTTCGACGAATTCAAAAGCGCGAGCGCGGCCGAATAGGCGTAGTTACCGCCCGAACCAATCGCGAGCGCGTAGTTCTCGCTCGATCCGTCTCCGAGGACGCTGTACTCAGGCTCAATCACGTTTCCGTCACCCGAAATAAGCAGAATCTTTGAAGAATCGGCGACCAAAAGCATGGCCTCAAGCTTCTGGAGACTCCGCTCCGTCCTCCACATTTTCGCAAGCTCCACGGCGGCCCTTGTCATGTCGCCGCTGTGCTCCTTCAACTTTTCCTCAAATTTGTCGAGCAAAGTGAAGGCGTCCGCGACACTTCCGGCGAACCCGGTGAGGACCTTGCCGTTGTAGATTTTCCTGACCTTGCGGGCATTTCCCTTGCACACGGTGTTTCCGAGAGTCACCTGTCCGTCCCCGGCCATTGCGACCCTACCGTCCCGTTTCACGGCTATGACGGTCGTGCTCCGTATCTTCACGTCTTCGTTCATTTCTTGTCTCCTCCATGTGGATGGGCTTTGTTGTATAGTTCAATCATTTTCTCTGTGCTTATGTGCGTGTACCGCTGTGTCGTCGATATGCTCGAATGTCCAAGAAGCTCCTGCACAAGCCTAACGTCCGCACCGTTCGTGACCAATGCGGTCGCGAAAGTGTGCCTGAACGCGTGGGGAGAAACATGGTGGTTCGTCCCCTCCTCTCCCGAATACCTTGCAAGAATATAGGAAATTCCGCGCACGGAAAGCCTGGTGCCGTTCTGGTTCACAAAAAAGGACTTCTCCGTTTGGAGGTTCAACATCCCGAAACGGACTTTCCTGTCTTCGATGTATTCCCTCATCGCTTTCACAGCGTCGTCCCCGAAATAGACGATGCGGTCCTTGCGCCCCTTTCCTGTCACGACCGCCTGTGAAAAATCCGGAGACACGTCGGAAAGGCTCATGCCGGAGATTTCGCTGACACGGCAGCCGCTGGAATACATCATCTCGAAAAGCGCGCGGTCCCTCTTCTCCCACAAAATCTCGTTGACGGACGGCTGCGCGCACAATTCGTCGACTTCCGCCTGCGTCATGAACCGAGGAAGGCGTTTGGGAGCCTTCACGGACTTCACGGCAAGGGCGGGGTTCACGTCGATGTAGCCGACTTTCCTGCAATATGCGAACATCGAACGGAAAGCCGCTATGAAACGATTAATGCTCGATGCGGCGCGCTTTTTCCTCGAAAGCTCCCCAATGCACTGCCTAAGGTGCTCTGTCCTCACCGAACGGACATCCGCTTTTCCGTCGATCCAGGGCATTTCCAAAAACTGCCCAAGATCGTTTCCGTACGCGGACACAGTGTTGTCGGAAAGGACTAGGACGCTTCTGAGATACACAAGATACTCCGAGACGCAATCGCTCAGGCATTTTCCGTTTCCACCATCGGAACGGAAAGTTTCGGGCGCGCGCTTCTCAAAAATGCCGCCGGCTTCCATCAGTCCTCAGAATCGGCAAGATTCTCAATTTTCTCCTCGTCAGTCTCGGAATGGAGATAATCGCAAGCGGGATTGATGCAGGATTTGTATGTTCCGTTCTTCTTGTCGAATTTCTCGACGAGAAACCAGCCGCACTTCGGGCAGACGGAACCGACAATCGGCTTGAAATGCGACAGGAAGCTGCACTTCGGATAGTTCGAGCAGCCGAAGAATGAACGCCCCCTACCCTTCGACTTTCTCTCGACGATTTCGCCGTCGCAGCCGTCCACAGGGCATTTCGCCAACGGAATGGACTTCGCGTTCTTGCACTCAGGGAAACCGGAGCACGCAAGGAAATATCCGAAACGTCCGAGTTTCTTCATCATGGGCTTTCCGCACTTCTCGCAAATCTTGTCCGTCGTCTCGTCCAAAAATCCCTTTATGGACTCCTGAGACCGCTCGACCTCGTCAATCCGCTTCTTGAACGGTCCGTAGAAATCGCCTATGAAATTGTTCCAGACGATGTTGTTCTTCTCTACCTCGTCAAGCTTCGTCTCCACCTCGGCCGTGAAGCCCTCGTTTATGACACCGGGGAACGCCTCGACAAGAATCTTGCATATCATGCGGCCAAGCTCTGTCGGAACAAGCTGCTTGTTGCTGCGCTGGACATAGTATCTGTCGAGCAAAGTAGAAATTATCGGAGCGTACGTCGAAGGGCGGCCGATTCCCCTCTCTTCAAGAACCTTGACCATCGAAGCGTCGGTGAATCTCGCAGGCCCCTGCGTGAAATGCTGCTCCGGGTAGAATTTGTGACTGGAAGAGAGAACTTCGTCCTTTTTGAGCGAAGGAAGGTTTCCAGACACCTCGTCCTTTGAGGAGAGAGTGCGCACGACTTTGTAGAATCCCTTCTCTATGAGCTTGCTGGAAGAAACGCGGAAAAGAGCGTCTCCAGCCTTGATGTCCACGCTCGTCGTCGCGGTCTTTGCGTTCGTCATCTGGCACGATACGAATTTCTCCCAAATCAACGTGTACAGGCGCAACTGATCCCTTGTGAGATACTCCTTCACATCGTCTGGAGTGTACTTTGAATATGTCGGACGGATACATTCATGAGCGTCCTGCGCCCCCTTTCCAACAGAGTAGCTTATAGGCTCGGCAGGAAGTTCGGCAGGGTGGTTCGCGGAAATCCACTCGCGGACTTCGTCCAAGGCAGTCTGCGATATTCTCACGGAATCGGTACGCATATAGGAGATGAGACCGACGCGGTTCGTTCCCATCTGGATGCCCTCGTAGAGCTGCTGGGCAATCTGCATCGTCTTTCTGGAGTTGAATCCGAGTCTGTTCGCGGCCGCCTGCTGCATCTTGCTGGTCGTGAACGGAGGCTTCGGCCGAACAGTCTTCTCGGTCACTTTCACGTCCACGACTTTGCACTCGGAATTCTGGATTTCGTCGATTATCTTTTTTACTTCGGCCTCGGACTTCAAGTTCGGCTTCTCACCCTTGTACTGGACAAGCTGAGAAGTGAACGTTGTCTTTCCCTTTGAGAAATCGGCCTCCAGAGTCCAATACTCCTCAGGTATGAATTTCTCGACCTCGTCCTCGCGGTCGCAGATGAGCTTCAACGCGACGGACTGCACACGGCCCGCGCTCAAGCCGTTCTTCACTTTCTCCCACAAAAGCGGGCTCAGATTGTACCCCACAAGGCGATCGAGGACACGGCGGGCCTTCTGCGCGTTCACCTTGGACTCGTCAATCTCCCCCGGATTTTTCACGGCCTCTTTTATCGCGACAGGCGTAATTTCATTGAAGACGATTCTCTTTATGTCGGCGGTCGTTTTGTCCTTCAAGGCACGGTTCAAGTGCCATGCGATAGCCTCTCCCTCGCGGTCGTTATCGGAGGCAAGGAGCACGCGGTCAGACTTTTTCGCGTCTTTCTGAAGCTCCTTCAAAAGCTTCGCCCGACCGCGCACGGTTATGTATTCGGGCTGGAAGTTGTTGTCGACGTCCACGGCCATCCTCGACTTCGGCAAATCAATCAGATGCCCCATCGACGCTTTTACCGTGTAGCCTTTTCCTAGATATTTCTCGATTGTCGTAGCCTTCGCAGGAGACTCGACTATCACAAGAGTCTGTTTTTTCGTCTTGGACGACTTCGCGGACTTTTTGGCAGCTTTCGTCTTGGACGACTTCGCTTTTTTCGTTTCGGCATTTGTTATAGAAGATTCTGATTCAGCAGTCTTGCTCATGAATATCCTCTTTCATTTGTTTTTCATTTTTATCTATTCTTATATTCTCGACACATAAAGTTTTTCTTTGTACTCGTTGTACGAAGAAACGACTTCGGCTCCAGAAGCGACGAACGCTACAGGAGAATTGTCGATTTTTCCTGCGACGGACTTTTTCGTCTTCACGCCAAGCCTCACATCCTCCAAAAGGCGATTTCTGACCACTTCGTCAAGTTTTGCCGACTGGCCGTTGAAGGCAGCCTCGTGGATGAAGACACTCCTGTTGTACCCAAGCGCCAAGCCGGCAGTAATCATGGAGCCGCTCCCGGCCGGAGCCTGTACGACGACAGTCGCCGGAGAGAGCGCGGCAACGATTCTGTTCCGCTGCACGAACCTGAATTTCTCGGCAGGAGTGCCGGGAACGTATTCGCTCATTACAACGCCTCCCCGCTCAATGATTTTTGCGGCGTACTTTGCATGGGAGCTTGGGACTATGGTGTCGATTCCCCCCGGAAGAACCGCCACAGTCGCCGAATCCTTTGAAGCCAAAGCCCCCTTGTGGGATTCGATGTCGATTCCGAACGCCAGACCACTGACAACAGTCTCTCCGTCATCGCAAGCGTCCTTTGAAAAATCGAACGCCGCCTTCAACGCCGCCATATTGGCTCGCCTCGTCCCGACAACAGAGACACACGGCCGCTCAAGGATGGAAAGATTTCCCCTGTAGAAAATCGAATAAGGAGGATCCGCCATCTCTGTAGATTTTGACAACATGGCGGGAAAATTGGAATCCCCATAAAAGACGGAATTTATCATGAAGCCGTCAATTATCTTTTTCGACATGACAGACTTCTTCAAGTTCTCCTCTCCGTTCCATGAAGCGCGGGTTATCCTGCGACCGACGACCTCGGAAATCTCATCCCTGGAAATCTCCCTGATTTTCTTGAAGACATCATCGAAACCGCTTCTGTCCCTTATGCCGTCAAGGTATTTTTCAAAGGCAATCTTCTCGTCCAACGACAGGAAAGAGATGTCTGAAACCGAAATTTTTTTCAGAAGATTGAAGTCGGACTCATTTTGAAGCATAGGCTTTGTCCATGACGATTTTCTTGTTCGCCTCGGCCTCGGCCTTCTTCGACTCAAGTTTTGTCGTTGCTATTATCTTGTCATACATGGAAATGGCCTTCTCATAATCGAAATTTCCATAATACGCAGCAGCCAAAACTGTCATGGCGTCCGTGTCGCGCTTCTGATCGTTGCAGAGCGTCTCAAGGTACGGAATGGCCTTCTCGTACTGGTGAAGCTCCCAGACATAGAGCACGCCCAGACTGTAGAGAGCCTTCGCGTAGTGGGGTTCGATTGAAATGGCACGGAGGAACGACGTTTCGGAGAGGGAAAGGTAATTGTCACGCTCCTCGGTCGAGCCTGTCGCGTTGAAGTCGAGGGAAGCGTGGGCCATGTAGCTGGCGCAGACGCCTGTCCAATAGTACAGATTCTGGTTCGCCGGATAGTACTGAAGAGCCATCTGGAAATTCTTCAAGGCCTCGCCGTACATTTTCGCATCCAAATAGCGTGTCGCGAGGAGTTTGTACCAGATTCCCACCTGGGAATTCGCCAGCTGCACATCGTTCACGCGCTCCTGATACTTCTTTATGGCCTCCTTCAGTTCAGCCTCGGTTGACGGAGAGTCGACACCTTCCTCCATCCTCTGCATCCGCCTTATCTGCTTGTCAGATTTCGTGCATCCGCTGAATGCGAACGAAGCGAGCGCGACCGCCAAAATTGTCATTCCTATTTTTCTAGCTGCTTTCATTTTTTTTCTCCAAATTGATTCCATATATAGTTACCAAATTTTTTTCATTTTGTGCAAAAATCATTCAGTCAATCTACAGAATTTTCCGTTTTTTTTGAACAAACATGCACGGTCTTTCATAAAAAGCTGTCAATCCCCAGTAGAAGCACCGTCCTTGGAGTGTCCCGGGAAAAACTTTCTGTGGCCTTCACGAAGCTGCCTGTTCTCGACATGCGTGTATATCGTCGTCGTCGCAAGATCCGAATGCCCAAGAAGCTCCTGCACAGAACGCAAGTCCATGCCGCCTGCCAGAAGATGAGTCGCGAAGGAATGACGGAGCGTGTGTACTTTAGCCGAAACCCCGCTTGCGGCCTCCATGTTTTGGAAATTCTTCCAAACTCCTTTTCTGCTCAGCGGCTTTCCCCTGAAATTGACGAAAACTTCAGGAACTGCCCTTCCCTTCACCAAGCCAGGCCGAACCTGCAGATACGCACACAGCCACGCCTTCGCGGACTCCCCGAACGGAACCATGCGTTCCTTGTCGCCTTTTCCACGGACAATGACAAGTTTTTCGTTTATATGCAGATTTTCGATTTTCAACGAGACCGCCTCGCTTATGCGGAGGCCGCAAGAATAGATGAGCTCGAACAATGCCCTGTCGCGGACACCGAGCGGAGTGGAAACATCGATGGAAGCAAGCAAAGATTCCACTTGCTCCACGCTCAAGACTTTCGGCAGTGACATGGAAGCTTTCGGCCTGTCCAAAAGGAGCGCGGCGTTTTCCTGCCAATACCCGTTTCGCACAAGATACGCACCGAACGAGCGGAGAGCGGATATGTCTTTCGCTATCGTCAACTCGTCTATGCCGCTGTTGCGCCGCCACAGAAGATAGTAGATGAGATTCTGGCTTGTGACAGAGGCTAATTTCAACTCCTCAGCCACAAGCCAGTTCAAAAAAATCTCAGCGGATTCAGAATATGTCAAAGCGGTTAACTCAGACCGCCGCTCAACAGTCAACAAATCAGTGTAGTAATCTGAGAGCAACAGCTTGATTGTCATATCCCTATTTTGTTCCCAGATTTATTCCGGGCTTGAGTCCCGAAAGCTTCGACTGGTACGCCTCCCGCGCCCATGTCGGCGTCGTTATGTCCTGCGGATTGTAGACGAAATCGTCCGGAAGGTGTGGACTTTTCGGCTCCTGTATCTCAGGTTCGGGCTGTGGCTGGGAATAACGGCTCTGCTCCGCCATCAAGTCCTGCTGATACATGGACTGCCCCTGAGGAGCGGAGCCGTCGTCTTCATATATCTGCGCGCCGCCAAGGACTTTGTTGACATCGACCGTCGTGGACGGCTTTTTCTTTGCAGACTCCACGACAGGCTTTTCCGGCTGCGAAAAGTTCTTCTCCGCGCGAGTTTCCGGCTGCTTAACCTGCAAAGGCTCCACCTGCAACGGAACAGGGGTCTCCACGACAGGCGAGACGGCTGGATGCGGCTTCGGCTTTGTCGTCGAAATCTTCACGAAATCATCGGTTGTGAACATGTCGTCGTCGCGCTTTTTAGCGGCCGATGTCTGGACAGGAGCCTGCTGTATGGAAGCGGTCTCTTTCCTGTCGAATCCGGTCGCGATGACGGTTACATTGAGCTTCTGGTCCTTTATGTTCTCGTCGGCGACAAGTCCCCAAATCACGTTCGCGTTCCTGGCGGCCCTGTCCGTTATGAATTTGGCGATTTCCTCGCACTCGTCGATTGTCACGTCGTCTCCGCCGGAGACATTTATGAGGATGTTCTGCGCTCCGTCGATGTGGTTCCCCTCAAGAAGAGGATTGCTTATGGCGTTGGTCGCGGCGTCGATCGCTCGGTTGTCGCCCTCGCCCTCGCCTATTCCAAGCAACGCCTTGCCCTGTCCCTTCATGACGGACTCGACATCGCGGAAGTCCCTGTTGATGAGGCCGGGCTTCATGATTATGTCCGATATGCCCTGAACACCCTGCCTGAGTATGTCGGTGACATACTGGAACGCCTTCCTCACGGGAATGTTCTTGTTTATCTCAAAAATCTTCTGGTTCGGGATGACGAGGAGAGAGTCGACCTCGCCCTGGAGCTTCTTGATTCCGAGGTCCGCATTCTCTGCGCGCTTGGACTTCTCGAAGTCGAACGGATAAGTCACGATGGCGACCGTCAAGGCTCCAAGCTCCTTCGCCACGCTGGCGACGACAGGAGCGGAACCAGTTCCAGTGCCGCCTCCCATTCCGGCCGTTATGAAGACCATGTTCGCGCCGGACAAAGCCTCGCGTATCTCGCTCTCGCTCTCCTTTGCGGCTTCCTCGCCACGAAGCGGGTCTCCGCCGGCACCAAGTCCGCCAGAGCTTTTCTTTCCAATCTGGATTTTCATCTTGGCCTTCGACTTGTTCAAGTCCTGGCCGTCAGTGTTCAAGGCGATGAATTCAACCCCCTGAACATTAGCATCTATCATTGTGTTGACGGCATTTCCTCCACCGCCACCACAGCCGATGACTTTGATTACCGCAGGATTAACTGCGCAAAAATCTGAGGAATCATCATTAACCTGCCAATCCATCATATTTTTTTCTCCCACCCACAAAAAAATATTTTCTAGAAAAAGAAGTCCTTGACCCTTGACAAAAATCCTTTCTTGGAAGCGATTTCTTCACCAGATGAAGAAGTCAAATGCTCGAAGTCCGACTTTTTTGATTTTTTCACTCCAGAATCCCTCCTGCCGTTTTCAGCTTTCTTGAAATTTCCTCTGTCGGAAAGAACAAGGCCGACCGCAGTGGCATATTCAGGTGTTCTGTAGCTTTCCTCGACACCACCAAACTGTCCAAGCATACCTATTCTAACAGAACTTGTTTTAAATGTGTATTCTGCGAGTTCGACGACACCGCTCATCAACGCTCCGCCGCCGGTCAATATTATGCTGCCTGAAAGCTGCGTCAAACCGGAACGCTGCACGATTTCGTTCTTCACCATGGTGAAAATCTCCCTCATGCGGCTCTGTATTATCGCGCAAAGCTCCGATTTTCTAGTGACTTCAGGAGGACGACCGCCAATCGCAGGAATTACGACCTCGGAATCGTTGCCGACCAAAAGCTCGTCCCAGCAGCAGCCCGACTCTATCTTGAGTTTTTCGGCTACGGCCAACGGGATTCCCTTGAGGTAGGCGATGTCGTTTGTGACTATGTTTCCGCCCGCAGGAATCGACAGCGTGCAAACGGGAGCATCGTCTATTATCACAATCACGTCCGTCGTGCCGCCGCCCAAATCGATTAGTATCGAGCCGAGTTCCCGCTCCTCCTTCATCATCACCGCGCTGGTGGCGGCAAGCGTCTTGAGGAACACATAGTCCAAATCGTACCCGGCCTGCTCGACACACTTTGCAATGTTCGAAAGCTGAGTTTTGGACGCTGTTATTATGTGGACATCGACCTCAAGCCTGACGGCCTGTGTGCCAAGGACGTTTTTCCCCTTGTAGCCGTTCACGCCGTTGACGATGAAATCTTTTGGAATGACCTGGAGTGTCTCTCTGTCAGGAGGAATCATTATCGCGCGAGCAGCATCTATGACGCGTTTTATGTCGTCCTCGTTTATCTCGCGGTCGCGTTTTCCTATGGAACAAATCGGAACGAGACCGTGGGAATTGAGACTCTCAATGTATTTTCCACCGATACCGGTAACACAAGAATGCACTTCGTATCCGAAATTCTGCTCAAGGTCGTCGATGACATCCTTAACAACGATGCTCATCTGACCGACATTGACAATCGCTCCGTTGCGAATGAAATCAACGGACGGTTTTTTCGCGACACAGAGGATTTCGACGCCGCCATCTTCGTTTATCGCGCCAAGAACTCCGCGTACAAAACTAGTTCCAATATCCAAGCCGACGATTATGTTAGTCAAAAAGAATCTCCTGTGCTTCTGCGAGTCCTGCAAGCCACCGAACCGTATCGCAGATCAATCTCAGCGACATTGGGATCGATCGAATTCACCACATCCAAAGCGACCATCATGTACTGCAGCGCCTCTTCCGTAATCTGGCGTCCAATCAATATGCGCGCGTGGCCGCGGACAGGATACAGAACAAGCTCGTAGTTTCCATACTCCTTGGTCACGATATGGATTTCGGAAATCGCAGCGAAATAATTCTGCGAAAGATTCCTGATGGCAGCGATTTGTTCCATCAATCCGCGGTACTTTGGAGGAATCTGCATTCTTCCTGAAGAGACATCAACAGGGAGTCCGGTAATCAACGGAAGTGAAACGTCGATTTTTCCAGACGCAGACGCATCCGAATCGGAACGAGACTGCGCAGAGCGTATCTTGAATAATACACCATTCTTGTCGATTTGGATAGGCACGGACTTTCCGCCCTCGGAGATGAACGTCATAGCGACAGGCTCCCTTTCGACGACATTTATGTAAACCTTGTCGGGGAAACGCTTGACGACCTGGGCGTCCTCGATTCCCGACACGTTCAGGAGATATTCGGCAGTCTCAATCTCGTCGAATTTCGCCCAGCTTTTGTTCAGCATCGGGGAAATGGCCTTCGACAAATCGACTACATTGTAGTTACGCTCACCGCTCCAAATTATCATGGGCTTTTGGAGGGACGGAATTATTATCAAATACACAACGGCCTCTATCGCGAATATCACAGCGAAGACAGCGACGAACCATTTGAGGGCGCGAATTCTGTTCGTTCCCTTGGATTTTTCTCTTTTTTCCATGCCGATGGCCTTTTTCAAGCCTTTTCCGAAACTCTGAAAGACGAAATCACTCATACAAACCTCCCATTATGCAATCAAAAACATCGTCCAATTCAAATATCGTCCATTTCAAACGATTTTTTCTGTCCTATCCCAGAAATTTCCTCGCTCCGCTCCCTCGCATACAGACTGTTGTCCACGCTGTCGAGTCGGGACGCGCTCATGATGAATCCGCACATCATCATAGTCACTATTATCGATGTTCCGCCCGAAGAAAAGAACGGCAACGGAACGCCCGTCGTAGGAAGGACACCGACGACGACGGCGACGTTCATGAGAGACTGCCCGACAATCGCCAAAAGGAACCCGAACGAGCCGAGGGAGGCGAACCTGTCGGAAGTCGTCAGCGCGCACCGGAGCACGCGCCACGCGAAAAATCCTAGAAGCGCGAAATACACGAGAACTCCGAAAAGTCCAGTCGCCTCCGCCCAGCCGGCGAAAATATAGTCCGTCTGGACTTCCGGCACGGAATTGATTTTCGACAGGCCGCTTCCGAACCCCTGCCCCCAGAAGCCGCCGGCCATAATCGCCTTTTTAGCGTTCGTAAGCTGGTAGTTCTGGGCCTGGGCGAACTGGTCCTGGTCGAAGAATCCGATTATGCGGTTCAACCGGTACTTGTTCATGAAAATCGATATTATTCCGACTGGAATGAGGATGGCGAAAAGAGGGCCGAGCCATCTTATCTTCTCGCCAGCGACAATGAACATGCAGATTCCCAGAAAAAGAATGAAAAAACTTGTGGAAAAATCCTGCTGCAGCATGACTACAGAGAAGAATATGACGAGGCAGAGAACCGCCGGAAAAACGTTCTTCTGGCTCTTCCTCAGCGTGCTCATCTTCTCGAAGAAATTGGCGAGATACAAGACGAGCGACAGCTTGACAAGCTCGGACGGCTGGAAAGTGCCGATGAGCGGAATCCTAACCCACCTGCGCGCGCCGTTCGCGTTCACTCCGAAAAACGGAACCAGCGTCATGAGGCAAAGGACTATCGAGCCTGCGACCATCAGCGGCAGAATCTTCTTCACAGTCTCCATGCTCATCGAAACGAAAGCGAAGAAAGCGACCGCGCCGAGGAAAAGGCACAAGAGCTGTCTCTTTACGAAATAGAGGGAGTCCCCCTTCAGTTCGATTCCCTTGTTGCGCGAGCAAAAATAAAGCGCAAGAATTCCCAACCCGCAGAGCAGAATCATCGACACGAAAATCAACGGATCGCTCTTCCTGTATTTCTCCAACGGCTTGTCTGTGAAAAAGTTGAATTTCATTCAAACCTCGCAAATCAAAAAACACAAAATGGACAGATTCACCAACCGTCCAATCGACTGTCACATTCCAATCAACGGAAGAATCCTCTCAAGCCCCACGCCGCGAGAGCCTTTGAGCAAGATGAAGTCCCCCGGAGACGAATGCGACTTTATCGCGTCCGCGGCCTGCGCCATGGCGTTCTCGTCCCGCCCCTTCACGTACACGAAGAAAAGGGGCTTGCCTCCGTTCTTTCCAAGAAGGGCGTACTTTATTTCGTCGCCCACAAGAACAACCATGTCGACATCGAATTTCGCCAGCAAATCGCCGATTTTTTTGTGCTCCTTCTCCGAGTCCGCTCCAAGCTCCAGCATGTCGCCGAGCACGAAAATCTTTTTTCCCGGTACTTTCACGGACGAAGCCAACTCAAGCGCCTTGTACATGGAATCGGGGTTCGCGTTGTAGCAATCCTTCAGCACAGTGTATTTGCCTTTCACGAGTTCAGAGCGGCCGCCAAGAAGCTTCACGCTCTCGACCCCGCGCTTGATCTGCTCCGCTGTAAGGCCGAATTCCAAAGCGAGAGATATCGCTCCGAGCGCGTTCAGGAAATTGTACCTTCCGGGAAGGGCCAGGCGGATTTCCACACCGTCGACGGAAAACAAAGTCCCTTCAAGCCCGTCGTCCGAAATGAATTTTATGCGCGGATTGGAGTCGACACCGTAGAGAACGACCTTGCCTTTCACCCCCTCCGAAAGGAACGAGGCGAAATCGTCCCCGGAAGGAATGACAGCGACTCCGTTCTCGTCGAGAAAACTGAATATCTTCTTTTTCTCCTTCGCGATGTTCTCCCTGCTTCCAAGGATTCCGATGTGGGCGGTGCCGATGTTGGTGACGATTCCATAGTTCGGACGGAAGACATCCGCAATCTCACCGATTTCGTTCTCGCGGTTCATTCCCATCTCGAAGATTCCAAGCTCGTGGTCGCCCCTGATTTTGAAGACAGAAAGCGGCAACCCAGTCTCTGAATTGTAGTTTCCGAAATTCGCGACGACCTTGTACTTCTGCGACAGAATCGAAGCCGCAATCTCCTTCGTCGTCGTCTTTCCGCTTGAGCCGGTGACAGAGCAGCGGATGAGGGAAGGGAATTTCCTCACATAGAACCCGGCAGCCCTCTGCAGCGCGGTCATCGTGTTTTTGGAATATATGAAGGCGACTTTCGGATTCCTCTCGATGAAAGTCTCCACCAACTCGTCGTCCCTTGAGACGAAAACGACAGTCGCCCCCTTGTCGATGGCAGGCTGGATGAAATTGTGCCCGTCCTGCCGCTCTCCTACGAGGGGAACGAACAACGTGCCGGAAACGACATTCCTTGAGTCAGTTTCGACAGACTTGAAGCAAAAAGAAGAGACATCGAAAGATTCGTTCAAAAGCCGGCCGCCAATATCGGAAAGCGACTCCAAAACTTCGGAAAAAGAAAGCAAAGATTCGTTCATCGAAGGTTCCCCCAAAACAGATTCGAGGCTATCTGCCAGTCTTCATCTCGACGCGCACGATGTCCTCTTTCTGGGCCTTGTGCATTCCAAGGTCGCGCTCGGCGATGCGCTCTATTCTGACGGAGCTTGAAAGAACGCTTATCTCCGAAATCAGTTCGCGGTTTTTCTCGACGAGCTGGACCTGGGACTTTTCAAGCCCGGAAAGCTCCCGCTTCAAAGCCGCGTACCTGTTGGCGTGCACCGCGCTCAATATTAGAAGCACAGGAATGAGCAATGCGAACAGATAGACAAGGAGATGGACTTTCAACCCCGGCTTTTTCTCGGAATACTTTTTTGGCAGATTCATTTTTTTCACCTCTTTTTTTATAGAAAACTTCAATTCAATGAAGCCTAATTTTTTTTGAATCAAACGGACGGCGGCTACATCGCATCCACATGGAGAAGATGCTTTTCGTTCGCGTCCCTTATCTTCCTGACGACACGGAGTTTCGCGCTCCTGCTCGGAGAATTCGTCCTGACCTCCTCCTCGCTGGGTTCCACGGGCTTCCTCGTCAGAATCAAGGCGCACGGACTTCCGCCGCACGAGCAAATCGCCTGCTCAGGGGGACAGACGCAGCTTTTTCCAAGATTCCTGAAATAGTTCTTCACGATTCTGTCCTCAAGCGAATGGAACGTTATGACACCGAGTTTCCCCCCCACGGAAAGCGCGTTGAAAGCCGCATGAATCGCCTCCGGGAGCCTTCTAAGCTCGCTGTTGACCGCGATTCTAAGAGCCTGGAAAGTCCTCGTTGCGGGATGGATGTTGCCGTGCTTGTAGGAAGCGGGGACGGCCTCGTAGATAATCTCCGCCAACGCTTTTGAAGAGACAATGCTGGAAGACACGCGCGCCTGGCAAATCGCCTTGGCTATCCTGCGGCTCATCTTCTCGTCGCTGTAAAGATAAATCAGGTTCGCGAGTTCCTCTTCCTTCATCGTGTTCACTATGTCGGCGGCGCTCTCGCCCTCTTCGGAATTCAAGCGCATGTCGAGAGGTTCGTCGTGCCTGAAAGAGAAACCGCGACCGCTCCGCTCGTAGTGGTAGACGCTTATTCCAAGGTCGAAAAGTATCAAATCCGGCCTGCGCCCGCCTGTGTATTCCCCCTGGTTTTCGAAATCAGAGTAGAAATCGTTGAACCAGCCGTTGAAGAACCTCATCCTTCCACCATCGTGGAATTCAGCAAGACGCTCTTTCGCTCTTGCCTGGATGTTTTTGTCGGCGTCGAGGCCGAGGATTTTCAAACCGGGATACTTCTTCAAAAAATTGAACGAGTGTCCCCCTTCCCCCAAGGTCGAATCGACCATGAAGGCATCGTTTTCAAAAGGTTCGCCTACAGGCGAGAGATATTCTAGACATTCATTGAGCAAAACAGGTGTGTGGACGATTTCCATTCTTTAAATTTCGGCAGAATGGAAATCTAGATTAGAACTGTTCGACAACTTCGCTCTCTGAAAAAAAATGCCGCCACGCAAAGACCTCATCGAAAAAACGCACTAGACTAGAACAGACTATAACAAAGCTGACGAGAAATCAGAGATGATAAACACATACAACGAATCCGATTTGCACAACAAGTTGAAGACAATCTACGCGCTAGAATGGGACGGAGAGACGGAAAAGCGGATTCCCGGAACGAAATGGATAGCGGACGTGCTCCTTCCGAACGGCGACGCAATCGAAATACAGACAGGGAACGTGTCCGCCCTCAAAGAGAAAATCAACCACCTCATCTCAAACGGAAAGAAGGTGAAGGTCGTGAGGCCGATAATCGTCGAAAAAATAATCGAAACGACAGACGGAGAGAAAACTTCAAGGAAGAAAAGCCCGAAAAAAGAGACAATCTATTCGATTCTGAGGGGGCTGACTGGAATCGCCGACATTCTGGGGGACGAAAGGCTTGAGATAGTCGCGCTGTCGGTCAAATGCACGGAACACCGGGAAAGGACAGAAGAGAATGTGCAACTCGAAAACAGAAGCAGAAGACACTTGAAGAATTGGATTCCGCTTGGAAAATCGCTCGATTCAATAGAAGGAAAGCGCATCTTCAAGACGAAAAAGGACTACGCTTCGTTCATTCCGTCTTCCACGCCGAAAAGGTTCACGCACAAGGAACTTCATGAATCAATCTCGGAAGAGCACGGCAAAAAAAGCGCGGAGTGGTCGAGGCTCGTCATTTGGCTTCTCCTCAAGATGGGCGTAATCGAGGAGAAAGAAAAACGAGGCAGGGAAAAGCAGTACGAGATTGCCGAAGACCTTCGAGGCGTTTTCAATTCCAGATTCTGAATCCGAGTGAGCACGGAAAGTTGTCGACTTTGCCCATGAACGAAAAGTCTCCGTCTTCGCGCTCCACGCCCAAATACGGATTCCAGACGGCTTCCGAGAAGAATTCAAGATGCCTTCCGAAAAAGAAGAAATCAAATCCGACCCCGAACCGGCTTCCAGTTCCGACAGAGAAATCCCTTTCGCCCGAACCGTCAAAATCGCAGGAGAAACCGGCAGAGATTCCCCAAAGAACATATATGTCGATATGCTCCATAATCCGCTCGTTCACGAAATAGTCGTCGAAAGCGGCCGTGAAAGTGCCGGTCGGCTCAAGCGAAGAGAAAAACGGATTGGAAAAATGCGCGCAGATTGAGACGCACCACGGACTCGTGTCCCTCCTGACCGACGCGGAAACGAAAGTGTCGCTTGAGGAACCGCAGTCGAATCCCCCCTGCAGGCCGAATCCCGTGCGGGAGAAAACCGAAGACGCGGAAAGCAAGAACGCGCACAACAAAAAGAATTTTTTCATATCAGTACAAATCCTTCCTGAGAGATTTCAATATCGGACTTTGTCTTCGGAAATCTTCCAGAGAGGAAAAATCCAAATCGACGCACAAGACGCCTTCCCTCTCGTCAAGCTCGCCAAGGACGGCCCCGAACGGATTCGTCACAATCGAATGTCCATAAGCCTTGTACGACGACTCTTCATCGAAACTCGGAGAGCAGCCGGCGAAAAAAATCTGGTTGTCCACTGCGCGTGTCCTGAACATCAAGTCCCAATACTTCGGCCCGCTCGTCATGTTGAAGGCTGCGGGACAAACGACGAGAGACGCGCCCGCCTCAACGTACATGCGCGAAAATTCCGGGAACCTTATGTCGAAGCAAATCATCACCCCGATTCTCCCGAATTCCGTATCGAAGACAGTAACGCTGTCGCCCGCGCTCAATGTGTCGCTTTCGTGGAAGCTGACACCGCCCTTGTAGTCGCAGTCGAAAAGATGGACTTTCCTGTGCTTCGCTATCTCCGAGCCGTCCCTGCCGAACACGTAGCTCGTGTTGTAGACGCGCTCCACATGCTCGCAGCAGTCCCGTGTCACCTCAAGTTCCGGCATGGAACCGGCGACGATGTAGATGCCGTTTCTCCTCGCGCACTCTGAAAGGGCTTTCCAGTTCGTGCCGCCGTCGCACTGCGCGAAAAGAGGAAAGGCCGAATTCCTGTACGGGCACGAAAACATTTCCGGCAGCACAACGACATCCGACCTTTCCGCGACGGAATCTATCTTTCCGACAGCGCGTTCGATGTTCGCGTCGTTGTCGGAAAGATTTTTCAATTGAAGGAGTGTGAGTCTCATGCCTCACATTCTACTCGAATTTCAGAGAGTCTTCACCAGCCGAGACTTTTATCGAAGAGTCCTCGCCGAATTTTCCCGATAGAATCTCCTTGGCGAGCGTGTTCTCAAGATACGTCTGGATTGCCCTCTTGACAGGACGCGCTCCGAACGCGGGATCGTACCCCTTCTCGCTCAGGAATTCCACGGCGGAATCGTCTATGTCGAGTTTTATCCTCCTGTCCGAAAGCCGCGACTGCACCCTCTTGAGCTGGTTTCTCACGATGCCGGATATGCAATCCTTTCCGAGTTTGTCGAACATGACAATCTCGTCGATTCTGTTGAGGAATTCCGGCTTGAAAGTACGTTTCAGAAGCTCATCGATTTTTCCCCTCAACTCGCCCTTCATCGTCCGCTCGTCCTTGTCGGCAAGGTGAGGGTCGTTCTCGTAGTCGAGGATTATGTCGCTTCCGAGGTTGCTGGTCATTATGATTATGCTGTTCTTGAAGTCGACCACCCTTCCCTGGCCGTCAGTCAACCTTCCGTCGTCGAGCACCTGCAGAAGCACATTGAACACGTCCGGGTGCGCCTTCTCCACCTCGTCGAACAATATGACGCTGTACGGCCGCCTTCTGACAGCCTCGGTGAGCTGACCTCCCTCGTCGTATCCCACATATCCCGGAGGCGCGCCGATGAGCCTGCTGACTGAGAATTTCTCCATGTACTCGGACATGTCGATTCTTGTGAGCGACTTCTCGTCGTTGAAGAGGAAATCCGCGAGAGTCTTCGCAAGTTCTGTCTTTCCTACACCTGTCGGCCCCACGAAGAGGAACGAGCCGAGAGGCCTGTTCGGATCGTTCAGACCGGACTTGTTTCGCCTGATTGCGTCCGAAACGACCGACACGGCCTCGTCCTGTCCGACGACACGCTCGTGGAGCACGCTTTCGAGCCTGACGTACTTCTGCTTCTCGCTCGTCATCATCTTGGCGATTGGGATTCCAGTCCACGCGGAAACGACGCGCGCTATGTCCTCCTCCGTCACCTCCTGCCTGAGAAGGGACTCGGTCTCTCCGTCTCCGGAAGACTTACGCTCCTCGTCCTTCTTCTGGCTCTCGGAAAGCTGCTTCTCAAGTTCCGGGATTATCGAATACTTGTACTCGGCGGCCTTCTCAAGGTTTCCCTCCCTCGTGAACTTCTCCTCCTCGAACCTCGCCGACTCGATTTTCTCCTTGAGCGTCCTAGACTTGTCGATTTCGTCCTTCTCGTTCTGCCATTTCATGCGCATGGTGTCGCGCTGCGCCGTCAAGTCCGAAAGTTCCTTCTCAAGCTTCGTCAAACGTTCAATGGAAGCCTGGTCGTCCTCCTTCGAAAGCGACTGCCTCTCTATCTGGAGCTGGAGTATCTTTCTGTCGAGCTTGTCAAGCTCCACCGGCTCGCTCTCTATCTCCATCTTGAGCCTTGAGGCGGCCTCGTCCACCAAATCAATCGCCTTGTCCGGGAGGAACCTGTTCGTTATGTAGCGGTTCGAGAGAGTCGCGGCCGCGACAAGAGCCTCGTCGTTTATCTTAACGCCATGGTGTATTTCGTACTTCTCGCGAAGTCCACGCAGTATCGCGATTGCGTCCTCAACCGTAGGCTCCGCGCAGAACACCTGCTGGAACCTTCTTTCCAGCGCGGAATCCTTCTCTATGTACTTCCTGTACTCGTTGAGCGTCGTCGCGCCTATGACGTGCAGCTCTCCGCGGGAAAGCGCCGGCTTCAACAGATTCGAAGCGTCCATGGAGCCTTCCGACGCTCCGGCTCCGACAATCGTGTGCAGCTCGTCGATGAAGAGGATTATCTGGCCGTCGGACTTTGAGACTTCGGTTATCACAGCCTTCAACCGCTCCTCGAATTCGCCACGGAATTTCGCGCCCGCGACAAGGCTTCCCATGTCAAGGGAGAGAAGACGCTTGTTCTTCAGAGAATCAGGAACATCACCAGAAGCTATCCTTCTGGCCAGTCCCTCGACAATGGCAGTCTTTCCGACGCCAGGCTCTCCAATCAAGACGGGATTGTTCTTTGTTCTCCTGACGAGCACCTGCATCACGCGCCTGATTTCCTCGTCGCGCCCAATCACAGGGTCGATTTTGTCCTGGCGGGCGCGCGCCGTCAAATCCGTGCAGAATTTTTCCAAAGACTGCATTTTGCTTTCAGGGTCGTTGGTGTCCACGCGGTTGTTTCCTCGCACGGACTTCAAGGCCTCCAGAAGAGCCTTTTTGTCGACACCTGCCTTCCTCAGTATGTCCCCGACTTTTGAATCCGACTCCGCCATTGCCATGAGCACATGCTCGACCGACAGGTACGAATCCTTCAACTCCCCCATGCACTTCTCGGCTTTCGCGAGCGCCTTCTGCGCCTCCTGGTTCAGCTGCATCTGGATGTTTCCCGTCACTTTCGGATAGCCATCGAGGAGATTCTTGGCCTGTGCAAGCAGAGAAGCAACGTCGACTCCGATTCTTTCGAGGAGAGGCTTCGCCATTCCGCCTTCCTGCTCGATGAACGACACGAGGAGATGCTCAAGACCTATCTCACCGTGGTCGTTTTGCTGGGCTATCGCCGAAGAGTTCTGCAAAGCGTCCTGAAGCTTGAGTGTAAATTGTTCGTAATTCATGATTCACCTCCAAATTCTCATTTTTCAGTGACAAAATAATCACGAACAAAAAAAACGGCAAATTTCAGATTGGGCAAAAAAAAACGCCACGAAAGCGTCTCCGCTTCCACGGCGTGTGGACATCCGTCAAGAACCGACAGAATCAAGTTCTCCGAATTCGCAGATGGTATCGTAAATATTCGCGTGCTCAAGAAGCTCCAGATTCTTTCCGACCTTCTTGAATATCCTGACCTCTCCAGTCCCTGTTCCGCCTCCGAGGACCTTCATCAACGTGCGCTTTCCCTGCGGAACCTCGTAGTCCCTCACGAACATCTCGGAAGTCCTGCAGAAGACATCCAAATCAACGACGTATTCGCCCTTCTCAAGGCTTACGGACCAGTGGAGTTTCTCACCGTCCTCGTTCGAAGGAACCTGCGTGCAATAGTGGGTCTCCACCATTCCAATCCCGTTGAGGAAGCCTCCAATCCTGAATGTCCGCCCCTCTATCTCGATGAGGCCGTTTAGCTCCTTTTTCTTGCCGAACTCCCCCTCTATCGAAACGTAGGAGGAAGACAGGCTCTTTCCCGTTATCATGCTCGTGAGCCGAGACGTGGAAATGTGGTAGTATGGATTTGATAGGCTCTCACCCCAGCTTTTGTCCACGTAGCCGAAAGACTTCTCCGGTGTGACGGCATACTCTTCCCCGTCGAACGTCAGTGAACCTATGAATTTCGACTTGCATCCGAGAGGAACCCAGGAATTCGACGAATTTCCATAGAGAGTCTTTCCCTCCACGGTGTTCTCGTATTTCAACTCCCATGTCATGAAGCCTGCGTTGCACAGCATCTCAGGACGGACTCGCAAATCCCCGTCGGTCACCTCGACCGTTCCTATCAGGGTGTCGGCCGAAAAAAGGCAGTCGTCCGTCTTTATCGTCGCTGTCGATTTTGAATAGTTGAATTTCGCGGAAGAGATGAACTTGTTCATTTGCTTGCCGTTGTCTCCGTACACTCCAGCCTTCACCAAGAGGTACGAAGGTTTCACGACGATTTCCTGACCGGAGAATCTGCTGTCGTATCCCGACATTCCGCCTATCAAAGCCTGTTGCACGGAAGCGTCGGAAATTCCTGTGGACAGCCTCGTTTTCTGGGCTATCACGACGACATTCGGTGAGACAGCAGGATTAACCAGATACATCTCGATGAAAAAGCGTCTCTCGTCGCCGGTCGATTTGCTGCTGGCGCAAAAAGAATAACGCCACCGTTCGAATCCCTCGCTCCGAAGCTTTCCCCTCAAAAGATACTGTTCAAAATTGTTGATTTTTTTAGCCGCCATTTTTCCCACCAATCCTTCAACTTCAAATATTTAAATATTCGACTATAGGAATTTTCGGCAGTAAAAAACGGCAACTTCACATTTTAAAACACCTTATTCGGCGCAACGCTAGAAAAGACGATGGAATATCACTTCCCGGAATCGATGAGCTTCTCGACACCCCTGAAGTCAGTCTTCTGAAGCGGAAAATTCTCATCCAAGAACTCGAAGCATTCCACAGCGGCTTTCTGGACGTGCTCGTACCATATCTTGTACAGCTCCGACTCCACCTGCTCTCCGGGATACGGCGCCCCCTGAATGTCGGAAACAAGCTGGCGAATCATCTTCACGCATTTCGCGAACTGAGCGGCTGTCGGCTCTTTCTTTGTAGAATCCATATTCACTTTCTCCTTGATCTCTGCTATTTAAATCCGTTTTAAAATTATATTGGCAAATAGATTATTTTTCTATTCCGTTTTCGTTCAATTCTATCAGCTTCCTCTCTGGAGCACATTATGACCTTGCGCTTTTTTCCCGAACCAACGGCCTTTTCCTCAAGGGTCTTGAACGCTCCACGCACTTTTTCGGGAGTAGCCGCCAAAAGCCACCTGAGTTTCCGCTCGCGGTCGCTGTCGCATGTTCCAGACAAAGTGCGCAACAGCCCGGTGACACCCCTTCCGCGTGGGCTTTGGGGCTGGAGCCACTGGCTGTAGTCTCCGACAATCGCCTTTTCCACGTCGTCCATTCCGAATTCCATTCCGGCAGCTTCCTTGAGGCATTTTTCGAAGACGTCACAGGAAGAGAACGGCTTTGGATCGCGGTATGTCGAGAAAGACATGACACCAGGAGTCGGATTCGTCATGCAGAAAGCCCCATACGCACCGCCTATCGTGCGAATGCGCTCCCACAAAAGGTTGTTCGAAAGCCAATGGGAACAGACATCCTCCACGGCCTCGTCTTCAGTGCCATACGGGCTTGACTCGAAGCACTCTCCGGCGAACCCGACCTGTGAATTCAAAACGAGAATCTCCTCGTCGACATCGCAATCACGGCAATCGCCACTGTCGGAAGAATTTTCCTCTCCGAACCTCTCAGGAAGCGAGGCAAGAGCAAAGAGCCTTTCCTCGTCTACTTTTGCGCAGTCGGAGAGTGATTTCAAACCGACATTGGAGACGAATGAGGGAAGAAGGGACTTCACGCGCGCCAATTCCCCCGATTCCGCAGTCACATGGATGAACGCGCCGCCGTCCCTGAGCCGTGCGGACATCCGCCTGAACCTTTCCGCAAGTTCCGTCTTGTCGCAATCGACAATGCGCTTAAGGACATAAAGTTGGCTCACCCCCGACCACAATTCGTTCACAGAAAAGGAAGTTGAGAAGCCAAGTTTCGCGCGGCTGTCAACATACAGATGCCCGTCCGGCACAATCGAAGACTCGAAATCGTTCTTGTCCTCCACGAAAATGTCGGAAAGGCGTTTTTCGTCGCGGAAATCCGCGCCCGTCATGCAGTCGGCAAGTATCTCAAGCGAGGTCTCAGTCTCCTCCTCAAGCATCGCGACCTTGTAAACGACCCATTTTCTGCCGACCCAGTTGCAATCTCTGAACTTCTCCATGGAAGCGGCTGTTCCAAAATTGTCGGAACAAAGGGTAGAGCACGTGAGTCCGCCGGTGTGGAGCGCGCAGACAGCTGAGGACTCGGCCCAGTCAAGGAATTTTCCATCGCTCCTCCTGACCCAGCCGGAATCGTCAAGGGCGTCGGTCAATGCGGGAACATAGGGATAGTCGTCAGCGTCAAGCGAGTCGACGGGGAACGCCACGCTCATGTATACGATGCCGTTGGTGTTCTCCTCGTTTGTGAAAAGAGGTATCTTCCGCCCAGTCTCCAAGGAATCGACTCCGTCAATCCACTCGACAGACGTGCTGACCACGTTCATCATCGGTTTTCCGTCGACGATGAAATCTTTCGGGTCGAGATGGGGAATGCAGGAAACGTCGTCAACGCTTTTCTGGAATTCATGGAGCCTATCCAAATCCGAGCGGACTTTTTCGACAGAAGTCTTGGAGAGAAGTTCGCGCGCAATCGCCTTTTCGGATTCGGCACGCGATTTAGTGTAGTTCTCGGACGGAGTGACGACGACCAGCGAGCGGTTCAAGTTGTCGAGCAAAAGACTCTTCATCTTGTTCTCAAAAAAGCGCGGGTCGTTTTTTATCTTGGACTTTATCTTGTCGAGAGTGTCCCTCTGACGAATCTGCCTGGACATGTCGAATCCATACAGCCAACCGTAGACAATCTTCGCCATGAGAGTCTTTGAGTACGGACCACTGAGCCTCTTTATCTCACGCTGAGCGAACTCCATGCTCATCAAAGTCGACTCGATGTCCTTTTCGGAAATCCCGTCTTTGACAATTTTTTCGAGAGTGTCGAATATGACCTTTTCAACTTTCTTCTCATCGCCCTTTTTTACGCCCCTCAGTCCAACTGAAAAAACAGAATTGTAAAGATAGCTTGAGAAACCGACTTGTGGGGACAAATCCTCACCAAGACCAGAGTCAACGAGTGCCTTGTACAACGGAGAGCCGCCATGGTTCAAGAGAATTCCGCACATCACAGCCTTTTCGGACTGGACATCGGCAGTATCGCAAGTTCCGAGAACCCAGTTCACGACGACGGAATTTCCGCTCTCGTCGCCCCCTGGACCTTCCGCGAAAATTTTTGCAGGGGAAGAGAGCGATGGTGAAGAGACGAATGCCAGGAAATCACTTACGCGCGCTTTCTTGACATTCCGCATCTCCTGCATGGACAGCCCAGAGTAATCAATTTCTGTGAATTTTCTCTCAAGCCGGTCCAAAAAATTCGCCTGTAGGAAATCAAGCTGCTCCTCAGTCGGGATATTTCCATAGAAGAATACGAGGCAGTTGTCGGGTCTGTACCACTTCTTGTGGAATTCCTTGAATTCCTCGTATGTTATTGACGGAATCTCAAGAGGGTCTCCCCCCGAATCCTTCGCGTAGACTGAACCGCCGAACACGCTTTCGTTGCATACGTTCGAGACAATGGAATCGAACGAGGAGTAGTCTCCCTTCATCTCGTTGTACACGACACCCTGTATCGAAGGATTCCCGCCCGAGTCGACCTCAAGGCGGTGCGCCTCCTGCATGAAAATCTCACGGTCTAGTCTTGGAAAAAAGACGGCATCGCCATAGACGTTGAGCAAGTTGAAATAGTCGGCCTTCATTATCGAACTTGCAGGAAAAACTGTCCTGTCCGGGAACGTCATAGCGTTCAAGTACGTTTTGACGCTCTGGTTCGACAACGCGACGAACGGATCCTTCAACGGAAATTTTTCGGAACCGCAGAGAACGGAATGCTCCAAAATGTGGGCAGCCCCATTCGCCTTCCTGTTCGGAGTCCTGAACGAAAACGAAAAAAGATTCTCGCTGTCGTCGTTCAGGAAATGCACCACCTCAAGCCCAGTCCGCCTGTGCACCAAGTGGACTGCTTTCGAATGGAAATCCGGCACGTCGAAAACGTCGGCCACCACGAATTTTTTGTATGAATCACCAACTTCAAACATAGAACTCTCCATCGCGCCCGTTCACATACAACTTTCCTTCATCGAACGCCTCGCGCATTTGCGCTATGAAATCGGATGTTATGCTCTCCACCTCGCTTCTTCTCATCGGCTTGCTTATCTGCTCGACTTCCAATATCGTCTTTCTCCTTGTCTGGGATACATTGCCAAGAATCTTCTCCCGGAAATCCTCTTTCTTGTTCGAAATCAGCAACGCTATGTCGTTGTCGTCCATTGAACGCAGATAATTCTGAATGTAAAGGTCATCCGAAGCAATGATGTCCTCAAGAGTGAAGAGTCGCTTCTTCAAGTCGGCTCCAAGCTCCTGGTCTTGCTCAGAAAGCGCCCCCAAAATTTCCATCTCCGAATTTGGGTCCATTCTTCTCAATATCTGCGCCAAAGCGGAACGGCCGTCTATGCTGTCTGATTTTTGAATCGAAAGCTTCTCGACTTTCTCATGCATGGCCTTGTCGACAGCCTTTATGACCGCAGGATTCACTTTCTGCAGTTTCGCCAAACGAAGGACGACTTCCTTTTTGTCGTTTTCTGACAGTCCTTTTATGACTTCCGCAGCGACTTTCGGCTTCAGATATGAAAGAATAAGGGTTCTTACAGCATTGGACTCGTCCTTGAGCAACAACGAGACTTTTTCGCTGTCAGCTTCCATTAGATACTCGAACGGCTTCTCGACAGGCAGCGCCTCCGTCGCCGACGCAAGATACTTGTCTGCGACCTCGGCTCCGAACGCCTTGGTGAGCATTTCCTTTGCGGTGCTGACACCGCCCCCTTCCCTTGCCTTTCCAAGAAGAGACTTGAATTCCGCAAGGATTTCCTCAGCCTCGTCGGGATCTACCCTCTGAATCGAAGCAATTTCTGGAATTATTTTTTCAGTCTGTTCTTCCGTCAAATGGGGAAGTATCTTCGCAGCCTCGTCGACGCCAATCAAAAGCAGGAATTTCGCGACGCGGCGGTACACATTCTCCCGTCCGTCCTTTTCTCGCGGCAACGCCGGTATTTTCAACAAGCCGCCAGACGTCAAAGCCCTCGCAACAGGCGACGATCCCTCCCCGACCACATACGACTTGTTCGGACTTGATTTTTTGGGAGCCGCAGCAGAAGAATCTTTTTTTCCGATTTTCACAAAAACATCATTGTCAGACTCCGCAGAATCATCATTCGATTTTGTCTTAGAACTTTTTTTATAGGCATTTAAAAGCAAAGAATTCAAATTCATGAATCCCATTTTATCGACAAACGGAGAAAAAGGCAAAAAAAAAGGCCGGAACCAAAAAGTCCAGCCTTTTTTTCGAGCGGTCCAAGAGAACCTTAAAACCACTCAATGGTCTTTCAAAGACCAATCACGACTACCAATCGTCGTTCATGTCGTCTTCGTCGCGGTTCTCTACATCGTAAAGATCTGTGACAGCGCGAAGATCGTCGAGGTATACATAGTATGTACCGCGAGCGAGCATTGGATTGCAGTCAACCCTGAATCCTACGATGCGGAGTCCTGGGCGGATTCCATCGTAAGCACTCTGCTGGATGATTCCATGCTCTCCATCCGGAGTAGGAGGAACGGCAACCTGCATCTTCTTCCATCCGCTGAATCCGAGAGATCCAACGTAAAGTTCGAAGTTGTTTCCGTAGTAGTCCTGAACGAGAACCGACAAAGAGTGGTCCATGTTGCGTCCAGCGACCCACAAAGAAATAGTCTTTGTGACACCCTCGATCGGAATCGGGCGTGTAGAGCGGATGTAGAAAGAGTTGACACCGCGGTGGAAGAACTCAACCTTCACACCGAGAACTTTTGTATCAGGAATATCCTCTTCACCCTGAATTGGTTCTTTGGCAGCTGGAGATCCGTCGAAAAGACGAGCACCGATAACACCATTGTCAGGAGAGATGGAAGCGTTCCAACTTCCTTCCAACTCAAACTTGTCAACAGAAACTTCTTTCAAAGCCTGTCTTGCAGAATCATTTCCGATTACAGTTGGATCAGGGTTTGCAAGGCTTTCCTGAGCAAACATCAATCCAGCAGTAGCTGTCAATGTCAATACAGCAGTAAGTATCTTTTTCATTATTTTGCATCTCCTGTTGATGATGACGATGATGATCCAGATGATGAAGAAGAGCTTGAGTCACCGAAATCGATGTTTGTAAGCTCGTATCCATCATAAATGTTGCTCAAAGTATTTGTTGTGTACTTGAGCTGATCAAGGAATATATTGAAGTCATCAACATACTCGTTTGGATCAGTTCTGACTCTGAAACCAACAAACATGAGAGTCTTAGGACCGCTGCGAAGCCTTGAACGCTGTCTGATGTATGTTGGGATTGGAACGATGACGTTTCTCCAACCTTCAAAAGTCAACTGACCAGCTGGCAATGTATAGACACGACCATCAGCATCGCGAACGAGAAGATCGATGAAGTAAAGGTAATTTGCACCCCAGACCCAGAAATCGATCTGAGAGACTGTTCCAATCAATGGAATCTCGTAAGCTTTTCCGTCTTTCTCTGGATAGATCTCAAACCAGTTCTCTCCCTTGCGGAGATATGAAGTTTTTACACCGAGAACCTTTGGAGAAGACTCGCTGTTTGTGTTCAAATATTTGAGAGAATTTGGCTGTCCCTCAAAAAAACTCTGCTTCGGAAAACCCTTCTCCGAATCAATGAAGCGGCTTGCTGTTACGTTCCAAGTCCACTCATTACTACCTGTGTCGTCGAAGTTATCGACAACGATTGTCTCTACAGCTCTATTGCTAGGCTGTGCAACTGCTGGAAGGCAGAAAGCAGCCAGAAGAGCAAGACTAGTAAAGACCACTGCGCCCTTTTTCATTCAAAACTCCTTCATATTATTTGTACAATCCCACCTTGTATTAAGATTGCACTTTAAGAGCAATTATATTTCTAGCGTTTCTGTTTGTCAAACAAATATTTGTTTTTTAGGGAATCTTAAACATTCATTCTTGGACAAAATTACAATTTATTTTCTTGATTTATCAAAAAAATGGACTTAGAATTTTCATCATAAATCAAAAGAAATTTTATTTTCAGGAGCAAAAAAATGGTCAGTTACAAAGAACTCGGTCTGGTCAACACACGCGAAATGTTCGCGAAAGCCATCAAAGGCGGATACGCGATACCGGCATACAACTTCAATAATATGGAACAGATGCAGGCGATAATCAAAGCCGCGGTCGAAACGAAATCGCCGGTGATTCTCCAAGTCTCGAAAGGAGCGCGCCAATACGCGAACGGAACGCTTCTCAGATACATGGCGCAGGGTGCCGTGGAATACGCGAAAGAACTTGGATGCAAAAATCCTCAGATTGTACTCCACCTCGACCACGGTCCATCCTTTGAAGTCGCGAAGGACTGCATCGACAACGGATTCTCATCAGTCATGATAGACGGCTCTGCCCTTCCTTACGATGAGAACGTCGCCTTGACAAAGAAAGTCGTGGACTACGCCCACCAGTTCGACGTGACGGTGGAAGGCGAGCTTGGCGTTCTCGGAGGAGTCGAGGACGACGTGTCGGCGGAGGAAAGCCACTACACGAAACCGGAGGAAGTCCAGGACTTCGTGTCGAAGACAGGCGTCGACTCTCTCGCCATCTCAATCGGAACATCGCACGGACGCTGCAAATTCACACCGGAGCAGTGCACAAGGAACGCCGATGGTATTCTCATCCCGCCGCCGTTGGCATTCGACGTGCTCGCCGAGATTGAAAAGAAACTTCCGGGCTTCCCAATCGTGCTCCACGGCTCATCTTCAGTTCCAATCGAATACGTCCGCGAAATCGAGCAGTTCGGAGGAAAGATTCCTGATTCGGTGGGAATTCCAGAGGAGCAGCTCAGGAAGGCGGCGAAATCCGCTGTCTGCAAAATCAACATCGACTCCGACGGCAGGCTCGCGATGACGGCGAAGGTCAGGAGAGTCCTCGCAGAACATCCTGAGGAATTCGACCCGAGAAAGTACCTCGGACCGGCCCGCGACGAGCTTCAGAAAATGTATGCGAGAAAGAACGTCGAGGTTCTCGGCTCGGCAGGACACTTGGACGACTGATAGAAAGCAGCAGGCATGAAAAAAACGCCCGGCAGGACAACCGAAGCGGAGTGCACTTCACGCTCCACGACCTGCCGGGCGTTTTTTTATCGGCCACAACAGGCCGGTCATTCCTAGTTGGCGTTGTATTCGAGGAACATGTCCTCAAGAGGTTTTCCAGGAATCGCCATAGGAAGAATCATCTCGTCGATGTCGACCTTTGCGTCCACGATGCATGGTTTCCCAGACTCGAAAGCGGCCTTGAACGCCTTGTCGAATTCCTCGTGGTTGTCAGCCTTGTAGTATCCGACACCGTAAGCGTCGGCGAGTTTCCCCCAATCTGGACCGAAATCCAAGGTCGTGTGGCTGAAGCGGTTCTCATAGAAAAGCTTCTGCCAGACGCGGACGTTTCCGAGAGTTCCGTTGTTGACGAGGACAATCACGAGCGGAAGGCCGTAGCGGGCAATCGTCGAAAGCTCGTTGCAGTTCATCCTGAAAGAGCCGTCGCCGGCTATGTGAACGACGCGGGCTTTCGGGTTTCCGACCTGGATTCCCATCGCGGCTCCAGTGCCGAACCCCATAGTGCCAAGTCCGCCGGAAGTGACGAAACGCCTAGGCTTGGCGAACGGATAGAACTGCGCCGTCCAAAGCTGGTGCTGGCCGACCTCCGTCGTGACAAAGGCGTCGTCGCCAGCGTACTTGTGCACAGTCTCAAGCAAGAATTTTGGATTTATCGAATCCTTAGGCACGCGGGAATAGACAGAAGGAACTTCCTTCTTCCAGCCATCAATCCGCGAAAGCCATTCTTTGTGGTCTTTTTTCTCAACAAGAGGAAGAAGACGCGTCAAAATAGACTTTATGTCCCCGACGAGGCAATCGTCGGCAGGAATGTTCTTGTTGATTTCGGCAGGATCTATATCAATATGGAAGACAGTCGCGTTCGCCGCGAATTTTCTAGGGTCGCCAATCACGCGGTCGGAGAAGCGAGCGCCGAGGGCAAGGACCAAGTCGGAATTGACGATGCCGAAATTCGAAGCCTTGGTTCCGTGCATTCCGACCATCCACGTGCAGAGGGGATTTCCAGAGGGGAAGACATCGCGGCCCATCATGGACTCGGCCACAGGAATGTTCGCTTTCTCGGCGAATTCGAGGAGGACAGATTCGGCTCCAGAAATCTTCACGCCGCCGCCGGCATATATTATCGGCCGCTCCGACTTGTTGATTATCTCGGCAGCCTTCCTGATTTCCTCGTCGGACGGAGAGGCCACACTCATCGCCCTCCTTATGTTCTCATGCTCTTTCAAAAGGCTGTCCGTCACGGCTGCTGCATCCTTGAACGGAGTGAACTCGCACACTTTTGCCGTAACATCCTTAGGTATGTCGACGAGGACAGGACCTGGACGACCGGAACGGGCTATGACGAAGGCCTGGCGAATCGTGTCCGCCAAATCCTCGACCTTCTTCACCATGAAATTGTGCTTCGTTATCGGGAGAGTCACTCCCGTTATGTCGATTTCCTGGAACGTGTCCTTTCCCAAAAGCGGAGTCCCGACGTTGCAGGTTATCGCGACGATTGGAGAAGAATCCATGTAGGCGGTCGCTATTCCCGTTACGAGGTTCGTGGCTCCAGGACCAGAAGTCGCCATGCACACGCCCACCTTTCCGGTGGAGCGCGCGTATCCGTCGGCGGCGTGTGCCGCGGCCTGCTCATGGGCGGTTAGAATGTGCGTTATCCTGTCCGAATTTTTGTAGAGGGCATCGTAGATGTTGAGAATGTTTCCGCCAGGATAGCCGAAAACAGTGTCCAGCCCCTGCTCCACCAAGCACTCGATTACTATTTGAGAACCGTTGATTTTCATTTTTACACCTTCATTTTTGGATTTTTTAGAGAGATTTCCACCGCGTAGATATCTTTTTTCAGAATAAACGAAATAAAGGAAAGATGAAAGTTGAATAGAAAGATAGACATCAGAAATTGAAATTTGATATACTTGTAAAATCATTTTACAAGTATGCCATCGATTTTGGCATCAGGGGGAAAATTGGCAGATCCAAAAGGATTACGAATCAACGAACAGATTCGAGTAAGAGAGATCAGACTTATAGACGACGAAGGCGGACAGAACGGCATAATGTCCACGAGCGAAGCACTCAGGCTTGCGAAAGAAAGAGAGCTTGACCTTGTGGAGGTCTCTCCGAATGCAAACCCACCAGTTTGTAAAATACTGAATTACGGAAAATACAGGTTCGAGCAGGAGAAAAAGCTCCGTGACTCCCGCAAGAACCAGAAAGCTTTGAAAATCAAGGAAATCAGGATGCAGCCGAAAATCGGCCCTGGCGACCTTGACACAAAAGCAAAGCACGTTCAGGAATTCTTGGACGAGGGCGACAAGGTGAAAGTTACAATCCGCTTCCGCGGACGAGAGCTTGCGCACACCGAACTCGGCCACGACGTACTGAACGAAGTATTGAAAAGGCTTAACGAAGGAAGTTATGTAGTGGAGAAGCCGGCCGCGATGGAAGGCAGATTCATGTCCATGACAATCAACGCGAAGGCCAAATAATCAAAAAGAGCCAGGCGATACGGTCGCACTGGTTCGGGGAAAAGGAAAATGTCTAAGAACAAGATGAAGACAAAGAAAGCGTCTGCAAAGCGCTTTTCACTCACAGGCACTGGCAAGGTAAAGTACAAGAAGATGAACCTTCGCCATATTTTGACAAAGAAGTCGCCAAAAAGGAAGATGCACCTCCGCGGAGCAGGAATCCTTTCTGAAGATTCAGCAGCGAGAATCCGCAAACAGCAGCTTCCATACGGCTGATGATACGGCAGATGCCTAGTTTTTGAAAACGGATTTTTACTGGAATATTTAGGAGAATAAAATGTCAAGAGCAATAGACGGAACAAAAAGAAACAACCGCCGCGCCAAGATTTTGAAGCTCGCGAAGGGCTTCGTGGGACGCCGTGGAACGAACTACAAAGCAGCGAAAGACGCAGTTGTAAAGGCCCTTTCCCACTCGTACGAGGATCGCCGCAACAAGAAAGGCGACTTCCGCCAGTTGTGGATTGCCCGTATCAACGCGGCTGTCCGCTCAGAGGGTCTCACATACTCTCGCTTCATCAACGGCATCGCGAAAGCAGGAATCACTTTGAACCGCAAGGCACTCTCTAACCTCGCAATCGAAGACCCAACAGCTTTCAAGGCAGTCGTTGAGGCTGCAAAAAAAGCGCTCAACGCTTAAATAAAAAAAACAAAACCAAGGTAAAAAAATGATTTCATTCGATCAACTTCAGATTTTGAACCAAAAGATTGAGAGCGCTGTCGCAAAAATAGGACAGCTGACAGCAGAGAATGATGCTTTGCGTAGAAAATGCGCAGAGCTCACAAACGCACTTTCTGCGAAGACGGAGCAGCTTTCGGCTTTTCAGACAGATCAGAGCAAGATCGAATTGAGAATCAAAAAAGCCCTTGAGCAGCTTGAGAACATTCCTGAGATAAACGACGGAAGTTCTCAAGCTGAGCAATACGCTCAGAGCGGCGCGTTGGCGGAGTCTTCGGACAACAAAGAAGAATCCGCCGGCGAAGAATATGCCGCTGACGACATATCTGAAAGCGACACAATCGCAGACACAGACAACAATGACGAACAGGCTTCCAACGAGATGGCCGAAGAAGAGGATTCCGATTCAGAAAACGGTGCCATCGAACGGGAAGAAGCACAAGCAGAAGACTACAGTGATGCCGCTGATTCAAGTGACGGCGGTTTTGAAATCGGCGACGAGGAAAGCGACGAAGCCGAGCAGGAAGACGCCGGGGAAGCAATTGAAGGGCAGGCGCACACAGAAGAGCAGCGCATGACGGATGACAGGGAAACTTCGATGATTTTCCAATTGAAGGAAAAGGGATTCCGTGTCGAAGAAATCGCAAGTATGCTCAAAAGGCCGCAGGCGGACATCGAAGAGATACTCAACGACCGCAGCAACAAAAGCGCGGAGAGCGACACGAACCAATCAGAACCGAAGCCTATTTTCGACATATTCTAATCGAGAAACACAGTAAACAATGGGTTCATTGCAAATAGATATGCTTGGAACGTCATTCTCGATAAAGGCGAACGAGGATGACGAATACCTCAAGAAACTTCTCAAATATTACACACAGATAATCGACCAGATTACGAAGAATGGGAAATTGACCCAGCAGCAGGTTTCGATAATGGCCGGCATAATGCTCTGCGATGAACTTTACAAGGAAAAATCAAAAAGAGCGATAGAAAAGAACATAGAAGAGCAGGAAACGCAAAAGCGCAAGAAAGCGGAAGAAGAACGGCAGGCTGAAGAAGCTGTCATAGAGTCAAAAATCGAAGAGCGCATGAAAATCATGATTGAAAGGCTCGACACCGCCCTGCTCCAACACCAAAAATAATTATGCTGAATTTCAAGACATGGATAGACGCGGACTCGTGTCCGTCGCAGCTGAGGGAGTTTCTCGTCGACGAGGCAGAGAAGAGCGGATTCGTCGCAGTATTGGTGGCCAACAGAAAGATACTCGGCGAATCGAGCAACGTCAGGATGATTGTCTGTGAGCAAAAAAAGGACGAGGCCGACAACATCATACTCGAACAATCAGAAAAAAACGACATAGTAGTCACCAGAGACTTGCTTTTCGCGAAGAGGCTAGTCGAGAAGGGAGTGACCGTGTTCAACGACAGGGGAACGAAATTCACGAAGGACAACATCGACGACAGGATAATGGAAAGGAACCTTAGCATGAACCTGTCGGCGATTGGGCTCGGAGGGAACAAGAAAAACCAATACGGCCAGAAAGAACTGAAAAAATTCATCGCGGAATTCAAGCCGGAACTCCAAAAGCATATTGTAGCTGAGATTTATTCGAAAAACGCCGGCAATCCCATGTAAGGAAACGGTCTAATCCTCGTCCCCCTCGTACCTCAAGTTCACAAGAACGATTCTCTCGCGCTCGGCGAGGAAGCACATGACAAGTTCCGGGTCGAACTGCGTGCCTGATGACTTTTGGATTTCCAGGAAGGCATCGTCGACAGACCACGCTTCCTTGTAGCATCTTCTGTGGCTCAAAGCGTCGAACACATCTGCGATGGCGACTATGCGAGCCGAAAGGGGAATCTCCTCGCCTTTCAGAGGCGGGCACTTCTCAACCGGATGCCCGATTTCGTAGGATATGTAGTCGATTTTTCCGGGATACCCTCTGTCGCTTCCGTCCCACCATTCGTGGTGTCGGAGGGCGACATCGCGCGCCATCTCGTCAAAGTCGGACTCGGCCTCGGCGAAAAGCTTCGCACCTATGCAGGTGTGCCCTTTCATTATGCTCCGCTCCTCGTCGGTGAACCTACCGGGACCAGCCTTCTTCAATATAACATCGGAGACGCCAACCTTGCCGAAATCGTGGCACTTTGACGCGATTCTCAGGCAGTCGCGGAAACGCTTGAGCTTTTCCTCGGGAACATTGTGTTTTTTCGCCCAATGGACATATATGATGTCGGAGAACTCGGAGACGCGCTGGACATGATGGAAAGTCTCCTTCGGGTCCCTGAATTCAGCCATCTGCTGCATGCGCATTATCATGCTGTTCGTGAGGAAGGAATGTTCCAACGCCTGAGTCGCGCTGTACGCAAAGTGCTTTATGTAAAGAACGGAGTCCTCATCGAACGGAATCGGGTTCTTGTTCGAGTCCTGGGCGTTTATTATCTGCAGAACGCCAAGGGGCTTCTCCGTGCTGCTCACAAGTGGAATCGTAAGCATCGACTTTGTCGTGTACTGCATCTGCTTGTCGGTGTTCTCGTCGAAGCGGTACGGCTTGTCGGGACCGATGTTGTACGCGTCTTCTATGTTCAAAAGCTCGTTGGAAAAAATCGAATAGCCGGAAATCGATGTCTCGGCTATGTTGAAGGCGAAATTCTTGTAGTCGTCCTGCTTCTTAGTGTCGTTTTGGGCATATTTTATCCGCAGCTGCTTGTTCTTGAAGAACTGCCGTCTATAATCAACGCTTTCAGTGTACAGAGACTTCTCAATCGGAATGAATGCGGCCGATTTCTTCTCCTCGTCGCGAGAACTTCCGAGAGGCGCCACCTTCGTCTCAACAACGTATATCGAGCCAGCATCGGCATTGGCAATGCGCCTGGCTTCCGTTAGAATCTGCTTCAGAAGAACGTCGGTGTCCTTTATCTCGTTTATCCTGCGTTCACTTTCCAATATAGACTGTAGTTTTTCTTCCCTAGAGGTCATAATCCGCTATTTTAAATGAAAAGTTTGAAATAGTCTATTTTTTGTACATCATGCAATAGAGTTTTTAGAGTTTCTGATGGAGGCAAAAATGAACAAGACAGAACTGCGCGAATCGCTTTTTAGGAACGCAAAACTGACTTTCTCCAGAAGCGGAGGAAAAGGCGGACAGAATGTCAACAAGGTGAACACAAAAGTGCGCCTGACTGTCCCGCTGGAAAGCCTTTCAGGGCTAACGGCGGAGGAGATGGAACGGGCGAGGGAAAAACTCTCGCCGATACTCAACAACATGGGATGCCTCTTCATCGATGTCGACGAAGAAAGACTGCAGGAGCTGAACAGAAAAACGGCCTTCGCACGAATGGAAAGCAGAATCGTCAACGCGGTAAAAATCCCCAAAAAGAGGAGGAAGACAAAACCGACAAAGGCGAGCAAGGAACGCACCTTGAAGGGCAAGAAGATACGCTCCGAACTAAAAAGACTGCGCTCTAAGATTTTTTCCAGATGAGGCAGAAGTACAGGGGACCGGCCCCATTCTGCGAGTCGGGAAGGACATGCGCTCCAAACTCGGTGCTCTCGTAGCCAGGCAATTCGGAAGAGCAGAACGGAGAGACGTCGGAGGAAACATCGGGAGCCAGCACCACCGCGCCGTCGAATTTTTTCAGGAGCCGAGAAACCACACCGTCGTTCTCGTCCCTGGACAAGGCGCAAGTGGAATAGAGAAGATAGCCGCCTTTCTTCAGCATCCGGTACGCGGAAGAAAGAAGCGACCACTGTGCGACAGAGAGAGTCTTTATTCGGGACGGCGACCACTCGTCCAAGTATTTCGGATCGGACAGGACATGGCGTTCGGAAGAACACGGAGCGTCGAGCAGGATTCTGTCGAAGAATTCCTCGTTGTCCTTTGAGAGGCACATCTTCGCGCCGTCCTTGCAGATGACATCGACCCTACCCCGGATTTCAGGAGGAAGGCACGTGTCGCAGGATTTCGAGAGGCGGAGTTTCCTTTCGGGGGAACGCTCGTTCGACAGGAGCCTCGCGCTTTTTTCCATGCAGGACGCGAGGACGATGCTTTTCCCCCCTGGAGCGGCGCACATGTCGAGTATGTTTTCCGCGCCGGAAAGAGGAAGGGAGACCGCGCACCTTATGCTGCCGGAATCCAGGAAATACGGTTCAGCATCGCCGACCTTGTACATTCTGGAATCGGCCTTGTCCAAAAGGGAGGCCTTGAGAGAGTCCCACCTGCTCCCGTAAATTTCCCTGTAGTAAGAGTTGAATCCATCCGCTCCGAAGAGTTTTCTAGCCTTGTCCTTCTGCTTCATATCGGTTCTTTTCTCCTTCAATCCTATTCGTAGAGTTTCATCCCCTCTTTTTTCGCGGAAGCGAAAGACTCTGATTCGAACTCCGCCTTTGCGGCAGGAACAACCTTGAATTCTCCGTTCTCCGACTCCTCCAGCGAAAGGATGCCGGCTTTTATCTTGTATTCGACGACACGGCGCACGGAGTCTTCGATTTTCCTTTTCAGGGACTCGTTTCGGGAACTTTCGTCAAGAAGGATTTTCGCTACGGAGCCGAATTTCTTCTCCGAGAGCATTATGACATTTATGCCGGACTCGATGGCCTGCACAACGGCCTTTTCAGGCGGATAGCCGTTTTTGGAGAGCGCGCCCATGAAGATGTCGTCGGAAAGAATCAGTCCATCGAATGAAAGTCTGCCGCGTACGATTTTAGAGACCCAGAATTCCGAAAGGCAGGCCGGAATCCGCTCGTTCTTCAACTCGGAAGTTTCCGTGTCGAACTCCACAATCGCATGGCTCATGAGCAAAGCCGAACTTCCAGAGAGAAGGGAGGAGAACGGCTTTATGTATGAATCGAAAGAAGCCGAGGCGATTTTCAGTTCTGGAAGCCCGGAATGCGGATCGACGTTCGAATTTCCCGGAAAGTGCTTCAACACTGTCGCCACACCGTTCTCCTCGAACCCGGCGATTTCAGCCTCCCCGTAGGAAAGAGTCTTCTCAAGCGAACCGAACGTCCGGGTCCCAAGGAATTCAGCATTCGAACAGTCCTCGACCTCCACGACGGGAGCCAGGTTCATGTCTATTCCAAGCAATCGCATCTGCTTCGCTTGGGCCGCGTAAAGTTTCTTCGCATTCTCGACAGAAAAACGCTCTCCGACCTTCTTCTGAGACCACAGGACGCTCGTCACGCCTCGGAGTCTGTTCACGTCGCCCCCCTCCTGGTCTATGGCGATGTACGGGGGAATGTTCGAATTCTTCAAGTAGAAATCGGAGATGGATTTTGTGAAGGCGAAAATCTTCTCAGGCTCGGAAGCGATGTTGTAGGAAAAGAGGAGGCATCCGCCGGGGACAAGCGGTTTTCCGTCGTCGGCGCTCTCGACTGATGAATAAGTCTCGTTTCCCTCGATGTTGACCAGGAAAAGCTGGGAAACCTTCACTTCATCGGAAAAGGAATCGATGTACGACAAGACTGCTGCGGTTCTCTTGGCCTCCAAAGCCCGCGCCTTGGCGAGAGCATCCTCCTCTTCGATTCTCCTCTGCCGCTCGGCAATCTCCTCTTCGGAAATCTTCTCCCTGCATGAAAAAAAAGAGAGCGGACAAAGAAAAAACGGAAAGGCAAATGCAAAAAGTCTTTTTGAAATCATAGTTTTGAAAGTATACTCTCTTCCATGAGAAAAATCACAATCATAACCGGAGCGAATTCAGGCATCGGATTCGAATTCGCAAGGCAGCTTTACGGACAGGAACAATCGGGAACGAAAGAATTCTGGCTCATAGCGAGAAACTCAGAGAAAACAGACGAATCGATAAAGCGCATAATCGACGAGTTTGGGGAAAAGGAAGGAACCACGCTGAGAAACATCCCGCTCGACATATCGGGACGAAACGGTGTCGTACGGTTCAAGGAAACGCTCGAATCAGAGGAGAAGAACGGCGAATACGGAATCGAGACGCTCGTGAACAACGCAGGATTCGGAACATACGGAGAATTCGCGGAAACACCGCTCGAAAAGGAAATCGACATGGTGGACCTGAACTGCGCCTCGCTCACGGGAATCTGCGGTCTTTGCATTCCGCGAATGGACAGAGGCTCCTCAATCATAAACGTATCGTCTCTCGCGGCGTTTCTTCCGCTCGGAAATTTCGCAGTGTATGCGGCGACAAAGTCATACGTCCTGAGCTTTTCGGTCGCGCTGGCGGCAGAGTTGAAGGACAAAGGGATAAGCGTGACGGCATTGTGTCCAGGCTCCGTCAGCACGAATTTCGCGAACGTCGCCTCGAACGGAGCCAGGAAGGAGGTGCTGCACGGAAAAAGCCCTGAAAAAGTCGTGTCGCACTGCATAAAAAAAGCCCGGAAAGGCGAAAAAATCGTCCTCTGGGCTTTCAAATGGAAATTCACGGCGTTCATGAGCAGGTTCGTTGGAAGGTACTTTGGCGCGAGGTTCACATTCCTCCACAACAAACGACCATACAAGCACGAACAGGTCTAGTTGATGTAGTCGACGATGAACCTTGAAACGGCGGAATCTATCGTCGGCTTTATCAGCTCGACGAGGGCGGACTTGTCGTACTTGAGGGAGTCGATGCGCACAGTGTTGGCGGAGCGCACTTCGTAGACTCTGTAGATTGACTCCCTGCCCCTCTCGTCCTTCATCCTCACAGTCATCTTTATGTACGAGCCGACTTCGCCGTCCCACTTGGAGCCGCTCACAATCTCCTTTCTGAAATCGAATTCAAACAGAAGTAGACTCTTCGCACCAACCGCGTCCATCAAAATGCGCGCGTTCTTGGAGCCTAGCGTCGTCAAGTCCTTGTAGCCGTCGGCTTCCACAGTCGAGAACAGCACGTTGTAGTAGCTTTTGCTTATGTCCTCGTATACTTCAGAATTCACCACGGTCTCCTTGTCGACGACCTCCACACCAGCCAAATCGACGAGACCATCCCGGATTGCCTCGTCGGCGTAGTCGATGCGACTCTCGCATGACGTGAACTCAATGTTGTCCTTCGAGAACAAGCGGTTCACAGACGTGGAGAGGATTCCGTTAGGATCTCCGTCCTCCTCCTCGTTTACGTCCGAATCGAACCACGGCACGGACTTGTTTCCTATGACGGACACGACGGCTATAGGCCCGCAATCGGAAATCGAAAGACTGCTCGAAGAACAAGCAGAGAACACAGACGAGAAAGCCACAGACAAAGCGGCGGCCGCCGCGATTTTCAAAACACTCTTTTTCATATTCATTCCTCAAACACTTAAACGGTTCATTCAATTTCGGAGGCGAAATTCTCGCACTCGGCGGCGTTTTCCTTCATTCCAATCGACTTGAAAATCGAAGCCGCCCACCTTGCGTTCTTCTTCGCGTCCTTCCTGTCCCCAACGCTCGTCTCGCCCTTCATGAGAATTTTTGCGATTGCGAAGTAGTCGGCCGCTATGGCTGACGAATTCTCGGAGTCGCGGTCATACTTCAGAGCGGTCGTCATTGCGGAGATGGCGTCCTGTTTTTTTCCGGCCAGCGACTGCGCGCGCGCGATTCCGTACCAGTCCGTTCCTATTTCGAAAAGATAGCGGTTCTTCGTGTGCACGGAAGCGGCCTTTCCGTAATATTCGACGGCCTCGCCGTACTTCTTCGAACGGATGTAGACATCGCCGAACGACCTGTACGCGTGCGCGAGATAATAAGGCTCCTTCGCCAGAGACTTCTCCGCGTTCCTTAGATGGTTCTCGTAAATCAGAAAATTCGTGTTTCCCTTGGAAAGCTCGATGTTCACCTCGCAGATTGAGCAGACGGCGGACAACACGGAACTGCGCGCCGACCGCTCTGCGAAATACCGCGCCTCCGCGAGAATTTCCGTTGCGGAAAGGGAATCGATGAAGGAGTCCGCCCCCGGATTCTGGGCCTCGAGCGTCCCCGTGATGATTTTGTAGGAGATTCCAGAGAGGGCGATTCTGCAAAGCAGGTCCGGGTCGTCGACGGAATACGCGAGATTGTACGCCTGTGCGAAATGGAGCTTTGCCAAATCATATTTTCCAGAAGCAAGCTCATTGTTGGCGTTCTCGTACCTCACATCGGCTGAATTGGCTGTCGTCGTCACTTTCATCGCGCGCTCCGGCAGCGAGGAGCAGGAGACTCCCAGCAATGAAAAGAAACAACCGGCGAAAACCGCCACAACCAAGAAAAACTTTTTCGTTTCCCCGTTCAATTCCATAAAACACCCCATCAATCAGCTTTCAATTCTCATCTCAATTCTCAATTTCCAATTATCAAAAATCGGTGCTCCTGACATTGACGGTCGCGGAAGACTCGTTCGAGCGGTCAGGGATTCCACCGCGTATGAGAGGATTGTTGTTCAGTCCTGTCATCAAATCCTCGACCTGAAGAAGGAGCGTATTGACCTGAACGAGCATCTCGTTGATTTCAGGCGATGCCGTTCCCGTCATGTCGTTCACATCGGAGAGTATCGGAGTTATGTTTCCGAGAATCGCGTTTATCTGGTCGGAAATTTCCTTTCCAAGCAGTTTCGGAACGGCGCCCTCGGAAGAATTCACCATGTTGTTCAGCGTCGCGAGCGTCTCCGTGAGGTTCTTCGCGATGTCTTTTCCGAGAAGTTTCGGAACGGCTCCATCCTCAGTGTCGGAAAGCATGGCCGTCAAATCGCTGAGGTTGGAGATTATCTCTGTGAACGGAGACTCTCCGCTTCCCTCAAGCGCGTTGTTCAAGTTTCCGAGAAGCTCGTGGACGTCGTCGAGTATTGTCGAGACTTTTCCGAGAAGCACTGAAATCGAATCGGAAGAGTCGCTCATGCGGACGAGTCCGTCTGCGATGTACTTTTTGCCCGGCATACTGTCCTTCCTGAAAATCTCGCGGCCGGACGGAATCGTCGTGGAACCAGTCCCCGGAAAAAGCGTGAACGAAGAACCGAGTCCGATTGGGCTTACGCTCAGCTCCACAATCGAATATTCCTTGACGTAATCGAAGTAGTCCTCAAGAACGTAGTAGTCGACCTTGACGAATTCCCCGACCAAATCGACGGACTCGACTTTTCCAATCGAGAATCCCTTGTACATCAAATCCATTCCCACATAGATTCCTGAACCTGAATCGAAGACGGTGAAATAATAGTTCTTCTTCGTGAACCAGCTTTTCTTGGCTCCAATGGCGAAAATCAAAACTATCAACGAGGCTATTGCGACAAGAGAGAAAAAACCGACAATCTGGTCCGCGTATTTTATCTTAAATTTCATAGTTATCAGATCCTTTCAAAAAACCATTCTCAACATCATAGATTACACTCCTTCCAGAGCTGCCGAGGGACATCATCGTGCTGACGAAATTCCTGTTGTGGCTCACATAGGCGACGGTGTTTCCGCCCCTGACGAAATCGGCCACAAGCGATATTATCCTTTCCGCACTCTGCGAGTCGAGGGATTCGGTGCACTCGTCCAGGAAAAGGACATCGGGCTTGTTTATGAACGCGCGCGCGAACGCGACAAGTTTCTGCTCGCCCATGGACAAGTCGACAGGACGGAGGGCAAGGCTTCTCTTGTATCCGACAAGCGCGCACATGGCCTGAATGCGCTCCATGCGCACATCCATCGGCATGTCCTGGTTTTGAGTCTGGAGCGGCAGGTTCAGGTTCTGTTCTATGGTCTGGTTCTCCCAAAGCGCGGAATCCTGAAAAACGAAAGAGCATCTTCTTCTGAAATTCTTGTTCTCTTCCTTGGACATGAGCTTCACGTCCTTGCCGTCGAAGAAGACGCGCCCTGAAGACGGAACGAGAATCCCGGAAATGATTTTCAGGAGCGTGGACTTTCCGCTTCCCGACTTTCCGAGAAGGCCGACAATCTGCCCCTTCTCTATCTCCATGCTGACGCCGTTTATTATCCGCTGCGAACGGGAGCTGAATTCCACGTTGTCGAGTTTGAATAGACCCACAATCTCCTCCAAAAGTCAAAGAAGCGACGGAACAAGCGTTATGGCCACGTCGGCTATGATTATTCCGACGAACGAATTGCTGACGGCGCGTATTCCGGCGACAGGAATCTCCGTGGACGAACGCTCGACGTTGAAACCGAAGTACGTAGCCGTTATCGAGATTATCATGCCGAACACGATGCTCTTCACGATGGAGGTGAAAATCATCATGAGCGAGAAATTCTTCAGAAGCTCGGTGAAATACCCGGCGGCTATCGAAGGGTTGACGAACATCGCGGCAACGTAGGGGCCGACTATTCCGCAAAGCGAGAAATAAAGGCAGAGGAAGAAGACCGATAGCGTGACACCGAGGAAGCGCGGAGCCACAAGATAGTCGACAGGATCGACACCGACTGAAATGTAGCTTTCGACCTGATGGCTCGTTACCATGCCGCCGATTTCCGTGGCTATCGCGGTGGACGAGCGCGCCGTCACCACGAACGCCACCAGGACGGGTCCAAGTTCTCTGACGACGACGACGACGAGAATCTGGTATATCATCGAAGCTTGGCCGAGAGAAAGGAGGATGTTGTACCCGAAAAGGAAAATCGCGGCCCCAAGGGCGGCAGAGAGGAACGCTATGATTGGCAGAGCCTCTATGAACGTGAAGAGAAGCTGCATTATGAGGATTTTCCTTGCGGCCTTCTCCTTGTTTATGAACGCGAATGTCGATTTGAACGTGCACCCGATGTACCCAAGCACATACGGAACAGAGGCGAAACGCCCCCTGACGAACGCCCCCAAACCAGTTACGACCCTTCCTGCGAATGTGTTTTTGGAAAGGCTCTCGAAAAGTTTCCCCCAGAAACCTGCCATGCAAACCCCGACTTAGATACATCAAGACTCAGGAGAAGCGGCAACGACGACAGCGAGCGTATCGCTCTCGCCGGTCCTCTCCGAGTCAGCCAACGGACGGACTATCCTGACAAAGACTTCGCTCCCCGCTTTCGGGATGTCCTTGGAGAAAGCAGGGAACACGAGCTGGCAGTGGAGGAAATTCTCGGTGACGGCATGGACGACGACATCGCCCGCATTCCCGGAAAGCATTATCCCCCTGGCGACATTAGGCCTGTGCACAGTCTCGCACACGGCAGGAATCGTCTTTCCGACGAACGACTCTATGTACGCGGTCTTCGACTTCCTGTTGAATTCCTCAAGCCGCTTTATCCTAGTATCGGTAACATTGTTCGGAACCATCGGCCTCATGCTGAAAGCCTCGGTGCCCGGCCTCGCGCTGAACGGAAAAGCGTGGACGAACGTGAAGCCGCACTCCGAGAGCATCTTCATCGTCAAGTCGAAATCCCCGTCGGTCTCGCCAGGGAAACCGGCTATTATGTCGCACGCCAGGAACGGATTCCCCTTGGCTTTCTTCAAAAGGGAGCAGGCCCTATAGACCTTCTCTATCTTGTACGGTCTCTTCATCCTATAAAGCACGCTGTCGCTTCCCGACTGCACAGAGATGTGGAAGTGAGGCCTGACACGCGGATTCTCGAAAAGCTCGGCAAGTTTCTCGTCAACGATTTCCGGGTAGAGGCTCGATATCCTTATGCCTATCGACTCCGTTTTTTCCAGAAGAATCTCCAAAAGCCCCGCAAAATTGACAAAGACCTCGTTTCCGTTTTCGTCCTTCCATTTTCCGCGGTACTGAGCGATGTTCACCGTCGTTATTACGACTTCCCTCTGTCCGGCAGACTCAAGAGAGCGGACACGCGAAAGAACCTCGGCCGCGTCCAACGACACCGACTTTCCGCGGGCGAGGCGTATGCGGCAGTAAGTGCACACGCAGTTGCATCCGTCCTGTATCTTGAGGGAAGAGCGGGAGTGGTTCAAGAACGTATCGGTGGCAAGGCGGAAGGGCTCCGTTATCTCGCCAATCTTCGACACAGCCCTCTTTGAATCGAAAAACGACTGCAGAACCGACTGCAAATCCACCCCGGACTTCTCGGAATTGCCCTTGAGCAGCGACGGAACATCAGCCAACGAGCCTTTGTTCTGTCCTCCGAGCACGGCTATCCTCGGATCCATCGCCAAGAGGTCGGACTGGTTCAACTGGGCGTAGCAGCCGGTGACAATCACGACGCTCGACGGAAATTTCGAAAGCAGAAGGCGGATTATCCTCCGCGCCTTCTGTTCGGCCTTCGCGGTCACGGTGCAGGTATTCACCACGCACGCAGCGACAGAATCGTCGCTGGGGTCGGCCGCGGTCATCGGATCCATCGTGACCGAAAACCCCGAATCCGTGAAAACACGCGCCGCGCCCTCGCTCTCTACTTGGTTGAGTTTGCATCCGAGCGTCTCGAAATGGATTTTGGTTCTCTGCATAGTCTATCAAAGGTTCTTGGCAATGGCGGCTTCTACCCTCTCCTTTCCGCGGGCCGCATCGACGAACGAACGGTCGAGGGAGAGAGCCTTCTCGTAGGCGACTTTCGCCGACTCGTAGTTTCCGACCATCTCGCGGGCGTAGCCGCACCTGGTCCACCACGAAGCGTATTTTGCAGGCTGTTCGTGGACGGCGGCGGAGAAAGCCATGTCGGCGTGCTGGTATTTCGCCTGCCGAATGTAGATTTCGCCCATGTAGAAATAGGCGAACCCGATGTCGCTCGCGCCCTGTGGAGCATTCGCGATGTAGAGCTGGAAATACTCAAGCGCGCCGTTGTTTTTCCCCTGATAGTACTTCGCCTCCGCAAGAATCTCTATGAGCCTCGTGTCCGTGGAGCTGATGTTGCGTCCCTCTATCGCCTTCGCCTCGGCTTTCGCGTAGTCCTTCTTTCCGACTAGGCTCCAGCAGAGCACGACGTATGAATTCACGTTCTTCGGATTCTGCAGAAGCTCCTGCTCGCAGATTGCCACCGACTCGGCGTACTTTCCGGCACGGTAGAGCGCGAGGGCATCCGGTTTCTGAGCGAATAGAAGCGGAGAAGCCAGAGACGAGGAGAGTATGAGCGACAAAAAAAACTTCTTGAATGTGCTTTTCATTTTCTTAACCTTTTTTCTATATAAAAATGATTTCCGATGAAGAAGAGAACAGAAACGTCAATTTGCGGCAGGAACCCTCATGGTGCATCTGCCGGAGAATTTCGAGCCAGGCTCCAGGACAACCTGCTCCGACGTTATGTCGCCGGTCACGGAACCGGACGAGGAGACGTGCACCATTTTTTCGGCCACGATGTTCCCCTCCACAGTGCCCTTGACCAAGACCCTGTAAGCCGAAATCTCAGCGGCCACGGAAGCCTCTGTGTCCACGACGAGGTCGCTCGTGGCGGATATGTTTCCGGTGACGCTGCCCCTTATCATGAACGGCTTCGTGAATTTTATGCTTCCATTGAACTTGATGTCGTCGGCGAGAATCGTGTCGAAATCATCGTCTTCAAGGTCGGTTATATCAGTATCTTTAGTTTCAAACATAACGAATACTGTATCTGTAAAAGCCCTTTGAGGTCAAGAAAACCGAAACGCATAGAATGAAACGAACAGAATAATGTGATAAAATGTGTGCATGATTTCATACATAGCAAAACTTCTGAAGGCGTTGAACGCCAACACAAATCCGGGAGAAATAGCGCACGGAGCGGCGTGCGGATTCCTGCTCGGTCTCATGCCGAAGGACAACCTGCTCTGGTGGGTCGTCTTCATCTTCATTCTTTTCGTCAGGATAAACAAGGCGGCGTACGGACTCGCGCTCCTGCTCGGCTCCCTGCTCGCCCCAGCACTGGACGCGACGTTCGACACGCTGGGCTATTCAATCCTCACGAACGAAAGCCTCTACGGCTTCTACGGCTTCCTTGAGAACGTGCCGTTCGTGTCGTTCACGAAATTCAACAACACGGTGGTCATGGGCTCGCTTGCGATGGGGCTGATTCTCTACATTCCGGCGTACATCATCGCAAGAGTCGCGGTGGCGCTCTGGAGGAAGCACGCGGTCGCACTGCTCAGGAAGGCGAAAATCATCAAGGTAATCGGGAACATCCCGATTGTGTCGAAAATAGCATCGCTTGTCGGAGAAAAATCATGAGTGAAGAAGAGAAGAAAGAAGGCGCGGTCCAGGACGAGAGGACGCCAGCGCAGACGAACGAAAAGCAGCTCCAGACGCAGGGCGAAGACGAGAATGCGAAAGATGACGGAAAGAAGATGGTCGAATCTTCAAAACTCCCGAAGATTTTCAGGAAGGAATATTCGGAAAAGGCACTCTCGAAAATCCTCAAGAAAATCTACATCGAAGCGGACAGAAAACTCGTAGAATCGATTTTCACGGAAGAGAGGACGGTGAAGAACAGGAAGCTGCTCTCGATAGACCAGAAAAGGCAAATCGAAAAGAAGGACTTCAACCAGCTGAAGGAGATTGCGAAGGCTATAAAATCGAACAAGGGCCGGATGAAGTTCATTCCACTTTTGGCGGTCGCCTCGTTCATCGCCGCAATCGTGCTTGTCGTGGCGGCGTTCAAGAACCCAATCGCAAAGAAAATCATCAAGTCGGGCTGCGAGGCGGCTTTCGGAGCGAAGACAGACATCCAGTCCGTGAACGTGAAGCTCCTCGGCATCTCGATACGGGTGAACGGAATCGCAATCGGCGACAAGAATTCCGAGGAATACGACTACATGAAGAACCTCTTCGAGGCGGAGAAAATCACAATCGACATGAATTTCACGCAGGCGCTCAGGGGCAAGGCGATAATAAACGACGTGTCGGTCGAAGGCATGAAATTCGGCACGGACAGGACGACGAGCTGCTACATCCCCCCGAAAGAGAGGACGTCGCTCAAGAACAGCGCGTTCGCCAAGGAACTGAAAGCGAGGTCGGACAAGGCCCTCGAGGACTTGAAGGCGCAGGCGGCCGAAATCGCTGGCGGAAGCAGCGTGGACGAAATCGTCTCCAACATCGAGTCGCAGCTGAAGACACCTGCGGCGGCGAAGAAGGCGCGGGAGGACGTGCAGACTCTCGTGGCGAAATGGCAGGCGAAGCCGGAGGAGCTGAAAACACAGGTCGAAACGTTCTCGGAGAGCGTCAAGGAACTGCAGAAGCTCGACGTGAAGTCATTGAAGTCGGCCTCGGACGTGGAGAAAGTCAAAAAGGCGAAGGAATACCTTGAAACGATTAACGCGGCCATAAAACAGGGCGACGAACTCAAGAGCGCATTCGAGAAGACCACAATCGAAGTGAAGGCGGACGTGGAATCGACCGAGAAAATGGCGGCGGACATGGCGGCGGCAGTGAATTCCGACAAGGATTTGGCTGTCGGCCTCGTGAACAAGGTGACGGACACCGTGAAGAATTCAAAGCAGATTCTAAGCACCGCACTGGACACCGTGGGCTACGACATGATGGGGAAATACTATCAGTATGTCGAGCAGGGAATCGCATACGCAATGCAGATGAAGGCAAATTCGGCATCCTCGAACAAAGATTCGGAAAAAGAATCGAAGAAAGAGGAGAAAAAAGGCTCGACAGGACGGCTCAAGGGAAGGACAATCTGGCACTCAAGACAGTACCCCGGACTCTGGATAAAGAACGTCTCGGCGTCCGGCTACACGGAGAACGACGGAAGCAAAGGATTCTCAGGAGCGATAAAGGACATCACGAGCGACCAGAACATCACGGGAGTGCCGACGACAGCCGAGGCGAAATTCGACGTAGGCTCCATAAACCACGCGGGAAAAATCACCTTGGACGTGCGCGACTCTTCAAAAGCGGATTTGATAGCGATGGACTACACAGGAACGGGCTTCTCGGCGAAAATTGACGGAGCGAAAATCGCGTCGGCATCGGGAATACCTTCGATAGAAGGAAAGGCGCTCGTCACGGTGGCGGCGAGCGCGGGAAGCGACGGATTCTCGGCGAACGGAAAGGTCGACCTGAATCCAGTCACGCTATCGTCGGACGGATTCGCAAACGAGACCGTGACGAAGTACTACAAGACGGCGCTGGCCTCAATCAGCGACATGAGCGTCGGATACGAAATGGCGTACAGGAGCGCGTCAGGCATTTCTCTCGGACTTTCGGGGAATTTCATGGATAAATTCCAGAACGCGTTCATGGCCGCATTCAACGAGGCGGTCGGCGACGCGAAGGAAATGGCAATCGCGAAAATCAACGAGAAGATAAACGGCGAGTACGGAGAGGTCACGGAGAAGATAAAGGGCTTCCTCGGAATCGAAGGGGAAATCGACGTGCAGAACACGAACCTCGACACCGTTCGGAAATCTTTGGAAGCCAAGAAGGCGGAGCTTGAGAACATTGTCCAGGGCAAGGTCGACGAGGCGAAGGCCCAGGCGGAGGCGAAGAAGCAGGAAACCGAGGACAAGGCCAAGCAGAAGGCCGCCGAGGAGACGAACAAGGCCGCGGAGAAGGCGACGAGCGCGATAAAGGGCAAGGCCTCTAACCTCTTCAAGAAGAACTAGCGTTTTTTTGAATGGCGGAAAAATGCAATGGGACTTGCAATCCATTGCATTTTCTTGCGTTTTTCTGCCATTTCTTGCGCTGTCTTGAAAAAATTGCATTTTATCAGTTAGAATTACTAATCTGTTTTTCAAAGAATCCATATTTTTATAGGAGTTCCAAATGTCTGGACACAATAAATGGTCAACCATTAAACACGCAAAAGGTGCGGCCGATGCCAAAAGAGGCGCACTCTTCACAAAACTCATCAAAGAGATTTCCATCGCAGCGTCAATGGGCGGCGGAGACCCGAACGCAAACCCACGTCTCCGCGCAGCAATCGTAAAGGCCCGCGCGGCTTCAATGCCAAAGGACAACATCGAGCGCGGTATCAAGAAGGGAACTGGTGAGCTCGGCGGCGGAACCTACGAGGAATTGACTTATGAAGGATACGCGGCAGGCGGTGTCGCGGTTCTCGTAGAGGTTTTGACAGACAACCACAACAGGGCCGCAGCCAACGTCCGCAACATCTTCAACAAGAACGGCGGAAACTTGGGAACTACTGGTTCGGTCTCCCGCTCATTCGAGAGAAAGGGCGTCATCGAGTTCGACGGCGAGAAGCTTTCTGAAGAGGAAGTCATGGAAGCGGCTTTGGAAGCCGGAGCCGAGGATGTCGTCGCAGAGGACGGAGTCATCACAGTGACCACATCTCCAAACGACTTCACGACTGTCGTCGAGGCTCTCGAAAAGAAGCAGAAGCCGGAGGACGACAAGAAGAAGAAGGACGACGACGAAGATCCTTGGAAGCCGCTTTCAGCCGAAGTCGCCATGGTTCCGATGATGTACACTGACGTGGACATGGAGACAGCCGCGAAAGTCCAGAAGCTTTTGGACAAGCTCGAAGAGGACGACGACGTTCAGAACGTTTGGTCAACAGTGAACTACCCGGACGGTTTCGAGGGCTGATTGAAAAATCGTTCAACCGATTGGTTCAACTGATTAAAGGAACACAAATGAATGCAGAAACACAGATTTTCGATTTCGAAGGTCTGTGTTTTTTTGTTTTTAAAACTTTGCTTTATGGAAAAAAGACGCATTTTGGGAATCGACCCCGGCTACGCGAACACAGGATTCGGCGTTATCGACGACCTCGGAGGAGAAATCAGGCTCGTGGGCTATGGCGTAATCGAAACCGACAACACGATGGAGCACGCAAAAAGGCTTCTGGAGATTTTCAACGGAATCGAACTCGTAATCGGAAAATACAAGCCGGACGAAGCCGCGATGGAAGAGCTTTTCTTTGGGAAGAACGCGTCGAGCGCGATGAACGTCTCGGAAGCGAAGGGTGTCGTCACCATGACGCTGGAGAAAAATTCGATTCCACTCTCCCAATACAAGCCGAACCAGATAAAATCTTCCGTTACAGGAACGCAGTCGGCGGACAAGGACACTGTGGAACGCTACGTGCAGATTCTGCTGAAACTGAAGGAAAAGCCGAACCCCGACCATGCGGCGGACGCGCTCGCGGCGGCAATCACGCACATCCACACGCAGAGGCATTGAAATTCTCCCAAAAATTCCAAAAGGTCGAATGTCGAGTTTTCACAGTGCAATGGCAGAAACGAGCGGAAGCGGGGTTCCGTCAACAAAAACACTCAGCCACCGCGGAGCGGTACTGCCGTTTTTGTTGGCGGGTTCCCGCTGGGAGCTTGTTTCTGCAACTA
>JAGBIY010000044.1 GCA_017934745.1 Treponema sp. | reverse complement strand
TAGTTGCCGAAACGCGCTCCCAGCGGGAACCCACAGCCGAATACGGCAGTACCGCTTTGCGGTGGCTGATTGTATTCGACTGTGGAACCCCGCTTCCGCTCGTTTCGGCCATTTCTCTGTAAAAACTCGACTTTCGCCCTTGTAGATTATATTCTGTAAAAAATGGCTGTTTTTGTCGAGTATATTCGACAGGAGGTGAATCTCTTTGCAAAGAAAAGAACTACTGCGTTTTCGATGATAAAATAGAAAACGACAGTGCCCCAAAAAAAGAAGGAACTGATTTCACTTACACAAAGAACGGAAGCGAGATAACCATTAACGATGGTGGCACGACAGGAACAGTTTCCGTAAACTGAAAAAAGCGGTGATTCTCAAGCCCGACGGGAAATTTCCTGCCGGGCTTTTTTTTGAATCAAATTGTAGCGAAAAAAGTATGTTGAAAATGCGCGTTTTTTGAAACAAGTTTGTTTTTTTTTGCCGCAATCATAGGTCACTTTTCATTGTTTTTTGGTATAGTTGATGATGTTTTTTTGGAGCATCGTCTTTCATGTTCCATAAAAAAGAACTTCAATCAGGAGAAAAACATGGGTTCAAAAATCGTTGTCAACAATTACGGTTCGTTCGATGTCGTCTTCACGCACGGTCAAGGCTCGACGATGTACGACGTGAACGGAAAGAAATACATCGACTTTCTTGCGGGAATCGCGGTCAACTCGCTCGGAACGAATTTCAAGCCGCTTGTGGAGGCAGTCCAGAAGCAGGCGGAGAAGGAAATCCACATCTGCAACTACTTTCTTAGCGACGTTGGAATCCAGTTCGCCGAGGAATTGCTCAAGGCGACGGGCTTCGAGGGCATCTACTTCGGAAATTCGGGCGGAGAGGGCAACGAGGCGGCGATAAAGCTCGCGAGAAAGTACGGATACTTGAACGGGGGAGAGAAGAGGCGCGTCATCTACACGCTTGAGAATTCTTTCCACGGACGCACTATGGCGACTCTCACGGCGACCGGCCAGGAGAAATTCCACCCGGCTTATTTCGCTCCGTATGTGGAAGGCTTCAAGACGATAAAGGCGAACGACTGGGACGCGATAAAGACGGCTTTTGACGACACGACCGCGGCTCTTTTGATTGAGTGCGTGCAGGGCGAGGGCGGCGTGAACATCGTTGACGCAGAGTGGGCGAAAGCCGCTGCCGATGCCGCAAGAAAAGCAGGCGCAATCGTCATGGCAGATGAAGTCCAGACCGGCTTCGGGCGCACTGGAAGCCTTCTCGCGTCTGACGAGCTTGGATTCAAGCCGGAAGTCGTCTCGTTCGCGAAAGGCGTAGCCGGCGGTCTTCCGATGGGTGGAATCCTTTTCCGAGGCAAGGCGAACGACGTGTTCAAGGCCGGCGACCACCAGTCCACGTTCGCCGGAAACCCGCTCGCCTGCGCGGCCGGACTCGTCGTGCTCCACGAACTGCAGAAGCCCGGCTTTTTGGAGAGCGTGAAGGAGAAGGGCGAGTACATGAGGAAGGAAATCGCCTCCTGGAAAAGCCCGAACACCGGCGATGTCCGCGGCAAGGGCTTGATGATTGGCGTGGACATCGAAAACGGAAAGAGCGCGCTTGAGCTTGAGAAGAAGCTCCTCGCCAACGGTCTTCTTACATCGACCGCCGGAAAGAACACCCTCAGAATCGTCCCTCCTCTCAACATCTCAAAAGAGGAAATCGACGAGGGGCTTTCAATCCTGAAAAAAACATTGGAGACGCTGTAAACTCTGATATTTGAATAGAAAAAACTGCCCAATAATTGAGGTGCACTTCACTTCAATTATTGGGCAGTTTTTATTAAATAAAAAAATCTCTTAACCGCAAATCCATTGCGTATGCGATTCTTGCTAAAGTGTCTAAAGATGGTATTGTCTTCTTTGATTCTATGTAAAAAAGATGACTTCTCGAAATGCCAGAATCGACAGACAACTTCAATATTGAAATTCCTTTTTCTGTGCGAAACTTTCTTATTTTTTCGATAACTTCATCAACTTCTGACATTTTTTTTGCACTTGCTCTAAAAATAGAGTAGTGATACGCTTTGTTTGCAAAAACTCTAAATTTAGAGCAGTTTGCAAAGAGCCATAGAGACTTGTGTTTATTGTGGGTTTTGCAGGTTAGCTTATCGATATGCTGACTGAAATAGAAATTATTTAAGGAGATTTTATATAATTATGAAAAAAGCATTTTTCGCCATTTTTATCCTCATCCTAAGCTCTTCATTGCATGTTTTTTCGGAAGTTGAAATAGATGGTGGACTTGGTTTTTCGCATGAAAAGGAAAAACTGAAAACTGAAGAATTTACCTTTGAGGCCTCAAAATTCAATGTAGAACTTATGGGGCAACTAAGGTATTACTTGTCAAAAGATTCCAAATTCGGATTTGGCTTTTCGTGTTCCATTCCGTTTTCCTCTGATAATGCTGATTTCGATTATACAGGGACAGACTCATATCACATAATTCATGACGAGCCATATTGGATTCAAGACAATTCTGCCCCTGTAAAATACTTTTATGATGTGTCGGCATTTAATTTCTCAATTTCGCCAGATTTATTTTATAGATTAAATTTTACGGAATCCTCAAAAATGTTCATTGCTTTCGGACCAACATATGGTATTGAATCCAGGAAATATCTGTATGCAGATGAGAAGGATGCAGTTACAAGAGATACTGGTGTTTCAAAATATTCAGGTTATAAAGTAATAAATATTGAAAAGGTGAAAAGACAGCATTTAGGACTGGAAGCACAACTTTCATATTCATTTGGTACAAAATTTGTAAAGACTTTTGGAATAAAGACCGCTTATAGTTTTTTTGAAAAGTCAAAATTTA
>JAGBIY010000019.1 GCA_017934745.1 Treponema sp. | reverse complement strand
TCCTGCCGCTGTCGAGGGCGGCGACGCTCTCCTTTGTGGAGAAGTCCTCGGCCGACAGCCATCTGTTCTTGTCCACCCTCCCCGTCTTCCTGGCAACGCCGAGGCTTTCGTCTATCATGAAACATGAGAATTCTCCGCTTTCCGTCAAATCGTACAGATGCTCGACCTCGAAATGCTGCGTCATTTCCAATGTCCCGCATTTTCCGAAGTGCATTTCACTGCATTTGCTCTCTATGAGGCTCTTGTCTTCATCGTTTTTTATCCTGGCTTTGTCGAGAACATAGCCTCCCGCCGCTTCCGTGTAGAACGGGAAGAGCTCCGTCATGACCTTGCTCCGCCTGTAGTCGTCAAGGACGCTCTGCGCCGCTTCGTAGTCGGGGTTTTCCTTCATGACATAGTAGCTGTAGTCATAGGCAACCCTTTTTTCTCCGGTCTCGGCCGACACGACCTCCTTCATCATGTCCTTTTTGTCGTAGAGGGCTTCGATTATGGCCTCTTTCTGCCCGGACGAAAGATTCATGGAAGTGAACAGGCTTTCCGTCTCGCTTTCCCTCAACGGCTCCTCCCCGGTCAAAATCCAGTGCGCGTCGCGCGCGTCGGCGTACTCCACATGGAAATCAAGGACGATCGCGTCCATCTCCTTCGCGGAAAGGTTCTCGGCAATGTATGAGATGTCCTTGGGGAGGATTTCCACTTCGCTCTCGAATGTCCCGTTCGAATCCCTGTTCAGCGACATCCTTATCTTTCCGTCGGATTCCGTCGCCTCGCAATCGAATTCCGGTTCCGAAAGCTCTCCGTCCTTCTCGGCATAGAGTTTGCCGTCGTCGAAATCATACAGAAGCGGCATTCCGTCCGACGCTCCTATCACCATCGCCCTGTGCCCGCTTCCTTCCAGGCGGAGCAATGTTCCGGCCTCAGAGTCGGCTCTTGTTCCGTCCGCTCCCGCGACTTGTTTTGCCATGTCATGGGACTCGCTTTCTTTTTGGAGGTTCAGTGGAATTCCGTTGACCGTGTAGTTCTCCATCGCCTTCGCGGCCAATTCTCCGCTCATCGGATATTTGTTGAAGAATTCTTTCTTTTTGTCATCGTCTTTGAATTCCCGCATGACGAACATGTTGTTCGGAACGCTTATTGCGAACTGGGCGGCGAATTCCTTCCAGTCGTCTTCGCTCTTTTCGCTTGAGGTCTCCACCGAGGCTCTGTATTCGTCGAACTGTTCTTCGGTGAGCGCGGCTGGGGATATGAAGCCGCCTTTCACAAGGGCGTCGAATATGGCCGGCTTCTGCTCTTCCGTCTTGGCATCCCTCCATCCGCTGTCATAGGTGAATGTGACCTCTGCAAATCCATTCTCCGATGTGGACTCAGACTCGGATGCCGTGTACAGCTGCAGCAGCTCCTCCGACTTCAGGAAATCCTCGACGAACTGCTTTTTTGCGACATCAAGTACGCTCTCGTTGTTTGCTTTTGCGCATTTGTATGTCTTCTTCTCCATGAGCCTGTCTTCGTTGAAGAACGGGAGGGGGTAGCCGTTCTTCAATATTTTCGCCTTCTTGTACTCTATTTCGATGCTCCACTCTATGTCTGAGTTTATTGGTTCCGTTCCGTTGTCGGATATGAAATAGATTTTCTCGTCCTTTCCAATGTCCAAATCGGACTTTTCAAGGTTGAGTTCGGCATTCTCCACGACTTCGCCTTCGAGTTCATCTATATGATTGCTGCCCTTGTATGTCTTCACTATCGTGTTTTTCTCAGGGGTGTACGATTCCCCGGCGGCCTTCGCCGACTCCCTTATGGACACGACGCCGTCGAAAGGAGCCTTCCACATTCGGAAAGGTGTCTGCACGAAATACGTTTTCCTGTAGTTTTCCGCATCCTCGCCGGATATTGTCTGCTGGATGTCGGCTATGGCTCCGTCCGCGTATATCCGAGTCTCCTCGAAGACAAGGTTGCCTCTGTTCCTCATGTATGTGGATTTGCCCTTCTCCACTATGTCCACGAGTCCGTCCCTGTCCATGTCCATGAACGAGCAGGCGGAGCTCGACGAGGATTTCTGTTTGACGACGGAGTATCCGGCACCGAGATTCGGCGACACCTTCTCCATATTTAGACCGGTCCCTGCGTAAAAGTTGTATCCGAACGAGGAGCTGCTTGTGTTCTCCTTTCCAATCTCGTCGGGCAGTTCTCCTGTCGCGGCACGGATTTTTGTCGGAGAGTCGAATCCGTTTCCGTTGTTCAGGCAGACTTCTATGTTGCCGTCGGCGTCCTGGGAGACAGCGTCGACCCTTCCGTCGCCGTTCATGTCGACCATGGTGTCCTCCGTTGAGCCTTCGCCCGACGACACGGAGCCGCTTACGCCTCCGCCACCCCTTGCATCGATGGCGCTCGTTCCGAATCCGACTCCCGCCCCCGCATTGAAGTTCCCTCCGAAATTCGACGACCTGCCGATTTGCAGCGGGCTTCCGTTTTTCCATTCCTCGGCCTCTGCGAAATATATTGTCCTGCCGTCTGTGTCGGTTTCGGGTTCCGTGTACTCGAACTCATACTCGAAGCTGTCTCCTGCGTTGTTCGACACCTCTATCGATGTCAGCATGCTCTCCTTCGCCAACCCTTCCTTGTATGCGAAGTCGTACTTGCGTATCGCTTCCTTGAACGAACCGTAGTGGGTGCTTATTCTGGTAAGAAGACGGCCGCATTCGGTCACGCTTTTCGAGCGGGCATCCAATCTTGTGTCCTGCCTCTTCTCTCCGCCGCCGTCGTACTCGAATTTGACGGAATAGTTCCCTTTTGTTCCGTTGAATCCTGTGTATCGGATTTCCTTTGGATAGACGTATCCGTCGGAATTTTCATATTCGTAATCGACGGTGTTTCCGTTCGCGTCCTCCATCCGGGTCATGTTCCATGTGAACGTCCTGCTTCCGACTCCGACACATGACTCTTTGTCCTGGGCGTAGATTCTCTTCGTTCCGTTTTTGTCTGTCACAATCCAGCTGTCGCTGTCCGTTCCCGCTCCGCTTCGGACTATCCTGCTGAAGGAGGTTTCCCTTTGGGGGGAATATGTTACCGTGTTTCCGTTCCTGCTTTTTTCGGAGAGAAGGACTCCGTCGAGGATGTACTGGTCCTCCGTGTCGTATTTTGGAAGCCCCAGTCTTGTGTCGGTCGACACTGCGCTTCCGTAGTTCACATCGAACCCCTTTCCCATCATTCCGTTTCCGCCGCCGGAAGAGTAGCCTATCGAAATCTGCGGCTGCATGCCCCTTCTGCCGGATGGGATGGCCAGCTCGAAACTGAAGCTCGCGTCCCCCGTGTTGCTGGCTTTCGGAGGGTTGAATTTCAGTAGATGGCCGTCAGGTTTCGCCGCCTCCAGGCTCTTTATCGAATTCAAGTTCACGTCGACAGGGGATGCCGATTCCGGCAATGTCAGCGTGGCGTTTATCATGTCGGTGAAATGAGTCGACAGCGACCTCACCAGGCACTTCTCCTTGTCCAGCTCTATCCTCTCAAGCTTTGTCCAGCGGCGAGCCTCGGTGTCGTAGAAATATGTGCGCAAATCTTCAAGCGACTGTTTTTTTCCGTTCAGGCTTCTGTCATACGGAAGCGTTATGGTCACGTCCCTCTCGAATTTCGTTCCGGCGGGGAGGAACCTGTATCCACCGGAATTTGGAATGGCGTTGCAAATCGACTCGCCGGTGTCCTCTACTTTCGAAATCCTTGTTATGCTTATGGCAGTGTCTTTCTTGAGGGCTCCTTCGGGAATCTCTATGGACGCGTCTCCGAGGACCACCTTGCCTCCAGACTCGGCCTTTATCAAGACTTCGGATTTTTCCAGCTCGATTGGCTTTTCGACCACATGGACTTCCACGGTCCCCGCACCCTCTCCGAAGGCCGCGAACGGGCAAAGGACCGAAACGTAGGTCGCAAGCGCCATGCTGGCGACCAGCTTTTTCCCGAAACTCGTCTCCGCCTCGATGCGCTTTTTTACTTTCATATATCCCTCTCCTCTTCGTTATTTTTCAAACACCACTCTCACCGGCTCGTCGGGGAAGTTCTCGTTGTCGGCTATGACCACGACGAAGCCGGATTTGCTGCCCCTGAAGAGCGCTCCCTCTGGAACGGAGAACGACTTGACCGATTCCCCGTTTATCAGGAGCAAGAATTCGTCCGTTCCGCCGTCGTAGGTTACGGCTATCTCGTTCCTTGTTCCGTAGCCCCTTCTCATGCCGCTGAAATACTTCCAGCCACCGTCAAGATGGCTGAACGCGCCGTCGACGACTTCCGCCACCGTGTACATTCCGTTCGCGTTGACAAGGACCGCCATCATGAACGGCTTCCCCTCAATCTCCTGGGCGCAGAACACTATCCCGAACCCCGCCTCGGAGACCCCGCTCTCCTTCGAGACCGTCACCGAGACCGGAGCGAAAGCATCCCCCTCGTTCGTGTCCCTTGTGGTCCATATCGTGTATCCGTCCTCGTTTATGTATGAACTGTCGTTCGTCTCGAAAATGAATTTGCCGGAATCTCCGTCCTCCAAGAACAGAGAACTATCCTCCGACATGGATGACGCTTCCGTTTCCGTCTCCACGACTCCGCTGTCGGCAGAATCCTCCTCGAACGGCTCTAGTCCGCACGAAGCAAAGATTGCCAATGACAAAAGCGCAACAAGCCGCAATCCTTTTTTCATATTCCCTCTCCTCTCATAATGAATATTTGTATGTCATTCCCAAAGAGACCGTGTACTCTATCAATGCAATGCTCGTGTTGGACGAGAACAGCTCCGTCGTTTCCGGGTATATCCTGAAGCGGAAGACCTTGGCCTCATGGCTGGTGTTGCTTATGACCTGGGCGACTTTCTGCTTCACAGATTCGCTCTCGAAGCCGGAAACCTGGATTTTCAGGTTTGTGCCTGTCGACTCGTTGGCCAGTCCATGCTGGGCGATTACAATCTCGACCGACCTTTGAGGCGGAATCTCGACACTGAACCAGTCGGCATCTATGAGCCGTTTCCCGTCCGTCTCGAATTTCACGCATGGCAGATTGCACACAAGATCGTGCGAGAGGGGCGTCGCGCACTCCTCCTCATCGTTGGGCTCGCATTCATCCCCGCGGCAATCGGCGGAGAATCCGTACGCATACTCGCCGCCGATGAATGTCTTCTTCCCTCTTGTCTTGTCCAGCCTGTATATGTGGCGCTCCTTGTCGCCCATGTCCAAATCCGTGTACTCCGTGCCAGTTCCCTCATAAATGCATGTAAAGCACAACGGGGACGAGTCATAGCTCCTCATGAGGCGGAAGCTGTCGCAGGCCTCGTCGTTTTTCCATGAGAGGCTCGACGAATGCTCTCTGCTCAACGAATCGACGATTGGAGTGTCGTCGAATGGGTCGTCCATCGTCCTGAAAAGGACATCCGAAATCAAGTCGTCCGAGCATGACGCAAGCAAAAGGAAGACAAGTGCCGTCAACTGCATTTTCATGATTTCGCCCCTCCGCCAAGAAGGAACGAGATTCCAAGAGAGTTCTTCAGGGCTACGAACCCGTCCCCGTTCAAATGGAAATCGGCCAAGACCTCCGAAAACAGGGCTATGAGATTCCCCGCTTTGAATTCGTAACCAATGAGAGGCTCTAGGCCGAAAATTTTTTGGCGGACATTCATGGCGTCCTCATATTTGGGCTTCACCGCAATGAGCTCGATTTCGTAATAGACCCCCACTCCCGCATAAATTGAATTCCTTGAATTGAAGTGAAAGTCCGTCCTGACAGGCAGTGAAAATGAAATTCCCTTGTAGTCCAACGGATATGAGCCGTCTGTGTTGATTCCCCATGAAAACGAGAAAGTCGGGCGCATGGAAAAGTCCACGGTCTTTCCCATTACCGACAGTTTCGGCTGTGGCGGAAAAACATGGATTCCAAGACCGCCGCCGCAGATTCCCGTCAACCTTGACGACCAGCCCTCTTCGACCGGAGTCCAGTAGAAGGCGGAGACCGGGAGTCTCGCCTCGAACGGCCGGTTCCTCTCCCTTCTCTTTCCACCGAACGGGATTCCGGCAGATTCGGCAAGTCCGTCCATGACGTTCGAACAAAGGTTCGCGATGAGCCGCCCATAATGCGCGGAGTCGTCCGCGGAAAAGAATTCCCCTGATATTTTTTTCGCGCCGCAGTCGTAGAGTTTGACGGCGGCTAACCATCTGTCATCAAGTTTTTGGACATATCCGAACAGTATGTACTCCGCATTCTCTGCCTCGCAGGCCCGGTTTGCGTCAAGCGCGGTGTAGATTTGCCCGTAAGAGTCTGCGGGAAGCCTTACGAACTCCAGAAGGCCGTCGAACCAATACCCAGAAATAGTTTCATACACGTTTTCCGACGGATTGCCGTCCAACTCCACAGAATTTCCATCCCCGTCATACGCCACGAGAGGAGCGACAAGCACTTTTTCAGGGAAGGCCATGCCGGGAAGTGTAAGCAGCAAGAGGATCAAGACAAGAACCTTATTTTCCATGAACAACACCCAACTCTGCTTCCACGGCGGCCTCAATCCCAACAAGCTCATCGTCGCAGGCTCCTTTTGCCTTCAACACCTTTATGTCACCCAGTATTTCTGGATATTTCGAGCTGTCTGACCTGTTCATGTAGTAGAGGCTTTTCGCCTTCTTCAGCCGGCTCTCCATGTCCTCCGGCTGGTACGAGAGCACATTCTTGAACCCCTTGTAGGCGGCCGCGAATTTCCTGTCTGAATAGGAACGCTCGGCTTCGTTCTTCATTCTTGAAACGGCGGAGTCCTTCGACACAGAATCCACGGTCCGCTTCCGCTGCTCGGCAAGCATGTCGTCGTAGGATTTCTTCATGTCAACTGTCTCGGAGAACTGAGAGTCCGCGCTTTCCTTTATCGAATTCAGGTTTCTCTTTATCAATGCGGCATCGCTGCTTTGCCGTTCAGAAAGAGATTCTACAGAACTTTCCATCTCCTGCAACCTGCTCTCAAACGACCTCCCCCGCTCGTCCATCCTTTCGCCGAAATCGGCGATTGCGGCGTCCGTCCTGGCGGAATAATCGCAAAGCTCGTTTCTTGCGCTCAAAGTCTGCACTGCAAGAAAAATGTTCGACAATACAAGGGCCGATCCAATTCCCAGCATTGAAAAAACAATCCCTTTCCTCATTTTCCCATCCTCTCCTCGATCACGTCTTTCAAGAATCGCCAATCCTTCCGCTCTTCTATTCTCAGTGCCTTGTCTATCAGATTCCCGGCCATTTCCAGATTCCCCTCGTCAACGCACCGCTCGGCCTTCTTTGCGTAGCCGGCACCGCTTTGCATGTTGAAATAGACCACCTGCCCACCACGCAGCGGACATCTATTTGAAACCGCCTCATAGCCGCTCTTCTCGACACGAAGGCTGTGCTCTTCGTCGCCGCAGTCACCATAAGGAAATGTAAAACGGCCGTATATGTCGGTCGCGCCGAGGCTCTTTCCGTCAAGGTACACGGTAGCGCCCATTATCTCTGTGTTCTCCTCTCCATAGACCATGACATACACACTGTCAATCCTCTCTTCGGGACCTGATGCGCAAGAGAAAAACATGACGCAAACAATGGCCGCAAAAGCGCAAAGGTGATGTGTGGACTTCATTTTCTCACCTCGTAATATTCGCCGCGGAATCTCGCCTTGTAGCCATCCCCTGTCTCAATGCAGAAATCGCCGGCTATCTCTTCCTTTGCCAACGGAAATTTGCATATGGCATCCATGCCGGAATCCTTCGCAAGGACAACAGTCTCCTTTCCATTTCTCACAATCCCAAGATAAGACAGGACTGGAGTCTTCCTTTCCTGCGGCCGCTCCTCCTTCTTATGCGTCTCAAATACGGGCTTGGGACGCGCAGCTGCTTTGACAGAGCTTGCCATTTCCGCCTTTTTTGGAGAACCTCCAAGGAAAACGCCTTCTATTTTTGAAACAGGGATTCCCTCCGGCTCGTAGACGTGACCATCCTTCTCCGCTTTGCCGGAGTCTATCCCCGTATAGAAAGTCACAGTAGTCTGGACTCTGGCCTTGTCTAGGCTGTTCCTTATTCTTATGCGCTTTATGTCCACAGGCCCGTCTTCCTTGTCCTGAACATTCCTGAGGAATTCCAGCAGGCTCCGGCTCGACGAGACCATGAAGAATTCGACATCCAAAATTCCATCGCTCTCCTTCACTTGAATGTACTGCTCCGAGCATCCGTTTTTCCGAAGGGACTCCCGTATGTTCTTTATGTATTCCGACAGCGACACGCTTTTCATTTTCTCGGAACGGGCTTTCTCCCTTTCAAGCTTCGAGGAATAAAAATCAAGCTGGCTCTCTAAAGAAAAAGAAGAATCGACAGAATCCTCATTCGATGAGAAATCCCCACTGTACGCGACAGTTTCCGTCCCGTTTTCCACATTCGTCCTGTTCATTTTCACTATGCCAAAAGCTTCGCTTCCCTCGAAATTCTCGAGAATCCTTACAGCGTCGTCCGTTCTTACTTCAACATTGAACGAATTTTTCTCCATTGAGAGGTTCTCTATTCTCGATTTCGGGGAAAGAACCGAATATATGCGCTCTATGCACGGATAGACTTTTGCATAACGGGTCCGTTCGATTTTCTCGTACTCTTTCCGAACTTCCGACAAACGCTCCTCCTTTTCCCTTTTTATCTTCTTGTTCTCAACCTCGATTCTTTCAGCCTCGCTCTTCCTGATTCGGTCGGCCTCAATCCTGTCCGCGCGCTTGAAAAAAACGACCGTCAGCACAACCGCGAGCACTACAAAAACACAAAACGCCGCGGCTATGCGAGCCCTTTTGCCTTTTTCAGGGGGAATATCCTTGATGATGCGGACATCGTAGATTCCTCTTGAGTCTGTTTTCGAGACGGAAATCTCATCCGCGGAAACTCCGAACGGATATATTCCAGCCAATGCCTTTTCGGCTTCGGCAAGCCTTTTCCCTGCAGTCTTGCCATTCAAAGGAAGCCTAAAAGTTCGGCCTCCAGCCATGTCCTCCTCAAAAGGCATCTTTATCCCCCTTGAAAACTACCGTCTTCTTCACAAGCACATATTCCTTGACCTGCCTCCGGTTCCATTCCTCAGGAACGGCGGCGACGATGAGCTTCACGGAGCAGGCGCCAGTGTCAAATCCGACCTCCCAGAAAACCGTCTTCGTCCCTATCAAATCAAAGACAGGATGGTCTTGAGCCACACCGGCCGCGCGCGCCATCGATTCGATACCGCTTCCGTTTTCCGCGCACTCAAGCATCGCTTTCGCTTTCTTTTCCGGATTTTTGACACCGCAATAATCCAGGACCGCAGAAAGGAACCTCTCCCCCATGGTATTGATGTTGAACGGCGGCATGGTGTTCACTATCGGAAAAGGGCTCTCACTTCCGTAATCGCCAGACACGATGTCAAGGACTTCATCGCGGGCGATGTTCGGGTTTATCCAGCCGTATTCGACATCCGAGCACTCTCCGTCCTCGACACAGAGCCTCAGCGGCGCGAAATCGCAAAATTCTTTTTTGAACAAGCCTTCGTTGATGCCTGTGGAAGCATCCTTGACGCAGGAAACGACTCCGCAGGAAAACCTCAACGCCTCCTCAATGTCATCGCAGTCACTGGAATCCGATGGACAGTCCCTCAAAAACTGGAGCGAATCCACCACATCTTTCACCATCCTGTCAGCCCTTCTGAGCTCGAGAGCTCTGCCCATGCGGGAATGCAGCATTTTGCCATTCGCGAACACGACCATCGAGAACGACATGACCAGCACAGAAAGCGAAAATATGACCGCCATGGCAAGGGGTGTCGAAAATCCATCCTCGTCAGTTTCCATCTGTAAGCCTTTGCTTGACATATTTCCTAGTCGAATGGGCTTCACCTCCATAAATCCATTCCACATCCACGCCTTCCGACTTGGATTCACTGTCATAGACAGGCGTGACCGAGACCACAGTTACATCTCTTTCTTCGCAGAATTCCAAGATTCGACTTGTGACGAGGCCGTTGAATGTATCGAAATTTCTCCAATACGGGACTTCAAACTTCCCTATTTCCCTTCTCAAGGCTTCGTCGAATTCCATGCAATAAGAAATCCGGTTCGAGGAAGCCTCAGCCTTTGAAACGCACCTGCGGACATTAACAAGGCTTCCTGCCAAAGCGTAGGAAGTCAAAGCAAAAATCGCGACACAAACAAGAATCTCAGCCAACCTCATTCAAAATCTCCAAAACAGATTCCGAGGTTCTTACCTGTCCAGCCGATATCCGTTCCAGCACGGCAAGGCTTCCGACAATCCCCGTCAACGCGGCAACAAAAGCCACTATTACGACCAGCTCCTTAAGCATCGCTCCGCTCCTCATTCCCAACTTTTTATGTCTGAGTCCTTGCCCTCTCCTCCCTCGGCGCCGTCGGCCCCAAAACTTCTAATTCCATAAGGAGAGCCGTCCGGAGCGGGAGAAGTGTACTCGTACTCGAAGCCCCACGGATCTTTTGGGGCGTCCTTGTAGAGATAAGGACCGCCCCAGCCATCAGAGCTCGGCGCGGTCTCCGGCTTTTTCCTCAAAGCCCCAAGCCCCTGGCTCTCGGTGGGATAGTTCCCGCAGTCCATGTAGAACGCCTCAAGGGCTGTGGCGAAGCTCTCTATCTGAGTCCTGGCGGCGGCTATCCTCGCTTTCTCCAAATTTCCGACCGCCACAAATCCGACCGTTGTCGTCAAAACAAGGATTATCGCCAGGACAATAAGCGTCTCCATGAATGTCCACCCGCCGTCATCCTTGAGCGTCTCCAAAATTCTTCTTCTTCCAATATTCATAAAGCCCCCAAAAGATTGAAAACAGGAATTACAAACTGTCCTATCACAAGGACAATCACGCCGCCGGTCAGCAATATGAAAATCGGTTCGGCGAACTCAGAAACCCCCGAAAGGAGATTCTCGCACTCCATCGAGTAATACTCATATATCTCGTTGAACGCCCTCGATGCGTCTCCATTCTTTTCCGCAACCTTCATCCAGACGGACAGGTATCGAGGAAAAACACGGTTCCTTTCGAAACACTCCCCTATATCGTCTCCGTCAGAGACCGACTCGCCGATTTTCAAAAGAGCCCTCCTCAGAGCCGCGTTTGAGACAACCTCCGCCGCTTGGACAAGGCTGTCGACCAACGGGAAATGGGCGTCGCTCAGGATTTTCATGGCGAACGAGAAGTCATGTATCTGCAGAGCCTTGCAGACATTCCCAACTACGGGAATCCTGATTGCCATCGAATCAATGAAGTATGCCGCTTCTTCGCTAAGCCTATGGACAAGGAACAGAACAATGGACGACAGAAGCAAAACGCCCAGCATCACAGCGAAAAAAGTCAAGTTGGATTTCATTTCTTCGAGCTTGACGACAATCTGCTGTGAGGATTCCGAGAAGGCCATGAATATGCCTTCCAGCCGGGGCATGACGAACAGGACCAGGACGAAAACCACAAGAACGGCCGTGGCAAGGACCAGCATTGGATAAGCCAGCGACTGCACCATCTTCTGCTTCATCTTCCTGGAAGCTTTCATGTATGCCGAAAGCCTCTCGAAAACCTTGGCAAGGTTGCCGCTTTCCTCGCCTATCGAGACAAGCGCTATGTACAAAGGAGAAAACATCCCTCCGAATTCGGAAAGGACATCGCCAAGCCTGTTGCCTTCGTTTACGCCCTTGAGGATTTTCCTTATGAATTTCCTTTCCTGCCTTCCGTTCAATATCTCGGAACAAATTGACAGGGCGCTCTGCAAAGGAAGGGACGCAGAAAGGAGGGAACTCATCGTCTGGGTAAAAAGCATAGTGTTCACCCTCATGCAAGCCCCTCCCTGACGAGCTCTTCTTTTGTAGAAATCCCCATCTCCACTTTTGAAGCGGCATCCTCCCTCAACGAAGAGAATCCCCTCTCACGAAGGTAGCTCCTTATTTCAGAATCTGGCGCCCTGCGCTCTATCATGTTCGAGATGGCGTCATCGACCATCAGAATCTCGCTCACTGCCGTCCTTCCCTTGTATCCCGTGGAGCCACATTCTCCACATCCAGAGCCGCCACAGAAAGGGCAGACTTTCCTGACAAGCCTCTGCGCTATCGATGTCCTCAAGACGCCAGCGACCATGTACGGCTCCACGCCAAGATCCTCAAGACGGGCGATGGCAGACACGCAGTCGTTCGTATGGAGAGTGGACAGAATCAAATGCCCTGTAAGGGCCGAACGGACAGCCAGCTCGGCCGTCTCCGCGTCGCGTATCTCACCGACCATTATCACGTCGGGATCCTGTCTCAGAATCCTTCTCAATACGCTTGAGAAAGTCAGGCCTATCTCGTCGTTCACCTGTATCTGCTCTATTCCGTCCATAACCTTCTCCACGGGATCTTCTATGGTCACGACTTTCAAATGCTCAATGTCCATCTTCTCAAGCATGGCATGCAAAGTCGTGGTCTTGCCGCTTCCGGTCGGACCTGTCACGAGTATGAGCCCGAAAGGCAGTCCCAAAGCGGAGGCCATGGCGGCCAATTTCTCGTCGGAAAACCCCAGCTGCTCAAGCGACAGTTCCTTTGAGCAATCATTGAAAAGCCTTAGGACTATGTTCTGTCCGTCGACGGCGGGAACAACGGACACCCTGAAATCAAGGCTCCGGCCTCCCGCATTGACGCTCATGCGCCCGTCCTGGCAGAGCCTGTTCTCCATGACGTTGAGGCCGGACATGACCTTTATGCGGCTCACAAGATTGTCGGAAACGCTCCTGTCCAACCGCCTGACAGTATGCAGAACGCCGTCCATCCTGAGCCTCACGGCAATTCCCGACCTTGATGTCTGTATGTGAATGTCGCTGGCGCTCCTCCTTATCGCCTCAAGGCATATGGCGTTTATTATGTTGACAACGGGCGCGCCGCTGTTTATGTCCTCGAGACGGAATTCACCATCATGCTTCACAGAGGAAACTCCGTCTATGGATTGCTTCTCCACAAAATTGCCTATGAATTCAGCGAAATCAGAATCGCCGACGACGGCGAAATCGACTTTTTTTGGCCAATGGACTTTTTCGACGATTCCGTTCCTGTCCCTGTAGGAACTCGAGACCGCGACAACCACGGATTCAGCGTCCTCGGAAATCTTCACGCAGCGGCTTCCCTTTATGAACGAATCCGTGTACTGCCCCTGCACCTCCGAGTACGAGGAAAACTTCGTTATGTCGAACGATGAGTCGGAAGCGTTTTCCACGTCAGCCCTCCTTCGACCTGTACTTCATGCGGAGCCTTTCAAGGTTGGATTCCTCGTCCAATGCGGCCTCAGCGCACTCCTGAACGCATGGAATCAGATAAATGACGAATTCGCTTTCCGCCATGGTCACACTGCGGCTTTTGAAAAGATTGCCAATCAAAGGTATCGCTCCCAATACCGGAAACCTCTTCTCCGTTATGTCCTCTTCCTGCTGAAAGAGCCCTCCTATCACAATCGGCTCGCCGCTCCTGCCCCTGACATTCGTGCTGACCTTCTTCTCGGATGTCGATGGCGGCACGGTCGTCTCCACTGTAGTAGAGCTCGAAGAAGACGAATCCGAACTCCCCTGCTTTGAAACCTGGGCGTCTATCTTGACCGTCACTATTTCGTCACCGCTGGCCCATCCGCTTATGGAAAGGGTGAGTCCGCTCGTGATTTCCCTTGTGGTGCTTGTGTACAAGTCCCCGGAAGTGTCCACGATTATGTCCCTGTACCTGTACGTGTTCGTGTTCGAGAAACTGAGGGACTCTCCGCTTATGCCGTTCAAAGTCGTGTCGGCCAAGACCCTGGATTTTCCCTCGGACAGCTCCGCATTGAGACTGCCTGCGAACTGCATACCAAATTTCGATATGACATCGAAATTTATGTTGAATATGCTGGACAACATTCCGCTCCATGTGTACCCGGAATCGTCGGAGCTGTCGTTGGCGCTGAAAGATGGACTCCAGTTGAAGCCGTCCGTCTTCTGCCTTTGGACGACAAGCAGGTGGTACTTTATCTGTCTCTTGGGGCAGTCTATGCTTTCCAAGTCCTTTTTGAACGCCGCGTATTGGCCATCTGTCCCAGAGAAAAACACCACGGAAGGATCGCTCGTCCCGGAAACGCTGTCCTTGCCGACAGACGGAGGCAGCGTCTTCAATAGCTCCTCGCTCTTTATGTACTTCAGCTTGACCACATGGTTCTGCTTGCGGCTGTCAAGAATCCTCACGAACTCCGCCAAACTTTCCCCGCCATCGTCCGATACCTGCGTCACAAAGCCGTTCGCAGACGGAAGCATTGTCACGTCCGAAATCAGCATGCTCTTCGGGATTGCGGCAACGGCATCCTTGGCGTTTATGTTCTCAAGGTAGAAACTCCTGAAATTCATTCCAGCGGACGGCACGTCCACCTTTTCTATGAAACCGACTATCGGCTCTATCTCTGATGCGCTTCCCGTCAATATGACAGAGTTCGCTCCCCTGTCTATCTTCATGAAGCCGGACGCGTTCAAGTCAGCAGGCAAGAGGGACAGCAAATTTTCGACTCCAATATTGGCCAATTTGACTATGCGGGTGTCCTTGAACTTCTTGAGCACATCCTTTTTTTGAATTTCATATATGTAGTAGACTCCGTCCATTACTGTGAAATCGCAATTCGCCTGGCAAAGCAAAAGGGAGAGGAGCTCGTCGAACCCCTTTTCTGAGTATGACAGGCCCTCAAGCTGTACGGAATTCCTGGCCAGAAGTGAATACTCCCTGCCTCCCTTCCTGAAGAGAGTGTCCAGCACATTCGAGAAAGCCGCCTTCTGTATCGAGCAAGAAAAAGAATCCGAGACATCGGACAAAGTGAATACATCAAGATTGCGCCTCGAAAGATTCCCGGCGCTCTTTGTTATATAGAACCCGTCGCCTATCCTCTCTAGTCCGTATCCAGGAAATTTGACTATCGCCAAGTTCAGGATGTCCTCCAAACTCGAATTCACTGCCCGAATCGTGACGGTGGCCGCGGGAAGGCTGTCGAAGACTATAGTCCTGTTTGCGCGCCTGGATAGGAAGTTCAAAAAGGACTCGATTTGGACGTTCTCCGTGTTCACTGAAAACATTCCACCATCATTCGTCTCGACCAGGACCTTCGAAACAACATACGCATCCCCATCCTTGTTCACATGCAGATGACAATGGGCTGCGAACTTTTTCAATGCGCTCTCGAAACTGTCGTCCTCGAACCTGAACGTGGCGTTCCCGGTGACAGTCTCATCGACCAGGACCTTTCCACCGCAGGCGTCGGCCATCGAGTATATTATGTCTGCGATTTTCTGGTTCCTGAAATCAATGTACAACGGAGCACCCTCGCCCTGAGCCATCGATGTTCCCGATAGAATTGGAAGCAACGCTGCGGCGATAAAAAGCCTGCGTAGAAGATTCATTTCAGAACCTCCAGCAGAAAATTTCAGAAAGCACGTATCCGACAGCCGCGAAGGGGGCGAACGGAATCTTTCTAATCCGGCGACCAGCACAAGAAGCCGCCGAAAAGAAGAGAACCCCGATGAAAGAGGCAAGAAGCAAAGCGAAACTGGACTTAAAAAATCCTGACGAAAATCCGACGACAGCCGACATTTTAGCATCGCCAAAACCAAGCCCTTTCGTGAGGAGCGCAACAAAAAAGAAAACAGAGAAAAAGAAGAGCCCGCACAAAAAAGCGGGAACGATTTTTGACGGACTGCAGACTGCGTAGACTGCAAGCGCAGCAAGCGCAAAAAAGCATGAAACTGAATTTGGAATGCGCCCAAAAGCAATGTCGCATACGGAAACGACAAGCAGATATAAAAGGCAAAGAAGCCCGCACCACATTTTTTAACTCTCCCGATTATATCTGAAAAATATAAGTAAAAAAAAAAAAAAAAAGTCAAGTGGGTTTTCTGTTTTTTATTGAAAAAAAAACAAGCCGTCCGCAAAATATGGCAACAAAAATCCGTCGTCTTTCTGTTACTAATGAGCCGCGACTAAAATTTCCACGGAAAATCGTTGTTGGCCTTATCCACATTTTCTCATGAGGAGTCCGGTTTTGGTAACAGAAAAGCGACAGTTATCCACATTTTCCTGTGGATAACCCGTTTTTTTGGTAACAGAAAAGCGACGGAAGCCAAAAACGAAGAACGCAGTGTTTATGGGGCTTCCAGCCATCCATAAAAAACCGATGGTAACAGAAAAGCGACGGATGGTAACAGTTTTCCGATATCTTCTATATAAACAAATAGATTCAAATAGTTGTTTGAATCAAATAGTAGGCCCTGTGGAATTGTGGACAACTGTCTTCTTTCTGTTACCAAGATGCTTGCGTCACAAAGAAGATGTCACGAGAACATAGCGGCAGTCATTATTCAAGATAATAGAGTTGCTTTTCGACAATGTTATCCCTGAGTTGTCACGGGCTATCGAGACGTTCAAATCCGGATAATACTTGAGCTTTATATCCCTTATGGCGTTTTTCAGGTCGGACCAATTGTGCCTTTCGGAAGACACATCGTTCTTGTCCGTGAAGAACTGGCTCACCAATGATGTCCTCGGTATGAAAACAGGCTCATTCAACGCATTGTTCTTGTACACGAACCACGCGTACAAGTCCTTCCCAAGAGAGCTCGGTATCTTTTTGTATGTCGAATAGTCGATTGGAACAGCGTGTTCCTTTGAGAGCTGCCTGAATTTTTCCGACAGCACGATTCTTATCGCTATCGTCTTTTTTTTGTTTCCGTCTCCGTCCAATTCGCCGTAGCTCATGCTATCGAAAAAAGGGACGACTCCTGTCGACACGGCTGTCACCTTCACGTCCCCCTCCAATTTCTCTCCACTTTCCAAGAAATTTTTGAACAGGACCTTCTGGGAAATCTTAGACCTGCGCTCCTCGAAAAAGAATGTGGAGTGAGAAAAGGCTTCTAACTGCTCTTTGATTAGCTCTCCCCTCTGCTTCGGCAGCTGCATCTCTTCAAGCAGGTCCTTGATTGACTTGTAGGTCACGACTCCGTCATTTTTTTTAGACAGGACGGCGTGCGTCGTGAATATCGAAAGCAGAAGCCTGCCGTACCTTCCGAATGGAATCGTGCCCTTCCCCGTGAGGGTGAGTGTCAGGTTGTTGTACCTGCGCTCGAAAGTGTTCTTCTTGACGTCCCGCAGCGGCAGCGCCGCCACGATGAACGGGCTCGACATGTAGCTTCTGTACCGCGGAGGCTGGGAGCCGTCGGCGCTGTCCCCTGCCGCGCTTCGCGGAATCTGTCTCTTTTCGGTTTCTTCCATGGCTAGTCGTCCTTGCCCATGTTTATCCTGTATCCGCCTTTGGAGAACGAGATGAGCCCCCTCTCCAGCAGTTCAACAGTCAGCTCGAACGACATCAGGAACCCCGATGTCATGCTGTTCCCTGTTGAAGAATAGAATGTCTTGACCCTTTTCGTTGTCCCCTCTGGATATTTTAAATTTATGACATCAAGTTTCTCTTTAGTTTTTTTGGAGGCCGGTAAGGTTTGCGTCTTTCCGCTTGCCTCTTCTGTTTCCTTTGTGTAGTCGGTGGTGTCCAGCTTTGTCGATGTCGTTATCTGTTTTCTGAAGTCCGCCGGAAGCTGCGGCTTGTCGCCTGCCATCTTGGCTGGTTTCTTTATTGTTATTGGCATTTTTGTATCGCTCCTGATTTATTTCAGTTTCTCGGCGAGCAGGCTGAACGCGGCTGAAGTCTCCTGCCTCGCTCCATACTGCTGGACAGTCTTCATTTCGACCTGCGACTTTCGTATGTTCTGGTCCTGGGGGACGACCACGCAGTCCCTCTCGCTCTTTTCCTTGAGCTGCTTGAGGATTTCCTTGTCCATGTTTTTAGAGAGGTTCACAGCGTTGAAGACGAACGTCTTGAAGACGGGGTTGTTGACGTGCTTCCTTTTCTTGAACGACTTGAGGTTCGCGTCGAAAATTTCTAGCCCGTTGAGGGAGTACATGTCCGGCATCACGACAGCGACCGCCTCGTCGCAGGCCTGCATTATGTTCTCCTCGAATGCGTCGAAGCTCGGCGATGTGTCGTATATGCAGTAGTCGTACCCCATGTCCTTTATCAGCTCCGCAATCTCCACGAACGCAAACGGGTTGTCGGACGCCTCCTTTGAGCGGTAGCTCTTCAGCTTGTTGGAGTTTTTCTCGTCCAGCGCCGCGGTCGGAAGTATCGACAGGTTTTCGATAGATGTCTCGTAAATCGCCTGATCGACTGAGATTTCTCCGTACAGCACATCCGCCAGCTCGTGTCCTATTTCTGTCAAAAGGGTGCTTGTTGAATTTCCTTGTGGGTCTGCGTCTATCAAAAGCACCTTGCCCTGCTTTGCTAGTTCCGCTGCCAGGTTCAGGCTTACGGTTGTTTTTCCTACCCCACCCTTCTGAATTGCTATCGCTATGTTTTTCATTTGTCTGCTCCTGAATTTGATGAGATTGTTAGTCTAATATTTTATATGTGAAAAAGTCAAATAAAAAATATTAGAAATATTGGAAATATGTATAAAAATATAAAAAATATTAGATAAAAGTGCATATTTAATATGCTATTTTATCTAATATAAAATCACATATTATACATATAAAATATTATAAATATGCGATTTTGTATGTACTTAAAAAATCGCGACGAGGATTGCCATAGAGGCGTTATTTTCATATTTTTGAGTAATTTATCGAAATGAATCATAGAAACGATTCTGGGGCCGTTTTTCCGCGAATTTGGACATACCGCACTTTTTGATTTCTGATGGCATTTTGATAATATTTGTATTACTATGAACCTATGTATCTGGCTCCGAAATACTCGATGTGGATAAGCACTGACCCGGCGCTTGGCGAGTACATTCCAATAGCGCCTACAAATGACGAGGCAAAAAAGCACAACTCAAATTTGCCCGGAATGGGAGGCGTATTCAACCACATCAATTTCAATTTGTACCATTACGCCGGAAACAGCCCGGTCAAGTACACTGACCCGGATGGAAGGGAAGATTTTGACTATAACAAATATGTTATTGATGTAATTAATGCCCACACCCTGGATTTGCAAAATTGTATAGATGACTTTACTGGACGTGTAGGAAACTTTTTTCATAATCTGTCTCATAATGATGGTGTTACTTTAAATTTCGAAGGGAACTTTTCAATTGCTAACATCAGCCTTGGTGGAACCGCAGAATTTAAGGATGGAGTTTTGAATATAAAAGGAAGCAATCCAAAGGATTCAATATTAGATGATACCCTTGGGAAACTTCAGGAAATGCTAGGCTCTCCACTAATTATAACTTCGAATGGATTGAGTATAAATTGCAATCTAGTTTCTTTTGATATGGGGAAAAGTGATGACGGGAATCCTCAGGTAGGATTGTCGCTTTCCTTGCCGGTAAAATTGCCAGAAGGTTTTGATCTTTCAGCTGGCTTCTCAGTTTCTGTACCAACCGATTATGGGCCTTGTGCGACATCTGCAAATCCTAGCCCAGAAATGAGGCAAAGAGCAAGGCAGTCAGAATATTTAAAAAATCCAATGAGATTTTGGTAGGAAAATAAAATGAAAAGATTTATTACCATTATGTCATTTTCTTCGCTTTTGATACTTTTCATTTCATGTTATTCAAAGAGCAAAATGAATGAAATTTATGGAGAAGTGTTTGCGCTTGAGGATCATGGAGAGTATCAAAAAGCTAAGGAGCTGCTCGATTCCGTACCAAAATTCAACAGAGACTGGAACTACTATCTCAATTATGGATTATGTGTGAGAAATCAAGATCCAAGTTTCTGGTCGGGGATTTCCGCGCCATATTTTTTGAAGGCATATAATTTGAATCCTGATAATTTTGAAACGACTTATTTTTTTGCGCAGACAAATCGTTACATGGGAATAGACAATGCTGCCTATGATTTGTTCATCAAGGCGGAGACGCTTCCAGATTGTTATAATTTCTTCTCGCTGTACTATGAATTGGCTGATGTCTGCTTGAAACTCGGCAAAAATGCAGAAGCAGTGAATTACATTCAAAAATGTTTGGAAATAGAAAAAACTTCATATCTAATAATGATGGAAGGCATTGCAATATCAAGAAGAGATTCTATTGATTGCCTGGATGAATATTATGAGAAGGCGGATTTCATTGATGATGACAAGACGCTTATGAAGCATTTGTACGGCAAAGAAGAATTGTCATGTGGCAGATTTTCAAAAGCACTACCCATTTACGAAGACTTGATAAAAAACAATCCAACCAATTCTACATATTATGCAGAATTGGCGAAAATATGTCTCGTACAAAAAAAATATGATTTGGCGTTAGAATATTTGAATACTGCGTTCAAATTGAATTGGAATGACAAGGAATGCCTTAAGAACTTTTCCCTTTATTATTACTCTCAGGGTGACATTCAGGAGAGTTTGAATTATGCAAATAGATATTTTCAAACCAATACGATTTTGAATATTGAATTAAAATCGGAAGCGGATCTGAGAGAAAGGTTTAAGCGTGATATAAGGGATATTGCATTATAATTTCTTCCCACAAATCGCGATTTGTGGGGGGAAAGTAAATCATTGTGATTTCCGTATATACTGACATAAACTAAAAATATGTCAGGAGTATTTTATGAACAGAGAAATCATTAATGAAATCAAAACAAGGATGCATGGGTTTCTAAAAAAAAGTCAGATGGAAAAGCTGGAATCCGTGCTTGAAGAAATCCTAAAGCAGCAGAACACAGCCCAGCACGGAGATTCCAAAGGAAAAAAACTAGTCGAGCTATTCATAACTGCGAAAAGAATAGAGGGATGTTCAAGCCGCATAGAGGAATACTACCTCTCAACGCTGACATTTTTTGAGAAGAACATAGGTTGCTCGCTTCTATCTGCAACCACGGAGAGAATAAGGGAATATCTTGTCTGGTACCAAAAAATAAATAACTGTCGGAATGTGACCCTGGACACGATAAGAAGAATACTCTCAAGCTTTTACAAATGGCTCGAAGAGGAAGACTACATACTGAAAAGCCCAATCAAGAGAATTCACAAGATAAAGACACCAAAAATGCGTAAGCCGACATTCTTTGACGAGCAGATAGAGATAATGAGGAAGGCGGCGGCATCCAACAGCAGGAACATAGCAATAATAGACTTGCTAAATTCATCGGGAATCCGTGTAAGCGAGCTGGTCAACCTGAACAGAACCTCGATAGATCTGAATTCGAGAAGCTGCATAGTGTTCGGCAAAGGAGCCAAGCAAAGGGAAACTTATTTTGATGTACGCACGAAGATAGAGCTTGAAAAATACCTTTCGACCCGCACGGACGATTGCAACGCACTTTTCGTGAACTTCAGAAAAACAGGCAAAAACAAATCCTATTCAAGAATATCCGTGAATTCAGTGGAGAAGATGATAAGGGATATAGGCGATATGACGAACATAAAGGGAGCGCATCCGCACAGGTTCCGAAGAACGATGGCCACAAAAGTGATAAGCAAGGGGATGCCTATAGAACAAGTCCAGCTACTTCTCGGCCACGCAAAAATCAACACGACGCTCTTGTATGCAAATGTAAAGCAAGAGAATGTCAAATACTCATACGAAAGAATAGTGTGCTGAATTTTTCCTTTTCCTGAAAGCCCAGTTTTGCACTTTTACAAACTTCCTGTAATGGGGATTCTGTCTACTTTGCTTTTACCCAACACTTTGCACCTCTTTTTTCCTTGTCCGCTCACTCACTCTCTCCGAGCAGCTCTTCCAGATACTCCCTGTCGCTCAGCGCCCTTGAGATGTCGTCCATGCGCCCCTGCTCCTTCAGGCGAGAGAAAAGCTCGACCACGCGGTTCTGCCCGATTGATATTCCTTCCTTCTTGCCAATAGAGATTCCACGCTGTTCGCCCATGCGTTCTCCAATGGAGATTCCGCGCTGCTCTCCGATTGAGATTCCACGCTGTTCTATTCTGTCCAAAACTTCACACATAGTCGCACCTCCTTTTTCCCTGACCTCGGTCATTGCGTCCATGTCCAGGCCGAATCTCCTGTCGTTCGCGAGAACCGACAAGAGCTGCAGCGTCTCGTGCACATGGCGAATCACTTCATTTCCGGGCTTGTAGTCCTTGTTCGTCCGAAGCTGCACGAAATAGTCGGCAACTATCCTAAAATCGCTCTTGAACTTGGCCACTGTCTCAGGGCTCAGCCAGGCAATCTCGAACACGTTCACCTTGTAGTCGCTGAACCACTTTTCCAGCTCCCTGGGAATCTCGACGCACTCGGAAAGGCTCTTCGGCCGGTTCCACCTGCCCATGCCGAAATACAGCACAAGCGTCACGACCGGATACCGGGGATTCCTCTCTCCGTCCTTCGAAGGCTTGTCCAGAAGCTGCGAACGATAGGCGGCTCCGTCGTATCCCATGACACGGAGCGGTATGTCGGTGTCTATGGCTGTCTGGTTCTCAAGCCCGTACAGGCAGAGCCGCACCCTGTCGTTCATCCAGTACTTCGCAACATCTCTAACTTGCTCGTGCAGTTTTCCGCTGTCCGCCTTGTACTGGGACGGCACGGGAGCGTCCGTCAGGTCGTCTTCCTGCACCACGCTCCTCCCGCCGAACAGGAGCACGTTCACTATGTCGGAGAACACGTCGTTGTAGGCCTCAAGCGATTTCTCGGCTATGTCCTTTTCACCCATGACTCAATTCTACTTCGTTTCTTCGGGATTCGGCAACACTGCCGCAACGACGGCTTGTCTGCCAATCATGCGGAGGAAAACAAAAGTCAAGGATTGCGAAGCAACAACGAAGTTGCTTGTCCTTGACTTTTGTTTTCCGCAGCACACAATGAAATTCGCCGCCGTTTGCTTGTAAGAATCTCAAAAACACCGCATAAAAACCTCAAAAAAACCGTGAAAACAATGAAAAAAAACGCTTTTTTACGCCCAAAAAGCGTACTTTTTTGCGTGAAACCCCAGTTCCCCTCGCCCCTTTCTGCTTCTCGCAAAAAAACGAACTCCCACGGAATAAGGCCTGGCGGAAAAGAGGCTTTGCCAAAGTGTACTGAAAGTACACATAAAGTACACTTTTCAGACAAAAAGTGTACTGTCCGAAAACCCTTATTTTATAGGCCTTCCCACCTCTTTTTCTTTCTTTTTTTCTTTTCAAGTACAGATAAAAAAAGAAAAAATAGTAAATATATTATATTCATATAATATATTTACTACCCTTCCTGTACTTTCAAACAATCCGTACTTTTCCAAGAAAATCCCCAGTATCACAAAACAAACCAACTCCCGCGCGCGCTCCCCCCACGAATTTTTTTCAAAAAACAAAACGACGATATCAATCAATGACGAATTTTTTTCCACGGCACAGAATTTTTTTTCAGTTCAGAAAAGCCTCAAAAAGCAAATGAGAAGAAGAATCAAGCAGTCAACATTTTCAATCAGCAAGGGAAACTCTCCCACAAGCGGAAAGTACGGAAAACAAGTGCAATGACGAATCGGTTCGGGAGCGTCCCTGTCGGAGACGGGAGCGGAGCGGAAAGTTTGCGGAGCAATCTTGAAGCGGGAGCGAGCATCGGAGACAGGGACGCGGGCCGACCAAAGTCTGCGGAGCAGTCTTTGGGCACTTTTACAACCAAGCAATCGGAACAGGAAGAGAAACAAACGCTTTTGCCGTCAGGCTCTGCTGTCAATCAGGGTGAGTGGAGCGGAGGAAGGCGGAGGTTCGAGGAGCCCGCGACGAGAACTGCCGCCTTCCGAAGCGGAACGGAACACAGGACGATAAGCAATGCTTTTAGAACAAGCGGAATGAGCCTTCGGATGTCCGAAGGACTTCCGAAGGCTCATGGAGCGAACCCGAACTAAGCCTCAAAAAAGGGGGTGGGCAGGACTTGGTTTTACAATCGGCACCGGAAAGACGAGGGTCTCGTACTGACAACTAGTTGGAAACATTCCCCCAGGCGGTTTGGCGCAGGTGAACAGAACTCCCGTTATTTTCTAGTGAGCGTAGCGAACGGTGCGCCACGACGGCGCAAGGAAATAACGAGAGTTCTGTTTAGCGGAGGCTACAAGGATGTAGCCGCAGCGTGCCTGCGCCAAGCGAAGCCGAGGGGGGTGTCCGGCATTGCCACACAGGGGGAGTCCTTCCCGATTCTCCACGGTGGACAAGGGAAAGACGAGGGGTGGGCTTTGGGGGAGTGTCTGCTTTGCCACAGCGGAGAGTGCCGTCCTCCCCTCTTCCAGCCCGATTCCTGAGACTGGAAGGAGAAAAGGCAATGTCAAAAAAAGCTGGACAGCAACAAAAACACCCCCGTAGACGCGAAAAATGACCCCTTACAGGGCCTTTCTCCAATTTTCACGTCGGAGCGTTTTGAGCGTCTAAAAAGGCCGTTTTTGGCGTATGCTGAGGTCTTAGTTTACAATAGAAAAACGGTGAAATTTAAGCATTTTCCCTCTTCTTCCCACAAATCGCGATTTGTGGGAAGAAATTATAATGCAATATCCCTTATATCACGCTTAAACCTTTCTCTCAGATCCGCTTCCGATTTTAATTCAATATTCAAAATCGTATTGGTTTGAAAATATCTATTTGCATAATTCA
>JAGBIY010000043.1 GCA_017934745.1 Treponema sp. | reverse complement strand
TTCACAGTGCAATGGCAGAAACGAGCGGAAGCGGGGTTCCGTCAACAAAAACACTCAGCCACCGCGGAGCGGTACTGCCGTTTTTGTTGGCGGGTTCCCGCTGGGAGCTTGTTTCTGCAACTACGGTATGCATAAACTCGGCATTCGACCTATAAAACACGCAGAGTTTTTTCAGATGCGCTAAACACTCTTTTTTCAATTACCGATACTGAATTCAGTGGGGGTTTTTGCCAAGGAGGGATATATGGTTACAGCAGCATCTGTAAATTCAAGCATAAACACAGTCCCGTATTCGATGACGATGAGCGGAAGAGACAAAGTTTATGTTCCGGTTCGGCCTGTGAACGTCATATACACACAGTTCGACCACGTTGCCGGAGTTCCGGCCAAAGGAAACCAGAGCGGAATCTCGGTGAGCAAGGCTCAGATTCTGAATTCTCTGATAGACCAGCTCGTGTCGATGAATGCGTTGCCGAAAATCGATTCGACAAAGGACAAACCGCTGTCCTCAAATCAAATCGACTCGATGATAACGGAGTTCAAGAGCAAATTGGAAACAGCGATTCAGACTGCAGAGAGCACAGGATATGGGCTTTCGGGAGCGGCGCCACAACCGGGAACGCTCTTTTCGATTGACGCATGATTCCTCGAAAAAAGCCGGTGGATTCTACTGAAATTGGAAATCCATCGGCTTTTATTTTTTCCAGAAAAACTTCACTCGTCCCAGTCGAACGAAAAAGCGGACGATGCCCGCGCGCTGCCGTCCCCCTTTCCCTCAAAAGCGTCGTTCTTCTTCCCCTGAATTTTCTGCGCCCTAGATGCATACTCGGAAGCCTTCGAGGGATTTCCAATGCTTCTGTGCAGGGCGGCAAGGTTGACAAACGAAGAGCGGTAGTTCGGGTCGCACGCCACTGCGGATTCCAAAGCGGCGACAGCCTTCTCCTTCTCGCCGAGCGAAAAATACAGTTTTGCGACGCGGTTCAGTTCCTTCGCGCTCTTCGACAAGCCGACGAAAGTGTCGAACACCTCAAGCGCGTCCTCCTTCAACCGGGCGGAAGAGTCGGAATCGAGGGAAGCAGAGACCTTCCTGTCGTTAGAGACATTCACCTTTTTCGCGGAAAAACCGACAGGCGGATAATCAGCGCGCGCATATTCCAGACAGACGAATTCCTCGACGACGCACTCCTTCGTCTTAGAGTCGAAAAGCTCGCCTCCTGCCAACATCCAAGACTCATAAAAACCCGAAGACAGAGCCGTCGCCTCGACCGGAATCCAAAGGGAGCCTTTCCGTTCGTCCGGGAGGAGCTCGTCTGGAATGAAGCGGAGTTTTTTCGCCGCCTCAAGCATCGAAAGGGCGGCTCCACGCTTCATGCCGGAATCGAAAGCCAGAAATATGTGGCCGGGCACGGTGACGACGGCGCACGGAACACCTGCGGACTCCAATGCGGAGCAGAAAAGCGTCGTCATGTCGTCGCAGTCGCCGCCTTTCTTGGAGAGTGTCTCGGATGGGAATCGAACAGTGTCTATGGCGTATTTGTTCCCAATCTGGTCTACGGCGGGGTTCACCGGGTCGGAAACATAGTTGAGAGGAATCGAGCCGAGAGCGTCCGCAATCTGCATCGCCTTTCTCACGTTCAAGGAAAGGCAGGGGCTTCCGTCGTCCTTCAAATTGCCGAAAACGAAAGCGGAGACAGACTCGTCGTTCGGGAGGACGAAGCACGAAAGCATGGACAAGTCGCCCCAGTCCATCGCCGACTTCCTGTAGATTGTCACAGGACGCACAACAGACATCGAAGAGCTTTTCCCATCCTCCTCCCAGCTCAGAGTGAACTGCATCTGCACGGTCGTGTCCTCGGTGACGGAGAGAGATGCGGAATTTATCTGGGTCGAGACCATCAGCGGAACCTGCGACGCGCCGCTTTTCAACTCAGGCAGGGTCTCCCCCTCGCTCGGAAAATCCATGAACTTCCGGGCGAACGCAGTGACCTTCACATTCCTCAATGCGCTCTTCGTAGGATTCGAGACGTAGACGACTCCGTTCGGGGTGCGTGGATATATGTTGATTTTCGCCGGAAACACGGGAGCAACCTCAACGGAATCGACGACAAGCGACGGCAGTGCGGAAACGGCAGAACCGGGACTAAAGACGCTCTTCAGCTCCGTGTACATCGAAGAGACCTCGGCATCGTTCGGGGAAAGCCTTCTGAGTCTCTCTATGGTCTTCATAGCGTCCTGGTACGCCTCCCTCGCGCTCTCCTCTCCGAACTCGTCGTACAAAGCGAACGCCTTGTCGGAAAGCTTCCGCGCACCGCCCTTCTCAAGCGCGATTTCCGCCAGAAGCTTTCTCTCAAGGGCCTTCGCGTTTCCAGGAGACTTTTTCAGATAGCGGGAGTAGCCCTCGTAGGCGAGCCATTTTCCGCCCGCATCGTCATAGCATTCGGCGGCGCGAAGGAGGCTTTCGGAATCGTTCGGATTTGAGTAGAGCGCAACATTGCATTCAGCGAGTTTTTTCATGAACGAAGGAATGCCGGCGTCAGGGGATGCGAAGCGCACGAGCGAATCTGTGCTCGGCTGCAAGAAATAGAAGACACCGTTTCTCACATCCGAAAGCGAAATGTCGTAGAACGAAGAAGGAACGTCTACCGTCCAGACAAGGCGGTCGAGCCTGTCGAATTTCTTGAGGACGGTTTTCTTCGACTCGTCCACATATTTCACGATGTACGAGGAGTCGCCGAACGAATACAGGAACGTCGCGCCGTCCTCAAGAAAATGAACGTCCTCAATCGTTCCATCCTCCTTGTAGACGAGCGCATAGTTCATGTCGAGCCAGTTCACGCTCTTCCAGAGTCTGCCGTCCTCCGCCCTGAAGACGTAGTAGTTGTGTATCGAATCGGGGAGCTCCACGTCAACGCATGAATCCGTTTTCGGGAAGGAGACTCTCTTGCTGCCCAAATCCACGAAGAACGGAACACCGTCCTTTCCATAGCGGATACTCCTCGACGCTGAAAGTTCGTGCGCGTACTCGACAGTCCTCATGTTTCCATCCCTGTCGAAAAAGTAGAAGTCTCGGCTCTGTGGAGTTCCGTAGAGGACATCGTTTCCGTCATAGCCGACTTTCCAGTAGTTTCGGATTTCGTCCCTGGAGGAAGTTATTTTGTCCGAAAGAACCGAGACAAGATTTCCGGCCACGTCGAACTTTCTCAGAGTCTTGCCCTCGGACAACACGAACGAAAAATCATCCAATCCGACGACAGAATTCTGAAGAACGGCGCGCCTCTCGGAAGCAGGAAGCGGAGAGCCGAACACGTTCGCGGGAACGAACGAATCGACGAAGACGGGCGCGCGCTCAGCCTTTCCATTTCCACCGACAAACGAGCGGCACAATCCAACAATGATTTTCGAGGCGAAGAGCGACGCGTCCTCGACATTGGGAGTGGAAAAATAGAATTGGAGCTCTTTTTCATCTCCGTCAACGCCACGGATTTTCAAGCGGAATTCGGCTTCCCAGGATTTGACACCTTCTATGTAGAAATCCAGAAGTGGCCGGGAATCTACACCAACGTTATCCTCATCAACTTCCAAAAGCCGCACACCGACCGAAGAAAGCGCAGTGCTCGATTTCTCCACACAAGAACTGTAGAATTCCGTCTCGGATTTCGCCCAGTCCTCCTCCTCGGCGATTTCAAAAAGATAGGAAGGACGCTTCACGAATACGTCGAGCGAAAACGACAACGCGGCAGAAAAAAAGCACAAAATGGCAACAGCAAACCGTCTCATCGGCAACACCCCTTTTTTAAACTGTAATAGGCCGAATGTCGAGTTTATGCATACCGTAGTTGCAGAAACAAGCTCCCAGCGGGAACCCGCCAACAAAAACGGCAGTACCGCTCCGCGGTGGCTGAGTGTTTTTGTTGACGGAACCCCGCTTCCGCTCGTTTCTGCCATTGCA
>JAGBIY010000042.1 GCA_017934745.1 Treponema sp. | reverse complement strand
TTATGCATACCGTAGTTGCAGAAACAAGCTCCCAGCGGGAACCCGCCAACAAAAACGGCAGTACCGCTCCGCGGTGGCTGAGTGTTTTTGTTGACGGAACCCCGCTTCCGCTCGTTTCTGCCATTGCACTGTGAAAACTCAACATTCGACCTATTATACCGCATTAAAATCAATGTTTCGATTGCTTCTATGAAAAATATGCGCACAAAAAAAATAAAAGATGACAAAAATTTATTATCAAAGCATTTTTTATGATTTTTTGTATGTTCTTGTGGTACAATCTGCGAAATCATTTTTGAGAGGTACTAAAATGAGCAAATACGATGGAACAAAGACAGAGAAGAATTTGCAGGCTGCTTTCGCTGGCGAGAGCCAGGCCCGCAACAAGTACACTTATTTCGCTTCCGTGGCGAAAAAAGAGGGCTATGAGCAGATTTCCGCGCTTTTCCTCCAGACTGCCGAGAACGAAAAAGAGCACGCAAAACTTTGGTTCAAGGAGCTTGAGGGCATCGGAAGCACTGCCGACAACTTGAAGGCGGCCGCTGAAGGCGAGAACTACGAATGGACTGACATGTATGAAGATTTCGCCAAGACCGCCGAGGAGGAGGGCTTCAAGGCTCTCGCCGCAAAATTCAGGATGGTCGGCGCGATTGAGAAGCATCACGAAGAGAGATACAGAAAACTCTTGGAGAATGTCGAGGCGAACGCTGTTTTCGAGAAGTCGTCTGTCAAGGTTTGGGAGTGCAGGAACTGCGGACACATCGTTGTCGGAACGAAGGCTCCTGAGGTCTGCCCGACATGCGCCCATCCAAAATCATATTTCCAGGTTACAGATGTCAGCTTCGAGTGATGGACTGTTTGTTTTCTAAAACTTGACGCTCATTCGATAAAAAACAAAGCGGTTGATTGGATAAAAGCATTCCAACCAACCGCTTTGTTTTTTTTTGCAGCCCTTACGCCTCCGCTTTCCACAGTCCGTGCTTGTTGCAGTATTCGTATGCCGCCACGAGTTTTTCCCCTGCCAAGACGAAAGTCGCTTCTGGATTTTCGCCAGGATTCAGCTTTTTTCTCTGGATTCCCTTGTCCGTCTCTATCGTTATCCATTGGATGTAGTGGACGTCCTCCATCGGGTGAACCGCAGAGCCTACCTTCACTTTTACATTTTCCCCGTCTTTTTCTATCACAGGAACGTGTTTTTCGGCCGCTCCGTCTGTAGTGTTCGCTTTTAGCTCCACCATCTCATCTCCGCAACAGACGATGACGGGACATCCTTCGTTCACGATTTCGACGATTTTTCCGCATTTCTTGCACTTGAAAAATTTCAGCATGTTTGTGTACCTCCGCTTCCATTCTAAATGGTGTTCGATGAATTTCAAAACAAAAAAACTGTTTCTCGGAAAAAAAAGCCGGTATTTGGAACGCAAATATGTGAAGTGCGCCCGGAATACCGGCCTTTGTCTTTTTCAAAGCGTCTTTTTCGCCACGGTGTTTTATTTCGCGTCAGACTTTGAATTGCCTGTCACAGCCGTCAAATCCTTTGCGTTGAGCAGGACTGGAAGTCCGTCGCTTGATGTCACAAGGACGCCCTTCGTAGTGATTGTGATAGGTGTCGCGGCTTTGACTGCGACTGGAGACTTTACTTCAAGGTCTGCGTTGTTGTTGAACTTTCCGACCACAAAGCTTGTTGCTCCTGTCTTCACGACTGCGTAGTAAGAACCGTCATATTCGACGAGCACAGATGTCTCTGAAAGGACTTCGTTGCTTTCCTTGGCGATTTCGAGGTTCTCTTTGTCTATGAGGACGAGCTTGATGGCTCCGTTTCCGAAGTTCGTACCGGCGATTGCGACGAAGTTGTTTCCGTCCTCATACACCGTCCTGCTTCTGATTACCGACACTGGTGATTCCTTGACGAGCGCGCCTGTGGCGGAGTTCATCTTGACGATTGCCGACATCGCACCGAGATCGTCGATTGACTTCAAGCCGTAAAGGACATTCTCCTCGGCAACTTCCTCGGCCCTGATGAGAGCCTGCTGGTCCTCTGCGATTGCGGCTCTTTCCTCCTGCGCCTCCGTTCTCTTCTTGTCAGCCTGTTCCTGCGCTTTTGCGGATTCAGACTGAGCCTCGGCAGTCTTTGCGGCCTGGTCTGCGGTCTTCGATGCCTGCTCCTCGGCTTTCGCCTGCTTGTCCTGGGCTGTGTTCTGCTTGTCCTGGGCTGCGGCCTTCTTCTCGTCGGCCGTGTTCTGCTTCTCGTCGGCTGCGGCCTTCTTCTCGTCGGCCGTGTTCTGCTTCTCGTCGGCTACAGCCTGCTTCTGGTCGGCCTCTGCCTGTTTCTTCGCGGCATTGTCCTGAGCCTGCTTGTCGTTCGGGTTCGCATCCGCGATTGCTTTCGCCTCGTCGGCCTGCTTCTGAGCCTCGTCAGCCTGCTTCTGTGCGTTGTCGGCCTGCTTCTGTGCGTTGTCGGCCTGCTTCTGTGCGTTGTCGGCGTCCCTCTGCGCCTTGTCAGCCTCGCGTTCCGCGTTTGCCGCGTCCTTCTTGGCCTGTGAAGCGTCCTGGTTCGCCTGTGCTGACTTCTCCTGCTCTTCCTTCAGCTTCTCGTTTTCCTCTGTGGCCTTCTGCTGCGCGCTCTGGGCGGCTTCTGACGCGTTGTCGGCCTCGCGCTCCTTGATGTCGACCATCTCTTTTCGCGCTCCGATTCCCTTGTCCTCTTCATTCTGGAGAGACTTGATGACCTGCCTGTCGGAAATCGCCGACGTGTCGACAGTGCTCAATCCGCCTCTTACATCGAAGAGAGGAATTACAATCTGCGTCTTGCCTGGCCATTCCTGGTAGTTCGTGTCGATACCGATTTTTCCGGTTGTGAGGTTGTCTGTTACGATTTTGTTGTATTTCGCGGTGAAGTTGTCAAGGTTGTTGCGGTAGACCGCGTTGTATACTGTTGCGAATGTCGCGATTGTGTCCGCGTCGCTTCTTGAATAGTTGTATGCCGACTCAAGGTATGCGGAAATGATTCTCCTCAAGTTTCTTACATGGTCGACTGTCGCGTTCTCTCCAATCACGAGGATGTCCGCGTCGAGCTTCTCTGGAGATTTCGGATCTACTGCGTGGATCACGTAGTAGCGGCTTGGATTTCCCGCTGTCGTGAAATTGTCGGGGTCGGCCGCGATTGACGGAGCCAAGTCCGAACCGATTCTTCTGATTTGGTCGACTGTGTTGATTATCGTGTGAGGTCCACTATAGTTCTGGAATACGATATTGCTTCCTCTCGTAGACTCAAGCTCGGCTCTGTTGACTTCAAGACCGAATGCGGATGACACTGCAAGCAAAGTCGTCAATGCCGCACATAAGATTTTTCTGCTTTTTTTCATTGGATTCCCCCAATATTTAACTATTGAATGATTCAAATATTCTATCATAATCATCGGCCAGTTGCAAAAGGATTGACATAGGCTGTTGCTGAATTGAAAGTCTTGACTTTCATCTATGTTGTTTGCTATCATTGATTCCAGTTTCCAAAAAGCTTTTTTTCCATTCGTTCTTTATGATTCTAGGTGACGGATGGTGGAGGCGACAGGGAAGACGCATACGCTTATCGACAGCGGAATTGAAGCCAGCGGAGAGATATGTAAGTCTTCGGTTGCGGCATCGTTGATGTTGAAAAAAAAGAACCGAAGCCGTCTTTTTGAAACTGGAAAAGTCGAACCTAGGAGTCCTATTATGGCAAAGAACCAGACATCTGCAGAGAAAAGATTCGCACAGAGCGAAGTTCGCAGACTTCACAACAAGGCAATCAAGAGCGAGTGCCGCACATGCGCAAGACAGTTCGTCGAGGCTGTGGCCGCGAAGGACGAGAAACTCGCCCAGGAGAAGCTCAACAAGTTGTCTTCAAAGCTTGATTCTGCCCGCAGCAAGGGTGTTTTGACACGCAACGCTGTTTCTCGCAAAAAGTCAAGAATGGCTACACTCTTCAACAAGACATTCAAGGCTTCAAAATAAGTTTTAATATTTTGCTGTAATTCAAGGGCTTCTGAAAGTTATTTTGGAAGCCCTTTGTTTTTGGCGGGAATGCAGGAGCGTTTTTTTTCATGGCTGAGGATAAAAAGAAAAATTTGACGGTTTTCGGACAGGAGACTGAATTTGACGGCGAGTTGGAGTTCACCGACAGCTTGGTGATAACGGGCAAATTCAAGGGCTCCATAAATGCTACTGGCGATCTTGAGATAGACGAGAACGCAGTGTGCGATGTCGTGAAGATGAAGGCGAAGTCGATTGAGATTTCGGGGAAGGTCACGGGCGACGTGGAGGCTCCCGAATGCATCGAACTTTGTTCCGGCAGCGTTGTGAAGGGCGACATGGTTTCCGGCAGAATCCGCATCGCAGACGACGTTGACTACGAGGGCGAGGTCTCCATGTTCGACAATGCCCCAGAAATCGACTTGTTCTCGGTCGTTTCGGACGAGTACAAGAATGCGATTGTGTTGAAGTCGAATCTGCCCAAGTGATTTGTTTTATACAGAAAGAGGCGCAACTTGAACGAATGTTTTGAAGTTGCGCCTCTTTTTTTCAGTATTAAAAAATAGAAGGAGGGATTGCTTTTGCTTTTTGAAAAATACAAAAAAAATCCCGAACTTTTGTTCAGGATAAAAGCGGCAGAAGGGAGTCGAACCCTCGTCATCAGCTTGGAAGGCTGAGATAATGAGCCGTTATATGACTGCCACATTGATGAATAATATAATATTCCATCGGCTTTTTTTTGTCAATCAAAAATCACAAAAATATTGTGTTTTTTTTTAAAAAATATAAACTTGGTAGATGGAGGTGTTCACGATGAGTGAATTTTTCAAATTTAAGGAGAGAAACACGACTTTAGGAAGGGAGATTGTCGGGGGGGTGACGACGTTCCTGGCCATGTCCTACATTTTGGCCGTAAATCCCGACATCTTGTCTAAGGCCGGCATGGAGTGGAATTCCGTTTTCACAGCAACCAGCATTTCGGCCGCCATAGCGACTCTCGTCATGGCGTTCTGCGCGAATCTTCCAGTGGCGTTGGCTCCTGGACTTGGATTGAACGCTTTTTTCACTTTCTCGGTCGTCATCGGCATGGGGTGCACTTGGCAGTTTGCTTTGACAGCCGTCCTCGTCGAAGGTCTTTTGTTCATAATCCTTTCTTTTTTTGGGGTGCGCGAGGCAATCATGCAGTCGATACCGGCGAACCTCAGAAAGGCTGTGTCCGTCGGTATCGGATTGTTCATAACGATAATCGGATTGGTCAACGCGGGAATCTGCTCTGACGATCCAGCCACTCTCATTACGTTCGCGAATTTCGATTCCGCCCACGCTTCCGCGCTTGTCGCGGCACTCGGCTTGATAATCACGATAGTCCTTTATGTGCTGAAGGTTCCGGGGGCGATTCTGATAGGAATCGTCTTGACGACCGTCGTAGGAATCCCGTTCGGGGTGACGACCGTTCCTGACGGTTTCACACCTCTCGCGACACCTGCCGCTCCGTATTTCTTCCAGTTCGATTTTTCCGGGATTCTCAGCCTGAAATTTTTCATAGTTTTCTTCACGTTCCTCTTCACCGACTTGTTCGATACTATCGGAACTTTGCTCGGTGTTTCCGTCCAGGCCGGGCTGACCGACAAGAATGGAAACATTCCGAACGCGAAGGGGGCTTTGCTGTCGGACGCTATCGGAACTGTGGCCGGCGCGTGTCTTGGTACTTCGACCGTGACGAGCTTTGTGGAAAGCACGTCTGGTGTCGCCGCAGGCGCGAGGACGGGATTCGCTTCCGTCGTGACCGCCGCTCTTTTCCTTGTGGCCTTGTTCCTCAACCCGCTCTTCGCCTTGATTCCTTCGGCTGCGACTGCTCCGGCCCTCATTTTTGTGGGTTTCCTGATGACTAAATCAGTCACGGAAATCGATTTCAAGGAGCCGACCGAGGGAATCCCCGCGTTCTTGACAATCGCGGTCATGCCGTTCTCCTATTCTGTCGCTCGCGGAATTGTCTGGGGTGTCATATCGTACGCCATCTGCAAGCTTGTCACTAGAAAATTCAAGGATGTCCATTTCATCACTTGGGTGTTGGCTTTGGTCTTCATCGCCGACTTGATTTTCGAGGCTGTGAAATAGTGGAAAATTCTGTCGATTCAAAAAACGCAACAGCCGAGTCTCCGTATGTGAGACCGACTTGGGACGAATATTTCATGGAGGTCGCCCGCACGATAGCGAAGAGGGCGACGTGCGACCGGGGACGCTCCGGGTGCGTCATAGCCAGGGACAACCAGATTCTTGTCACGGGCTATGTCGGGAGTCCTGCAGGCCTTCCTCATTGCGATCAGGCCGGGCATTTGATGCGCAAGATGATCCACGACGACGGTTCAATAACGCAGCATTGCGTGAGGACTGTGCACGCCGAGCAGAACGCAATCTGCCAGGCCGCAAAGCGCGGGATATCCATTGACGGCGGGACTGTCTACTGCAAGATGACTCCGTGCAGGACGTGCGCCATGCTGATAATCAATTGTGGGATAAAGAGGGTGGTGTGCGAGAAGCACTATCACGACGAAGCCGATTCCATGCGGATGTTCGCTGAGGCTGGAATAAAAATCGAGCATCTGGAGGATTCAATCCAGACTTATTCCAACATGTAAGCGCATTTTGACGGAAAAGGCTTCCGCCTTTCGGTGATGAAACGAAAAACCGAAAGGCGGAAGCCTTTTTTGTGTCAGCTTTGGACTATGCCTTGAGGTTCGCCAAAAGCCATTCCTTGAACATGTCGTAGTTGTTTTCCATGGAAATCGCCTTGTCCTCTTTCTTCATGACCTCTTCGAGCCTGTCGGGGAGCACCGGCGACTGGCCTGTGGCTTCTTTTACAGTGTCCCCGAATTTCGCGGGATGCGCGGTCTCAAGGATGATTCCGACAGCCTGGTTGTCGACGACTCTTTTCGCCCATGCAGGGATGCTCGGTGTAAGACCTGGCTTTGAAATGTCGTTCTTCTCTCCGTCGACGAGTTTCTTCATCGCTCCCGTCTTGATGTCGTACCACGCTTTCCACCCGACAGAGCCGTGAGGGTCGATTGTGTAGCCAGTCTTCTCGTAGCAGTGGCGAATCGACTTGATGATTCCGTCGTCGTCGAGCCAGTACGAGGCGAAAAGCTGCCTCACCTGGTCGAGCGAGTACATCGCCGCGATTCTCTCGTAGTTGCTCGGCGCGCCTACGTCCATGGCGTTTGCGTATGTGGCGACGGACGGACGGGCGTTGTATTTTCCTGTCGCGATCCAATCCGGAATCGTCCTGTTCGTGTTTGTAGCCGCGACGAAGCCTGTTATCGGCGCGCCCATCTCCCGCGCAATCAAGCCCGACGTGAGGTTCCCGAAGTTTCCGCTCGGAACGACAGCTATTATCGCAGGGTCGTCGATTTTGCTGTCTCCCCACGCACGCTCTTTTACGACCAAACTTGAGTACATGTAGTAGAAGCTCTGTGGAAGAAGCCTTGAGATGTTTATCGAGTTCGCCGAAGAGAGCCTGAGCTTCGCCCTGAGCGATTCGTCAGTGAAAGCTGTTTTCACGAGCTTCTGGCAATCGTCGAACGTTCCCTTCACTTTGAGCGCGCGGACGTTGCCGTCGAATGTTGAAAGCTGTTTTTCCTGTATCTTCGAGATTTTCCCTTCTGGGTAGAGAATCGTAACGTCTAGTCCTGGAACGTTGTGGAACGCGCTTCCGACCGCCGAACCCGTGTCGCCGGATGTCGCTACGAGAATATGGAGGGGGGAAGACTCGTCCTTGTTGAAATACGACATGACCCTCGCCATGAACCTCGCCCCGAAATCCTTGAAGGCGCATGTCGGGCCGTGGAAAAGCTCAAGCACGTAAGATGTGTGGTCGAGCGGCTTCACTGGTGCCTGGAACGGGTATGCGTCGTTTATAATCGAAATCAAGTCGCTTTCCGGGATTTCTCCTTTCGTATATGGCTTCGCCATGTTCAACGCTATTTCCCTGAAGTTGGGGACTGGTGTCTTGTTGAGGAATCCGCTGTCGAGTTTCGGAAATTCGACAGGAATGTAAAGGCCTCCTGTAGCCTTGTTCATTCCGTTCATCACGGCTGTCCTGAAATCAGTCTTCACCGATTTGTCTCTTGTGTCTGTGTAAATCATTTCTATTTCCTTTATGTTTTTATGAATTAACTTTTTATGGAATTATGGAATCACATTCCGTAGATGATGTCCTCCGAAAGCTTCTTCGAGAGTGCCTCGATTGCCTCGGTCAAATTCTTCCCGGACGCTTTTTGTGTCGACCTGAAAAGCACTTTGTCGGCGTCCGCTCCTGCTTTGAGGTTCAGACAGCTGACTTCTCCGAGCAGATTCACATCCGTCGGGTTCTCGGAAACGGTTTCCGCGTCGTATTTGTACACTCCGTAAATCAGGAACGTGAACGACGCGTCTTTGTATTTCGCCAATGCAGTCTTGTAGAGCTTTTCCTCGTCTCCCTCCGCTATTTCCTTTGAGAAGTCATCGTTTCCGACGTTCCTGAATCCGGCTCCGTATATTTTCATGAGGAGCGACGACGACGATTTCAGGTTCCCGCTTTTCTGCGCCTTGCCGTCTTTGTCCAGGTCGAGAATCGAGACTACGCCGCCCGCGCTTTTCAAATTCGTCCTCACTTTGAATTCCGCTGTCGCCGAATGCTTCTCCGCTTCCTCTGAAATCTTCTCGAAATCGCGCGTGTCCTTGTCGAAGTGCGGGCTGAAAGTCACCTTTCCGTTGACTGAAATCTGCGGAGTGGGGGGCATGAAGTCTATCGTGCCTTCCGTCTCTGTCTTCGCGTCGATTTGGATTGTTTCGGTAGCGTATACTATCTCTCCCGTCTCGATGTTCCGCGACGATGGGTATGTGGCGTCGATTTTGACTTCCGAGAGGGGGATGCCGTTCGCGTTCTTTGTGATTCTCACCGCATACGGAGTGAGGAAAGGCTTGAGTTTTGTCGTCTCCTTCGGGACTTCCGTTACTTCGAGCGCGAGGCCGTCTGTCTTTTCAAGGAAAACTTTGTAGCTGGAATTCTTCTCCGCCGACTCGGCTTCATCGGCCGCGCTTGTCTGCTCGGCGGATTCCTTCTGTTCGTTCGTTGCTGTCGTCGACGGCGACTCTGTTCCGCTTTCCACCGCAGTGTTTTCAGCTTTCTGCGACGAATCGGCATCGCTTACGCTTGTCGTCGCGCATGAGAACGAAATGGCGCAGGCCGTTGTGACGAGTATTTTTGAGATTTGATTGGTGAGTTTCATAGGTTTTCCTTGATTTCTAGGGGTGTGGAATCATCAAATTATATAAATTATCAATTTGTTTCACAACATTTTTGAAAACGAAGTTGCCGAACATGCCTGTTGTTTTTCGGCGTCTGTTGAACAAATGAATTCATTGTCCTAAAATCCTTTTCCATGAAACCTACTATCGCCAAAATATACATAGAAAATCTCCGCCACAATTTGAAGTTCATCCGTTCCCGGATGAGTCCCGATTCCAAGATGTGCGTCGCCGTGAAAGCGGACGCGTATGGCCACGGAGCTGTCCGATGCGCGAGGGAGGCTGTCGACTGCGGTGTCGATTTCCTTGCTGTCGCCCGCGTTAGCGAGGGAGTCGAGCTTCGTGAAAGCGGCATTTCCGTCCCGATTCTGCTTTTGAGCCTCTGCGATTTGTCCGAGATGGACGATTTGGTGAAATTCGACATAACTCCGCTCGTCTACGATGAGGAATACATAGGCTGCGTCGAAAAGGCCGTCGCGAAAGCAGGGAAGTCCCGTTATCCAGTCCATCTCGCTGTCGACACGGGGATGGGAAGAATCGGGTGCCTTCCCGACGATGCCGTCTCCCTCGCGAAGACGATAGTGTCTTCCGGGCACCTCTCTCTCGGAGGAATGTGCACCCATTTTGCCACGGCAGATTCGTATGAGAAGGAGGATGTCGACTACACGAACTGGCAGTTCGACAATTTCTTGTACGCCACGGAGTCGGTCAGGAACGCGGGGATAAATCCCGGCATACGGCACTGCGCGAATTCCGCGCTGACGCTGAACAGACCCGAGACACACTTGGACATGTGCCGTCCGGGAATCATCGTCTACGGATACTATCCGGGCGATTTGCGCGGCGACGATCTGAAGCCTGTCATGTCGCTTTCCACGAAAGTCGTCTCGATTCGGGATTTTTCAAAAGGGAAGTCGGTTTCCTACGGCAGGACATGGACTGCGCCTTCCGACACGAAGATAGGCGTCCTGCCGATTGGATACGACGACGGACTTTTCAGAAGGTTCGCGGGGAACATTTCGGTCGCGATAAACGGAAAAAAATATCCAATCCGCGGACGAATCTGCATGGACCAGTGCATGGTTGATTTGGGGGCGGACACGAAAGTGAAGCGCTGGGACGAGGTTGTGGTTTTCGGACCAAAGGAGAGCGGAGCGCTGCAGACGGCGGACGACCTCGCGTTGATGACAGACACGATTCCCTATGAGATAACGTGCCAGATTTCAAAGCGGGTCGAGCGCATTTTCGTCTGAACCGTCTGCCTGTCAGACATTCAGGAGCTTTTTCACTTCCGAAACTAGATAGAACGAACCAGTTATCAAAAGCGGCGATTTCTTGAGAGCCGCTTTTTTTACGGCCGCTCGGATGATTTTCTCGAAATCCTCGTCCGACTCGAACGAAAGTCCCGCGTCCCTGAACGCTTTTTCCATCGCCTTCAAATCGGAAGCCTTTATGTTTCCGGGTTTCGTCAAGAAAATGTCGGAGAAGTGGTTCTTGAAGAGCGGCGCGATTTTCTCCACGTTTTTATCCGCGGCGCAGCCGAACAGGAGCGTCGCGTCCTTTTTGCCCCCGTACAGCTTTTCGAACGTGTCCATCGTGTACTTCTCCGAGTTGTATGTGTGCGCGCTGTCGAGAATCATCGTCTGGAGAGCGAACGTCCGTTCCAGATTCACTGTCTCGAACCTGCCTGGAAGGAAAGCGGCCGCCAGTCCTATCTCTATGTCGCGCTCTTTTATCTTTGGCATCGCTGTCTTTACCGCTATTGCCGCCAACGCCGCATTCTGCGCCTGGACTTCTCCGAGCAGCTTCATCTTCGTCTGGATTGGGCGTTTGAAGAGTTTCGATTCGATTTCGACTTTCATGTATCCGTTTTCGTATCCGCATTCGATTCTGTCGACGACCTCATCGACGAATTTTATGTCCGCGGATTTTTCGGCGGCGATTTTCCTGAAAACGTCCTTCACAGTCTCCTGTTGGCGCGCGATTACGACCGGGACGTTCTTCTTTATGATGCCGCCTTTCTCGTACGCGATTTTTTCGACCGTGTCGCCGAGGAATTCCGTGTGTTCAAGTTCAATCGGGGTTATGACGGAGACTTTCGGGGTTATGACGTTCGTAGCGTCGAGCCTGCCTCCAAGTCCCACCTCGTAGACCGCGTAGTCGACTTTCTCCTCCCGGAAGCATAGCATTCCGTAAAGTGTGACAAGCTCGAACCACGTTATCGGCCTTTTGCCAGGAAGCTCGTTCGGATCAAGGCTTTCGATTTTTGAAATCATGTCGTCCGCCGCTTTCCTGTAGACGCTCTCGTCGAAAAAACGGTGTGGGGAGGCTATCCTCTCGAAAAAGTCCAGGATGTGGGGGGACGTGTACAGTCCGACATTCTTTCCCGTCGCGTCGATTATGGACGAAATCATCGCCGAGACCGAGCCTTTGCCCTTTGAGCCTGCGACGTGGATTGCGGGCGCGAAGATTTCCGGGTGGTTGAACTGTTCGCAGAAATATTCCATCGTGTCGAGCCAGAATATGTTCTTCTGTGGAAGCTTTTCAAAATTCAGGTATTTGTCGAGCCAATTTTGCAATTTTTGAGATGTCTGATACATGTGCGCAATTATAATTCAAAATCAATAAATTTTCGTTTAGAATGGAGCTGTTCGGCTGGACTTATTTCTATGGATTCGGCCGTATGGAAAATTCGACAGGAACTTTTGGAGAAAAAAATGTCAGAAGAAACAAAAAACGAAACGTCAGGCATTGAAATGTCGGACAAAAACGAGGAGAACGCTTCTTTCCTCGCGGCCGTGGAGCGGTCCAAGAAAATCGAGGAGGACATCCTCGTGAACCCGAAAAAATACAGGGTGCTCACGGGAGACAGACCGACTGGCCGCCTCCATATCGGGCACTACTTCGGAAGCCTCCAGAACCGCGTGCGTTTGCAGAATCTCGGAGTGCCGACGATGATTTTGATAGCGGACTACCAGGTCCTCACCGACCACGACGCTTTCGACAAAATCTCGCAGAACACAAAGGAGCTTGTAATCGATTATCTCGCCGCCGGAATAAAGCCCGGCGACGACGTGGCGATTTATCCCCATTCGTATGTGCCGGAGGCGAACCAGCTCATGATTCCGTTCCTCACTCTCGTGACGAATTCGGAGCTTTCAAGGAATCCGACTGTGAAGGACGAGATTCAGAAGTCGGAGCTTTCCGTCGTCAACGCCGGAATGTACACGTATCCTGTCCATCAGGCCTGCGACATCCTCTTCTGCAAGGGAAACGTCGTCCCTGTCGGAAAGGACCAGCTTCCGCATCTGGAGATGACCGCGAACATCGCAAGGAGATTCAACAAGAAATTCTGCAAGAACAGGGAGCCTATCTTCCCGATTCCGAATGCGCTCCTTTCAAAGACTCCGATGATTCTTGGACTGGACGGCGGAAAGAAGATGTCGAAATCCCTCGGAAACGCGATCATGCTCTCCGCCACAGAGGACGAGACCGCGAAGCTCATCAAGAAGGCGAAGACCGACACCGAGCGCGTCATAACATACGACCCGGTGAACCGTCCGGAGGTCGCGAACCTTCTGCGCCTGATTTCGCTCTGCACGAAAGAGGAGCCGGAGGCAATCGCCGAGAGAATCGGAGAGGGCGGAGGCGGAATGCTCAAGAAAACGCTCACCGAAGCCATCAACGAAGAGCTTAGGCCACTCCGCCAGAGAAGGGCTGAGCTTGAGAAGGAGACTGACTACATCAGGAGCGTGCTCCTTTCTGGCGCGGAGAAAGCCCGTGCGATTGCGGAGAAGACTTTGAAGGAAGTCCGAGCCGCGATGAACATGGAGATATGATTCTTTGAAGGCCCGCCGTCAGTAAGACACTTGGTTTTTGCCGTTGTTCTTGCCTTTGTACAAGTTCGAATCGGCTTCCAGGAACATGCTTTCTGGCGTCGAGCCTTCCTTGAATGATGATATGCCGATTGTGGCCGTTATCTTTATCCTGTTCGTGCCGTATTCCACCCGCTGTTTTTCTATGTCGGCGCGGATTCTTTCAGCCGCCTTCAAGACTATCTCGCGCTCGGCCTTCATCAGCACCAGGAATTCCTCGCCGCCCCAGCGGAACGCAAGGTCGTTCTGCTTTATGCCCTTCGATATCGTGTTGGCTGCCATCTTCAGAATCTCGTCGCCCGCAGCGTGCCCGTATGTGTCGTTCACTTTCTTGAAGTCGTCGAGGTCGAAAATCAGAATTGAAAACGGCTCGCCCTTTGTGTTTGCCTTTGTCAACGCCTGCTTCATGTATGGAGTGAGTTTTCTCCTGTTCTGCAGGTGGGTGAGGACATCATAGTTTATCGCTAGCTTGAGCCTGTCGAGAGTCGCGAAAAGCGCGAGCAGCACCGCCATGAACACGAACAGGCATGTTGCTATCAGTGCGAAATAGTCGTTGATGAAGTCCTTTATCGTGTATTTTTTGCTGTCCATCGAGAACGCGGATGTCCTCGCGCCTATGTCCTCCGCCGGTATCGTGTTGAGGAGCTTGTTGAACACCGATATGAACGGATAGTCCTCGGCGTTTACGCACATCGAAAGCTGAAACTGGTTCGGAAGCGTGAACACCTTCATGTTGCTGTACTTTCTTGAACCGAAGAGCGCCCTGTTCAGTCTGTAGTTGCTGAAAACCGCGCCGGTGACTTCTCCTTTCGCGATTTTTTTCAGGCAGTCGTCGATACCTTCGCAAACGACTTTCCTTGAATTTTTGAAGGAAGTCATGGCGTATGGCTGCGCCCTTTTTCCTTCCTCGACCGCTATCGTGTCCATCGATATTGATTCCGAATTTTTGTACACGAAAACGAATTCGTTCACGGCGAAAGTTTTCGACAGCATGAATCCGTGCTTCTCGGCGAATTCCAGGTCGAACGCGTATGGAAAAATGGCAGTCACTTCGTGTTCGCTCAGGGCTTTTTCCGCGTCCGTGTATTTGTCGAACACTTTGTATTCGATATTCGGGTTCACCATGAATGTCTCGGACATTTCGTCCATGAAAAAGCGCACAAGCCCCGAAACGTCCTCGCTTTTCTCATCGTACCCGGCGAATGGCAAATCGTCCCGGAAGACTGCGATTCTTATGGTGCCGTTCTCTTCGAACCATTTCTTTTCCGCAGCGGAAAGCCTCTTCGTCTGGGCGGCGCTCGTGTAGTATTTGTCCCAGAGTTTCGCGTTGTAGTACGGCTCCGATATGTAGATTTCCGACAGCGCCTCGTTGAGTTCGTCGAGCAAGTCTGTCCTGTTTTTTGTTACGACCAGGTATATGTCGGAGCTGTTCAGTTTGACGATTGGCTCCCATTGAGGTTCCGCGACGGAATCCATCGAGAGCATGATGTCGAATTTCCCCGCGTCGAAATCCTCCCAATGCACATCCTCGTAGTTCATCTCCGTTATCTTCAAGTCGATTTCGCGGCCTTTCGACTTCTGTATGCCCAGCCACCGTTCAAGCTCGTATTTCTGATACGAATCCGTTCCTATCCATATCGTCTTTCCGTTGAGCGTTGAAAAGTCCGATGCGTACACGTCCGCTTTCGGCGTGCTGGTGTATAGGTAGTACGACTCCGTCCCCATCGGATAGTCAGGGTAGTGGAAAAGCCCCTCCCTGTCCTTGTAGTAGCTTATGTCCCCGAGGATGTCTATTTCTCCCGACAGCAGCTTTTGATACAGCTCGTCGAATTCTCCATAGACGTACTCGTACTTCCAGCCTGTGTGGGACGCTATGTATTGCAGATATTCGTATGCGTATCCGCCTTTAGGGTCTGATTCCGACTTTCCGTTCATGAATGGGGGGCTGTCCCTGTAGTAGCCGACTCTGACGTTTTTCAGTTCGGCGAATGAATATGCGAACGAAAAAATGACAAAAAAAGCAGCAAAAAATCTTCTCATCTATGCGTTTTCTTCCATCAAGGAACGTTTCATTTCTTCGCCATGACGACGATTTCCGTTCCTATCGCTATCTTGTCGCCAGGATTTATCTTCATGAACTTGTCCTTCTCGATTCTCGTTCCGTTGACGAATGTGCCGTTCGTGCTCTCTTCGTCTTTTATGTAGAAGTCGTCCTTTATTTTCTGTATCGTGGCGTGGTGGCGGCTCACGAGTTTGTTGTCTATGACGATGTTGCATTTCGGGTCGCGGCCGACCGTCATCCTCTCCGTTATCTTCATCTTGCTTTCGTCGAAAAGAAGGTATGACGACTGCGAATTCTCGTTCACCCGCTCAAGCCTCTGACCAAGCGCGCTTCCTGTGTCTATCGTCTCCGCGAGGATGTTCGATCCCGAATCTACAGCTCCCTTTATCTTCATTTGAATCTCCTTTTTTTTCATGTTGAAAATTCAGCCGGAATGGCGAACACATTTATTATACCATGCTTTTTCCGCGAAAGCTAAGAAAACATGTGTCGGTGCTTTGTGTTTTATTATGATATTTTGATTTTATAAAAGCGGAATTATCGTTAGAATCCAAGACATGAGAACTACCACAAAAATTTCGATATGCTGCCTTCTTTTGTCGTCGTGTTTTTTGGGAGGAATTTTCGCCGATTCCATATCCAGCTTCACCAGGCAGAAGGTTTTGGATTTCATGACGGAGCGCGTGAAACTCAAGGACGAGAGCGTGGATGCGGCCGTGAAAGGCATCGAGGAAATCCAGAAGGCGACGATGGCGGAGCTTGAGGCCAACGCTTTGGACTACGAGCAGGAAAAGTGCATTCTCGAAAGCCTCTATTTCATGGAGATATACGACCGTTCCGTGACGGACGAGAACCGGAAGGAAATGAGGGAGAAGATGAGGACGCTCATGGAGCGCAATTTCAAGTGCATCGACAGCCGCGACGAAGGGAAAATAAGCGAATGGCTCTACCAAGTCTGCGGGGACGTCACTTCCTACTACATGACGCGTTCCATAGCCGCGACGTTCCACTACGGAATGAAGGTCAAGTCGATGTACGAGTCCGCCGTGAAAATCAATCCGGTCATGCCTCAGGGCAACGTGAGCTTGGGGAACTGGTACTTTTTCGCTCCGGGAATTTTCGGCGGAAGCAACAAAAAAGCAGAGAGGTGCTACAAGAACGCTGTGAAGGGGGCGGAGCAGAGCGGTGTGCCGGGGGAGAAGTTCATAGCATACGAGTATCTTTCCCAGTTGTACTTTGAGGAAGAGAAGGACTCGCTCTACAAAGAGATGTTCTCTAAATTCAAAAGCCTCGGAATCGGTGTGCGTGAGGTGGAAATCGCGGAAAACTGCAACGCCAACGGCTATTCGTTCTACCAGTACATGAGAAACAAGTCCGCCATCGACAAGGAGCTTCCGGAATCTGAAAAAGACGATGCCGACAAGAAAAAGTCTTGATTGAAATGTCTCGGCAGGATTTGAAAAAAGATTCATATCCGATAAAATCGAACCATGAACATGGAAGCATTCGTACTCGGTTGCGGCGGAATGATGCCGCTTCCATATAGACATCTGACATCGGTACTTTTGAGGCGCGACGGGGACTTGTTCCTCTTCGACTGCGGAGAGGGAACCCAAGTGTCTTTGAAGCGTCTCAACCTCAAATGGAAGAAGATAGACGCAATTTTCATCTCGCACACACACGCGGACCATGTGACCGGACTCCCCGGAATCATGATGCTCAACTCCCAGGTGGAGCGGACTGAGCCCCTCTACATCTACGGCCCGCCGAAGGTTGCCGAATACGTGGAGTCCTCAAGGAAAGTACTCGACATGTACATAAACTATCCCGTCATCGTCAAGGAGATAACGGCTCCGTGCGTCGTGCACGAGGGCGACGGCTTCTATGTGCGGGCTTTTCCTCTGCAGCACACGAAGACATGCGTCGGCTACACTCTTGAGGAGCTTGACCGGCCGGGAGAATTCAATCCCGACAAGGCGTTGGAGCTTGGAGTTCCGAGGGGGCCTCTTTGGGGCAGGCTCCAGCGCGGCGAGGCTGTTCAGGGCGAAAACGGCTCTGTCGTCAATCCCGACGACGTGATGGGAAAAAGCCGGAGCGGGCGCAAATTCTCTTTCGTCACAGACACCATGTATCTTCCGTCGATTGCCGACGAGGTGAGGGGAAGCGACCTTCTCATCTGCGAGGGCATGTTCGACGATTCCTGCGCGGACCAAGCGAAGGAGAAGAAGCACATGACGAGCCGGCAGGCCGCCACAATCGCCCGCGACGCCAATGTCAGAAGAATGGCGATGATTCATTATTCTCCGAGATACACCGACAGGGAGCTTCCAGTTCTTCTTGAGCAGGCGCGCGAGGTTTGGCCACAGGCGGAACTGACTCGCGACCGCATGATTTTCGACATTCCGTATGTGGACTAGGCGATGATAGAGCTTGTTGGTTTTTCAAAGTCGTACAAGGCGAAAAATGCCGTCTCGGACTTCGACATGGTTTGCGCCGAGAACGAAATCACAGGACTCATCGGGCTGAACGGCGCGGGGAAGACTACGATATTGAAGGCCGTCTGCGCCCGGCATTTCGCTTCGTCGGGGAATGTCTTCGTCGACGGCGTGGACTGCGCCCTTGAACCTGAGCGGGTGAGGAGAATCACCGGTTTCGTGCAGGAGAAGGCGGATTTCCCAGGCGACTTCAAAGTTTCGGAATTCATCCGAATGAGGGCGGAAATTTTTTCGGCTTCAAGTGATTCTGTCGCTTCCGTCGTGAAAAAATGCGATTTGGAAGAGATTTGGGACGAGCGCATAAAGAACCTTTCAAAAGGCCAGCAGGAGCGTGTGAACTTCGCCCAGGCACTTGTGAACGAGCCGAGCGTCCTCGTCCTTGACGAGCCTGCCAGCGGCCTCGACCCGAGCCAGATTGTCAGGATGAGGAAGCTCGTGAAGTCTCTGAAAGGCGGAAGGACGATTCTGCTTTCCACGCATCTCATGCAGGAGGTCGACGCCCTCTGCGACAAGGTCTACATCATATCGGCCGGCAGATGCGTAGAATTCGGGACTCCTTCCGAGATTGTGGTGCGCACCAAGTCCAAGAACCTTGAGGACGCTTTCTTCAAGTTGACTTCTTCCAATTGATTTTTTGTTTTCGGGTGGGATTATGGCACGTTCGTCATCGTTTTCATTGTACAAGTCAGCGTCGTTCGCCCTTGCAATCGACGCTCTTTTCTATGCGGCTTCCGTCCTGACTCTTGTTTTCTGTTCGTTCAGGTTCTTCTTCGCCCAGAAATTCTTCGTTGAGGGAATCGGCTCTACCGACTTGAGGTCGCTGTTCCAGTCTGTTCCCTACGTTTCTATTGTGACGGTGCCTCTGCTCGTGTTCAGGCTGCGCTCCTTCGTCTTCGATGACTCGCTTCCGGTCTCTCCGACAGCGCGGTTCTGTTCCGTCTCTCTTTCCGCTTTCTCCGCATTCGCTCTGCCGGTTCTTGCGCTTTCGGCTGTTCCCGCCTTTGTCTACAATTTCGGCGACGTAGATGGAGGGCAGGTCTTTGCAGGTTTCGTCGGCGTTCTGCTCTACGGACTGTGCGCAGTCTCATTTGTGGCGCTTCTTTTTTCAGCTTTCCCTGAGTCGAGCGCGGTTCCTCTTTTGCTTTCGATGCTCTCGCTCGCCATGGTCGATTTCGTGCATCTCGTTCCGCTTTATCTGAAGGTCGGGCCTGTGCTCACTTTTCTTTTGCAGAAAATCAGTTTCGCCTGGCATTTCGACTCGTTCGGCAAGGGCATCGTGGATTCGAGAGACATCGCGTTCTACATTCTGGCTTCTCTTCTTTTTGTCCTGCTCTCCGTCCTTTCCGAATACAAAAGGACCGGAAGAAAAGTTTCGCGGCTCACGTTTTTCCTCTTCGTTGTCGTAGCCGTTTTTTCGTCGCTTTCGTTCGACAGAATCTACTTCAGGGCGGATTTGACAAAAGCCAGGCAGTTCTCGGCCTCCGACACCAGCAGGTCGCTTTTGGAGAACTTGGATTCGACATTGAGGATAACGTACTACCGTTCAAGAGAGCTGAAGGATTTGTATCCTCAGAGTTCCGACGTCGCCGAGTACCTGCAGGATTTCGCGCGCTTGTCGTCCAATGTGACTTTCGAGCTTGAGAGCGCGGACGCGGAGAAGCTTTCGCGCTTGAAGATACAGGGCAGGCAGATTCAGGTGAACTCCAAGACGAAGATGGAATTCGTCTCTGTGTATTCGGCCGTCGTTCTCCAGTATCTCGACAAGCAGACGATAATTCCGTTCATACTTTCCACCGAGACTCTGGAGTATGATTTGGCGCAGAGAATCCAGCAGCTTGTCACCGAGAATCCCAGGAGGGTTCTTGTCCTTGCTGGAAACGGCAGAGCAGTGCAGGAATCCTATGGCGACGTCGTTCCGTTCTTGGCTTCGAGGGGCTTCATGCCGGAGATTCTTGAGATTGACGATTCTCTTGTCTCAAAAATCGATTCCCTTTCTGCCGATGACGAGCTTGTGGTTCTTGGAACTTCCGCTTTGTCATACGAACAGTCTTCCGCCCTTGATTCCGCTTTCAAGAGGGGCGTCCCGGCTCTCGTGGCGACTTCTCCGTACGATGTGCCAATCGAGAACGAGTGGAAGGTCTCGAAAAACACGGGCGACACCATGCTACCGTTCTTGAATTCCCTCGGTTTCGCTTTCGGGCGGAGCCTTGTGGAGGACATTTCGTGCTTTCCGCTTTCGATGATGAGCGGGGAGGGCGAGACCGCCGAGTACGTTTCCATAAACTATCCGCTTTGGGTTTCACTTCTTCCGCAGGATGCCGCAAAGCAGGGAATGACTCTTTTCTGGCCAAGCCCGATTTTTCTCTACAACGACGTGCGCCCCTTGCTTGAGACGACTGACTACGCATGGCTTCAGAAAGAATCAGACAGCGACGAGCTTCCGTTCTTGACCGATGCGTTCAACATTCCGAAAACCGCCGCCGCCAGCGATGCCGAGAACGGAAAGTACATTCTCGCCGCGACAAACGGAAAAGTCACGGTCGTGTCCGACCAGTATTTCGTCCATTCCATGATGACGGGCTTCATTTCGGGACAGAATTCTGTGGATTTGCGGAATTTCGATTTCCTTTGTTCGCAGCTCCTTCGTCTTCGCGGAGACTCAAAAATCGCGGAACTCATGGAAAAGGCGCGCACAGTGAAATCTCTGTACAAGATAAGCGACTCCTCCGAATTCGTCTCCGAGATGACAAGAACCATCGCGGTCAATTTCGTTTTGCTTCCGCTGATTTTTGTGGCGGTCTTCGTTTTCGTATTCATAAAGCGCAACAGGAAAGTAAAAAATGAAAAATGAATCATTGAACAAGCTTTTGGCAACTCTTTCGATTTTTTTCTTGGCGACATTCGTTTTGTCCTTCTTTGTCTCCAAAAAGGCGAAGACCGCTCCAAAATCGTCTTCCACTGCTCTTTTGAACCCAAACAAAACCGGGGAAGTCTCTTCTATTGAAATCGGAAGAGGCAACCATTCTCTTCTTCTTTCACTGTCGAACGGTTTTTGGTACGTTCAGTCCAAGATTCCGCCCTTGGTTTCCGGTTCCGAGCTTTCCGTGTCTGAAAAGTCCCTCGTCGACAAAAAATTGGTCGCTGCCTTGGTTCACAATGCTTCGGAAATTCGGACTGTCTATAAAATCTCCTCCGAAGTTAAGGATTTCGAGCCGCTTGGACTTGGAGAAGACTCTTCATTCGTGTTCTTTTCCTCTGGCGAATCGGAGCTTTCAAAAATCCATTTCGGCATCACCGACCCGCTTTCCAACAGAATCTCTTTCCGCACGGAAAAAGGAGACGATTCCTATGAGACCGACGATGATTTTTCCCAGTTCCTGTCGTCCGATTCTGATTATTGGATTGCCGGCGAGCTTTTCTACGAGATTGAGAATCCTGAGACTGTGAAATTTTCCTATCCAGAGAAGAACATTGACTTTTCAGTGAATTCTTCAGACAAAAATTTTGCGACCGTCTCCCATTCAATAATGTCTTTGCGGCACGGTGCGCTCAGGCAGAGAATCGATGTCGAAGGCTCCTTTGTAGTCGCGAAAATCGAAGTTCACTCTGGCAAAGGGGATGTCTCTGTCGTTTCTGTTTCAAGAAAAACAGATGCCGATGGGAAAAGCGCATTTTTCGTGCAAAAATCCTCAAGCATGAACATAGAAGATTCGTGTTTCTACGAGATTTCCGAGTTCACTTTCAACAGAATTGTTGAGATTTTCTCTTGACAAGTTTTTTTGATTCGTGGTAGTATCTTTTTATTCGCTTCTAAAGCGTGTCTCCCTCGTCTAGTGGTTAGGACATCGGGTTTTCATCCCGACAACATGGGTTCAATTCCCGTGGGAGATGGCAAATCTCTTGGACTTCGGTTCAAGAGATTTTTTTTGCCCGCTTCAGATGTTCGCCAGCGCGAAGTAGACGCAGAAATTGTAGAGCGCGTGTGGAATCAGGCTGCACCATAGAGAGTGAGTCCTCCAAACGAAAAGGCGCAGTATTGTTCCGCAGATTGCCGCGTTCAAAAATCCGAGCGCGCCAAGATAAATATGGCCGAGCGCGAAAAGCGCGACCGACACCGCTTCCAGAACGAGCTGCGGAACTTTCGGGAAGCGCGAGACGAGATGCCTCATGGCTTCCGGCAGGTAGAACCTGTAGATGACCTCTTCGTAGAATGCCGCGCAAATCATTCCGGAGATGAAAACCACCCAGGAATTCAGCGAACGGGGGAGCGCCGCTTTCTGAATTTCCCCGGTTCCGCCGAGAAAATACCCCGCCAATTCAAGCAGGACGGACACGACGCAGAGAGAGCCGAAGCAGACGAGGCATTCTCCGCTCGCCATCAGAATTTGAAGCCGCGTCCATTTTTTTTGGAAGCGGATGATGTAGACGTTCCTGTGGACGTAGTAGATGAAGAACGCCAGAAGTGCGAGGGCGTATGTCTGGGCTGAGAACGAAGGCGTTGCCGTCTTTGGAGCTTCCATTCCCGCCTGGAAGAAAACCGGGGGCAGCACCAGAAAAGCGAGAACAAGCGCGAATTCTATTTTTTGCAAGTATTTTTCCATATTGTCGTTGCAGAATCGTTTTGCAAAATCGGTGTTCATGGACAAAAAACGCCAGCATTTTCCCGAAATCGAACCTGATTCGGCCGGAAAAATGCTGGCGGGTTTCAGCACGAAACTTTTGCCCTAGTATTTGCTCTCGGCGTATCCAATCCAGCCCTCGTTTTCGATGAGCGCCTTCTCGAATCCCTCAAGCTTGAAAGGGTAGCTGATTGAAAGGCTTCCGGCGATGAGCTTGACCTTCCATGTGCCGTCCTCTTTCTGCTCGATTTTTGCCTCGGTCTCTTTGTTGCCGAAGTTCTTGAACATGTCGTCGATTGTCTTCTTCGGCATGTCGAGGGCGAGCAATCCGCAGTTGTACATGTTCTGGCGGAAGATGCGGGCGAAGTTCGGAGCGATGACCGTGTAGATTTCGTTCACTTCCAAAGCCCACGGAGCGTGCTCGCGGCTTGAGCCGCAGCCGAAATTCTCGCGAGTGATGATGACCTTTTTTCCAGGAACGTCCCGTTTCGCGTCAAAACCGTCGAGCTTCAAATCCTCAAGACAATAAGGCTTGAGAGCTTCCTTTGAGATTTCCGTCAGGTATTTCGCTGGGATAATCTCGTCGGTGTTGATGTCAGAGCGATCGAGAAAAAGAACTGGACCACCAAATGCTTTCATATTTTACTCCTTGTATGTTTTGCGTTTTCGCAATTGTTTTTTCAGCCTTTGTACAATTCAGAGTTCGTGATTGTGCCTGTGATTGCAGTCGCGGCGGCGGAAGCAGGGCTCATGAGGTGGACCATTCCGCCTTTTCCCATTCTTCCGTTGAAGTTCCTGTTCGTCGTCGACGCACAGACCTCTCCTTCAGCCAAAACTCCGTTCGACATTCCGAGGCAGGCTCCGCAAGTCGGGTTCGTCACGCAGAAGCCGGCTTCAAGGAAGATGTCGATGATGCCTTCGTCAACAGCCATCTTGTAGATTTTCGGTGTGGCAGGCGAAACGATTCCGCGCACTCCGTCGGCAAGGTGGTGCCCCTTGAGGACTTTCGCCGCGATTCTCAAGTCTGAGATTCTTCCGTTCGTGCATGAGCCGATGTAAATCTGGTCGACTTTCGTGCCCTTCATTTCGGAGATTTTCTTTATCTGGTCAGGCTTGTAGTTTATCGTGCACACAGGGTCGAGGTTCGACAAATCCTCCGTGATTACCTTCTCGTAGACTGCGTCGTCGTCGTCTCTCCATTTTGAGTAGTCGGCGATTGCGGCCTCTTTTGAAGGATACTCGTCCTTTATGAATTCCCAAAGATAGTCGACAGTCTTCGCGTCAGGGAAACAGATTCCAGATGTTCCGCCGGCTTCTACGGCCATGTTGCAGAGCGTCATCCTCTCTTCCATGTCCATGTTGTCGATGATTGGGCCTGTGAATTCCACGACGCAGTTTGTCGCTCCGTTCACTCCGATTTTTCCGATGAGGTGGAGAATCACGTCCTTTGCGAAAACTCCTTCCTTCAATTTTCCGTTCAAGACGAATTTTATTGATTTAGGCTCCCTGAAAGAGCATACGCCCTTCAAGATTCCGACTTCGAGGTCTGTTGTTCCGACACCGGCCGCGAAAGCTCCGAAAGCTCCGTGCGTGCAAGTGTGGCTGTCGCCCATGATTACCGTGAAGCCTGGGCGGACGAATCCTTTTTCTGGGAAAATCGCATGGCAGACACCGTTGGAGCCGATGTCGAAGAAATCCTTCACATTGTTTCTTCTAGCCCAATCGCGCAGGATTTTTGACTGCGTGGCTGTCTTGCTGTCTTTCGACGGTGTTACGTGGTCGATTACGGCCTTGATTTTTGTCGGGTCGAAAACCCTGTCCTTGCCTCTTGAAACAAGGTCGTTGATGGCGACAGGCGTTGTGATTTCATGGCAGAAGACTCTGTCCAGCTTGAGAACGTAAGTTCCAGAGAAAGGACTGTCTACCAAGTGTGCATCAAAAATTTTCTGAGCAATGGTCTTTCCCATTTTTTTACTCCTAAAAAAGTATTTCTTTAGATTCTATCAAAGTAAAAGAATTTTCACCATTGATTTTAATCAAAAGCCATTGTCTAGATTGTCGTTGATGAAATAAACCTGTTCGGAAAACGTGCTTCATGCGAGGTACATCTTCCAAACAGGTCCGATTTTTCATAATCTGCCGCTGATTTTCAGCCTACTTTCTCTTCAAGTATTTGATTGAGTCGAGAGCGACAGCCGCTATGATGATGAGTCCCTTGAATACGAACTGCAAATTCGTGTCGATGTGGAGGAACGTGAGGCAGTAGGTGAGGCTGGTGAAGATTACGACACCGATTGCCGCTCCGCCGATTTTTCCGATACCGCCGTTGAACGAGATGCCACCGACGACGCACGCCGCAATCGCGTCCATTTCGTATCCCTGTCCGGTTCCCGCGCTCGCGTTCGCCCTGAACGCTTCAAGGAAGGCTCCGCATCCATAGAAGATTCCTGCCATGATGAAGACACCCATTGTGACCCAGAAAACGCTGATTCCAGACACGCTCGCCGCTTCCGCGTTTCCGCCGACAGCGTACATGTTCTTTCCGAAAGTCGTCTTGTTCCAGATGAACCACGCCACCACAACCGCGATGATTGCCGGGATTATGAGTTTTGGGAACGTCACAAGCTCTCCGTTCATGACACCGAGCGTCCAGCGTCCTCCAATCAAGTCCTTGATGTTTCCGTCGATTGAGCCTACAGGAGTTCCCGTTGTTCCAAAGAAGAGGAGTCCGTAGATGATGAGCTGGGAGGCGAGTGTGGAGATGAACGGGTGGATTTTGAGCTTTGCCGTGAACACGCCCGCAAACGCGCAGAACGCCGTACAAAGGACGACCGAGATGAGCAGTGCCATTATGAGCCTTGCGCCCATTGGAAGTGAAGTGAAATTCCAAGGTCCCATTCCGAAGAATTTGACGATGTTCTCGCCCGGATGAAGGATGAGTCCCGTAACGACCGAGCCGAGAGCGACCATTCTTCCGACGCTCAAGTCCGTTCCCGCAAGGAGGATGAGTCCTGCCACACCGAGCGCGTAGAACATCCTCGTGGACGACTGTTCGAGTATCGTGAAGATGTTCGGCAGCGTGAGGAGGTTTCCTGCGTTTATCATCGGAGCGATGATGATGCAGACGATGAAGAAGAGGATGATTGCGAGGTAGAGTCCGTTGTCCAGGAAGAATTTGTCGAGCTTGAAGTTGTTCACATAGTTCTTGAAGCCAAGCTGCATGTCCTCTATGAAATTGCTCTTCTCGTTTCTTATCGTGCGGTTGATTTGCACATGGTCCGTGAACGCCTGCTTCTTGGCGTCCTTGCACCGCTCGATGAGGGAGTCGGCATGGTTTTTCACGTCGAAGAGGGCGGATTTCAGTTCGTACTGGGCGGTTTTCTTGTCGGCAGGGCTTTTTGCGCCTGCGATTCTTGCCTCTCCTTTTTCCTTTATGTCCGAGACTTTCGAAGCGTATTCCTCTTTGACCTTCTTGATTTCGGCGTTCTGCTTTTCTTCGACCTCTGCGATATATGTCTTCGCGATTTCGTTTGCGTAGGCGAGAGCCTCTTTCGTCAGCTCCTTGTCTTTTTCCGCGTTCTTTGCGGCCACGACTTTCGCTTCCTCAATCTGCTTTGCGTAGCTTGCGAGCAGCTTCGGTTTTTCATCGTATTCAATCATCGGATTCTTCTTGGTGGCGATGACAGCCTGCTTCAAATCGATGACTTTGTTCACTCCGTCTTTTCTCAAATCGAAAAGCTGGTCCAGATATTTGTTCAATTTTTCGTCTTTGTACAGAGATTCCATATTATTCTCCTTTTTCGCAGCAAATCACAAATACTTGTCCGAAAGTCTCAGCAGGGCTTCCTGGTCAGTTTCCTTCGTGTTCACGATTCCCGCCAGCCTGTGGTTCGACATGACGGCGATTCTGTTCGTTATTCCCAAAATCTCAGGCATTTCGGAAGAGACGACGATGATTGTCTTTCCCTCTTTCGCCATCTGGATTATGAGCTGGTAGATTTCGTATTTCGCTCCGACGTCGATTCCCCTGGTCGGCTCGTCAAGCAGGAAGATGTCAGGCTCTCTCTCCATCCATTTTCCGATGATGACTTTCTGCTGGTTGCCTCCAGAAAGCGATGAAATCAGCTCGTCCGCCGACACGCATTTCGTGTGCATTCTCTTGATTTCCCTGTTCGCCGCGTCCCTCATCTTTTTGTTCGAGAGCAGTCCCGCCGTCTTGTAGCTGTCGAGGTTCGTGATGACGGTGTTGAATTCGATGGTGGCCTTCGCGAACATTCCGTTGAGCTTTCTCTCCTCGGTCACGAGTGCGAAATTGTACGTCATTGCATCTCTCGGCGAGTTGAATCTGAGCTTCCGCCCGTTCAGGATGATTTCACCTGTCGCAATAGTCCGTATTCCGAAAATCGACTCCAGAAGTTCGCTTCGTCCGGCTCCGACAAGTCCGTAGAGTCCGAAAATCTCTCCCTTCTTGACCGTGAACGAAATGTCCTCCAGTCTCGGCTCGTATTTCGTCGAAAGGTTCCTGATTTCAAGGTAGTCCTCGCCCGGTGTGTTGTCCACGTCGGGGAAACGCTTGTCGAGCGAGCGACCGACCATCGCGGAAATCAGCTCTTCCATCTCAGTCTCTTTCGACGGCTTGCAGAAGACCATGTTTCCGTCACGAAGAACTGAAATTTCGTCACAAATCTGGAAGATTTCGTCCATTTTGTGCGAGATGTAGACGAACGAGACCCCCTTCGCCTTCAAACTGCGCACGATTGCGAACAGCTTGTTGATTTCAGGCTCCGTGAGGGAGGATGTCGGCTCGTCAAGCACGATTATCTTTGCGTTGTATGATACGGCCTTCGCGATTTCGACCATCTGCCTTTGCGAGACCGACATCGTCCGCATTACCGTGTTCGGATTGACGCCCAGTCCGAGTGAAGCGAACAACTTGTTGCATTCCCTCGCCATTCTCTTCTCGTCGATTACACCGAATTTCGTCGGGTACCTTCCGAGAAACATGTTGTCGGCCACGGTTCTGTCGAGGCACTGGTTCAATTCCTGATGAACCATCGCGACTCCGTTCTCCAAAGCTTCCTTTGCGTTTTTGAAGTCGACCGGTTTTCCGTCCAAAAAAATCTGGCCTTCGTCCCTTGCGTATATTCCGAAAAGGCACTTCATCATTGTCGATTTTCCGGCTCCGTTTTCGCCCATCAAGCCCATGACGCTGCCTTTCTTTATGTTCAGATTGATTCCGTTCAGAACTTTGTTTTTGGCAAATGCTTTGGAAAGATTTTTTATTTCAAGAACATTTTCGTTCATGCTTTCCTCCGTTTTTTATAAAAAAAGCCCGAGAAAACACTGTTTCCGCAGGCTTTTCTTCCGTTTTGTCATTTGAAAGCTATCGCTTCCAGATGGTTTTGCGGAATTGATTTAGTACTTGAGTTTGTCCGTGTAGTCGCGGGCAGAATTCGTCTTGACCATGTTGATTGCGTACGCGTCAAAGCTGTTCAAGTTCGTGAATTTGTCCAAGCAGGAGACTTCGTTCTGCCCATCTCCCTGAACGACTGTCAAATCGAGGTTCAAGAGTGGTGCGTAGTACTGCAACGCTGGGAGGTAAGAAGAAGAGAGGAAGTTGTCGGCCGCGTTGTAGATTGTAAGGATGACCTTCTTTTTCTCGGCAGTTGTCTGTTTTACGCCCTTGTCCCTGTTGCCGGCGGCGTAGTCCTTCCAGTTGTCGGCGTTGACGCCTGTGTTCTGGGCGAGGACGGCCTTTGTCTCTGCAATGTAGTCGACACCGGCCGAGATTTTGTTGCCGTACTGGTCAGGCTCCGTGATTCCCTTCTTGCGAACATCGTCGCCAGTGAGTCCGTCGAGCAAGTTCCTGATGACCTGAAGTGTCGCTGTAGCCTGGGCGTCCACGTTCTGAGAAACTGTTCCAGTGAGTTTTCCCGAGCCGATGGCCTCGATTGCGTCCGCGTTCGCGTCGTATCCGAAAATCGGAACTCCTGCAGGATAGTTCGAAGCCTGGAGACAGCCCATCGCCATTCCGTCGTTGTTCGACACTACCATGTCGAGCTGGTCGCCGTATTTCGTTGCCCAACCGCCCATCGCGTCCGTAGCGGCGTTCGCGTTCCATGTAGAACCGTCTGTTCCGGTCATGGCTTTTCCTTCTAGTTCAACAACTTTGAGCTCCTTGCCGCCGACATTGACGGTTCCCTCCTTTGAATTTGTCGGTTCAGACGAGTCGTTCCATGTTCCCAACGCCCTTCTGATTCCCTCTGTTCTCGCCTTCGAGTCGTTGTGTCCGACATCGCCGACGCAGAGGACGTAACCCAAGATTCCGTCTCCGTTCCTGTCTATCTTCGAAGCGTCCTGCTTCGCAAGCCAGTCGGTTATCAGTTTGCCCTGAACGGCTCCGCCACCCGCGGCGTCGAATCCGACATAGTAAGTCTTGTCGTTCCAGTTCATCGATTCCATGTCGATTTTTCCCGTTGTAGGGTCGGAAGGCTGCCTGTTAAAGAACACGAGCGGCTTGTCCTTGTTCAGTGTGATTGTGCTGTTGCTTTTTTCGTTGCAGCCCATCAAAACTGCTGCCAAAGCGATTGCAGATGTGACTATGAGACATTTCTTCATAAAATAACCTCCGTATGTAAAAACAAATCTCATAGTTATAGTTTAAATCACAAATTTTCATAAATCAAATTAAAAAAAACAGTTAAGAGTGCTTGGAAAGAAAATCTCAAAAAGTCGCAAATGGCAAAAAAAAACCATCCTGAAAAACCAGGATGGTCTGGAATCATTCTTAATCAAATCAACCAAGGACTGTAACGCCTGCCGATGCTATCGCCGCGTTTATGGCTCCTTCATCTCCGTCGAAGTCAACAAGAACCTGTGATTTCTCTGGATTCGCGTTGCAGCTTTTTACACCAGCAACACCCGAAACCGCCGCCTGAACTTTTGCGGCCGTATCTGCATCGAACATTCCGTCAACATATATTTTCTTTTCCATGCTAGAAACTCCATTTGAACTTGATTTGAGTATAACGGAATATTAAAAGAAAGCGTCTTAAAATTCAACAAGAGCGAATTGATAAATGCTCTAGTTGAAAAAAAGATACTAACATCGGGCGAATTTTTTTTGAAAAACTCGATTATCTCCATCTGTTAACCAATCGAAACAAGTTTTTACGATTCTATGAATCAATTGTCAAATTCCGAAGTGAGTTTTTTCCCATTCCCCTGGGAATCCGCCAGTGTTTTTCCCAACTGTCCACACGCGCCTCCGATTTCCCGTCCGCGCCTTGTCCGCAATGTTACATTCAATCCCGCTCGCTCAAGCTTCGCGACGAAAGTTCGGCATTCGGATGACGTGGGTTCCTCGAATTGGAGACCTGGAACAGGATTCCACGGAATCAGGTTTATATGCACATCAAGGTTCCGTGCGAAATTTATCATATTTTTCGCGCTTTCCTCGCTCGTGTTCTGGTCGTGGAGGAGGGCGGCCTCTAGAGTCACTCTCTTGCCGGTCTTTTTCGCGAAATAGTCGATTGCCTTTCTCAAATCGTCCAACGGATTCGTCCTGCCAATCGGCATGAGCTTTTCCCTGAATTCCTTGTCGGCTGTTGTAAGCGAAACGGCCAATCGAATTGCCGGTCCGTTGTCCGCCAAATCGTATATCCCTTTTATGACACCCGATGTGGAAAGGGTTATCCGTCGGCCGGAAAGTCCTCTTCCATCCTTGTCCGTCAAGACCGCTATGGCCTTCCTGACGTTTTCCAGATTCATCATCGGCTCTCCCATTCCCATAAACACGATGTTGTCGAGCGGGCCTGCGTGCTTCTCAAGGTTCAAGAACTGCTCGACAATTTCGCCAGCCTCAAGATTCCTCGCCAACCCCAAGTGTCCGGTCTGGCAGAATGCGCAGTTCATGGCGCATCCGACCTGGCACGAAACGCAAGCGGTTTTCCTGTCCTCCCTGTCGGTGAGGAGCACCGTCTCCACGGCCAATCCGTCCTTGAGCGTTATCTGCAATTTCACGGTTCCGTCCGAATCCTTGAGGACTTGTGTCACCGATGACGAGCGCAACACCGCTTTTTCTTTCAGCTCATTGCGCATCGCCACGCTCAGATTCGTCATTTCGTCGAAGCTTTCCGCTCCTTTGCCAATCCATTGGAATATCTGCTTTCCACGGAAAGTCTGTTTTAGTCCAAGACTTTCCGTTATTTCCTTTGCGTTAAGTCCCGCCAAAGCTATTTTTTCTGTTTTTTCCTGCCTCATACGCTTCCGCTCTGGATTTTGAAAAGCATCTCCGATATCGCAATGCTCTTTATGCCCTGCCGTCCGAAACTTTGAAGAAGCTCTATAGCCTTGTCCTTTTTCCTGATTTTGAGATAGCAGTCGGCCAAATCTATGTACAGCCTGTAATTTTTCGGGTCGCCGTTTATGAGCGTCATGAGCCTTTCTATGGCTTCGTCGTATTTTCCCTCTCCTTTGCAGATGAGGGCGAGTCCAAGAGCCGCATAGATGTCGAAATCTATGTCCATGGCCTTGTTGTAGTATTCGGCGGCGGTCCTGTAGTCGCCTGTGTTCCTGTAGGCGTCTCCGGCTCGCGTCAAGATGACCTTGTTCTTCGGATCCATCTCAAGAATTTTGTTCCAGTATTCGATAGAGCGGAACTGCTGGTTCATTCCTCGGTAGCAATCTGCAAGTCCGAAAAGCGCATAAAAGTTTTTTGGATCCTTCTCCAACGCTTTTTCGAAATAGAGGACGCCCTTGTCGAAAGTTCTCAGTTTCCTGTGGCAGTTTCCAATCGAAGTGAGAACCCTTATGTCGGCCGCACTTTCGTTTAGCTCAAGCATTCTTGTCCAGTAGTACAGCGCATCCTTGAATTCCTTGAAATCGTAGTGGAGATGCCCCAGTCCGATGAGGGCATATGCGTTGTTGCATTCCATGTCGAGGACTTTGAGATAGAGATCCTTCGATTTTTTGAAATCCTTGATTTTTCTGTATGCGTCGGCGACTCTTGTGAGCACCGTGATGTTCCTGTCGTCATGGACAAGATACTGCTCCCAAATCTCAATCGCCTTTGGAAATTGGTTCAAGGCTTTGTAGCAGTCGGCAAGCCCGAAGAGGGCATAATTGTTTCCAGGGTGGTATGAAAGGCACTTCGTGTAGAATTCGATTGCCTTGTTGAAATTTCCCTGTTTGCGCTCGCAGTCGCCGAGTCCGACAAGCGCATAGTTGTTGTTGTCCTCAATCGCAAGGATTTTCGTGAATGCGTCTTTCGCATCGTTGATTTTGTTTTCTTTCAGCAGCTGGTAGCCTTGTTTTGAATACTCAGAAATTTCAGAATTTGAACTCTGTTCGTCAAACTGATGGGGAAGCTCCATTTCGACTTCAGCAATCATTTCATCACTCATTTTTTACCTCAAATACTTTTTAAACTATTCGCAATTTTCAAAATTTTCAATTCTCGTTCATAACGTTTGAAATCAATTTGGCCAGTTTTTCGTAAACGGATTCCATCTTGTTTTTGTTGTGGGCCAGTATGTAGTACTTCAAAGCCTGCAACGGTTTGTTTTTCTTCATGTAGGAATCTCCGATTCTGTTCAGACCGTCTGAATATCCTGTCGTCACAAAAATCCTGCAGGCACCATCGATGTTTCCTTGGTTGAAAAGGACGTTTCCTTTCCTGTTCAACTGCGCTTTTTGGTCTGGATTCAAAGTCGTTAGAGGTTTTTCCGTGACCTTTATGAATCCGTTTGGAATCTCATGCTCGATAAGTGTCCTCTTGATGTCGTCTTCTTTCAATTATTTGTTGTCCTCTTGCAAAACTTCTATGACTTCATGATAATTTTCAGATACAGTCAATGTTATCATCAAAAACAATATTGTCAAGAAAATTCATTGAGCCTGTTCGGAAACATCTTTCTCATTACCGCCGCTTTTGTCCGACTTGTAGAAGTGGACGATAGAGCGTCCGTAGATTCGCTTGTCGGCGAGTGTGAGGTTTCCTATATGTTCTGGCGGGGTGTCCTCTTCGGGAAAGTGAATCATGACCATCGCATCTGGATTTTCTGGATTGAGCAGCTCCTTTTCGCTTATGCTTTTGAGCAAATCAGTCCTGAACTTGTACGGAAAAGGGGGATCGAGAAAAATGTAGTCGAATTTGTCCTTGCACTTTTTTACGAAAAGCTCGACAGCCATGAAGTGGCAGCCGATTCTGACTCCGCATTCTTTTTCCGTAATGGAGACGTTCTCAAGCACCTGCTTTATCTTTATCTTGTCTTTCTCGCACAATTGTACGACGGATGCGCCTCTGGAGACCGCCTCAATGGCTATCGTCCCGCTTCCAGAAAACAGGTCGAGCCATGATTTCCCCGTCAGGTCCCCGAGTATCGCGAACACAGACTCCCTCATCCTGTCCATCGCCGGCCTTATTATTCCGTCAGGGCATTTTATGACGCGCCCTTTGAGCTTTCCGCCTGTTATTCTCATTTCTTCTCCTTAAAACTTTGAAAGCGCCTTGTATACTTTGTCGTGGGGGATTTTAGGATTTTCCGAAGCGAAGTCGGCCGCGCATTTTCCTTCTATTGTTCGAGTCGTCTTTGACGCGCCCTGTTTCAAAAGCCACTTTATCGTAGCCGTTTTCTTGTTTGTCTCGGCGGCGTACATGAGAGGAGTTTTGCCGTTCACTTTTATGTCGACTGATATTCCGTGTCCGACAAATTCGTTGAGTATGTCTTCCGATGCCTCCGATTCCACCGCTTTGATGAAAGCTGCCTGCAAATCCGTCTCCGAAGCCAGTCTGTTCCCAATCAGAATCTTTACGAAGTCGAATGACTGGTTTTCGCTTGCCGCATACATAAGGGCGGACATGCCGCTTTCGCTTGTCGTTCGGAAATTCGCATTGTGGTCGAGTAGGATTTTCAGTATCTCCGGGTTGCTCTGGTGTCTGACTCCATACATGAGGGCCGTGCAGCCTTCGTTGTCGCATATGTCGACGATTGCGCCAGAGTAGAGCAGGTCCTTGACGAGTTCCACGTTTCCGTCTCCAGCCGCCATCATCAATTTTGTTCTTCCAAATTCGTCTCTGGCATTTACGTCCGGTATGATGTTCCTCTCTTCTTCCTTGATTTCCACCGGAGGCGGAATCTGCGGCTGTTCATCTTCGGCTGGAGTCTCCGCAATCTCGGTTTCAGGTTCCTCTGCCGTCTCCTCTTTTATTTCCTCGGAAGGCTCTTCCTTTTCTGCTACCGGCTCCACTGCAGCGACGACGGCGGCCTCTTCCTGCGGAGTGTTTTCCACTTCCGCATTTTGTTCAACAGGCGGCTCAGCGATTTCGATTTCATCTTCCAGAGGAGGCTCTTCCGTCTCCGCCGTCTTTTTTTCTGGACGTTTTGCGTATCGCAAAAGAAGTTTGATTATCTTTTCCCGTTCGGCCTCGTTTTCGTTAAAATCGGCATAGTCGAACGATGTCAACTTCAGTTTGTCTTTTGCCAGGATTCTGTGCCTCTTTGAAATGTCGAACCACGCTTGTGTCTTGAGCACTTTTTCGACAACAGCGACATTTGTCGAATATTGGCATGCGTACATCAGCGCAGTCTTCTTCAACTTTGATTTTTTCTCTGGATCGACTCCCGCGTTCAAGAGCACCGTTATCACATCCAGACTTCTGTCGTTTTTCAGAGCCGCCATGAGAAGAGTCTCTTTCTCGGCGCCCTTTGTGGCCGTGTACAAAGTTGAACTTTTTGCGAGTTCCTTTTTTATCGTACTTGCCGAAACAGCTTTGTTTTCCACCATTGCAAAAATCGTGTCCACACGGCTGGAAGCAAAGATGTTCTGAGGAACGACCAGAGAAAACAAGAAAAACATTGCGAATGTCGCTGTGCGTCTGTGTCTAGAAAATGCATTCATGTTCATACTCAAAAAATTATATTGTTACCTAAAACAATCTGCAAGTTTCACGGAATCAGAATTCGTTCCATTGTCCGTCCAAATCCAAGTACAAGGTCAATTTCACGATGTTCAGCTCTTCGTTGTACATGCTCAGGGAGCCGTTCCTGTTCAATACCATTATCATTCCGTTGTTGTTCACGACTTTCAAAGGCATGGATTCGGCCCTCCTGTACAGAAAATCCCTTTTAGTCCTTGTGTTGAAAGAGCGCGCGTTCGTTTTTCCGACATTCGTGTAGAGATTATCCCCGCTCAAGACCATGAAGGCGTCGATGTCTTCCTCTCTCGTTTTTATCAATGTCCTCGACGCTTTTGTTCCAAGGTCGAATTCGAACACGGAAGTTTTGTCTTCTTTGTCAGATTCGATGACGATGCCGTAGATTTTGTTCGAAGACTCGTCAAAGTTGAGAGAATAAGCGAATGTTCCTTTGACAGACAGCGGTACCGTCTCTTTTGTCCTTGCGTTGATGTGCAGGAGTGGCACGTTAGGGCTCGACGCGCTGGATTTCGCGACATAGAGGTCGTTCCCGCACAGAATCGCATCCTGGATGCTCTGACCGTTGTAGAGGACTTCCTTTTTTCCTGTCGCAATGTCGTATTTGTTGACCGATGTGTTCGATTCTACCGATATGAGGCTCTGCCCTGAGACTTTGAGCGTCTTGATGTTGCCGGCCGGCGTGAAAATCGTAGTCTGCGCCTTCGTGTTCGTATTGATTTTGACGACAGGCTTCCTTGAATCCCTTGTCCACAAGATGATTTCGTCACCGTAGGAAATTATGTTCCGGAAATCAGAATTCTGGCATATTTTGTCGATGTAACCATCCTTGTACATGAATTTGTATACCGAGGAAGGCGCAAGGATGTAGAAATCCGTCTCGCCGGCCTTTTCGACCTTTGCTATGTCCAAAACAGTGTCGTATCTGTTTTCCGTTATCGGAAGGAGCACGTCGACTCGTTCCGCCGCTTCGTAGTCGAACTTGTAGATGTTTCCGAGATTCGTTCCCGCATAGATGCTGTCGGCCGATATCGTTCCAGAGACGATTCTCTCTCCCGTCTTCAAGCCGCTGAAAGTCCTTGCAAGCTTTGGGGATGCGACTGTTTTTCCGTCTTCGTTCTGTATCTCGAACAGTTTGAACTGGTGTGGCTCGTTTATTATGTAGAACAGATTCTCCGTATTTTCTGGAGTGTCGTTCGCCGAAGAGAGCAGCACAGCCTTGCTCGCGTTGAACGAGCCGAGACTCTTTCCCTTCAGTACCGCATGCATTATGTGGATTTTCCCGTCTTTCGTTCCCGCAAGAAAAATGGACTTGTTGAACATGCGAACGTCTGAAAGGTTCGGTTCGACATCGAATCTGTATTTTTTTTCACCAGTCTTCAAATCGTAGTAGGTGAGCGTTCCAATCGGCGAATATGAAACAAAGTTGTTTTCGGAATTCGATGTCATTGTGAAAGAGAATGTTCCGATGTTGTCGTTTATGTTGTTCGTTGTCGCTTTTCCCTCCTCGTCGATGAAATAGACTCCGTTCACCGTTCCGCAAATAACGTATGTGCCCTTCGCGGAATAGGAGAGGCTGGTGACCGATTCCTCAAAATTCATGAAGAATTTCCTGCGCTGGTTTTTCCAATCCCAAACGCTGACCCTGTTGAACGAGATGCCGTCCGTCTCATAAACCGCGACTTCGTTTCCTTTCGGATTCTGCGCAATCATTTTCACAGGAAGGTCGCTGACTTGATAGTGCTCACCCAAATCCGATTCGTTCCACTTTATGATGAATCCATCGTCTCCCGCACTGAATACCGATTTTTCTCCGTTTCTCAGAGATATGCTCGACATCGATGAGACCGTTTTTTGATGAGATTGGCTCGATTCGTATGCGAATGAAAAGACCGAACCTGCCGCGAAAATGGCGGCCACCATGAGATTTCTAATTTTTTGCATGAAACAACCCCACAAAATATTTTATGTCGCTCGCCATGGCGAACAAGAATAGCAAGACTATCAAGCAGATTCCGACTGTTTGGGCGATTGTCCTCGCCTTCCTCGGAATCCTGATTCTGAACACGGCTTCGATGACAGAGACGAGGACGAGCCAACCGTCCAATACCGGTACCGGCAGGAGATTCATGAAGAACAGGGCGATGCTTATGGAGGCCATGAAATCCATTGTCGCCGCGAATCCGTGCTTCGTGCTTCCACCAAGCATCGTCGTTATTCTCGCAGGCCCGCTCACCGATTCGGAAAACTCGGCTCCGCCTTTTTTGAAAATCGAAACGATTCCTTCTGCGTAAAGCCTTGTCGTCGTGGCGGCTTGCTCCGCTCCTTTCAAAATCGCGCGGTGAAAAGCGATGCCGCTCTTCATCTCCTTCATCGACATCACTCCGATTTTTCCTTTCCTTTCAACAGAGCCGTCTTTTTTTGTCTCTTCCGAAAAGTCCGAATGCACTGTGAACGAAAGTCTTTCGCTTTCCCTCTGAACTTCGATAGTCAAATCCTCGTCTGGCCTCTGCGACACAATTTCTTGAATGTCCGTGAAAGCCGAAACAGACTCTCCGTTGATTTTCAGAATCCTGTCGCCAGTCCTTATTCCTCCGTCGTAAGCAGCAGAATGCGTTTCTGGATATATCTCGCTTGCAATCTGTACGACAGGTTCGGACGAGTAATATGAATATCCGACCATAAATATAGAAGAAAAAGCGAGAATCGCAAAAATAAAATTTGCCGCGGGACCTGCCGCTCCGATAATCGCCCTGAAAATGGCTTTCACGCCGAAAAAAGAGTCCGCGGGAGCTGCCAACAAATCGGAATTTTCATCGTCAATGTCTTTTTCGCCTTTCATGGCGCAGTACCCGCCGAATGGAAATAGTGAAATTCTCCAGTCTGTTCCCCATTTTTCTTTGTGCAGAAGGACAGGCCCCATACCGATTGAGAACGATTCGACTTTCACTCCGCAAATTCTGCTTGCGGCGAAATGACCAAGCTCGTGAAAAAAAACGATTAGTCCAAGCAGGACGATTCCGAACAAGATGTGCATGTCAATTCTTCAAAAAATCTGTGGCGATTTCTCTGGCTTCCCTGTCAGCCTCGAAAACATCTTCAGTGTCCCTGACCACGGTAGACCAGTTTTTCGCATTCAACGCGAATTCGACAGTCTCCGAGATTTTTGGAAAGGATATTTTTCCTTCTATGAACGCCCACGCCGCAATCTCGTTCGCTGCATTGAACGCTATCGGCGCGAATCCGTCCGTCTTCGCCGCTTCGAATGCCAGATTCAAAAGCGGAAAATCATCAGTCCTCGGTTTCTCAAAAGTAAGTGTCCGTGTTTTCGTTGCAGAGTCGGAAAAATCTGTCAAATCGAACGGCTTCATGTAATCTTTTTTCACTTCCGGAAAAGTCAACGCGGAGATTATCGGATGCTTCATGTCTGGTTCGCTGAACTGTCCATATACGATTCCGTCTTTCGTTCTGACGAGCGAATGGACGATGCTCTGCGGATGCACTACGACTTGAATCTGCTCTGTCGAGAATCCAAAAAGCCGCTTGGCCTCTATCACCTCAAGTCCCTTGTTTCCGAGTGTCGCTGAGTCGACTGTTATTTTTGTTCCCATGTTCCACGTCGGATGATTCAGCGCGTCGTTCAATGTCGCCGTCTTTATCTTTTCCGACGGCCACGTTCTGAAAGGCCCTCCGCTCGCTGTTATTATCAGCTTGTCCACGTTCTCTTTTCCGCATTGGTTGAGCAGTGTGAATATCGCTGAATGCTCCGAGTCGACTGGAAGAATCCTGCAGCCGTTTTTCGCCGCCAGCTCAAAGATTATGGGACCCGCCATGACGACAGATTCTTTGTTCGCCAAAGCCAAGTCGATTCCGTTTTCCAGCACCGCTATGCTTGGGACAAGTCCTGCGCTTCCGGCTATGCCGTTCACTACTATGTCCGGTTTCGTCTTTTGAATGAGCGATGACACGGCCGATTTTATGCTGGATTTTATTTCAGAGAAAAGAAGAGAAGGGCAGCCGAATTCCGAGGAAAGCCCGTCGAGTTTTGCCTTGTTGGAATTAGCTGTCAAGGCGCATACTTCAAATTCTTTTTCGTTTCTTATTATGTCGAGAGTGCTGGAACCTATGGAGCCGGTACAGCCAAGAACAAGGACTCTTTTCATCTGCTCTGTCCACTCAGAAAAGAAGCGTGTACGCCAAGTAATACACCGGAGCGGCGAACACGATTGAGTCTAGGGAGTCCAACATGCCGCCTCTTCCAGGAATCAAATGTCCGCTGTCCTTTATTCCTGCCGACCGCTTGAAGACGGATTCCACCAAGTCTCCTACGATTGCCGCGAATGCCGTCAAAAGCCCCAGCGCAACGACTTTTACGATTCCTGATGCCGAATCCTCTCCGAATATCGAGTCCTCAAGCCAGTAAAAATGCGCTATGACTCCTATCAAGACAGAGCCGAAGAAGCCTCCGCAGAATCCTGCGATGCTCTTGTTCGGGCTTGCTTTCACGAATCCCTTGTTGTTTTTTCCGAAGAGGTTTCCAAAGAACCATGCCAAGGAATCGCAGAAGAACACCATGCCGAGATACACCGCCAGAATCATCTGCGAATGCTCAATCGCCGTCATCCTTGATATGAAGGCCGTGAAAAATCCGCAGTAAAGAATCGTGAACGCCGATGTCACTATCCTGCTGTTGGAGTCCTCGAACGTTTTCAGAGAGAATACCTCGTATGAAAGGCAGACCATGATTGTTCCCATGAAGACATAGTTCATCAAGGCGTTGCTCACTGTCTGGCTTTCCGGTGAATTTGAGAAAAGAATCGCGCTCAGAGCTGCGGAAAGAGTCGTCAGCATGGTCATCGGAATGACAAGCATTTTTGGCTGCGTCTTGAATTTCGTGCTCAAGAGGTTGTTCATCTCGTTTGCCGCAAATGTCGAAAAAAGGACAATCACGACATGAAGTGGAAGATGATGCAGCACGTCAAAAAATACAAGTCCGATAAATAGAGGCACACCGACAAAAAAAGTGAAAAGCCTTGGAAGTACTTTGTTCATAAAAAAATGCTCCTTTTAATCCGATTGAACTTTTCTTGTTTCAGCCGGTCTATTTTGAAGGTTCTCCAGTTCCATTCTGCCCAGGAACTCCGCCAAATCTTCTATTTCGTTTCTGAAATTGAGCAATATCAGAAAAAAATTCATTTTCATTATAATCCGGCCAAAGAGTGTTTGTAAAAACAAATTCCGCATAGGCGCACTGCCAAAGCAAAAAGTTGCTGAGCCTCTCTTCTCCGCCTGTCCGTATCATCAAATCCACATCGGGCAAATCTCTCACGTCCAGTGCCTCCGACACTGCGTCTTCGGTTATGTCTTCAGGCTGTTTCCCAGATGCGACAATCTTTCTTATGCCACGGACTATTTCATCCCTGCTTCCATAATTTATGGCAAGAACGCAAGTCGTTCCCGTGAATGATGCTGTGTCCTCTTTTGCCTTGAGAATTTCATTTTTGACATCGTCTGGAAGCCCGTCTATGTCGCCTATATGCTCTATTCTGATGCCGTTTTTCTTGTAGAATTCAAATTCTGCGCGAAGGTGCCCTTTTATCAGCCCCATCAAATATCCGACTTCTTCTTGGGCGCGTTTCCAATTTTCAGTTGAGAATGTATACAATGTGACAAATTTCACACCGAGAGACGCCGCCGCGGCCACGATTCTCTTGGCGGATGTCAGGCCTTCTTTGTGGCCGGCAGTCCTCGGCAGTCCCCTGTTCTTCGCCCATCGCCCGTTCCCATCCATTATTATTCCAATATGGACGGGAACTCCGTTGGACTTCAGCTCTTCAATCTCTTGTGAATTTGCCTGAATAATCGAGTTGCTCATTTGGATTACGCAAGAATTTCCTTTTCTTTCGCGTCCAATGCTTTGTCGATTTCGGCAATGTATTTGTCAGTGAGTTTCTGGAGATTATCGGTCTCTTTCTTCAACTGGTCTTCAGTAATTTCGCTTGCCTTCTGCTGCTTTTTCAGGTCGTCGTTGCCGTCGCGGCGAACGTTCCTTATCGCAGTCTTGTATTGCTCGGAAAGTGTCTTCGTCTGCTTGACAAGCTCCTTTCTTCTGTCGGCAGTCAAAGCCGGAATCGCGATTCTGATGACTTTTCCGTCGTTTGAAGGGTTGAGCCCCAAATCCGCAATCTGGATTGCCTTTTCGATTTCAGAGATGAGGGATTTGTCAAAAGGAGCCAAAACTACAGTGCGTGCGTCCGGTATCGAAACTGTGGCCACCTGGTTCAACGGAGTCTTTGTTCCATAGTAGTCGACACGAACCTTGTCGAAGATGGATGCCGAGGCCCTTCCTGTTCTGATTGTGTTGAGCGCGTCTTTGAAAGATGCGAGAGATTTTTCCATGTGGGATGTTGCGTCAAAAGCCATATTTTGCTCCTTAAAAATAAATTAGCAAACTGCAAAATTAAAAAAGCGGTCAGAATTCAGTGAACCCCGACCGCTCCTGTAAGTCAATCTTGTCTTCTAATCGATAGATTCATGCAAGATATCAGACAGAGTTATTTTCCAAGAACGAAGAGAGAAATCTTGCCGAATGAAAGCTTTGCACCGACAGCCTTTCCGACTTCTTCGAGTTTCTTAGAAACTGTTACTTTGTCGTCTTTTACGAACGCTTGGTCAACGAAGCAGCTTTCTGCGAGGAGCTTGTTGATTTTTCCCTGAAGGATTCCAGCCTTGACGTTCTCTGGTTTTGAAGCCATTTTTTCGTCCTGAGCCATCTGGGCAGAGAAAATCTCTTTCTGCTCGTCGATGAAGCTCTGTGGAACATCCGCTTTCGTGACGTATTCTGGAGTGAAAGCCGCAAGGTGCAGACAGCAGTCTTTTGCGAATGTCTTCACATCGTCTGCGTCGGAACCTTCAACGATTACAATTGCGCCAGTCTTGTTGTCAGAGTGGACGTATGTGCCGACAGCTGCGTTTGATGGAACATCGATGCAGACAGCGCGGCGGACAGAGATGTTCTCGCGGAACTTAATCAAGACCTCGTCGATGAGAGCCTTGTGTTCTGCGTTGAGTTCTGAGCTGCCACTCTTGAGCGTGACATCGCAAGCCTTTTCTGCAACGGCAACGAAATCCGGGTTGTTGGCGACGAAGTCCGTCTCGCAGACCACTTCGACCATGGCAACTTTGTTTCCGTCCTGCTTGATGACGATGCGACCTTCGCCAGCGGCTCTGTCGGTGCGTTTCGCCATCGCGGCAAGACCTTTTTCTTTCAAGATTTTCTCAGCTTCTGCGATGTCGCCATTTGCATCCTGAAGAGCTTTTTTGCAGTCAAGCATTCCAGCTCCAGTAGCCTCACGCAGTGCTTTTACATCAGCGGCGCTAAAAGCCATTGTTATTCTCCTAAATTATTCAAACACGGAAAATCACTTATTTAGTGAATTTCTCTTCGTAGTCAACAACGTCAGAATCTTCGTTCTTGTTGTTCTTGTCATCGGCAGAAGGTGTGTAGTTGCTGTAGTCAACTTCAACATCCTCTTCCTTTGTGGAAGCGTCTGTGACAACCTCTTCCTCGTCGCCGAGAGTCTCGATGACTTTGAGCCCCTGCTCGTTGTCGGCTTCGAGTACGGCGTTCGCGATAACAGAAGTAAAGAGAGAGATGGCGCGGATGGCGTCGTCGTTTCCTGGAATAGGATATGTGATTCCCTCTGGGTTGCAGTTTGTGTCGACGACTGCGACTACAGGAATCTTCATCCTGATGGCTTCCGCGACAGCGTTCTGCTCTTTGTGTGTGTCGATGATGAAGATGACTCCTGGGAGTTCCTTCATGTCCTTCACACCGCCGAGGTTCTTCTCAAGCTTTGCCTTTTCTTTCTGGAGACCGGCGACTTCCTTCTTTGTGAGGTCATTGAAAGTACCGTCGACTTCCATTTTCTCGATTTTCTTGAGTCTCTGGAGTGATTTTTTGATTGTAGCGAAGTTTGTAAGCATACCACCAAGCCAGCGGTTGTTTACATAGTACATTCCACAGCGCTCGGCTTCTTTCTGGATGGCCTGCTGTGCCTGCTTTTTTGTTCCAACGAAAAGGACAGATTTTCCAGAAGACACAATCTTGCGGACAGCTTCGTATGAATCCTTGATAGCTGCGATTGTCTTCTGCAAGTCGATAATATGAATTCCATTGCGCTCTGCGAAGATGTACTTCTTCATGCGTGGATCCCAACGTTTCACCTGATGTCCGAAATGAACTCCAGACTCAAGCAAATTCTTCATGGTTACTACTGCCATAACCATCTCCTTCACAGGAAAATCTTTTTTTCTGATTTTCCACCAATCTCTGTTTCTCGCAACCTGTCTCCAGGCCCGGAAAATTTCGACAACTGAAATGCAGCCAACAGCCTTTTCCAATCACCGACACCGGATTGAGTTCAGAACTCAAAACGATGTTTTACCAACATATCATAAACCACTTCGATTGGCAAGCCTACGACGTTGTTGTAGGAGCCATCTATTTTTTTTATGAAGCACGCCGAGAACCCCTGTATCTTGTACCCCCCTGCGGCATCTTTCCACTCCTCAGCGTTCATGCACCTTTCGAGATCTTCCTCGCTCATGCTTTTGAATTCTACAGATGTAGATACGGATGCCGATTCGACGGAGCCGCTTCTTGGGTCGAAGAGGGCTACCCCAGTCACCACTTCCTGCTTTCTTCCTTGAAAACTGCGCAGGAACGACTTCGCTTCTTCTTTGCTTTTTGGTTTTCCGTAGATTTTTCTGTTGAATATTACCGTCGTGTCGGCCCCAAGTATGAATTGCTTCTTTTCAGGCTCCGAGAGCCTCTCTAAAAGTGAAAGAACCTTTCTTTCCGCTATTATTTTTGACGCGTTTTCCGCTTCCGTTCCTTCGGGAATCGTTTCGTCGCAGTTTGCCGGATGAATTTTGAACGGAATCCCCATTGTTTCGAGCAGCTCTTTTCTTCGCGGTGACGATGATGCAAGTATCAGTGTGTCCATTTTTTTTCTCAGTGTTTATTGACAATTGTCGCTTTTGAAGTCATATTAAAAAGCATATTTTGAGAGATTAGCTCAATTGGATAGAGCGTTGGCCTCCGGAGCCAAAGGTTGCGTGTTCGATTCACGTATCTCTCAAATTTTTTTTGCCTTTTTGATTTTTCATGCGCATAAAAAAAGCAGAGTTTAGGCACTCTGCTTTTTTTATTCCTGAAAATTGAAAATTTACGGCTTATTTTCCGTCAGATGAAGAAGACGAGCTTGACGACTGGAGCTTCTTGAGCAATTCGAGAGCCCTCTGCCTTACCGGCGTGACATACCTGTAGTCGCCTGCGATTTTCGCGACTTCGTTGATCATGTCTTTCTTGTCCTCTGTTGAGTCGGCGAGCTTCGTGAACGCTTCGATTACTTCCGAAGCCAAGCTGCTTGTCGGGTTGAGGATTCTGTTTCCTTTGTTTGCCCATGCGATTGTGTTGACGACTTCATCATTGTCGTTGATTCCAATGTCGCCGAGAGCCGCGATTGCAGACGAGAGGACCATCGGCTCGTTGTCGTTGAGGGCGACTTTCACGAGCGACTGCTTGGCCTCCTCCGTTCCGACCTGTCCGAGAAGTCTGCAAGCTTTTGCGCGGATGTCCGGGTAGTTGTTCATCAAGCGTCCGTTTGTTCTTGACTGGGATGTGATTCCTTCGCCGGCGAGCTGATCGAGGGCCCTTATCATGTCTGGCGAGGCGCGTCCTCCTGACACGGCTTCTTCAAGATACTGCAAAGCCACGAGTTTGTTGTCGCGCTCTTCAGAATTTGCAAGCTCTGTGATGACAACGTCTTCAACAGTACTGAGGTAATCGCTATCAACACTTTTCTCTGATTTAGTCTGTGCAACTGCGCCGAAAGTTACGAGCAATGCGCAGATGACACCAGCTGTTTTTTTCAAAGATTTCATAAAAATCCTCCTAGATTTTTTCTTAAATAATGTTCAGTATAAAATAACACCCCATAAAAAGCAACTTTAATTTTTCAATCGGTTAACGGAGGAAGATGGAGCATCCATTTTCCATCAACTTTATTGAAATAATAGTAAACATAATCCACGGATTCCTTCATTTCTATGGCCTTGACATATTTGTCGGATATGTACCTAATCTCCGTTATCGTCCTGTTCTGCCGGGCGGGTATGAATATGTACTTGAAGTAGTCTTCCATCGTGCGGAGCTGTATGCCTTTTATCGGAAGCCGCGACTGGGCTTTCTTGAGGTTCTGCTTCTGTTTCCAGTACGAAATGGACTCTTCGTCGAGAAGATTCAGCCAGGCACCGTAGTTCTTTTCTTTCATTATGGTTGCGAGTTTTTCGATTATGCCCAGTATCTCGGCCTTGTCTTCTACGAACCTGTCCTTTGTGACGGCTACGTTTCCGACGGAGCGGGCGTATTCGTCGTCTATTGGGCTTGGCGGCTGAACATCTTCTTTCGGTTCCTCCTTTTTCTCCACCTTTTCTTCGGCTGGCTCTTGCTTTTGAACCGGAGCTGGAGGTTCCTCTTTCATTTCCTCGACAACTGCTTCGGTAGGTTCCTCGTCGTTTTTTTCAGGCTCTGCCGGTATCTCCGGCAACGACACTTCCTGCGTCTCTGATTTCTGCTGAGAAACAGTGGTTGCAGCTCCGTTTTTCTTTGAGCATGCTGCCAGCGCAAGAATAGAAATCATCATTAATCCAATCGTCTTTTTCATACCATAAAAAATATATTACTTGTTTCGTTCAGTCAAATATGCTATTTTTCAAGAATGTCTAGAGCTATTTTTCCGGGGTCGTTCGATCCGATTACTTATGGCCACCTGAACATAATCGAACGTGCCAGCAGAATTTTCGACGAAATCGATGTCGTTGTCGCGCACAATGTGAACAAGAAATATATGTTCAGTGCCGACGAGCGGCTGGACATGGTGAACGAGCTTACGAAGGAATTCAAGAACGTGACCGCGCACATCTCAGAAAAGCTTATAGTCGAATACGCGAGGGAGAGTGGGGCGAACGTGCTTCTCCGCGGAATCAGAAACTCCATGGATTTTTCCTATGAATTTGATTTGTCGCTGACGAACAAGAGCCTTGATTCAAGCATCGAGACCGTTTTCATTCCGACGGCGCAGGAATTCCTTACGATAAAGTCCAGTGCGATAAAGGAGCTTGCCTCGTTCGGCGGCAACATTTCCGGCATGGTTCCACAGATAGTTGTCGATGCGATGAAGTCGAAAATGTCCTGATTGCGGTGTTTCCTGAAAAGCCTTTTTCGGAAAGTCCTTTTATGAGCATGTCAAATTATTGACAATGATTCAGAATCTGTTATACGATACCATTCATTGTTATAAACAAACAAATTATTTAGTGAGGTTAGATAAATGGCAGTACCTAGAGCGAAAACTTCAAAAGCTCGCACACGCAGACGTCGTGGTGTAAATATGCATCTTGTGGCTCCACACTTGGTCGCTTGCTCAAATTGCAGCAATCTTATTCTTCAGCACCATGTTTGCCCAAAATGCGGTTATTACAATGGCCGTCAGGTGATTACTCCTGAGAACAACGGCTAGTACGAAAACAACCAACATTTAAGGCTTTTGCCCTTCGTTCGCGGAGGGCAAAAGCAAAATAAGGAGTTTTATTATGACTGATGAAGAATTGTTTGGAAAAATCCAGAACCTTATCGCTGAGAAATTGGAGAAAGATCCAAGCGAAATCAAAATGGAATCTACATTCCGTGGCGATCTCGGAGCCGACTCTCTCGATACTTATGAACTTGTTTATTCGATCGAGGAGAATCTTGGTGTCAAGATTCCTGATGAGAAAGCCAACGAATTCGAAACTGTCGGTGACGCTTTCAATTTCATCAAATCTGCACAGGCGTAAGTCATAGGGCATTGATTGCTTTCAAAACACAGGTGTTCCAATTAGGATTGCCTGTGTTTTTCTTTTTTAAAAAGATATATGATAAAAATATGTTTTCACATAAAAAAAATATTTCGCCCGATAGGGTTCGGGCTTTGAACCAGTTCTGCAAAAGCCTTTCGATTCGCTTCAAGAATATCGGACTGCTGGACTTGGCATTCCACCATCGCTCGTTTTCGAACGAGAATGCCGAACACCGCCATCTGAACAACGAGCGGCTCGAATTCCTTGGCGACAGCGTGCTTGGGGTGGCGACGGCGACTTTCCTTTATGAAAACCTTGAGACCAGTCCCGAAGGCGATTTGGCAAGGATAAAGAGCGTTGTCGTGAGCGAGGAGACTCTTGCGCCCATAGCCGTGCGGATTGGAATCGACAAGATGCTCGTCCTTGGAAGGGGGGAGGAGTTGAGCGGAGGCCGGCAAAAGAAGGCGATTCTTGCGGACGCTGTCGAAGCCCTTTTCGGAGCCTATTATTTGGACAACGGATATGAGGCTGTACAGAAACTCGTGCTGTCGTTCATTGCCCCTGAGATAAAAAAGGTCCTTGAAAACAAAGGGCACAAGGACTACAAGACTCTGCTGCAGGAATGGTATCAGAAAAAATACAAGGAATGTCCGAGATATGAGCTTGTTAAGAACACTGGGCCTGAACATGACAAGTTTTTTTGGGTGACAGTTCACCTTGGGAAGTTGAGCTACGGGCCGGAGAGCGGAAAAAGCAAGAAGGAAGCCGAGCAGAATGCGGCAAAATTGGCTTACGATGAATTGACATCAGTCGGCTAATTTTGATATATTCAAAAACATCATTCTTGTGGTGTTGTCTTGATTGGTAACGGTGAGGAAATGATACAGCACTTTTTGTGTATGTAGTGCTGACCGGCTTTTCTACAACATCGGGCAAGAAAACAAGGAGTTTTTTTATGAAAAGCGGTATTCATCCTGAGTACAAAATGACAAAGATTACTTGCGTTTGTGGCAACGTAATCGAGACACGTTCTACAGTTGAGAACATCAACGTTGAAATCTGTTCTGCATGCCACCCATTCTTCACTGGAAAACAGAAGTTGGTTGACACTGCTGGACGTATCGATCGCTTCAACAAGCGTTTCGGAATCAAGTCTGCGGAGTAAGTCTCACGGAAAAATAGAGAAGCCCGGCATCCTTCATTTTAACGAGGATACCGGGCTTTTTTATTGGAATTGCCCATGCCGAATTTTTCTTGGCAGGTCTATTTTTCCAGTTGTATTTTCCAAAGGCGGTGAGGCTTTTGGTTTTTGAAGTCCTCGGATATGGACTCCTCCGTCATGTCGGAAATCGAGTAGCTTTTCTCGCCGATTTTTTCCGGGAGTTTTTCCGACGCGAATATGAGCCGCTTCGAGTTCGTCGAAAAATAGAGCGTTCCGCCTGGGTTCATGAGTTTTAGGCATTTTGTGACGAGTTCGGGCCAGTCGCGGTTTATGTCCAAAGTGTTTTCTGTCGATTTGGAATTCGAGAATGTCGGCGGGTCGAGGATTATCGTGTCGAACCTGTTCGTGCCTTCAGCGTTCGGGACTTCGGCCAGGCACTGGTTCAGGAATCCGTTCACGTCGCCCTTGTGGAATCTGTATTTCTTGTCGTCCGGGTCGAATTCGTTCAATGCGAAGTTGTATTTAGTCCAATTGATGTACGTGTTGCTCAAGTCGACCGAGGTGACGAATTTCGCCTTCCCCTCAGCCGAGTACACGGAGAAGCTCCCTGTGTAGCAGAAGAGGTTCAGGACGGACTTGCCCGATACTGATTTCCTGACAATGTTTCTGAGCGGTCTGTGGTCGAGAAACAATCCCGTGTCGAGATAGTCGCTCAGGTTCACCTTGAAGAGCTGCCCGCTTTCTTGCACTGTTCCTTCTATAGTCTTCTTTGATTCTATTTTTTCGTACTGGTTCTCCCCCCTCTGTTTTTTCCTCAATTTTGTGATTACATGCTCCTCTTTGATTCCGAGCGTTTTTGCAGCAGCCTTGGCCATTTGCGAAAGCCACTCTTCTTCGGCTTTTTCGTCCTTGTCGTATGGGCGTTCGTAGAGGTAAAGATGGAGAAACTGCCTTTCAGATTTCGCTTTTGCCGCCACGGGGTCGTTCGCGGACAAAAGAGCCTCCTCGTTTTTCATGAACTGGGCGCATTCGAATTTGTCTTCGATGTCTTCCGGGATGAACTCGTAGAAATCCGCGGCCAACGGAACCTCTGGAATGTCCCTGTCGTAGAGGCGGTAGCATGTCACGCGCTCTTTCCTTGCCCATTTCCTGAGGGCCTTGTATTTTTTCGCTAGCCTGTTGGAGAATATCTGCGCCTGATATTCGTTCTGCTCTGATGAATTTCTGTTCATTTCGATGTTCCTTGATGGTTTTCAAAGTTTGAAAAATGTTTTATAGTTGTATCATCTTATCAAAAAAATCCACAAAAAATACTGATTTTATAAAAGTCTTTGAGAGCTATCGATTTGGGATGGACATTTTTTCGGCCGGTGGTCGGAAGTTTGTTTCAGCTCGGTCGGTTTCTGAATCACTGTTCTTATATTAAATTCATCAAATTCGGAAAAAAAAGTATGAATTATTCGGAAATCAATTTAAATGAGAAAATCCAGCAAGGTCTTGCGGATGCTGGTTACGTGGCTTGCACTCCTGTTCAGGAGCAAGTTCTTCAGGCTTCTCTCGATGGAAGCGATTTGTATGTTCAGTCTCAGACTGGAACTGGAAAAACTGCGGCATATCTTGTCTCGATAATGCAGGAGCTTCTTGCGAATCCGGACGAGAAAAAGACCGCGCTCGTGATGGTGCCTACGCGAGAGTTGGCCACACAGGTCGAGGACGAGGCGAACAAGCTCGGAAAACACACCGGGTTGGTTTTTGCGAGCTTCTTCGGCGGAGTGGGCTATGACAAGCAGGTTGCGGCCCTCAAAAGGGGAGTCGATGTCATAATCGGAACTCCCGGACGCGTCATCGATTTGCAGCAGAGCGGGCAGATGGATTTGAGCCGCGTCGGGTTTCTTGCTATTGACGAGGCTGACAGGATGTTCGACATGGGCTTCTATCCTGATTTGAGGAAACTTATAACGGTCCTTCCGTCAAGCGAGGGCAGGCAGACGATGCTCTTCTCCGCCACGTTGAACTTGAACGTGAAGAACCTTGCCTACGAATACACAAAAGAGCCGAAAGAAATCACCATAGAGGCCGAGAACATAACGGTCGACGAAATAGACCAGGTTTTGATGCATGTTTCAAGCGACGACAAGAACAGGCTGCTCGTCGGAATAATCCAGAGGGAAAATCCTGAAAGTTTGATAATCTTCTGCAACACGAAAAAAATGTGCGAGATTATTTCCAAGCGTCTTAAAATCAACGGAATCGAGAACGAGTTCATAATAGGCGATCTGCCCCAGAAAAAGCGACAGCAAATAATGAACAATTTCAAAAGCGGAAAGGTCAAGTGCCTCATCGCCACGGATGTCGCCGCGAGGGGAATCGACGTGAACGATTTGGCGATGGTCATCAACTACGATTTGCCGAACGAGGCCGAGAACTACGTCCACAGAATCGGAAGGACGGCGCGCGCTGGAAAAACCGGAAAGGCTTATTCGTTCTGCACGGACGCCACCGAGGACTCTTTCAACTTGATGGGAATCGAAAGTTATATAGAAAAGAAAATTCCGTTCGTTGTCGCGGTGGAGGAGGATTTCGCCGAGGACAAGTCGAGGGAAATGTGGATAAAGACCGGCGACTGGCGCGAGGACGGAGACGGATTCGAGCATCGGCGCGAGCGTCGCTCGGAACACAGGAACCGCTCCGGTAGGGCTGGAAGGAGAGAGCGTGCCGAGAAGAACGCGAGAGTGGCCGATTCCAAGATTTCGGACGAAGAGCTTGAGAAGATGGCGAACATGTCGTTCGAAGAGCGCATGAAGCTTTATAAAGAAAAATACGCATCCGGCGCGGATTCGTCTAAAACGGACAGCGCAGGTTCTGCAGGAAAAGGCAAAAACAGAAAGCGCCGTGGAAAGAAAGCCGACGTCCAAAACCCCAACAAAGAGAATCAGGGCAGAGTTAAAAATGGCGAAGAGAAGGAGAAGAAGGAACGGCCTGGAAAGAGGGAGTTCCGAAAGAATCCTGGAAAGCCGAACCAGTCCCGGAAGAATCAGAACCAGCGCAATACAGGAAACAGAAATCAAAACAGAAAACCTGCGAAAAAAGGGCTTTTTGCGAAAATCAAAGCTTTTTTCACGGGGAAATAAATAAAAAAGGAAGAAAAAAATGATTACAGTATCTGACGTGTCACTTCATTTTAGTGAGAAACCGCTTTTCAAAGACGTGAATTTGAAATTCACCGCGGGGAACTGTTACGGAATCATCGGAGCGAACGGAGCTGGAAAATCAACATTCCTCAAAGTTCTTTCCGGTGAAATTGAGCACGATACGGGAGACATCTTCATGACTCCTGGCGAGCGAATGGCGGTCTTGAGCCAGAACCACTTCGCGTTCGACGAATTCAGCGTGAAAGAGACAGTCCTTCAGGGCTATCCGAAGCTCTACGAGGTCTCAAAGGAGCGCGATGCCATCTACGCAAAAGAGGATTTTACAGAGGAGGACGGAATCCGCTCTTCAGAGCTTGAGGCTGAATACGGCGAACTCGGCGGCTACGAGTCCGAGAACACAATCGAGCAGATGCTTTCGGGCTTGGGATTGGAGGAGAAATTCCACGATAAGATGATGAGCGAACTCGACGAGTCGCAAAAGGTACGCGTTTTGCTCGCCAGGGCCTTGTACGGAAACCCTGACATTCTTCTTCTCGACGAGCCTACGAACGGTCTTGATTTGGAGTCCATCAACTGGCTTGAGGACTTCCTCCTCGACTTTCCGAACACTGTCATCGTCGTCTCGCACGACCGCCACTTCTTGAACACCGTCTGCACAGTGACTTGCGACATTGACTTCGGAAAAATCACCCAGTTCGCAGGAAACTACGATTTCTGGTACCAGATGAGCCAGATTTTGCAGAAGCAGGCGAAGGACCAGAAGAAGAAGAACGAAGAGAAGGCGAAGGACCTCAAGGAATTCATCCAGAGGTTCGCATCGAACGCCGCGAAATCGAAGCAGGCGACTTCAAGAAAGAAGATTTTGGACAAGCTGGAGCTCGACGATTTGCCTGTCACGAGCAGAAAATTCCCGTATGTGCACTTCGCAATCGACAGGACAATCGGAAACAACGTCCTCGACTGCAAGAAGCTCAACTCAAAGGACGAGGACGGAGTTCAGCTCCTCAAGGATTTCGACCTCAAGGTCAACAGAACCGACAAAATCGCGTTCGTCGGTGTGGAGCACAACACGATTTCTTCATTGTTCGACATCATCGCAGGGGAAGCGAAGCCTGAGTCGGGCGAGTTCTTCTGGGGACAGACGACAAGCTTCACCTACATCGCCCGCGACAACAACAAGTACTTCGACAACGACATGAACATCACGGACTGGCTCAAGCAGTATTCGAAAGAGCAGGACGATGCCTATGTCCGCGGATTCCTCGGAAGGATGCTCTTCTCCGGCGACGAATCCCTCAAGAAGGTGAAGGTCTTGTCAGGAGGAGAGAAAGTCCGCTGTATGCTCTCAAAGATGATGCTCACGAACGCCAATGTCCTGATTCTTGACGACCCGACCAACCACCTCGACCTGGAGGCGATTGAATCGCTGAATCAGGCTCTCGTCAGTTTCCCTGGCGTAATCTTGTTCACAAGCCACGACCACGAATTCATCCAGACTGTAGCGAACAGAATCATCGAAATCACGCCGAACGGAGTGATAGACAGGATGATGCCGTTCGATGATTACATGGCGGATGACCAGATAAAAGAGCTCCGCAAAGAGTATTACAAAGATTCAGACAGAAGAATCAAATTCTGATTTTGAGCAAAGAGGTTAAAAATGCCACGAGTTGCACGAAAAAAAGCCGAGAACGCAGAAGAGACTGTTTCTGAGGTCGCGATGACGCAGGAAGGAATTCAGGAGCCGACTTCAGCCGAAAATGCCGAAAATGCGGTGGAAAGCACCGTAAAAGCCGAGCCGACTGAGGAAAAACCGAAAAGGGTTGTCAGGACTAGAAGAAAGACTGTCGCGAAAGAAAGCGCAGAAAACGATTCGGGCGATTTTGAAGCCGCAGGGGCTGAAAGCGTGGGCGTTGGAGGAGACTCTTCCGAGCCTTATTCCGACGGAGCCGCTTCCGCACGCGATTTTTCGGAGCCTTCCGAATCTTCAGGCTCGGAAGCGACACCCGCCACCTCAGAGCCTGTCCAGGAGCCTTCTGAAAACGGCAGTGCCGACGGCTCTGCGCCGCAAACGGATGCGTCGGCGGCCGCTCAAACTCCGCAGATGAATTCTCAGCCGTATTTTCACCAGTACCAGCCGCGACAGAGCCGTTGGACCCGCAATGGCCGCCAGAACAACAGCAGGGACAGAGACAGGGATGGGGACAGGCCAGGACGCACTCCTCGCTATGGAAACAGGCGGAACAATTATCGCCAGAGCATGTACGACAGAAAAGCCGAAGAGCTTTTGCAGCTTGAGGCGCAGCAGGCTGAACTCGATGCGATGAACGAGAACAAGCCGCGTCTCTTGATCAATGACTTGACGAAGATGAGCATGTCCGAGCTGAGGAACCTTGCGCTTGAGTACGGTTGTTCCGAGGAAGATTTGCCTGCGATGAAGAAGCAGGAGCTGATTTATGTCATCCTGCGTTCCCACACGGACAGGGGCGGAATCATTTTCGCTTCCGGCGCGCTTGAGATTCTTCCAGATGGCTATGGATTCTTGAGGAATCCACAGAACAGCTATTTGCCGGGACCGGATGACATATACATCTCTCCAAGCCAGATTCGCCTTTTCAACTTGAAAACCGGCGACACAATCTACGGCCAGACCAGAAGTCCGAAAGAGGGCGAGAGGTTCTTCGCACTGCTCAGAATCGAGACCGTGAACTTCGACGAACCCAGAGTCGCCCAGACCAGGATTCCGTTCGAAAATTTGACACCGCTGTATCCTAAAAGCCAACTCATGCTTGAGACCACCGCGACAGAGTACAGCACCCGCGTCGTCGATTTGTTCGCTCCGATTGGAAAAGGCCAGCGTCTTTTGATTGTCGCGCCTCCAAAGGCCGGAAAGACGACGCTCATGCAGAAGATTGCGAACGCCATAACTGCCAACAATCCGAATGTGTACCTCATTGTGCTTTTGATAGACGAGCGCCCTGAGGAAGTTACGGAGATGGAGCGGTCGATTCAGGCCGAGGTCGTTTCCTCGACGTTCGACGAGCAGGCAACCCGCCATGTCCAGGTCGCCGAGATGGTGCTTGAGAAGGCGAAGAGGCTTGTGGAGCACAAGCGCGACGTCGTAATTTTCCTCGATTCAATCACGAGGCTGGCGAGAGCCTACAACCAGACTGTCCCCACATCTGGAAAAGTGCTTTCAGGCGGTGTGGACTCCAACGCGCTCCACAAGCCGAAGCGTTTCTTCGGTGCCGCGCGCAACGTGGAGGAGGGCGGCTCGCTCACAATCATCTCGACAGCCCTCATCGACACCGGAAGCCGAATGGACGAGGTCATCTTCGAGGAATTTAAGGGCACTGGAAACAGTGAAATCGACCTCGACAGAAAACTCGCCGAAAAGCGCATTTTCCCTGCAATCAACATCAAGAAGACAGGAACCCGAAAAGAGGAGCTTCTTCTTCCCGAAGAGACCTTGCAGAGAATCTGGTTCCTGCGGAACAGCCTGAATTCGATGGAAGACGTGGAGATGACGGAAACCATACTCGACACGATGAAGAAGACGAGAAACAACGAGGCGTTCCTCTCTCTCATCAATGTCGGGTCTGCCGCCCGCTAAAAACTGTTGACTTTATGATGGAATGTTTGCTATAATAAAAACATTCCATTTGCCCGGGTGGCGGAATTGGCAGACGCGCTAGGTTCAGGTCCTAGTTCCAGCAATGGAGTGTGGGTTCGACCCCCATCTCGGGTAAAATCAATAAAAAAGCACCATCGGATTTGATTCATTCAATCGCTTCCGATGGTGCTTTTTTTTGTCCTGCAGTTTTTTGCCGCATGATTGAGGTGAGTCAGCGGGCTGTTTTCAGATAGAAATAGACTCCGGCGATGAAAAGTGCGAGAACTGAAAAAATAAGGAAATATGACCACGCAGGTAGCGAGCCATCGATTCGACCGTTCTTTGCGTCTATGGCCGCGGCCAGCTTTCTTCTTGCGCGCCGGGAGAGGCGTTTATTGTTTTTCCCTTTGATTTTTCTGTTTTTGGCTCCAGACACGGAATAGCCGCAGTTCGGGCAGCCGTTCTTGAATTTGTCGTTCGAGCCTGTCTCTCCGCAGACGGGACACCTGACAGACGCAAAAAAACGCCCGCAAGTGGGGCAGAATTTTGAATTTCCGGGAACTTCCGAGCCGCAGCTTTCGCAAAAGAATTTTGCGTTTTTGTTCTTCATGTTCATGCTGTGATTTTTATGACGAGTTTGTCAGAATCTTTTGAGACGACGCTTGCCGTAACCGACTTTATCGATTCCGTGGCAGGATGCTCGTCGTCGCTCGTGATTCTCAATGACGCTGAATTGATTGTCGTTCCTTCCGAAAGCGTCTTTGCGAAATCCGGAATGTCAGGAGTGAATTCCAGTGTCTTTCCATTGAAATTCCTGGCTGTCCCATAGACGAGAGAAAGCGTTATCGGATTCGTGAACACGAAAGAGCAGGGGACCGTCACGCCGGACTCTTCCTCGTTGGATTCCGTCTCGGACTGCTCTGTTGGAGACAGCACCGGTTCGTTGAATGACAGAGGCGTGTCGTCCTCTTTTTTCTCTATCGTCCCGAATTTTTTTGAAAGTGAATCGAGAATTGCTCCAAGTTTTGAATAGTTTCCATCCTCGCCGTCTTCGTCGACTTTTTTGAATGTTCCGACAACGCGAAGTGTCTTCGCTTTGTCCTCTTCCTCGGCTGAAAAGTTGTCGCCGACCATGAGAATGACCTGCGGAAACTGAATCACGTCGAACGAATCGGCGGCGTCTTGGTTTTCCGCGTTCTGTGTCCATTCGGCAAACTGCGTCAACGTCTTCCAATGGCGTGGATAATCTTCAGTGCTTATGACTATGAGGTGAGGCGATATTTCTTCGATATTGTCCAACGCTTTCAGAAGCCACCGATAGACAATAGTGTCGTACCCGAATGACTCAAGAGTCGAGTTGATTCTTTTGATTACCTTTTCATTGTCAGCAATAACAAGCGCTTTCATTTTTATCCACTCTTTTTCCGTTTTCGCTTTTTCTACTCTGTTCCGATGTTCGTCACTGTGTAGTTGTAGATTTGCCAGATTCCGTCCCTCTGGCGGATGTTGTACACATAACGCTTGACTTCTGTGAAGTTCGGGTATTTGAACCACTCCTTCACTGTGACGGTTCCGTCAGTCTGTGAATAAGCCGTCTTTTCGATTACGAATTTTGAAGGGCGGGTAACGACATCGTGGTCGATTTTCTCCTGCATCAAGTCGGCTTTGTATGCGTCGAGCATTCTTCTTCTTTCATCGGCTCCCGCGTTTCTGTATCTTCTTGCGGTCTCGCTATTCCTCTTGAGCATCTCCTCAAGGTCCATATAAAGGAAGAACTGGTTCCAAAGTGATTTCTGGCGCGCGATGATTGTCTGCTCCACAACCTTGTCCGGTGAAATCGCTTCCGGTTTTAGCACCGATTCAGTCTCGTTCTCGACTGGAAGCGCGCTTGCCGTAGAAACTATCGGAGCCGGCCTGATGTCGAGGCTGAGCCTGTTCGACGTTATCTTCACGTTCTTTGACTTGTAGAGGTCTGGATAGAAGTCGAGCTGGAGGTAGTAGATTGATGGAGTCTCGAAGTCGATGTAGTTCTTCACGTTCTCCACGAATGAATACGTCTCTCCTGATTCTATCGTTATGTCCCTGTAGTAGATTGAATTTTTTGATGAGCGGCGTTCTGTGAGGTACTGCGTCGGCTTGACTTTCGTGTTCTTGATGTCGTTCGCGCTGAAGTCGAGACTGAACATTCTTTCATCCGCAAGCTTGAACCTCAACGTGTCGGAGCCGTTGTTGGTTATGGAGACTGTCACGTTGATAGGGTTGTTCGACGCCGTGTTCGGATAGTACATGGTTCTGTCGAAAGTCTTGATTACAACTGCTGCTTTTGAGAAATCCTGGCTTGATTGCTGTTCTGCTGTTGCAAACTGTGCAAATAACGCCAAAGAAGATATAATTGCGACTAAAACTCGTTTCAAAATTGTTCTCCCAAAGGGTTCTTTTAATAGTGATTATTCGAACCCTTATATACAATTATCGGAAATATTTATGAAATCATTATTATCAAATTATTCAAATTCTATCACTCACAATTGGAAAAAATTCGACGAGATTGTGAAAAATGTCGCGTCGAGTTCATCGAAATCAATCTCTCTTGAAGGCTTCCAAGGCTCTTCGGCAGGCTTTTTCGTCGCGTCCGTAATAGAGAGCGTCCGAGGCAAGGTTCTGGGCGCGATGCAGTACAACTCGACAGGGCGTTATTCGAGGGAAACTCAGGGATTCGACGCGTCTTCGCTTGATTTCGTCGTCGTCGCTTCGTCGGAGCGGGATTTGCGCGAAATCCAGACCGATTTGGAGACTGCGCTTGAAGATTCTGTGGAGATTTACGATTTCCCTGCGTGGACATCGGCCGCGTACCGGACAGTCGCGAAAGGAGCTTCGATTTTTGGAAAGAGGGCGGGCGTCCTTGCGGAGATGTCGTCTTCCCACAGGATTCTTTCCGCCTCGACGAAGCCCCGCGTATTCTTGATGAGCCAGCGTTCCCTTGTCGCCCCGGTTCCGAATCCTGAATTCCTCAAGTCCCTTGTCTTTTCCCTCCGCCGAATGCAGAAAGTCGAGCCGACTGACCTCGCAGAAAAGCTCTCCCTTCTTGGATATTCGAAAGTTCCGAAGGTGTGCGTTCCTGGAGAATTCACGCTCAGGGGCGAGGTCCTTGACGTGTTCACTCCGGGCGAGGAATTTCCGACCAGAATCAACTTCGACTTCGATTCTATCGACTCGATAAAATCATTCAAGGTCGAGAGCCAATCAACTTTGTCCAGCAAGGATTCCCTTCTTGTCTATCCGATGAAGGAAGTCGTGTGGAACGAGGAGCTTTTGGAGAGGCTGAAAGGCGAATTCGACAAAATTCTGTCGGGCGAAACGTCCGAACTCGGCTTCACCGATGCCGCAAAGAAAGAGATAGATTCCATCCTTTCCGAGTTGAGGGAAAAAGGGGAGGTTGAAGGCGAGGAACTTTTCTATCCTGTCTTGTGGGAGCGGAAATTCTCTCCAATCGAGTATGTGGGCGAAAATTCCACGCTGTTCTTTTTCGATTATGACAGGCTTGGAAACTCTCAGGAAAGTTTCGACAGGGAATATTCCGGCATGTTCAAGAAAGCGAGGCTAGAGTCTCCAGTTTTTGCCCCTTCGAGAATGATGATTCGCTTTTCCGACTTGATGGAAAATTCAAGGAACCGCAACAAGTGCGTGTTCTTCCATTCGCTGCACACTGTGGACGGCGAAGCTGAAGGCGCGGGGACTGGAGACCCGGCGGATTCCACCCAAATTATAGAAGAAAATGCAGGGGAGGCGTTCAAAATCGAATGTTCCGCCCCGCAGAGTTTCTTCGGAAATTTCAACTTCATAAGGGAACATTTCGAGAGTCTCATGAAGGACGGCTGGAAAATCGAAATCTTCGCCGACAACGAAAATCAGGCCCTCCGAATCAAGGAGATTTTCAGGGACTACACCGAAGACTCGGAGACCACCGCCGAAAAGACGAAGGAGAACGCCGCCAGGGGGCTTCCATTCCATCCTCTCGCCATTTTCCCGAAAGCGATTTCCGCAGGGTTCGGCGTTCCCGATACGAAGACGCTCGTGATTCAGGAGAACGAGATTTTCGGAAGGCGCAAGCAGGCCCCGAAGTCCATACACCGCGTGAAGAGCGAGGCCATCGACACTTTCGTGGAGTTGAACCCCGGCGACTACGTTGTCCACGTCAACTACGGAATCGGCCAGTTCAAGGGAATCCAGAGAAAATCCACGTCTCTCATGGAGAAGGACTACATCAAAATCGAGTACGCCGGCGAGGAATTCCTTTACGTTCCGCTTGAGCAGCTCAACCTCGTGCAGCGCTACATCGGAAACGGCGGCGACAATCCGAGGCTGGACACGCTCGGAAGCAAGAGCTGGGAGAACAGAAAGAACAAGGTCAAGCAGGCCGTGGAGGAGATGGCGAACAAACTCATCGCGCTCTACAGCAAGAGAAAAATCAGCCGAGGTTTCGCTTTCGCCAAGTACCCGGATTTGGAGGCCGAATTCGACGCGGCGTTCCCCTACGAGGACACGCCAGACCAGTACAACGTGACGAAGGAAATCAAGGCGGACATGGAGAAGCCCGTTCCGATGGACAGGCTCCTCTGTGGCGATGTCGGCTATGGAAAAACCGAGATTGCGATGAGGGCGGCGTTCAAGGCGGTTCTCAGCAAGAAGCAGGTGGCGTTCCTCGCTCCGACCACCATTTTGGCCGAGCAGCACTACGAGACTTGTTTGGAACGGTTCTCGAACTTTCCTGTCACGATAAAGCACATGAGCAGGTTCGTCTCCCCGAAAGAGCAGAAGCAGATTCTGAAGGACTTGGCGGACGGAAAAATCGACATCCTAGTCGGCACCCACAGGATAATCCAGAAGGATGTCGTGTTCGCCGACTTGGGGCTGATGATAATAGACGAGGAGCAGCGTTTCGGGGTTAAGGACAAGGAGAGGCTCAAGGCGATGAGGACGAGCATAGACTGCCTTTCGATGAGCGCGACCCCGATTCCGAGGACCCTCCACATGAGCCTCCTGAAAATCCGCGACATGAGCCTTTTGACGACGCCTCCGCAGACGAGGAAGCCGATAGAGACGTTCGTGGACGAATATTCGGAGGAGAAGGTCGCGCGCGCGATACGGCTTGAGGTGGAGAGGGGCGGGCAGGTCTTCTACCTGCACAACCGTGTGGAGACGCTGAACGAGACCTGCAGGAAACTTGAGCGGCTCTGCCCGGAAATGCTCATAGACTACGCGCACGGCCAAATGTCCGCCGACGAGCTTGACGAGATTTTCAGAAGGTTCAAGATGGGCGGCTTCCACGTCCTCGTGGCGACGACGATAATCGAAAACGGAATCGACATACCGAACGTGAACACCATAATCATCGACCGCGCCGACATGTACGGAATCAGCCAGCTCTACCAGCTCCGAGGGCGCGTCGGGCGGAGCGACAGGAAGGCGTTCGCGTACCTTCTCTACCCGGAGAACAAGGTGCTTTCGGACGTGGCGATGAAGCGTCTCCAGGCGATAAGCGACTTCACGGAGCTTGGAAGCGGATTCAAAATCGCGATGAAGGACATGGAAATCCGCGGAGCCGGAAACCTTCTCGGACGGGACCAGAGCGGCGATGTGTACTCTGTCGGATTCGACTTGTACGTCAGGCTTTTGACGGAGGCGATAAACAGGCTCAACAAGGAAGGCTACAAGGAGGACAGGGACGTGCTCATCGAGCTTGAGTACACGGGCTTCCTTCCAGACACCTACATCAGGAACGTGCAGACGAAGATGGAGATTTACAAGAAAGTCGCGTCAGTGCAGACGAGGGCGGAGCTTGACGGCTTGTACAGCGAGATGGAGGACAGGTTCGGGCCGATTCCAGACGAGGTGCACAGCCTCCTCGGACTCGCGGAAATCAGGATAATAGCGAAGAGGCTTTCGATAGATTCCCTCAAGGAGAAGGGCGGCACCGTGACCGTGAAGTTCAGGAGCGCGTCGGACGTTCCCGTGGACAAATTCATGCGCATGTGGCAGTCAAACCCGGAGCAGGTCAAGCTCAACCCGACGAAGCAGAACGAATTCTCCCTCATCGCCGGAAAAATCGGTCTCAAGGAGAAGAGCGAGTTCATTCGGGAGAAGCTTGAGAGTCTTCTGTAGCGAAAAAAAACGGAAAAATGCATAATGGCAATTGAAGAAAATGAAAAAAGAGGTTGAAAAATGATTTGCAGAAAAAGACATGCGCTCAAGATTCTTGCGGGCGTGGTTTTGGGCGGTTCGCTCACTCTCGCGTCGTGCGGTTCCACAGCGAAACTCACCGAGCTTGAGGAGACCGTGGATGCCCAGAAAATTGAAATAGAGAATCTTGAGATAGAGAGGGATTCCCTCCAGTCCCAGATAAGCTCGCTGCAGGCCGAGATTGATTCCAAGAACATGGAGATTGAGTCCTTGAACAAGGAGATGGAGAGCCTTCGCAGGCAGCTTTCTTCGACAGAGTCCGAGAACGATTCGTTGAGAAAGGAGCTTGCATCCAAGACGGCCGAGTCGGAATCGCTCAAGAAGCAGCTCGACACCAAGGGCAACGAGCTTGCCGCAAAGACGAAGGAGGCTTCCGAGCTCGACAAGCAGATAGCGGCCTTGAAGAAGGATGCCGAGGTCGCCAAGAAAGACGCGGACACGGCTAAAAAGAGCGCGGAGTCGATGAAGAAGACTTCCGATTCCCAGGCGAAGGAAATTGCGTCCTTGAAGAAGACGTCGGACGCGCAGGCGAAGGAAATCGCCGAGCTTAAGAAGCAGCTCGCCGCGACGTCATCCGCATCTTCTTCGTCAACCCAGAAGTCGGGCGTACTGAGCGAGTCCGTCAAGAAGGGGGACTCGCAGTCGGCAGCCAAGGACAAGGAAATCGAGGATTTGAAGAAGAAGCTTGATGCCGCGAACAAGGATTTGGCCAGCTCCAAGGCCGCATACGAGGAGTTGAGGAAGGCCAAGCCTCTCCCCGAAATGAGCTTCCCGGACTTCCCCGTCAGCGAGTCGGATCCTCATGTCGTCGTGACGAAGGTCGAAGGCTCCTATGTCAGCATCGAGTGGGACTCCGAGGGAAAAATCGTGCAGCTTCCGTACTGGTTCTGGCAGAAGCTCAACGACTACGAGAAGAGCGTGGTGAACGTCCGCGACGAATACGGAAAACTTGTCGAGCAGTCTGGAAAGGCGAAAAACGTGAAAAACGCGAAATAGTGCCGATAGTCGAAAAATCCAATAAAGGTCCCGTAAAAATCCCATCGATGAGATTGGAGAGTTGAAGTGCTCCGTCCCGATGGGATTTTTTGCATTTTGACATTTTGAGTTTTTTGGCAGCGTGTGTCAGTAATGTGCGTCCATGAGGCCGTGTATATGCTTGTCCTAGGTAGAAAAAAAAGGAAATATGCATATAATGAATAGTTATCTTTCAAATATTTAAATATTGAAGAAAATAAAAAAAGAGGTTGAAAAATGATTTGCAGAAAAAGACATGCATTCAAACTTCTTGCAGCGATGATTTTGAGCAGTTCGCTTTTGCTCGCGTCGTGCGGATCGACTGCGAAAGTCACTGAACTTATGGAGACCATCGAGGCACAGAAGGTGGAAATCGAGAATCTTGAGATAGAGAGGGATTCTCTTCAGGCGCAGATTGACGCTCTGCAGGCTGAAATCGCCGCAAAAAATCAGGAAATCGATAATCTCAACAAGGAAATCGAGAACCTTAAGAGCCAGATTTCTTCCCTCAGCACAGAGAACGAGTCTTTGAAGAAGCAGCTTGCGGCTAAGACCGCCGAAGCCGACAACCTCAAGAAACAGCTTGACACCAAGAGCAACGAGCTTGCCGCAAAGACGAAGGAGTCCGCCGAGCTCAACAAGCAGATTGCGACGTTGAAGAAGGATGCGGAGAACCAGAAGAAACTCGCCGATTCCGCGAAAAAAGAGGCCGACGCAGCCAAGAAAGACGCGGACGCCGCGAAAAAGAACGCAGAGGCGTTGAAAAAGACGACAGATTCCCAAACGAAGGAGATTGCCGATTTGAAGAAGCAGCTCGACGTTGCGAAGACGAACGCGGACGCCGCAAAGCAGCTCGACGCGATAAAGAAGACGTCGGATGCGCAGGCGAAGGAAATCGCCGACCTGAAGAAGCAGCTCGACACCGCCAACAAGAACGCCAGCGCGAGTGCGGCTGCGGCAAAGCAGGCCGATGCGTTGAAGAAGACGTCGGACGCGCAGGCAAAAGAAATCGCCGACCTGAAGAAGCAGCTCGATTCCGCCAACAAGAGCGCCAGCGCGAGCGCGGACACCGCAAAACAGCTTGACGCTTTGAAGAAGACTTCCGATTCCCAGGCGAAGGAGATTGCCGACTTGAAGAAGCAGCTTGCGGCCGCGAATTCGTCGGCCGAGGCCGCCAAGAAGTCTGGCGTGCTCAGCGAATCCCTCAAGAAGGAGAACGACGCGCAGAAGGCCCAGCTTTCCACGAAGGACAAGGAAATCGCCGACTTGAAAAAGCAAC
>JAGBIY010000002.1 GCA_017934745.1 Treponema sp. | reverse complement strand
TGGCAGAAACGAGCGGAAGCGGGGTTCCGTCCATCAAAACACTCAGCCACCGCGAAGCGGTACTGCCGTTTTGATGGACGGGTTCCCGCTGGGAGCTTGTTTCTGCAACTACGATATGCAGAAACTCGACATTCGACCTAATTGATAATGGATAATTGAAAGTTGAGAATTGAGAATTGAGAACGGGAAAACGAAGATGAATTTCAGAAGATTTTTGAGGCCGGATTTGATAAACGGGAACATTTTGTCCTCGCTCGTCAGTTTCACTTTTCCGCTTTTGGTCTCGCTCGTGTTCCAGCAGCTCTACAACGCAGTGGACGCGGTGATTGTCGGAAATTTCTTGAAAGAATCTTCGTTGGCCGCAATCGGGTCGAGCGCGGTACTTTTCGAGCTTCTCGTGGGATTCGGGAACGGGTTCGGCAACGGACTCTCAATCGTGGCGGCGCGGGCGTTCGGTTCGGGCGACGAGAAAAAGCTCAAGAAAGTCGTGGCGTCCTCGCTCGCCCTCACGTTCTTAGTCACGCTCTTCATCACGGTCGTTTCCAGGTTCACCCTCATGAAGGCTCTGACTCTGCTTGGAACACCGGAAGAGATAAAGGACGAGGCGTTCTCCTACATAAACACGGTGACGCTCTTCGTCTGCGTGCTCTTCGCGTTCAATTTGCTTTCTGGACTTTTGAGGGCAATCGGGAACTCCTTCATGCCGTTGGTCTTCCTGATTGTCTCTTCAATCATGAACATCTTCCTAGACCTGCTCTTCATAACGAAAATCGGCATGGGCATAAAAGGCGCGGCAATCGCGACAGTGATAGCGCAGGGATTCTCGGCAGTCCTCTGCCTCCTCTACATCCTCAAAAAAGCGCGGATTCTGCTTCCGTCGAAGCGCCACTTCACTTTTGAAAGGAGGCTCATGTCCGACCTCTTCGCGCAGGGATTCTCCATGGCGTTGATGGGCGCGCTCGTCTCGTCGGGGACGGTCGTCCTGCAGTCTGCCATAAACGGCTTCGGAAAATTCGTCATAGCAGGGCACATAGCGGCGAGGAAAATTTTTTCAATCGTGAACATTCCTCTCATCGCGCTCGGAACGGCGTCTTCCACGTTCGTGTCGCAGAACCTGGGCGCGGGAAAGACAGACAGAATCAAGAAAGGAATCTCGATTTCGGTCTTGATAGGCATAGTCTGGGCACTTTTCCTCATCGCGTCGATGAAATTCACCATAAGGCCGCTTTTGATGTTCATCTCCGGCTCCACGAACGAAACTCTGCTCGAATACGGAACGAACTACATGTACTTCTGCATTCCGTTCTTCCTTGTCCTTGGCACGCTCTTCATCACGAGAAATTCACTGCAGGGACTTGGAAGCAAGGTTCTGCCGCTGATTTCGAGCATCATCGAGCTTGTCGGAAAAATCTTCTTCACGGCGGTCATCGTCAAGAGAATCGGCTTGTGGGGAATCATAATCTGCGAGCCGCTCATCTGGATCGTGATGACGGCGCAGCTTCTGTTCGTGTTCGTGAGGCACCCGGCATTGAGGGGCGGTAAAAGCGCAAGAATAGAAGAAGCCTGATTTTCTCCCAAATCGCAAAAAAAGGGACTTGCGAGCAATCACAAGTCCCTTTGTCCTAAAAATCAAAAATGCTAAAGTCTCATCCCTGAACCGAAGCTGTCTTTACGATTACGTCGTGTGCGGAACCTTCGGAAATCGTGGTCGCAGAAACGAGGGTGATTTTCGCCTTCTCCTGCAACTCAGGAATCGAAAGCGCGCCGCAGTTGCACATCGTGTGGGCGACCTTCTTGAGGGTGAGGCCGACTCCGTCGTGCAGGTGGCCTGCGTATGGAACGTAAGAGTCGACGCCCTCCTCGAAAGCCATGCCCTTCTTTCCGCCGAGGTCGTATCTCTGCCAGTTGCGCGCCCTGTTCGAGCCTTCGCCCCAGTACTCTTTGACGTACTGTCCGTTCACCACGAGCTTGTTCGAAGGAGACTCCTCGAAGCGAGCGAAGTAGCGTCCGAGCATCACGAAATCGGCTCCCATCGCGAGCGCGAGCGTCACATGGTAGTCGTGGACGATTCCGCCGTCGGAGCAGATTGGAACGTAGATTCCAGTCTCCTTGTAGTAGTCGTCGCGGGCTTTTGCGACTTCGATTGTGGCAGTCGCCTGTCCGCGTCCGATTCCCTTCTGCTCGCGCGTGATGCAGATTGAGCCGCCGCCGATACCGATTTTCACGAAGTCGGCTCCGGCATCGGCGAGGAAGCGGAATCCCTCAGCGTCGACGACGTTTCCGGCACCGACTTTGGCGTTCGGGAACTTCTCGTGGATGTCCTTGAGTGCTTTCGCCTGCCAATATGAGTATCCTTCGCTTGAGTCGAGGACGAACACGTCCGCGCCAGCCTCGACAAGGGCTGGAACCCTGTCCATGTAGTCGCGGGTGTTGATTCCGGCTCCGACGATGTAGCGGTGCTTTTCGTCGAGAAGCTCGTTCGGGTTCGACTCGTGTGTGGAATAGTCCTTTCTGAAAATCAATGAGACGAGATTTCCGTCCTTGTCCACGACAGGGAGCTGGTTGACCTTCTTCTCCCAGATGAGTTCGTTGGCTTCCGAGAGAGTGATTCCCTCGTGGCCTACAGTCATTCCAGAAAGCGGTGTCATGTACTCGGAAACCTTTGAATTCGGCTTGCAGTGCGTGATTCTGAAATCCTTTGAAGTGATGATTCCGACGAGCTTTCCGTGGGCTGTTCCGTCCTCCGTGACAGCGCAAGTCGAGTGGCCGGTCTTCTCGCTCAAGGCGATGACTTCTTCAAGAGTCTGGTCAGGGCGAACGTTCGAATCAGAAGTGACATATCCGGCCTTGTAGGCCTTCACGCGGGCGACCATAGCCGCCTGGTCTGCGATTGTCTGGCTTCCGTAGATGAAAGAGATTCCGCCCTCCTTCGCAAGCGCGATGGCGAGTTTATCGTCAGAAACGGCCTGCATGACAGCCGAAACCATCGGGATGTTCATCGAAAGCGGTGAAGTCTCTCCTGCTCTTTTGTTGAAGCGCACAAGCGGAGTCTTGAGCGAAACATTGTCTGGAATGCAATTCTCGCCAGAATAGCCAGGAACAAGCAAATACTCACCGAACGTGTGTGACGGCTCTGAAAAATAAAATGCCATTGTGATTCTCCATTTGAATTTGTGTATCAGTTAAATTGAATGATTATATCAAATGGAAAACCACTGTTCAACGAATCCGGCAAGAGCAAACACGGCTTAAAATCAAGTCCTGAACTTGTCGATTTGGGTACCGATTTCGTCTATGGCGACCTTCATCTGCTCAGAGATTCCGCGGAGAGCCACGCCGGTCTCGTGGATTTTTGTGGCTCCGTAGTTCATCTCCTTCATGCTGTCCTGGATGAGGCCAGTGACATCCTGCAGGTTCTTCACCTCGTCCAGAATCGCCCTGTTTCCTGCCATCATCTCCTGACCCGCGTTGTGGACTTCGAGCGAAGAATCGTTCATCGTGCTCAAAGCCGCGCTTATCTGCTGGGAGCCTTCGTTCTGCTCCTCCATCGCGGACTGGATTTGGCGGACGATTTGCTCGGTTTCGGAGATTTTCGACGCGACACTCTGGAACGCTCCGTTCGACTTTTCGGAAGCCGAGACCACGCTGTCGATTGAATTGCGGATGTTCATGAGCTGCTCTCCAATCGTCCTGGACTGCTCGCCTGAAGTCTCCGAAAGTTTCCTGATTTCGTCCGCGACAACGGAGAAGCCCTTTCCCGCCTCGCCCGCGTGCGCCGCCTCGATTGCGGCATTCATGGCGAGGAGGTTCGTCTGCTCGGCGATGGCGGCGATGGCGGAGTTCGCTTCCTGCAAAGTCTCGCTCAGGGTCTTGATTCTCTCAATCTTGTCGTTCACGTCGCGCTGAACTTCGATTCCAGATTTCGCGCTCTCTGCCAAATCCTCAAAGGTCTCCGACATTTTGGAGACGGAGTTGTTCACCGAGCCGATGTTGCCAATCATCTGCTCCACGGCCGCGCTCGCTTCGCTGACCCCGGAATTCTGCTTCTCAATCATTCTCTCAAGCGACTCGATGTTCGAGGCGATTTCGTTCACGGCACCGGCAGTCTCGTGGACACTGTTGCTCTGGTTCGTTATCTGGTTGTGGACATTTTCTATGTTGGAAAGAATCTGTGAAATCGAATTTGCAGTGTCGTCAGTGCTGGCGGAAAGGTCTGAACCTGCCACGCCAAGTTTTTCCTTGGACGACTTGACCTGGGAAATTATCGCATGAAGCTTGTCCATGAAAGTGTTGAATCCCACAACGACAGCCGCGACCTCGTCCTTTCCCTTCGAGTCAATGCGCCTCGTCAAATCGGCATCGCCGGAAGCCACGTTTGATATGGCGGAGCGCACTTTCTTGAGCGGCTTCAGCCCGATGTTCACGGTGGCTCCAACGGCGACGAAAGTCACGGCAAGAAGAACAAACGACAGGATGCCCGTTATGGTCTCCATTCTTGTCAATCCGCCGTAGAAATCGGAATAGCCGCAGACGCCAAGAACCGCCCAATCGGAATTTGGAACTGGCCGGTAGGCCGCAATCATCTGCGTGTTGTTCGCCGGGTTCACAAAGACGTCGCTTCCGGTTTCGCCAGCGAGGACTTTTTGAAGAATCGGCTTGATTTCGTCTCCGGCATCCCCTTCGACGCTCTGGAAATTTAGAACATCGTCGAATGTTGTTGAAGCGACAGTGTGCCCGGTTTTTTTGTTCACGACTTGCAGATGTGAATCAAAAGTGCCGAACGAGACCTGCTCGATTCTTTTTGAAAGCACGTTGCCACGTACATTCGCGGAAAGGCAGCCGATGATTTTGTCGTCAGTTCCATAGACAGGCACCGCATAAACCTGGAAAAGCTCGTTGGTCACGGAATTTATGGCGGGGTCGACAAGGCTCGACTGCCCTGCTTTCGCAGCGGTTATGTAGTCTCTGTCCAATTGAATGGCCATGCCTGCCGCCGTATAGCTGTTGCCGTCCAAGTCATAGAAAGCGATGTTCTCGTACTCGTCGCTGACTTTGGAAATTCGTGTGAGCTGCTGGCACTTGTCCAAAAGCGGCATTTCGCTGTCGCGGACAAAATCAGCCCTCGCCAGAGAATTCAAGGCCCGAAACTGTTTTTCAGCCTCGCCTTTCACTTTTCCTGCGGCGGAATCAGTCACAGCGTTCAAAAGCTTATCGACATTTTCGTTTATGGAAGTCGTTGAAGTCCGTATCGCGGTAAAAGTCAAACCCACATTGGAAACGATGAAAATCGACAATACAATCGAAATCAGGCGAAATTCAAGGCTGTGGATAAATTTCATAATAGCTCCTTCTCCCTGTCGGGAAGCTCAAAAGTTAGAGTTCTAGAAACATTTCCGAAGTTTGTTTCTATGCACCGAATCATATTCTAATCCGAGATATGAAAAAACAACATAGAAAATCAATTCCAGCATCTCTCTTACCGCGGATTCCAAATCAAGTTCGGAATGACAAAAAAGCAATCTGACCACAACACAATCCTGTTTTTTTAGTATCTTTTACGCATGGACACAGAAAAAATCACAGAAAATGACACAGAAAATTTTGTCGAATTCGACGACGTAACGTTCACATATCCCCCGGTAGAAGGAGACGTGGACGAAAATGGAAAGCAGATTGAGCCGAAGCCTGTCTTCGAGCATTTCTCGGCGGCACTGCCGAAAGGCCTCGTGAGTTTCGTCGGCCAGAACGGCTGTGGAAAGTCCACGCTCATGCTGCTCGCGTCCGGCCGATTGAACCCGGACAGCGGCAGCGTCTCGCTTTTGGGAAAGAAGCTCTACGGAATGGACGACGAAGAGAAGAACCTTCTGGCATCCGTCATCTACCAGAACATGGAATTCGAGACGGAAGAGAAAGTGGGGGATTTGCTGAAGCAGGTTTTCCAGAACGGCAAACTCAAGGGCAAGGCGAAAGCTCTCCGTTCAGATTCAGATTTGCTTGAAGAGGCCGTCGAAATTTTCGAGTTGAAGGAATCGCTTGAAAAATCCCTCACGCACTTGAGCAAGGGCGAAATCCAGCGCGTCCTGCTCGCATTCTCGATTTTGTACGGCAGCGACTCGATTTTCATGGACGAGCCGATGTTCGCGATGGAAGACAGGCAGAAGGAAGCCTCGCTCGAATATCTTCGGGAATTTGTCCACAAGACGGGAAAGACAATCTACATCGCCATGCACGAACTCGACTTGTCGAAAAAATACGCCGACCAGGTCATCCTCTTCTATCCGAACCGCGACATGTCGCTCGGAACGCCAGAGGAAGTCTTGACCGACGAAGATTTGGAGAAAGCCTACGAGATTCCGGCCGCCCTTCTCAAAAAGAAGGAGGACATGACGAGGAAGCAGCTTCAGGAAGAAGCCAAACTCCTTTCTGGAAACTACGGAAGCTGAAAAATTCCGAAAACCAAGCTAGAACGGAGCCTCGTCCGGGTTCCGCGCAAGCTTGATGTCGCATTTGAGATTGGCGATTTTCTCAATGTCTTCCGCGTCGAGTTCGAAGTCGAAGACGTTGAGGTTCTCTTTTATTCGCGATTCCGTGACCGATTTCGGAAGCGGAATGCATCCCGACTGAATACTCCACCTGATGCAGATTTGCGCGATGGAACGCTTGTACTTCTCCGAAAGCGACTTCATGAATTCGTTCGAGAAAATCGCTCCCGTGCCGAGCGGAGAATAGCCTTCCACGACCATGCCGAGCTTTTTTGAATACTCGACGAGTTTTTTCTGGCTCTGACCTGGACAAATCTTTATCTGGTTGACCATCGGCTTCATGACGGCGGTTTTCAGAAGAGCCTCGATATGGTGCTCCCAGAAATTGCTCAGTCCAATCGCTCGGATTTTTCCATCTTTTACGGCGTCCTCCATTTCCTTCCAGCTTTCGGCGTTCTTCTCTGCCCAGCAGTCGCGGAATTTGAGCGGATTCGGCCAATGAATCAGGTACAAGTCCAGATAATCAAGTCCGAGTTTGGAAAGCGACTCGTCAATCGCCTTTTCGGTGAGGGTTCGCCCGTGGTCGCCGTTCCAGAGTTTTGTCGTCACGAACAAGTCCTTTCTGGAAACGCCCGATTCTTTCATAAAATCGTTTATCGCCTTTCCGACAGACTCCTCGTTTTCGTAGGCGGCGGCTGTGTCGATGTGCCTGTAGCCGGCTCTGAGCGCAGACAAGACAGCGTTGTACGCCTCGTCTCCGTCCGCGCTCTGCCAAGTCCCGAATCCCAAAACCGGGATTCTCACGCCGTTCGACAGTTCATAAGTTGAATTCCTGTCCATCATTTCGAGTCCGAACCCTTATCCATCACCTTGAATTTGCTCACGACGAAGCGGCCGTCCTTGAGCGTCTGGAAGCCCATCAGCTCCTTCTCGTTCACGACTCCCGTGAGCTTGAGCGGCTCTCCCTGATGCGCCTGGATGTCCTTGATTGTGAAGTCCGCTTTCGGGTCGATGTCGAGCGAATACTTCTCCCCATCGTCAGTCACGAATCCCACGAAAGTGAACGGAGCGTTTCCGTAAATCTGGATGTGCCCCGTAATCGTCTTCTTTCCGAAAGCGAACGCCGCAAGCCCTGCGACCATCAAAACAACTGCAAAAAATGTCTTCTTCATAAAAATCTCCTTTTTCTTCAACCTCTGCGCCCAAGCCCAGTAGCTTAGCGAAATCCAGTAGCTTAGCGAAATCCGGTAGCTTAGCGAAGTCCAGCAACCGAGCGAAGCCCGCTAGCAGAGCGAAATCCGGTAGCTGAGCGAAGTCCGGTAGCTGAGCGAAGTCGAAGCTACTGAACCAAAACGTAATATTTCGTGCTTCCCGACGGAGAAGCGGACAACTTTAACGTAACAGAATCCGCGGAAGCCGTCCCAACCTTGTGCAGCGTGACCCCGTAAGGACGCACAGCCGTCGTGTCCGAAGCATTCAAATAACTTGGTCCACTTCCATAATTCCACAAGTTTATTGCTGTCATCGGATAAGAATATGCGGAATCACCTGAACCGTAAGTAAGAGTTTGCTTAGCAGCCTGGTTCATCGTCGGATGGGTGAAATCCGAAGTCGTGAACACAAGTGCTTGCACATAACGCTCAAGAATCTGCTCGTCCGTGTAGTCCTCACCGGCGACGCTCTTCACTGCCTCCGTCACAACGTCCATGTCGGAATGCGAATTAGAGAGAATCGCCTTGAAGAGTTTCGCGCCACCGTACTGGCGGGCGAGCCAAGCCCCGAACGCATAGGCGGATGCATATGAGTAACGTTCCTGAAGACTATCAGTATCAATCCACTCGCCAGTTCCAATCTTGTAAAAATTTTGATTGAACGTTGAAAGACGATTTCTCGGAGTTACACTATCATCCACCTCAAGGTAGCTCGCCATCATGTCCTCAGAGACCATCGAGCACATCTCGTCGTAAAAAGTGCCGAATGTCACATTGTTCTGCACAGTCTTCATGTTGAATCTAATCATGTGCTGGAACTCGTGGGCGAGCGTGAGGAGGGCATCTTTTATGTTGTCATTCACGGAAGTCGTATCCACATAAAAGTACTTTCCGTAGTTTGAGACATCAGCGATGTTGCCCACCACAACGCTGTAATTGTAGTAGTCCTTTGGCGCGAAATATCCCACATAACCGGCAGTAGACAAATCACACAGGACAATGTTTATTTTCGTTCCAGTTTCGTTGTCCTCGAACGACCCCATATCGACAAGTTCCTGAGAAACGGTATTTCCAGTGCTTTCATCGACTGTTATGTTAAGAATCTTGTCGCATTCTGTTCCAAAAACAGTCGTTACGCGGGGATAAATCTCGTCGAATTTCGAGGCTATCTCTTCCGCTATGGCAGCCGTCACTTTGTTTCCAGAAGCAGTATCTTCCGAGAAGCAAGAATCCACGACCCATACGTTGCAGTAAGTTTTGCTGGCTCTAAGAGTTGCGTCCAGCTCCTCGTACGAATCTAGCGACTTGCTGTCGCTTCCTGTCTGAATCCAGATAGATTTATCGTCTCCCACGCTCAAGTCGCTCTCGTGCTTCGAGTACAACGCCTGGAGCGCGCTTCTGGACTGCTTGCCGTATTTTTGCACGTGCAGGCGGCCGAACTCCTTCGCAAGCTCCTTTTCAGCGTCGCTCACCACATAATGCTTTCTCGCGGGAAGAATCTCCTCCGTGTCCGAAGAGCTTGAAGCGACGCTCAACGACGGAGAAACGCTCGCAGAAAGCCCCGTGCAGGAAGCGGTGACTATCGACGCAGGAGACTTGTCGGTGGTCAAAGAGCCGTTCACTTTCGCAAGGTAGATTTCTTTTCCGGAAATTCCGCTCAAAGTCAGTGATTCGCCCTCGAACTGGTAGACGTTCGTGCCGAGTTCGAAATCAGCCTCCTCCTCATCGTCTCCGCAAGAGAAGAAAGTGAACGAAGCGCACGCGAGAAGCGCAGGCAGCATTTTCAATATTTGTGTCTTTCTCATTTTTTTCCTCCATAGGAACAACGAAAACTACTTTATTATAAGATACATGACCAAATCCGCAGCACCTGTATCGGAGAATGTTATAGTGTCGGATGTCGTGCCAGATGAATATGTTCCAATTCCATGAAGCATAATGCCGTATTCTGGGCGAAGCTCTGCGCGAACACTGTTTTTGTACAAGAATGGTCCAAGATATCCGCCATTTTTGTAACTAGACCACGCATAGCTTGGATAATCCGATCTACTGAACCCATCCAGTGCGGAAGGGCTGTAATCGCTGCCGAATATGTTGAACGCAGTCATAGGATAAGAATAGGTAGTGCCTCCCGAACTGTAGGTGAGAGTCTGGCTGGCATCTTTGTTGTGTGTATAAGTTGAATCATTCAAGAGGGCAAGCAAAAACTGCCTGAACAAATCGTCGAAGGTATAAGATGTTCCGTTCACAGAATTCACGGCCGCAACAAGCGAGGCACTGTCAACATAAGAGTTGTCCATTATTTCCTTTACGAGTTTTGCACCACCGTACTGTCTGCAAAGCCAAGAACCGAAAATGTATGAAGTGGCATAAGACAAGGCCGAATAGCTGCTTTCGGTTCTGTACTCCCTTATGCCGGAAAGGTAATAGTAAATGTTGAATCCCTGTGTCCTGTTCTTGGGCGACTCGCTGTCTTCAAGCCCCAGGAAGTCCTGCATCATGTCTTCACAGAGCATTGAAAGCATCTCGTTGTAGGAACTGTCCGGCGAAAGGTCTCTTTTGATGTCCTTCATGTTGAAATTTATCATGTGCTGGAACTCATGCGCCAACGTGGAAACAGTGTCGTTGAGGTTCGTGTTTGCGTAGCCCGAATCTATGTAGAAGTACTTTCCGACATTGGACTTCGTTATGACAGAATTTCCGCTCAGCTGCATGGCCAGCGAATTTCCCTGAGTCGTGTAGTAATAGTCCTTCGCATAGAAATATCCGACGACACCAACAGAAGAAACATTGTCCTTGTTTTTGTAGTCTGCGGCGATGTCGTATATGACAATGTTCACATATTCGCCCGTATCAGAAAGCGCGGAGATATCTTTCAGAGTGGAACTGTCGTAGTCCAAGATTTTATTCGACTCGTCTCCGAACACATTCGTTATGACCTTGTACATTTTGTCGAAAGCGTCGGCATATTTTTGGGCGACTGTCGAATCGACCTTGTTTCCAGAAGCAGATGAAGCGTAATAATCATCCACGACCCAAACATTGCAATATGTTCCTACAGCCCTCAAAGTCGCGCTTTTCTGTTCGTAAGTGCTCATGGAAGTGTCAGTGTCGACATAGATGTTTTTTGTGGTGCCCACGCTCCTTGTTATCTGCGTGACAGAAAGGCTAGGCTCGCTCAGAGCAGAACGCGATGAGACCGCATTGAATTCCGGCAGTTTTTCGCCTACAAAGTGCTTTCTTCCCAAAACGGACTCGTCAAAGCCTGTTTCAGAAACAACGCTCCTCGAACTTTCCGACTCGACGACTTCATCCGAAAGAGAAGAGGACAGGGCCCCAGAACTTTTCACATACCTCAAATAGTTTCCTGGAAATTTATTCTCGCTTGGATTCACCTGAACCAAATACAGAGTTTTTCCACCTATGTCCCCATTTATATTCACAGAAAGCGTAGAAGAATCCACTTTGAACACTTTGCTTGATGATGAAGAATAATTCCAGGTATCTTCTTGAGTCGCACTTGCCGACGAAGTGAAATCCCATGTTTTTTCTTCAGTAGCAGTGGTTGTTGCAATATCGTCATCGTCACTACTCGAACTCTCCTCGAACAGCCAGTCGCATCCCGAAAAGGACACGGCCGCGAAAGACGCCGCCGCGAGGGCGATTCCAATCTTGTTGATTTTCTTCATAAATTTTCTCCCGATGTGTATGAAAACAATGTTGAGTCGAAAAACGCGGAAAAAGACACAGTTCCGCATTCTCAAAAATGTTTGTTGAATTATAAATGAGAAACCAAAAAATTATCTCACATTCAATTATAATTTTCATAATAGTTTTTTCATAAAATACAGGACGGGGAACATGAACATTTGCCTTTTCAAAGAAGAAGAGATTGGAAAGACGCTATCGGCGAACGACGAACGCGCGAAGCACATAGCGAAGGTGCTGCACAAGAAAGAGGGCGACAGCTTCGACGCGGGGATAATCGGAGGGAAAGCGGGAACGGCCACGATAAGGAAAATCGACGAGAACGGAATCGATTTTGAATTCAGGGAATTCGAAGACGAGGAAAGGGCGAAAGGAAAGCCGCTCCACCCGCTCACGCTCATAATCGGTTTTCCCCGCCCGATTCAGCTTCGGAGGCTCTTCCGGGACGTGGCGGGACTCGGAGCGAAAAGAATCATACTCGCAGGAACGGAACTGACGGAAAAATCCTACATGGAATCGAACGACATAAAAGACGGAGCGGCGGAGCGGATGCTTTTGGAAGGAACCGTGCAGGCCGCGAGCACGCACGTTCCGCTTCTTGAGACGGCGAAGACAATGCAGGAAGCCATAAAAATGATTTTTGAGACGAAGGGCTGCCCAAAGAAGTGCGCTCTCGACAACCGCCGCGCGAAAATGTCGCTCCACAAGTGGCTGGCAACGGAAGCAGAAAGCGAAAGCTGTCTCGAAAAATCCGGAGTCGTGGCGGCAATCGGAAGCGAGCGCGGCTGGACGGACAAGGAGCGGGACCTGCTCGAATCAAGCGGATTCACGCTCTGTTCGATGGGCAACCGCGTCCTCAGAACGGAAACGGCGGCCACGGTCGCAAGCTCAATCATCTTGGACGGGATGGGAGTCCTGGATTGACCGATTTGCCACAGTGAAAAACTCGGAACTTTCGGATAAGATAGAAAAACGTTGCAATTTTCAGAGGGAAAAATGGAAAACGAAGACATAAAATCAAAACTCCTTCAGATTGAAGAGACGCAGATAGAATTCACGGTGACGCAGACGGGAAAGGAGAGCGTGAGGGTGAACGGACTCTACAAGCCGGACACGCACGAAATCCTCCTGCACAACAAGAATTTCTCGGACGACAACCAGCTCATGTACACTGCAATCCACGAGTACGCGCACCACTTGGAGACGGAAAAATACATGGCGGAGAACGCGGGAAAGCTTCCGCCGAGCGGAGCGAGAAGCCACAACGCCGCGTTCTGGGCGAGATTCCACGCAATGCTTGAGAAGGCGGAAGGGCTGGGGCTGTACAAGATTTCAATCGAGGAATCGCCTGAGCTCAAGGAACTGACGAAGAAAATCAAGGAAGACTACATCGAGGCGAACGGAAAGATGATGATAGAGTTCGGCAACCTCCTCATCAAGGCGCACAAACTCTGCAAGGACTCGAACATACGATACGAGGACTATCTCGAGCGCGTCCTCTGTTTGCCGAAGAACACGGCCAAGGACTTGACGAAGGTCGCGACAGCGAAGGTGAACCCGGCGCTCGGATTCGACAACATGAAGAAAGTCGCCACGCTCAAGAAGCCGGAGGACAAGGCTTCCGCCGAGCAGCAGCTCCTTTCCGGGAAGACGCCCGACACGGTCTCCGAGCTGATGAAGAAGAGTTCGGAAGAATCCCAGAAGGACAGGCTCGAAAAAGAGAAGAACAGGCTGGAAAAGACAATCGCGTCGCTGCAGCAGCGGCTCCAATTCGTGGAAGAGACGCTTGAGACGATGTGATAATTGAGAGTTGAAAATTGAAGCGGAAAGGGAGATATCAGAGATGAAGAGAACGACTACTTTTTTGGGCTGCGTGGCGGCTTTTTCGCTGTGCGCGGCGTCCACGTTCGCGCAGAACGGAGTGACAATGCCGACGATGCCTTCGATGCCGTCCATGCCGACGGTGGGAAGCGGCTTCTACTCGCCGTCCACAAACGGATTCTACAACGGAAACAGGGGGCAGGCTCAGAAGAAGCAGGCCGCCGAAACGGCAAGCGAATCGACGGAGGCGAAGACCGGAACAAGAACAGCATCCCTCGGCGATGCGGCCAAGAAGGCTCTGGCGGAGGAGCTGGGGGCAGCGCTTTCGTCCTCGGCTGCGAGCAAAAAGGATTCGGCATCGTCCGCGCTCTCGAAAATCCTCACGGCGAAGGACATAGCCGCCCTGAGCGACCTTGGGCTTGTTGACGACATCGGCTCTGCATTGAAGAAACGCTCGTCCGCATACGGCGCGGACGGAAAGGACGAACTTGAGGGGCTGCTCTCCGACTGGGCGAAGCTCAAGGAAGAGACACCGAAGAACCAAAAGAAGGTCTCGCTTTCTTCCACTCCTGCAAAATCCGAAGCGAAAATCCTCAGGTTCACGGCGGACAACGCGGATTTCCTCAAGACAATCAAGTCTTCCTTCTTCTCCACGGAATCGCTCGACGGGACTTTCCTTTTGACAGGCGACTGCAAATATTCGTCGGGCGGAATCGCGAGGAACGAGACTTTCTACATTCTCTTCGAACCCGACGGAGCGGACGGCGGCGTGACCAGGTACAGGGTGCGCGCCACGGCGAGCCAGGACACGGAAAATCCCGACTCGGTGCTCAAAAAGCTTGAGGCCGCCACGCAGAGCGGAGAAGTCGGCGCGTACAGAACGGGGAACCTCGTGACGCTCAGGATAAGCGGAGAGTCGCTCAAACTCGACATGCTCCTGGCGATGTAGGAAAAACGGCAAGGTGGAAGAATGGACTATCTGAAAGAGGGACTTGAGAAAATAGGATTCGGAAGCGGAGAATTTTTTGGAATAAAGACGCTTCCAATCGGAGAAATCGAAGGGAAAATCGAAAAATACATAAAGAATCTGCAGGAGTTCAACGCGAAATTCGACCTTGTGAACACGGACGACCACGACGAAATCGTCATAAAGCACATTCTCGACTCGCTGTCGGCGGTTCCAGCCATCTGCAAGGAAATCTCAACGAGATTCCCGACGATTCCTGACGGTTTCACAATCGCCGACATCGGCTCCGGAGCCGGGCTTCCGGGGATTCCGCTAGCGACCGTCCTGCCAAAGTTCAACTTCACGCTCGTGGAGCGCATGACAAAAAGGTGCGCATTCCTTGAAAACTGCAAAGGACTTCTGTCGCTGGAAAATGTGGCGGTGGAAGAGAACCAGGCGGAAAGAATCGAGCAGAAGCGGTTCGACATCTGCGTGTTCAGGGCGTTCAGGCCGTTGGAAAAAAAGATGACGAAAGTGCTCCTGCGGATTCTGAAGGACGGAGGCTTTCTCGCGGCGTACAAGGCGAGGAGCGAAAAAATAACCGAAGAGATGCAGTCGCTCCCCTCGGTTCCGAAATACAAAGTCCTGCCGCTCACGGTTCCCTTCCTCACCGAAAATTCAAGCGGGGAAGAGCGCGAGCGGAATCTTGTCGTGATAGAAAAGAACTAATCGCCGACCTTCTTCAAGAGCTTTATGAGCATGTCCTTGTCGAAAAGCTCTATCGGACGACCTTCGGCGAAGCGGCGAGCCTCCTCGCTGTATGTTCCTGCAGACACCAAAAAACCCTTGTCGGCCTTGTGCTCGGAGACCTTGCCGTGGAAGTCGCGCACAGGAAGCTCTCCGATTGAACCTGTGGAGCGGAAGAATTTGAACATGTGGTTCTCCTCCGACCTTATGAAGTCCACGTTCACGAGGACATCAACTGTGTCCTGCGCGACGGAGAAATCGAGGAGCTTCGCGGTCCCCTTCTTGTAGTACGAAAGCACTATCCTTCGGCACAAGGCCACATAGTCGCTCGACGCGCCCATCAAATACATCTGGAGGTTCTTGTTCTTGTTCAGTTCCTGGTAGCGGGCGGCGAGCTGCGGAACGTCCTTGTAGTTCGGATTCGTCGCCTGAATCTCCTTGAGCGCGTCCAAGCCCTTCGTTATGCAGTTCGTCATGAAGCATGCAGTCGCGTACCGATAGCGGATTTCCACCATGATGTCCTGAGGCACGTTCTGGTGCTTCATTCCGATTTCGAAATCCTGGATTGCCAAATCCGCCTGGTTGGACTTGAGATGGAAGAGTCCGCACGAAAGGCAGGAGCGCGCGCCGAATTCCGGATCCGGGCGGAGATGCATGAAGACCTTCATGGCCTTGTCCGAATATCCGCCCTCGTTCATCGCGTCAGCCATGCAGAAAAGCACTTCCTTGTTGTCCGGGTTTTCGTCCAACCCCCTCTTCAAATACGGAAGGGACTCCTTGAAATGCTTGGCCTTGTACATGGAAAGTCCGATGTAGGAATTGAGGTGAGGCGCGTCCGAGCGGATTATGAGAGCGCGCTTGAAGCATGGTATCGCCTTCTCGAATTCGTTGTTCTTGAAGCTCGCGACTCCGAGATAATAGTTCACGTCGAAATCCTGCTTGTTTATCTTGAAGGCCGCTCCGAGTCCGCGGAACGCATCTGCCGTCTTGTTCAATTTTACGGCGCAGATTCCCTGCCTGAGAGAAGCCTTGAACGGGTCTATTTCGTGGTGGATTGTGGCGACGCTCATCATCGTCTCGTAGAGCGGGTAGGCCTTGTCCCAAGCACGCTCGTTGTAGTACAGCTCGCCCAAGGCCATCAGCCCGTCAGGATTGTGCGGATCCTGGGAAAGTTTGCGGTTTGCGTCCCTGATTATCTGAGAGCGACCTTTTTGCTTTCCTTTCCTGCCACCTTTTCTAGTAACCAAAGCCAAAACTATCGCGGCAAAAGCGACAACAAAAACTATTCCAATCAGTAATTCCATAACAGTTAATTATCGGCAGAAAATGCGCAAAAATCAATTTGCGGAAATAGCAAGAGACAGCCATAAAATGATATGCTTTAAGACATGAAAAAGTTTTTTGCATTGGTCATTTTTTCAACACTGCTCTATTCGTGCCTGCCAAAGAACTCCGAAATCAACTCCATAGAGGATTTGGCAGGAAAGCGAATCGGAGTGCAATCCGGCACGACAAGCGCATCATACATCTCAAAGCATCTCCCTGACTCGTACTTGATGGAATTCATCACAGGATACGACGCCGCGGAAGCCCTCAAAAAGCGGAAAATCGACGCGATTGTCATGGACGAACTTCCAGCGAAGTCGATAATAGCCCGAAACGACAACCTGAAAATAGTCAAGGACAAGTTCGTCGAGGAAGAATATGCGGTTGCGGTGAGGAAGGGGAACAAGGAGCTTCTGGACTCCATCAACAAGACGATAAGGGAAGCGAGGGAGAACGGAACGTACAAGGCGCTCGTCAACGCGTTCATATCGGTCGAGGGGAACATACAACTCCCAGAAACGGAGGAAGCCGAGACGGACGAGTACATCACGATGGGAACGAACGCGGCGTTCCCCCCGTTCGAATACACTTGCAGGGACGACGGAAAAATCATAGGGTTCGACATAAGCCTCGGACAAATAATCGCGAACGGCTGCGGAAAGAAACTCAAGATTCTCGACAAGCCGTTCGACTCGCTGATTCCCGCCCTTCAGACTGGGGCTGTGGACTTCATAGCGGCGGGAATGTCCGCCACAGAGGACAGGCGACAGGTAGTAGACTTCTCGGAACCGTACTACAAGACGACACAGGTCATCATAACAAGGAAATAGCCGGTCGCAAAAATCGGACGAAAATTTGATAGAATCACGAAATGCAGTACTCAAACATTTTTGTGATTCTATTTTTCATCGGAACGTTCCTGAATTTTTTCCTGGACATGATTCTTGAGGGAATCGACTACTCGTTCAGGAAGAAGCACGGAACCGAAATCCCCGCCGAAATCGAAGGGCTCATCGACAAGGCGACACTCGAAAGGACATGCGCCTACGAGGACGCCAAGTACAAATTCTGGATTCCAAAGGTCGTCGTCTCCCTCGCCCTGAACCTGTACCTGATGGTTTCGGGCTTCTATCCGGCCGTCTTCGAGACAATCTGCTCATGGACGGGAAATTCGATACTGGTGAACCTCCTCTTCATTTTTTTCACGAGCATTCCCGGCACAATCCTCTCGATTCCGTTCAGCCTCTACTCCACGTTCGGAATCGAAAAGCAGTTCGGCTTCTGCAAGCAGACGTTCGGAACATGGATTGCGGACGGCATAAAGTCCTTCCTCGTGGCTGTCGTCATAGCGGTCCCGCTGCTCGCCGTGGCAAGCCTTCTCTTCAAGCATTTCCCGGATTTCTGGTGGCTCCTGCTCGGTGGCGTCTACGTGGCGTTCAGCCTGCTCCTGTCCGTCATCTACCCGCTCTTCATCGCTCCGATTTTCAACAAATTCACGCCTCTTGAGGAAGGTGAGCTGAAGGAGAGGCTCGAAAAGCTCCTGAAAAGCTGCGGCTTCAAGTCGTCCGGGCTTTTCGTCATGGACGCGTCGAGGCGGTCGGGCCACTCCAACGCATATTTCACGGGATTCGGCAAGTCAAAGCGAGTCGTCCTCTACGACACACTCATAGAACAGCTCTCCACGGACGAAATAGAAGCCGTGCTCGCCCACGAACTCGGGCACTACAAGCACCGCCACATACTCAAGAAGCTCCTGACAATGATTCCGCTGATTTTCGCTGTATTGTTCGCCATCAGTTTTATCATAAAGCTGCCGTCGCTCTACGAGGGATTCGGCTTCCAGATTCTGACGAACGAGGACGGCTCGATAAGCCACAAGATGATGATGGTCGGACTGATTTTCTCCGGGACGGTCTTCGGCGGATTCGCGCCCGTCGCAAGCCTCGTCTCCAACTTCCTGAGCCGCAAGGACGAGTTCCAGGCAGACGCGTTCAGCGCGAAGGCCTGCGGCGCGAAGAACCTCATCTCCGCCCTCATAAAGCTCAACAAGGAGAACCTGAGCGAAATCCAGGTCCCGAAGATATACTCGGTGTTCAACTACAGCCACCCGCCCCTGCTTGAGAGAATCGAATCCTGCAGGAAAGCGGAGAACGCATAACGAAAAGCGCATTCCCCGGCTGAAAGGCACTGGAGGATGCGCTTTTTTTTGACACACGAAAGAAAAAAAGGCCACGGGGACAAAAAAAAGGCTCACTCAAAAAAGTGAACCTTTTTCCCAATTCAATTTGTCGATTGAGACTGACACGATTCGAACGTGCGACCTCCACCTCCGCAGGGTGGCGCTCTAATCCAGCTGAGCTACAATCTCATTGAGAGCTTTGCTCTGTTAACGGAGGCGACAGGAGTCGAACCTGCCCAGCCCGTAAGGAACTGACGGATTAGCAATCCGTTGTAATACCGCTATACGACGCCTCCATCTGCTTTTTTCAAAAAAACAGGAAAACCGGAGCGAGAGGGATTTGAACCCCCGGTACCTTGCGGTACGTCGGTTTTCAAGACCGGTGCATTCAGCCGCTCTGCCATCGCTCCAACGAATGTTTTTATAACATACACGATTTGATTTTTTTGGTCAAGTGGACGGAAAAAAATCAAATCGACTTTACATCAGCCTCACATCTTCATTATGGCGTCGATGGACTGAATGCAGGCAGTGCGGAGCCCGCATTCCTCAAGTTTTGTCACGCCGCGGATTGTGCTGCCGGACGGAGAGCACACGTTGTCCTTGAGCACGCCGGGATGCTCTCCCGTCTCAAGCTGGAGTTTCGCGGAGCCGAGGACGGTCTGGCTCACGAGCTTGTACGCGGTCGCGCGCGGGATTCCGTACTTCACGGCAGCGTCGGCGTAGGCTTCGAGGAACAAGTCCACGAAGGCAGGGCCGCAGCCTGTCACGGCACCTCCGATTCCCATGAGAGAATCGGGAAGCTCCTCGACAACGCCGAGTTTCGAGAAGAGATTCATGATTTCACCGCGCTCTTCTTCTTTGAGGGAATTTGATTTCTCAAAAAGGAAAACGCCCTCCCCCACCATCGCAGGCGTGTTCGGCATGACGAACTGGATTCTGGTATCGTCACCGAGAATTTCATGGTACTTTCTAAAATTCCAGCCGAGAGCGATTGAAACGAGCGTCTTTCCGAAGAGGCTCTCGTCAATCTCCGAAAGCACAGCCTCGATTTGATACGGCTTGCACGCCATGAACACCGTGTCGGCCGAAGCGACGGCATCTTTCAGCGAAGCGCACGGCACGAAGCCCAGTTCCTTTGAATTCGCCAGAAGCTTCTCCTGGTTCGGCGCATAGGCGAAAATCTTCTTCGCGTCGAAACCAGACTTCACAAAACCGGAGACAAGAGCCTTCGCCATGTTCCCCATTCCGATGAACGCAATTTTTTCCATCTTTATCCTCCAAAAAAATCATTCCGCCAAGAAGAGCGTGCCGTTCGCGTTTCCAGACGCAAGGTCGTCAAGGATGTTCTCCCGGCCGCCGTTCGCGAGAAGCATCGGGATTCCGTAGACGGTCGTCTTCTCGGCCGCCTGGATTTTCGTCTCGATTCCGCCTGTGCCGAAGGAGTTCGTTCCGCCGATTTTGATGTTTTTTCTGAGTTCGGCTATGTTTCCGACAGTCTCTATCAGTTCCGCGTTCGGGTTCGTCTTAGGGTTGTCGGTGTAGATTCCGTCGATGTCGCTGAAGAGAATCAGCAAATCCGCGCTCCAGAGAATCGCTGTGAGGGCAGAGAGGTTGTCGTTGTCGCCGATTGCGAATTCGTCCGTGGAAACCGAGTCGTTCTCGTTGATTATCGGGACCACGCCCTCGTCGGCGAGCGTGAAAATCGTGTTCCTGATGTTGAGCGAGCGGTGGTTGTCCTCGAAGTCGTCCTTCGTGAAGAGGAGCTGGCCGACATGAAGGCCGCACTCCCCGAAAGCCGCCCTCCACTGCGCCATCAGCTCGACCTGGCCGATTGAGGCGAGCGCCTGCCTAAAATGCACGTCCTTCTTACGCGCCCATTCCTTCAAAGTCGAGACTCCCGACACCTGCGCGCCAGAGGAAACGACCACGACGTTCTTTCCTGAGTCGATGAGGTTCTTGCACTGGCGGGCGAAATTCCGCATGAATTCCGTGTTCTGGGTTCCGTCGCTTTTCGCTAGCGTGTTGGAACCGATTTTTATGACAATCTTCCGCGAATTTGCTATCGCGTCCTTTATCGCCGAATTTTCAGACATTTTTTTTCTCCGAATTTTTTGACTATCTAATTATTGCTGCTTCTATTTTTCTGACTTCTTCAAGTGGCAATCCAGAACCTACTGCAACTTGTTCTGCCGTAAGTCCTAATTTCAGATAATTGCGTGCAGTTTCAATTTTTGTATCAAGGATTCCCTCCGCACGCCCGATTCCGATTCCTTCAATTTTTGCGGCAGCCAGACCTGAAATGTAGTCGCGTTCTTTCAGTTCTTGATGGTACTGCGCTATCCAGAGATCCTGATTTACGCTGATAGATGAAAGTGAATTTTTCGCCTGCATAAGCCCAGCCTCCTTTTGCGTGAGTTTCTGAATAACCGAAGTTTTTTCGGGATCGTCAGCCTCTTTTAGAAAAATTGCCCAATTTTCCAAAGACGTATTTGTTTCGAGCGATTGTTCCAGTTGTTGGACTTTCGGAAGTTCAACAAAAACTATGTTAAGGGAATTTGAAAGTTCTTTTCCATCTTTTGTCCGCATTGAATAGCGACTGACGGGCGAACATTCCGATTCCGTTTTTTTGATGTTTGCATCGTTCTTTTCTGAACTGCTTTTCGGTGCATAGTTGAAGTCGAGTATGCTTATTTGATAAACAGTAGGTGCTTTTTCCCATGTTTCGCCTTTCTTGAGATACGTTGTTTCAAGTCGCGCAACTTGATATTCGGCCCTTTTTCCGTAGTCGTATTTTTGATTGAACGCTTGCATTTCGATTTCGGCAGAAAGTCCGTCGTCAAAAATACATGCAATGTCGTAATTTACATTTCTCTGTCCACCGAATTCTACAGGCGCGTCAGTTGCCGTCAGTTCAAATGATTTTATTTTCCGTTCGGTGGCAGCCTCAAGAAAAGCGTGCAGTGCCTCTCTTGAGTCTTGCGTCGGCTGCGTGAACAATGCCTTGAACGTGCTGTCGATTCTTGGATTGAGAAGCGCACCTGCATGCATCTGAGAAAGGTATTCTTCTTCTGTGGAGAACTTTGTGATATCCATGCTCCCTAGTATACCTTAATTTTGCTAGATGAATCATCACTTGAAAATTTTATGTTTTAGAATAGGATTATTTTATGAAAAAGTTGTCTACCTTGATTCTGCTTTCTTTTTTTGCGACAGCTGCTAGCGCACAAATTTTTCCCGATAAAAAACTCCATGTGAGCGTTGTTCCTATCTTTTCATATTCTGTCGGACAACTTGGTGAAGAAATCTACTATTCAGCAAATCCTTCAAAGCGTATAAGTGAACTTGAATGGGAACGGAATATTTTTCTCTTTGGTGCAAATGCAGATATTAAATACCGGCAGTTCAAGTGGTCTATTGGTGCTGCCAGTTCACTTTTTGAACAAAAAAGCGGAGATATGCGTGATTCCGACTGGTTAAACGAAAGCGACTATTCGATGAAGACAACATATTCTGTAGGAACAAACAATGCTGTCGCAAACTATGAGCTTACGACTTCTTTCTCATACGATTTCGATGCGACCTCATTTGTTAGTTTTTCTCCTATTATTGCCGTAATGTATGATTACGATTCTTTTGAACGTCGTGATGCAGAAGGCTGGTACAGCAGTGACAGAAAGCACTGGTGGTACGATGACTCTTCGACACATTATCCGTACACATATTGGAACGATGAAAAAGGTCGATATGTCACGAGGAGACTAGCCGGAATCGATATTTTTCGGCACTCGCTTTTCACATGGCTGGGATTCAGCACGAAAATCAAGCCTTTTTCCAAAGTAAATTTTGATTTTGAAATTCTGCTTTCGCCGTTTTCGTACTTTTATGCCATTGATACGCATCATGCAAAAAATACTAACGGAGAATGGTGGGAAAAACATTATAAGATGAAGCAACTTTCTTACTTCAATTTTCTTTCGCTTTCACCTAGGGTAAATTTCATAATAAATTCGATTTTTGAGCTTTCATTGGAAACCTCCTACACTTTCAATTTCGAAAGTGCAAGGGGAAGCCTCTTTTTGGATTTTTGGGAAGATGATCCGCAAGATGAATTCTACAAATCTGGACAGGATTCCGGTATGAGCCTTGAAAATTTTACAGTGACATTGGGAATAAAAATCAAAATCTTTTAAAAAATTTCTCTCTTTCATTTCTGAAATCACGTCAAATAAGCCAAGTTAGAATGCTCGTACACGATAAAGAAGAGAAAAACACAAAAAGCAACCGCGATTTTTTTCATCCGCCAATCCTTATCTCATAGCTCAAGCTTATGTCGAAGAAGAACTCCCCCGCTCCGCCGTCGCAAGTCTCGTCTTTAGTGTAGTAGCTTCCTGAGATGCTCTTGCTGTAGCTGTCGCCGCGGAGGACTCCGACGTAGAGCCAGCGCGCGCTCAAATTCAGGTAGCTGTGTCCGCCCAGAAAAATGGACTGGGAGACGTGCCAGCGGAAAGCCGAGAAGAAGCCGGGCGTCTTGTCTCCGTACATCGTCTTCTTGCTCCAGTGCGTGTCTATCGACTCCGCGTACACGAACGGAGAAACCTGGAAGCCTGCGGAAAAGGCGATTGCCTTAGAGAATTCAATATTTCCCTCGACCCCCAGCCACGAAAGGAAAGTGCGCCTTTCATAGGAAATCACCTTGCCGTCGAAAGTGTATTCGGTTCTGTCCTCGTCGCTGAATGGAAGACGGTAGTCGCCACTTGAATTTCCGTACCATGCGTATCCGTTCTCGCCCCTGAATTTTATCTTGTCGTATTCGAATCCGATGAAGGGACTTATGGAGAATGAAAGACGACTGTTCTCGACGACATTGACTTCAAAGCCGCATTTTACGGAAAAAGAGAAGTCGCTTTCGAGGTAGTTGTCGTGGTGCGACCAATTCGTCTTGTACTGGTAGTCGGCGGCGTTTTTGGCATCCGCGTTCATCCAGTCGGAATCGCACATGCTGCCGACTTTCATGGGGAAGCCGAAGATGAATTCTCCGTTGAAGAAAATGTAGTTCCATTTCGCGCCGATTCTTCCGCCGGCGTAGTATTCGTTGTCGAAGTTCCAGTTGAGTTCGCTCAGCTTGTCGTCGTCGTAGGCGCACTCTTTCAGGAAAACGTACTCGTCGATTTGTCCGCTCCTGATTCCGCCCACGGGCGCGATGGAAAAAGTGAACGGAAAAGCCGAAAGAGAAAGCAAAGCGAAAACGAGCGCGGAAAGGAATTTCTTCATGAATCAGTCCTGATTTTCTTCCTGGGGGTCAACGCCGAAAATCGACTTGAACTGCTTTCTTGTCGCTTCCATGTCCTTCTGGTACGGAGCCGTGAAAGTCATGCGCTCGCCCGTCTTCGGGTGCGCGACGGTGAGCTTGTACGCGTGGAGGGCGAGCCTTGAAAGAAGAGGACGCTCCTGCGACTCGTCGCCATTCCATCTCTTTTTTATCTCGCTCAGGAAGACCGGATGCTGGTTTCCAGAATAGAGCGGGTCGCAGACGATGGCGAGCCCGAGCGAGTTCAGATGGACACGGATTTGGTGAGTGCGTCCCGTGTGCGGTTTCGCCTCAATCCATGTGTAGGGGCCGACTTTGCCGAGGTTCCTGAAATCCGTGACGGCAGTTTTTCCTTCTTTTGAGAGCACCGTCCTGTGCTTGGAGTCTCCGTCGGCGAGAAGGCGGATGTCAACGTGCTGTGTCTGCCATGTTGGATATCCGTGCACGAGGCAGTGGTAGACCTTCTCCACCTGTCTGTTCTCGAACTGCATGGAAAGCGAGCGGTGCGCCTCGGCGTTTTTTGCGTAGATTACGCAGCCGGAAGTGTCCTTGTCGATTCTGTGCACGGCGAAAAGCGTGCCGAACTCCTTCTCAGCTTCCTTGTCCAACCTGGGAGCGTTCTCGTCATACCTGTCGGCCGCAATCAAAAGTCCCGAGCGCTTGTTCAGGACAACAATGTCGTCATCGCTGTAGATGACCGTGTAATCTGGATTTGTCTTCATGGATTCCATTATACATTTTTCCGCCCAGATTTTCTTCGACTTTGTAGATGTCTGATTATATAATCGAATGTGTTAGAATCAATAGAATCGGCAAATTCAACGCGCGATGCCTTGAATTTAAATGACAAATTGACGAAAAATGTCAGAATCAATTAGTATGAAGAATACTTGAGAATAATTATTTTTAGGAGATAAAAATGGCTGTAATCAAACCAATGGTTCGCTCGAACATCTGCATCAACGCACACCCGATTGGATGCGCGAAGGACACTTTGAGGCAGATTGAATACGTGAAGGAGCAGAAATCGAAGAGGAACGTCACGAAAAGCGTAAAGAACGTCCTCGTGCTCGGATGCTCCACAGGATACGGCTTGGCGTCCAGAATCGCCGCCGCTTTCGAGTACGGTGCCGACACAATCGGCGTGTCGTTCGAGAAGGAAGGAACCGAGAAGAAGGCCGGAACTCCTGGCTGGTACAACAACAAGCAGTTCGACAAATCAGCCAAGGAAGCGGGACTCAAGTCTTTCACACTCAACATGGACGCGTTCTCGGACGAGTGCCGCGCGGAAGTCGTCAAAATCGCAAAGGAGAACGGAATGAAATTCGACCTCGTGGTCTACTCGCTCGCCTCTCCAGTGCGCACCGACCCTGACACGAAAGTCATGTACCGCTCGGTAATCAAGGCAATCGGCAAGGAATTCACGGGTCAGGCCTTGGACATGATGACAGGGACGCTCTCCGAGATGTCCGCCCCAGTCGCGGAAGGAAGCGACATTCTGAACACGATAAAGGTCATGGGCGGCGAAGACTGGGAGAGATGGATCGACAAGCTTTCCGAGGAAGGAGTCTTGAACGAAGGCTGCCGCACTGTCGCCTATTCATACATCGGACCGAAATACTCGCACGCAATCTACAGGGACGGAACAATCGGAACCGCAAAGAAGGATTTGGAGGCGCACGCCCGCTCAATCAACAAGAAGCTCGCGGAGAAAGTGAACGGAGCCGGCTACGTCTCTGTGAACAAGGGACTCGTTACCCGCTCATCTTCCGTCATCCCTGTAATCGCGCTCTACCTCGGCTGCCTCTTCAAAGTGCAGAAGGCCCAGGGAACGCACGAAGGCTGCATCGAGCAGATGGAGCGTCTCTTCCGCGAGCGTCTCTTCACTGCCGACGGAGTTGTTCCAACAGACGACGAGGGAAGAATCAGAATCGACGACTGGGAACTCGACCCGAAAGTCCAGACCGAAATCGACAAGCTCATGTCGGAGATTACGCCTTCGAACGTCACAAGCCTCATCGACTTGGACGGAATCAAGAAGGACTTCTTGAACATCAACGGTTTCGACGTTGACGGAGTGGACTACGAGAAAGACGTCGCAAGAATGGACGTAATCGAGTAGCATCTGTAATAATGACCGAAACAAGCTCACAGCGGGAACCCAGATTGAAAAACGGCAGTACCGCTTCGCGGTGGCTGAATGTTTTTCAATCTGGAACCCCGCTTCCGCTCGTTTCGGTCATTGAACTGTAAAAAATTTGATTTTCGCATTGATAGACAAAAGAAGGGAACCTCGGTTGAGGTTCCTTTTTTTTGCTAAATCGATTTCTACCTGACCTGACCGTCGCCGTCTATCAGGAATTTCGTGGTCGTGAGAGCCTTTATGCCCATCGGTCCTCGCGCGTGCAGTTTCTGCGTGGAGATTCCGACCTCAGCTCCGAAGCCGAATTCGCCGCCGTCGGTGAACCTTGTGGAGGCGTTCACATAGACGCAGGCGCTGTCGATTCTCTGCTGGAAGATTCGCGCGTTCGCCCTGTCGTTCGTGCAGATGCATTCCGAATGCTTTGTGGAATGCGAGTTGATGTACTCCACGGCCTCGCCTATTCCAGAGACGACCTTGACGGCGCACACCAAATCCAAAAATTCAAAGCCGAAATCCGAATCGGAAGCCTTCACGACTTTTGGGGACTTCGACGAAGAGAGAATCGAATAGCTTTTCTCGTCGCAGCGAAGCTCCACCCTGCCAGCCAATGTTTTTTCAAGTTTTGGAAGAAAATCCGATGCGACTTTCTCGTGGACCAGGATGCACTCGATTGCGTTGCATGCGCCCGGCCGCTGGATTTTCGCGTTCTCCGCGATTTTTGCGGCCTTGTCCAAATCCGCCGACTCGTCCACGAAGAGGTGGCACACGCCCGCGCCCGTCTCAATTACGGGAACCTTCGCGTTCTGCACCACGCGCTGAATGAGCTTCGCGCCGCCCCTCGGAAGAACGCAGTCGATTTTTCCCACCGCGCCCAAAATCGCGTCCACGTCGGAATGGTCTGGAAGCGGCTCGCACAAGGCGATTGCATCCTCGATTCCGTTTTCGCCCGCATTCCTCAAGCCCTCTTTTATCGCCTTGACGAGAACCCTGTTCGTGTTCAGCGCGGAGGAGGAGCCACGGAGGAGAATCGCGTTCCCCGACTTGTAGGCGAGGCAGAAGGCGTCAACCGTCACGTTCGGGCGGCTCTCGTAGATTATGGCGACCACGCCGAGCGGCACCCTCACCTGCCGAATCGACATTCCGTTCGCGGTGTTCCAGCCGGAAACGACCTCGCCGATGGGGTCGTTTTGGGAGACGACGATTTTCATGCTGTCGAGTATTCCGTCGACCCTTTTCGAGTCGAGCATGAGCCGCTCAAGCAGAGCGTCGCTCATTCCCTTCGCCTTGGACTCGGCCAAGTCGGCCTTGTTCGCCTCGATGATTTCGTTTCTGAAACGGTCGATTGATTTTGCGACGCACGAAAGCGCGCTGTTCTTCTGGTTCGCTGTATGGAGCGCCAGTTCCCCGGCGGCCTTCCTGAGCGGCCTAGTTGTTTCGTCAATGTCCATTTTTTTTCTCCAATTTTTGAAATTCTATGCGCACATAAAAAAAGCCCACATGCCGTGAGCTTTCTCATGTCTAGTAGTTCGCGAGGAAATACAAGGCTACGCATTGCGCGATTTTGTTCTTCTCCTCCGACCAGTCGTTGGATTCCGGGAGGCTTCTCATGTACCACCAGAATATTCCGAATTCGGGATCGATTCTCAAAGCGTACTCGCCGAAATCGGAATCGCGAGTCTGGTTTCCGAACATCAAATAGACGACGTCGTTCAGGATTTTCAGGAAAGACTGGTAGGATTCCGACCAATTGTCCTTCTCAATCGCGCTGCAGTATCCTTCGAGTTTCGAGAGGACTTCCTCCTTGAGATAGATGTCCATCTGCTCGACCCACGTCTTTTCGACGAGAAGCGAAAGATTGCGCTTGAAACTCGAAATCAGTTTTTTCTCCTCGTCCACGGAAGAGCACTTGAAATCTCCAGAACCGAACGCGCCGACGACGGTCTTCGCATTTTTGCAAAGCTCGTCGCTTTTTGTAGCCGCAAGGAAAATCGAGAGTGAATCAATCACGTTTTTGTCTAAGAATTCTGTAATTAAATCGTTCATTTGTGATGTATTCTAGAAGTTTGGTGGTTCTTGTTCAAGATTGAAGAGGCATAAATTAAAGTCTATTTTCAATAAGCGTTGCATTTTGTGAGATTTTTTTTCAAATGTCAAATTTCACCAATCGGAACGCTTTTTTGGCAGATTCTCCACCCAAAAAAGCGCAAAATCACAAATCCTTCAATGTAAGGTTTCGCTCGTGGAGCAGAATCGCGAGCGTCCTTGCGGTCGTGACGAGGATGTCCAAATCCCCTCGCTGCCAAATGCGGACGGAAGTCGACTCGGCACGGAGGATTCCATAAAGGGTTCCGCAGATGGACACTTCCACGGCGCACGCGGACTGAATCTGCTGCGCCCTGTATTCGCCAAGCAAATCAATTTTTCCGGCTTCCTCAAGATGCTCGACATTGTTCGTGTAGAAAAGCCCCATGGCCTTGTCGGTCGCATCCGCAAGCTGCAGAAGGTTTATCGGAAGGAACGACTGGTTTCTGGAAAGCTCGTGAGTCTTCTCAAAGTAGATTTTGTTTCCGCCGTCGGGATTGTCGGGGAGCGACTGAATGCATAGGTGGTCTATCATCAAATATGAGCTGAAATAATTGAAAAGGGCGAAAACACCCTCCCCAAGGCTCGGACCGGTCGTCAGCATGGCGAAAACGTGCGAATGCAGCTGCATGGAGCTTATGGTTTTCGCATTCGAATTCTTCAGGTCGATGTGGGCGTGCTTCTCTGGAAGGTAGATGACGAAGCAGTTGCGCCCTTTCATCTTTCCGCGGTACAAAGCCTTGTCGGCCGTCTCGAACACATCGTCGTAAGTCTTGGCGTTTTCGGGAAATCGGGCGAGGCCTATCGTGAGCGTGACGAAAAGCCCCTCGAAATCGGAAATCTCGAAGTTGTTCATGAACATCATGATGCTGCGGCACGTCGTCCAAACAGCGTCGTAGTCGATGAGTCGCGGAAACACGAGAATGAATTCGTCGCCGCCGAAACGCGCAACCGTCCCGATTGAGCCGATGAGCTTGATGAGCCTGTTCGCTACGGTCTTTAGGATTTTGTCGCCGGCTATGTGCCCGAACGTGTCGTTCACATACTTGAAGTTGTCGATGTCGACCAGCGCGAACGTGAACGGAGTCCCCTCTTCTATGAGATGGTTCACATAGTCCGTTATGACTTCCCTGCTGTAGACTTGAGTCAAGTTGTCCTTAGGCCTTCCGATGTTGAAAAATTCGTCATTCATAAAATAACTCCTCGAATGAATACGCTCCGATTTTAATCCAAAGAGGAAAGCGTCTTGCCCGTGAAATGGAGTATCAAGGCTATCGTTTTCGCCGCCGTCAAAAGTATGTCCATGTCCCCGTACTGCCAAATCCTGCTGGAGCCGGCCACGCCCGTCATGTCGGCCCTGAGCATTCCGAAGAACTCGTCCTTGTACGCGATGTTCACGCAGCAGGTGGACGTCACCCTCTGCTCGCACAGGGCTTCGTACAAATCATTCTGGTTCGCCCGCATGAGCTGCTTCGTGTCGTTCAAATAAAGCATCTCAATCGTGTTGTTGAGGTAGCTCCTTATGAGGCTCAGTTTGAGCGGCTTGAAAGACTTTGCCTTTGAAAGCGGATGAATCTTCTCATACCAGACGCTGCCGTCTCCGCTCCCGTCCTCCTCGGTCTGTATGCACAGATGGTCTATCATGTAGTAGGAGCAGATGAAGTCGAAGAGGCTCTTCACTCCATCCCTGAGGTTCTCGGTCTTCGTGAGGTTGCTGAATACGATGGAGTGGAGGTACATCGAGCTGAGCTGTCTGTCCTTCTCCGTCTTCAAGACGATGTTCGCGTGCTTTTCTGGAAGGTAGATGATGAAGCAGTTGCGTCCCTTCGTCTTTCCACGGTACAGGGCCTTGTCCGCGTTTTCGATGAGTTTGTCGTAGCTCTGGGCGTTTTCAGGGAATCGGGAAAGCCCAATCGTGACGGTCACATAAAGGCCGCTGCACGCCTGGACTTCGCACTCGCTCATGTTCACCTGGATTTTGTGGCACACTTGCCAGATTTCGTCATACTTCACGAAATTCGGCATGACTACGATGAACTCGTCCCCCCCGAACCTTCCGACGACGCCTTTGTCGCCAATCTGCTTGCTCACGCGCTCGGCGACTTCGCATATTATCTTGTCCCCGGCTATGTGCCCGTAGTTCTCGTTTATGTATGTGAAGTTGTCTATGTCTATCAACGCCATAGTGAAAGGCGTCTTCAGCGTCATGAGGTGGTCGATGTACGAAACCATGGCTTCGCGGTCATGGAGCTGGGTCAGATTGTCGACCGAGAGATTCGGCATATCAAAGAAAATATCCATAAATTTAATGATACCATTGAATTTTATTGAATTCAAAATTTATTTGGAAATCGAGAGCGGCGATTCCCGGCTGGAACACGCCGCCTTCGCTTTATATTACGCCCTTTGTGCTTGGGACTTCCCCGTTGCGCCGCGGGTCGATTTCGACTGCCGAGCGGATTGCGCGGGCCGCCGCCTTGAAAATCCCTTCCATCTTGTGGTGGTCGCTTCTTCCGCGGATTGTGTCCAGATGGAGGTTGCACTTCGCGCCCTGAACGAAGCCGTTCCAGAAGTCGTCGAAGCAGTCGGTCTGGAACGTGCCCTGCCTTCCGTCCTGCACGGAGACGAGCGGAATGTTGGAGAGTTTCGCGTCGCACACAAGGAAGGGTCGGCCTCCAAAGTCCACGGCGGCCTGCAGGAGCGACTCGTCCATCGGGTACATGAAGAAGCCGGAGCGGTAGATTCCCGCGCAGTCGCCCAGAGCCTTCGCGAAGCAAAGGCCGAGCACGATTCCAGTGTCCTCGATTGTGTGGTGCTGGTCCACGTCCAAGTCGCCCTTTATGCTGCCGGACAAATCGAAAAGCCCGTGCTTGCAGAAGGACTTGAGCATGTGGTCAAAGAATCCAATCGGGTTCTCAACCGAGCACTTTCCGCTTCCGTCAAGATTCAGCGTGAGCGAAATCTGAGTCTCGCCCGTAATCCGTTCTATCGTGGCAATTCGCATGGTCCGCTCCGTCACATCATCACTTTTCTGAGGGCGTATTCGAGGATGTCGGTCGCGCCCAAAGACTGGAGTTTTGGAAGAAGGGTCGGAACCTCGCTCTTCTTCACGGCGATTTTCACCGCGAATCCGTCGTCTCCGTAGAGCGGCGAGACTGTCGGGCTTTTCATGGACGGGATTCCCTTAATGAGGGAGTCGACCTTGTCCTTCGAGACGTTCATCTCAAGCATGACCCTGCCCCGCGCGTTCAGGACGGACTCGAAGAGCATCTTGAGCTCCATTATCTTGCGCTTCTTCTCCGGGTTCTTGAGGGCCTCCTTGGAAGCGTACATCCTCGTGGACGACTCCATGAGCGTGTCCACAATCTTCAAGTTGTTCGCGCGGAGCGACGAGCCTGTGGAAGTGTTGTCGATGAGAATCTGGGCGATGGAGTCCTCGTTGTCCTGAACGAAGCCCTCGCTCGTTCCCCACGTCCTGAAAATCGTTCCGTCGACCTTCTTCTCCTCAATCCACTTTCTCGAAAGATTCTGGTACTCCGTGGCGATTGTGACCTTTCCCTTGAGGAGAGAGTCGAAATCGACAGTGTTCGGGACGGCGGCCACGATTCTCACCGGGTCGAAGCCGAAATCCATGATTTCCTCCACGTCGTTCTCCACTCCGTTCTCGTAGACCCAGTCCTTTCCCGAAAATCCCAAGTCGGCCTTGTTCTGCGCCAAAAGAGCCGACGTTATCTGCGGCTTGACGACCTGGAAAGCCAAATCCTCCTGGTTCGTCGTTGGAAAATACGTCCTGTCCGGAAGATGAATAGAAATTCCCACGTCGTTCAAAAGTTCATAAACAGATTCGTAGATGCGTCCCTTGGCAAGCAAAATTCTGAGTTTGTCCATTTTTTTCTCCAATTTATAAAATTCCGACATTCCATCAAACAATTTGTCATATCGAACTGATTCATTATATCGACAGAGCGGCCAAAAATCGACAGAGGCGAAGGAGCGGCGCAACGCAAAAACGCTCAATCGATGTGCTATAATTTCTCCATGCCCAAACCAGTTTTTGAATTCATCATCTACATTCTCCACGCCTGCGCGGAAAAGTGGTCGGTTTTTCCGTCTGCCGCGTACAAGAAGCTCAAGGATTCCGACTGCATAAACAAGCTTCTCGTTCCGTATTACGACATCATGCACACGCAAAGCACGAGCTATATCGTGGGCGACATTGAAGAATACCTTGCGGCAAGGGGAGTAAGCGTATGACGGTTTATCACGGTTCCACGGAAATCATAAAAAATCCCGATGTTCTGCACTCCTACCGCCCCCTTGATTTTGGCAAGGGATTTTACGTTACCACGAATAAAAATCAAGCTGAAAATTGGGCTAAACGGAAAAGCGTCATTCTCGGAAAAGAGAAAGCCATCGTGAATTTTTACGAGATGGACGAGAATTTTGGCGAGCTGAAATGCAAGAATTTCGGAGAAGATTTATCTGAATGGATTGATTTTGTCTGCCACTGCCGGGATGGCGGAACGGATTACGAAAAATACGACGTGATAATCGGCAAGGTTGCGAACGACAAGGTTTTCCGAGTGGTTGACATGTATCATGACGGACTTTGGGACAAGGAACGCGCGATAAAAGAAATCAGGGCATATCCGAACTACGACCAGATTGCGTTCATAACTCAAAAAGCTGTCGAACAGGTTTTGAAATTCACTTCGTTTGAAGAGGTCTGATTATGGACGGAGAAATTTTGGAAAAAATATACAAAGAACGCCTTGAGGAAAAAATCATCTCGCACCTCGCCGAAGTCAAGAATCTTGATTTGCAAACTGCGATGGACATTTACTATCAGAGTAAACTCGCGGACAGAATCGCCGCTGGTGAATACGGAATCCAATATCTTGACTGCAAGGTGCTTGTCCAGATTCTGCTGGAGAACGAAAGAGAGCTGTTCGTGAACGCCAAACGCTGAAAAGCGTCTCCAGCAGGAAACGCCTCCAGCATGGCGCGTTCGCTTATTCAGAGAAAACCAAGACGCCGTTTGCTTTGGGCTAATACATTTAAGCCCGGCGAAAACAACGAAGTTAACTGGAATAATAACTGGAAGTTCGTTCTTTCATTCAACATGGTAAATAAATGAGCCAATGGCTCTTTTTAAAGGCACAGCCTGTTTTGTAAGGTAGGCTATGCCTGTTAGACTGTTATCACAAAAGGCGTTGCTATTCGCTGTATATCTTTATCTAGTGCAAGAGCCGCTGCAATATCGTCGCCGAGGGTTTCCTGCACAAGCGCGATGATATTCTGCAAACCGTGGCGGCTATCAAGGTAGTTTCTTACATTGCCATTGTCGTCTTTTCCGCGGGCAAAGAGTCGCCATTCGCGGAATTTCCACACGACGATTTTGTCGCCTTTTTTGATGGCGATTTGCACGGACGGCATTTTCGCATTTCCGTCGCTGTCTTTCTTCGGCATTATCAAAATCTGATACTCAAGGTTTGTGCCTGCAAAGAATGATGCGATGTCCTTTTCGATAAAACTATCGCTCGGAACGCCCTCCGACGAAACAAACGTGTTTTTGCTGTCGTTGTAGCTGTTTCTGTCCCCGCTGAACTCAATCAGATACTTTCCGTTTCCGCTGCTCGTTGGCTTCAAGCTCATCTCACTCTGCTCGCTCAATTCACGCAGCTTTTCGAACAATGCAAATTCGTCATCCACAAACGGCTTCAGGCTGCTGATTTTTTCGAACACTGTCTGCGCGTCTTTTTGAGTCGGCTTCGGTTTCATATTCACGATAAACGACGCACCAAACGGCAACTTCACGCGGTAGACTTTGCGAGCAGGGGAGTAGCCGTCGCATTCGTCGTATCCGTATTGCCAGTCTGACAACGCCGCCAGAATCAATGCGTCCGCGCCCGCTTTTTTCACGCTCTCGATTTTCGCCGCCTTTGCCTGCACCAAGTTCATCGCGTCGTACACGGTTCTCGCTCCGCCTGTCGCGCCGTCTGGAGTCTTCTCCTTTTTCAAGTTCGATTTGCGGAATCCGTCCACCGCCTTGTCGCTCACTTTCTCGATTTTGCCCAAGAACTCAACGACGGCGTTCTCCACGGTTTTCGGGAAAGCGTTCGCGCCGATTGCCTTCACTTTGTCAGAAATCTGATAGAGCGGCTTTCCGTCCTTTTCGCCCACGGGAATGGCGCGGATGAGCCGCTTCGTGCCTTTGGCGTACAGGCAGCCCGAATCAACGGCGTATTTCTTGTTCTCTGCGTCAACGATGATTTCTGTCAAATCTTTCAAAGATGCAAACGCGCCGTCTTCTATTTTCTCCGTGTCCTTGCCGATTGTGAGCTTTTTGAGCGGACATTTTTTGTCCTTGTTGTCTTTGTTTTCGTAAGTCATGCAAAGAGTGAACTTTTCAATTTCACGCGCGTTCAGCTCCGCTTCCTCCAAACTAGTCATATCAAGCAGCGCATTTTCATTTATGGGTGTGTTCGAAAGCCAGCGCAGTTTTTTCACTCCAGAATTGCAGAACAGATTTTCGCTCGCTCTTACTACAGTTGCAGGAATTTCTATCTCTTCGAGTGCAGTACAGCCTTTGAACGCCTCTCTGTTCACTTGTTTAACACTCGCGGGGATTTTTACAGTCTTGAGAGACGCACAGCCCTCGAACAAGTCGCTTTGAATCATGCTGAGATTTTCAGGCAACTCAATGGAAGTCAGCTTCTCGCAGCCAGAAAATGCCGAGTCTCCGATACCGCCGAGAATCCGCGTTTCTTCTTTATTTTGCCAGCCGATGTATTTTTCTTCTTTATAGATAAGCTCTTTCGGAAGTTTCACGCTCTCCAAAGTTTTGCAGGATGCGAATGCAAATCTTCCGATTTCAGAAACGCCGTCGGGGATTTCCACGCTCTTCAGCGGAGTGCAGTCAAATCCTCCAATCTTTTCAATGCCAGACGGAAACGCCACGCTTTCAATGTTGTTGCCCGAAAATGCACTGCTCTCGATTTTCTTCAGCGACTGTGGCAGTTCAATAGCCGTAAGTTTACACTTGAAAAATGCTCTGTAACCGATTTCCTCAAGACCACTAGGAAGCTCAATGCTTTCCAATGCCGCAGAACCAAAAGCCTCAGAATTGATTTTTTTCACGCCCGCAGGTATCTCGATTTCTTTGAGCGATGAACAATGACTGAAGGCAGAATTCGGTATCTCTGTCAAACCTTTCGGCAAATCAATCGCCGTGAGCTTTTGGCAAAATGCAAATGCCTGCTTCCCGATTTTTACCACGGAGTCGGGCAGCACAACCTTTTCAAGCGTGTTCCTCGCGTCAATGAACGCCTCCTCGCCAATCTCCGCAACGCCCTCCGGCACGACGATTTCTTTCGTTTCAGGGTTCAGCGTCATTATCTTTTCAACGTCGAGTTTCGTATATTCCATTCTATGATTCTCCAATTAAAAATGGGTGGTGTTACGAAAGGTATGCTAACAAGGGGGCATTGTCATGCAAAAACAGGTCATTTCGACTTCGCTCAATGACCGTTTTTATTTCAGCATACTTAGCGTAACATCTCCCTTGTTCCGACCATTTTTCCTTTTTTCTCCTGCTTTTTCCAGTTCAGTCATCGAAAACGACAGGCTCGTCCCCGTCGTCGCCCGTCAATTCGAGTATCCTTTCAACGGTGGAAACGATGCGCGCGCCTGTCGCGTCTCCCCAGCAGTTCGAAAAAATCTCCTCGCCCGTTTCCCTTGCAGGATAAGCCGCGTTCGTTCCTTTGAGCATCTGCGCTATGTAGAATTGTTTCAATGTGAGCATTTTTTTTCCTCCCTTAATCACTTATCGGAAATTATAGGGTATGAAAGCTTTCTTCTTCGTTGATTCCTGCAGAAAAACGAAAGATGGCACTAAACATCCAATAGAAAATTAAGTGCTAGATTCCTTGTCAGCACATTCGTTGTAAAACGCTCTAAACGATATTAGTATAGGAACCATGAAAATCCGTGCAATTCTTTTTCTTGCATCATGTTTTGCGTTTTCGTCGTGCATGAGAGTCGGCAATGTGAAGTCGGCGGAGACGGCAAAAGAAAACGCGCTCGAAACGCTTGAGCAAAGATACGGAATCCATTTCGTGTATGTGGAAAATGTGCGGGGAGTTCCGTTCGACATGGAAACATACCGCTATTGGCATAGTCCGGGCAGTTTCTTCAAGGAAAAATGCTACGGAGAAAAGGCTGTTCCGCAGTATTACGGAGGGCAGCTCGCGCTAATCATGCACTACATTTTCGACGGATTCGTGGAACCACAGGAGTCGGCTGGAAAATGTGGTTTGGGATACAGGGTCACCGTCACGAAGGACAGCGTGAAGGACGCGGCCTGGGCGTATTTTGTTTTGCCGAAAGTTCAAAACGCGCTTTTTGAGATTTGGAAGAACCGGCCGAAAGACCTTCCGTTTACCGACAACTTTCTTGTGACGGCGGAGCCTGACGCGATTTTGCTTCCAAAGAAATTCAGCGAGATGAGCGAAGAGGAGATTGCGGAGATTTGCCTAGAAAAACTCTACGCCACGATTCACATCTACCTTCCGCCTTCTGGATTTTGGAAAAGGATTCAGAAAGATTTTATCGTCGAGTCGGGACAGTACGGCGGGGACTACAAATTTTCAAAAGACAAGGAATTCGATTTCGAGTTCAATAGACAGGTGGAAAAGCTTCAAAAAGACATCACTGCGGCGAGGGAATTTCTTTTTGAAAACGGAAAGGACATTTTGAAGCACATTTCCCTGCGGTATGCGATTCATCTTGATGACGGTTTCATGGGAATGGACGGCGTAATCGGAACGGACATTGCAAAAACGGGAGGTATGCTCGATGCGGCGATAAGCGCCTGGACGCAAATCGACAGAATCAAGCGGATTTCAAGCTACTACTACGAGAGCGGAAAAACGCGCGAAGATTCCAATTGGTTCCATTTTCGTGAGGGAAACTTCTTTCAAGACGGACGAATCGGAATCAAGTGCATAGACCGAAAAGAAATCAGAAGACGCGAGGGCGACGAAGAATCGGCGAAAATTCCGCAGGGCACATTCTACACGATAAAAAGCTCGGGCGAAGTGCGAGAGTACGCGGACGAGATTCGCGAGGAAGAGGTAATCGACGACGGCGGCGGCTTCGGCTTCATCATCGACGGTTCTCCGATTGGAACGACGCTTGTCTTAAAATGCAATCGTCCCGTCTCCGGCATCATAAGAATTGAAAACGGATATTTTGAGAAAGAGAGCGAATTGGATTACGGACGGCTCAAAAAGCTGACCGTGACCAACATGGCGAACGGAAAGACGAAGGAAGTCTCGCTTTTGGACCGCACAGGCGAGCAGATTCTGGATTTGCGCGACATAACAGAAAAAGGAGCCTTCACGAATGTCTATGAATTCCGAATCGACGAAACCTACAAAGGCAAAAAATGGAACGCCGCAGCTTTTTCGTCCTGGAGCGCGGACTTGGAGGATTTGAAAAAGTCCCGCTAGAAACTGCGTTCGCCACTGAGAATCCATCAAATGATTTCGCAAAAAGTACAGTTCGCGTTTTTGTCATTCCGAACTCGTTTCGGAATCCACGGCTCAGTTTTTGATTTCTGCAAGACGCTTTTGGAAGATATCGAAATTTTTCGTGTCGCCGCGGCAGAAGATGGCAAATTCAACAATCTCAAAATCGTATTTCCTTATGAGCCTTGCAAATATTGACGAGACGACTTCGGGAGGATTTTGGAAAATTGCAGAAGATTAGGACGGAATGGCGACATTTTTGAAATTTTCGCTTTCCCTCGTTTCTGACATTGGTCTGAGAAAACTCGACATTCGACCTATTAAATATGCTAAAATTGAGAATCCAGAAAAAACAGAGGTTCTAATATGGACGGAAAAGAAGAGATATTGGATTTGCTTCGCGAGAATGCGAGATTGGCAGTCGAGGACATCTCCGCGATGACGAAGAAGTCGGTGGACGATGTGAAGAAAATCATCAGCGAATTGGAGAACGAAGGCATAATTCTCAAATACGCCGCCATCGTGAACCCGGAAAAGGACGAGGCGAGCAAGGACAAGGTTCTGGCGGAGATAGAGATTCAGTGCCAGCCGGAGAGGGAACACGGATTCGACGCGCTCGCCGAGAGAATCTACCGCTTCCCGCAGGTCAAGTCGCTCTACTTGATGTCGGGCGGCTACGACCTCAAAGTCGTCATCGAGGGGGACAACCTCCGGGAAGTCGCGTCGTTCGTCTCAAGCAAGCTTTCGACGCTGAACGGAGTGCGCTCGACGAAGACGCACTTTCTGCTCAAGAAATACAAGGAAAACGACGTACTGTATGTGGAGGACGAATCTGACAGGCGCGAAGGAGTGATGGCATGAACACCAGGGAAGACAGATTTTCAAAGTCGATGATGGAGACGCCTCCGTCAGGAATCAGGAAATTTTTCGAAATGCTGATTGGGCACGACGACGTGATTTCGCTTTCAGTCGGAGAGCCGGACTTTCCGACACCGTGGGTCATCAGGGAGGAAGCCTACTACCACCTTGAAAAAGGCCACACGTCCTACACGTCCAACTGGGGCTTGATAGAACTCCGCGAGGAAATAGCGAAGTACATGGAACGCTACGGCTGCTACTACAACCCCAAGAACGAGATTCTCCCGACCGTGGGAGCGTCGGAGGGCGTGGACGCTGTTCTCCGCGCGATACTGAACCCCGGCGACGAAATCATCGTCGTACAGCCATGCTATGTGAACTACGTGCCGCTCGCCAAGCTCTGCAATGCGAAAATCGTGCCGATTGACTCAAGCGTGAACGGCTACTATCCGACAGCCGAGCAGATAGCGGCAGCCATAACGCCGAAGACAAAGGCGCTGATGATTTGCTCGCCGAACAACCCAACGGGAACCATGATTCCGAAAGAGGAACTTGAGAAAATCGCGAAGGTCGTGGTGGAGAAGCAAATTTGGTGCATCTCGGACGAAATCTACTGCGAACTTGCATACGACGGAGCCGAGCACGTCTCAATCGGAAGCTTCCCCGGCATGAAGGACTATGCAATCATCTTGAACGGCTTCTCCAAGTCGTTCGCCATGACCGGCTGGAGAATCGGCTACATCGCGGGACCGAGCGACCTGCTCGGACAAATCGTCAAGCTCCACGGCTACAACACGATTTGTCCGCCGATTTTCTCCCAGTACGCGGCGGCGGAAGGCTTGAGGAACGGCTGGAAGGACGTTGAAAAAATGAGAATCAGCTACCAGCAGAGGCGCAACCTCATGTACAAGGCATTCTGCGACATGGGGCTTCCGGTGCCTGAGCCGACTGGGGCGTTCTACATGTTCCCCGACATCACTTCCACAGGGCTTTCGAGCGAGGAATTCGCCTTGCAGCTCTTCCAGAAGTATTCGATAGCCGTCGTTCCGGGAAGCGTGTTCGGACTCGGAGGCGAAGGGCACATCAGATGCTGCTACGCGACCTCAATCGACAAAATCAAAATCGCTTTGGACAAGATAAAGGAATTCGTGGACGAAATCAGGAAATGACGGAAACAAGCCTGTTCCGCGGAATTTTCTTCGGAACAGGGTGAATTCTCAACTGACTTTTTTTCCATTAAAATCGAAACTATGGAATTTACACAGGAAAACATCGACTCGCTCACCGTGAACGAAGTCGAAATCATGAAACGCATCGCCAAGGAGCTTGAGATTCAGGTGAACCAAGTCTCGGCGGTCATCAGTTTGGTCAATGAGGGCTGCACAATCGCCTTCATCTCTCGCTACCGAAAAGAGCAGCACGGCAACCTCAACGAAGTGCAGGTCACGGACTGCGACCACCTTTTCAAATCGTACAGGAACCTTGAGGAGCGCAGAATCGAAATCGTCAAGGGAATATTCGCGCAGAACAAGCTGACGGACTCGCTCTATGAGGCGGTCATGAACGCGAAGACGCTGACGGAGCTTGAGGACTTGTGGGCACCGTTCAAGAAGAAGAAGAAGACGCGCGGAATGGTCGCCGCCGAGAAAGGTCTTGAGCCGCTCGCCGATTCCATGCTGGAACTTTCGGACGCTGAAATCGAAAAGAAGGCGGAGGAATTCGTCAAGGACAACGAGGAGACGCCGGAGCTTTCGGTCAAGTCGGTCAAAGAGGCGATTGCGGGAGCGATGGACATCATAGCCGAGCGCACCGCGCAGAACCCGAAGAACAGGGAGGACGTGCACGACCTCTACATCGAGGACGGAACGATAAACACCAAGGGAATCGTGCCAGAGGGACAGACGGAGGAGCAGGCGGAGAAGACGTCGAAGTACCAGATGTACTGGGACTACTCGGAGCCGCTCTCTCAAGTCAAGCCGCACAGGATTCTCGCAATCAACAGGGCGGAGCGGGAAGGCGCGCTCACCGTGACAATCGACGTGCCGGTGGACGATGCGGTGGCCCTCCTCAAAAAGCGGGCCGACCTCAAGAACAAGTACCAGGCGGAGGCAATCGAGGACGGACTCGTGCGCCTTCTCTCGCCGTCGGTCGTGCGCGAAATCAGGAGCGACGAAGAGGACGAGGCGGACGCCCACGGAATCGGAATCTTCTCGGAGAACCTCAAGAACCTTTTGATGACGCAGCCGATAAAGGGAAGCCGCGTCCTCGGAATCGACCCCGGCTACAGGAACGGAACAAAGTGCGCGGCATTGGACGAGACCGGAAAATACCTCGGCTTCTTCAAGATTTTCCAGGAGCAGAACCCGAAAGAGGCGTACGACCTCATCAACAACGCAATCGACAAGTACGACATCCAGGTTTTGGCGGTCGGAAACGGAACCGGCTCGCAGGAAGTCCAGGAAATCGTCTCCAAAGTCCTGAGCGAGAACTACTCGGACGCGGACGTGAAATACACCGTCGTGGACGAATCCGGAGCGTCAGTCTACTCGGCAAGCCCTGTCGCCACGGAAGAATTCCCTGATTTGGACGTGATGGTCAGGGGCGCGATTTCGATGGGAAGAAGGCTGCAGGACCCGCTGGCGGAACTCGTCAAAATCGACCCGAAGGCGATTGGCGTCGGACTATACCAGCACGACGTGAACCAGAAGAAACTGGCGGAACAGTTGGACGAGGTCGTCTCTTCAGTCGTGAACAATGTCGGAGTCAACCTGAACACGGCCTCCTACATGCTTTTGAAGTACGTTTCTGGAATCAACGTGTCGCTCGCGAAAAAAATCGTCAAGTACAGGGACGAGAACGGAAAAATCACAAGCAGGGAAGACCTCAAGAAAGTGCCGGGACTCGGACCGAAAGCGTTCGAGCAGTGCGCGGGCTTCCTCAAAATCGCCGAAAGCTCCGACCCGCTCGACAACACATGGGTGCATCCTGAAAACTACGACGTAGCGCGCGAGCTTCTCTCGTACGTTCAGGCGAAAAAGGCGGTTCCTTCCGACGTGAAGAAGTCGCTCATGGAGAAATACAGCGTGGGCGAGACGACGCTCAACGACATCATCGAAGAGCTTGGAAAGCCGAACAGGGACCCGCGCGACGGCTACCCGGCTCCAATCATGCAGAAGGGAGTCCTCTCGTTCAACGATTTGAAGGTCGGCATGAAGGTCACCGGCAAAATCAAGAACGTCGTCGATTTCGGTGCCTTCGTGGACATCGGCCTCCACGAGACGGCCTTGATTCACGTCTCGGAACTCAGCGACAACTTCGTCTCCAATCCGATGGACGTGGTGAAAGTCGGCGACGTGAAGGAATTCACGATAATTGCGCTCGACAAGGACAGAGAGAGAATCTCGCTCTCGCTCAAGACGAACGCGCAGCCGAAAGCGGACGCAGGCTCTCCAAGGGCAACGGCGGACGGAAGCGGCAAGAAGAAGCTCGTCATCGTCAAGAAGGGAGCCGGAAACGCTTCCGCCACGGCGAAAAAGGGCGACAGGCCGAGGGGCAACAAGAACTTCGGCTCTAGCGACGGAATGATGTACAATCCGTTCGCGGCTCTGCTCAAGAAATAAATTCAGAGAATATCAACAAAGTAGAAATCTTCATCGTTTTCAATTAAAATTCGAGAGCGATGAAGATTTCTTTTTTTATGCCGGCAACGGCTTTTTTTGTGACAACATTATTGTTCTCATGCTCAATTCCGGAGTCTCTCACAATGAAGACGAGCGAGGTCAGCTATGAAATCCCGCTCGGAAACACAGAAGTGGAACTCGCAAAAAAATTCAGCGCGGAGACCATTCAGGACGCACTATCAAGCGACGACGAATCGGAAGACTCCCAGAAGATATACGCATACGAATTCAACCCGACAAAGAAAGACGACGCGGTTCTTGAGTATGTGATGAACTATCCGCTCAAAAGCCACACGACAGCACTGCCGGCGACTTCGGACGCAAGCTCGATTGTGAATTCCATAACGCCAAACAATGACGGCAAATACGAATACGACGGCTTGGATTCATTCACGGATACGCTCGACACAGGAATAAATTTCAAGGAAATCCTCGAATCAATCGCAGGTTCAAGCGACGAAGAGGATGCGACAGACTACAGCTACATATTCGACAAGATAAAATTCGGGACAACAACAATAGACAACGAAACTTACGGAATAGAAGCCTATGCCTACATCGAATGCGAATCCGTGGAAAGCGCCAACGCCTATTTCACCGGAAAAATCGTAGTCGGAGAGACAGACCCGGCAAATGTGAACGATGCTTCAACGTATGTTTCCGTGCTTGCCGACAGCGACCAAGACGGAGATTTCCATCTCGTCACAACGGACACGGACTTGAGTTCCAAAGCGGACGAAGAGGGCGTGATAACGGACGGCTCTTTCCGTGCCGACGGCGCATACTCGGTCGCTCTGGACGGCGACGCTCTCACCGACTACATGAACGGAACGGAACAAGCGGACGGAACTCTAAAAAAGCACGAGAAATTCATAATATCGTGCAACCTGCAACCCATAATATCGTTCGACTCAAAAGAAGAGCTGCAGTCATTTTTGGAGAACACCGAGTCGCTCACGGTCAACATCAACATCATTCTCAGGATTCCTTTGGTCTTTGAAGTGACCGACGACATAGAAATCGACGACCTGCTGGACCTCGCGGGAAACGCTTTGGACGAGGATTTGTTCAAGAGGGACGACGGGGAGGAATTCGAGTTCAAAAAGTACACTGATTTGCTGCAGGCCTTGTCATGCGAGTACAAATTCTCGAATTCGACAGGGCTTGGACTTTCGGCAAAAATCGTGTCGAACGAGATAACAGACGGCGAAAAATCTGGAAAATTCTTCGACGACAAGGAGATAAAATTCGACGGAGAAGAGCACGAATTCGAATTCACCACGGAGGAATTCACAGCGATATTCGAGACGGCTCCGTTCATGCCGAAGATGTACATGAAAATCGACAAGACCGACGGAAACGCCATTTCCATAAAGCGGAATTCCGTATTTGGGGCATACGCGCTTTTCAAGCTGACAGCGGAAGGCGAAGTTGAGGTTTGGAGCAAATGACAAAAACGAAGAACAGATTCGCAATCGCATCGCTTTTTTTGCTTGCGTCATCGTTCGCGACTTCCGAAATCCACGAGTACAACAGAAGGGTGGAATTCGGAATGGAAGCCGAGGCGGGATTCTCGAACAACGCGATTTCAGCGTCCGACGTTCTTGTGAAGGAACTCGTAATCGACCTGCAGGAATTCGACGACAAGCTGCCACGGCACGGATTGACCACGGAATTCACGCTGAACGAAAACAACTATTTCAACATGGATTTCGGCGGAAAGTTCAGGCTCGGATTCTTCGCGGGGGCGAGCGGAAGCGGCTACCTCAACCTCGGCAAGGGAATATTCGACTTTCTGGCGAAGGGGCTTGAGGTCGGCGACTCTTACGAAGCCGAGATGAGCATATACACGGACTTGTACATAACGACGGGGGCCTCTTTCAGGACGAACATTGGCGGACTCGGAATCACCGTCAAGCCGACATATTTCGTGCCGCTAGTCTACATTCCGAACACGAAGGCGAGTTTTTCATGGGACACCTCGTCTTCTGGAAAACTGCAGGCGAAGGCGAAGGCGAACCTGTCGGTCTACTCGGCCGTGAACCTCGAAAAGCTTTTCGGGGACGGCGAAGAAGACAACGGCGACGACGACCTGGTAATCAAGGACGAGATAATGAGCGCGCTGTCCAGGGGCGGAGTCGATTTGACGTTCGGTGTCGAATATCCGTTCATAGGCCGCGTGCTCGAAGCCGGAATCTACGGCCGAATCCCGATGATTCCGGGAAAACTCGACTATTCGATGTCGAAAGAGATAAACGCGACCGTCTACACAAGCGAGAACGGACTCATCGACGTAATCAACGGAAACTCCCCAGAAACCGAATGCGAAATCGGCGACACGACTTACTCCGACGAGCCGTACAAGCTCCACAGGCCGCTCAAGTTCGGCTTCGAGGGAGTCTACAGGCCGCACGGGAACACGTTCCTCGTCTATTCCATGCTCGGTTTCGCGCTGCGCTCGCCATTCTCGAACTCCGTGAAGATGTACCCGGAGTACGCAGTCACAGGAACGGCAAAGTTCTACAATTTTCTCGGCCTCACGCTCGGCATGAAATACACGGACATGGCATTCTCGAACCAGCTCAATCTCATGATAAACACGCGCATCTTCGAGCTGGACACCGGCGTCGCGCTCAGAAGCCCTCACTTTTTCAGAAGCTTCACCGGTGCGGGCGCATCGGTCTATGTCGCTCTGAAATTCGGAATATAAAGCATTTCATGCAAAAAAGGAGATGAAAATGAAGAAAGTTTTCAAAATTCTGTCGGCAGCCGCATTGTTTGCCGCAAGCCTCGTACTCGGCTCCTGCTCCGAAGACGACGAAATCGTGCAGGTTCTGCAGGGTCCCGCCAACGTCTGGTGCAGGATGCCGGTTGAGTACAAGAACTCCGACGACTCGGACACGGCGAACTTGTATGCTTATTTCTATTACACAGAAAACGACACGACAGTGTCTGGAAAAACGCTCCCGGCTGGACTTTCAGTCGTCGTCACTGCAAAGGGCGACACGGACAGCATCATAAGTGACCTCAAGAACAACACATACTTGATAAAGAGCTTTCCGAAAGACGAAACAACAACGGTCGGAGACAGTGAAGACGATGCGGCTTCCATAAACGTAAACGGCTCACGCGCGAAATGGACTGCAATCTATTGGGCAAAGACCCGTTGCGCGAAGCAGCGAACAAATCGACAACACCTCCGAGCCAACTTTCTGGAACGGAACTGTCAGCAGATGATATAAAAAACGTCTTCTCTTGGAAGAAGCTCCTCGCAAACTACCTGCTTTCGATTCTTGAGGAATAGCGGGCGAATACAAAAAAAGCTGGACGCGCACTTCAATTTTGGACGCGCATCCGGCTTTTTTTGTCGGGTGGAAAAGAAATTTCGCGCCCCTACTTCTCCGCGACGACTTCGATTTCAACGAGCGCGCCCTTCGGCAACGCTCCGACCTCGAAGCAGCTTCTGGCGGGCTTTCCGGTGAAATATCCGGCGTAGACCTCGTTGAAGTCGGCGAAATCGGAAATGGACTTGAGGAAGCAGGTCGTCTTCACAGCCTTTTCAAGGGAGCTTCCGGCGGCCTCCAAAACGGCCTTCAAGTTCTCGCAAGCCCTCTTCGTCTGCTCCTTTATCCCGCCCGAGACGATGTTTCCGGTTTTCGGGTCGAGCGGAATCTGGCCCGACGTGAAGACGAGATTTCCGCTCTCGACAGCCTGAGAATACGGACCGATTGCGGCCGGTGCGTTTTCTGTGTGGATAGCTTTCATATTATTCCTCCAAAATATGCTAGAATCATAGAATGAATTTATTTCCAGCTCAACAATTCGACATCGATTCCATAATGAAAATAGAAAGGCAGGCGTTCATCCCGCAGATTCAGGAGAAGAAGAAAACATTCGAGAAACGGCTTGAGATTTTCCCGAACGGCTTTTTGATTCTCTCGGACGCAAGCGAAAAAGTCGTGAAGGAGAACCGCTCCGCCCTCACCTGTGGCTATCTCTGCTCGGAAATCTGGTCGTCGTTCCCGAGCGCGGGCGATTCAGACGACGTTTTCATGCGCAAATTCAAGCTCGGCCACAACATCAAGGACACGCACGACGAGAACGGACGTTTTTTGTACATTTCCTCGTTCGCTCTCCTCCGGGAATACCAGGGAAAAGGGCTTGGCGCGCGCTTCTTTGAAAACTCGCTCGCGGCTTTGTGCGGCTCGTTCAGGAACGTCGAAAAAGTCGTGCTAATCGTGAACGAAGAATGGAAAGGCGCAATCAAAATCTACAAGTCGCTTGGCTTCGAGGAAGTGCGGACGCTGAAGGACTTTTTCCCCACGCTCGGAAAGACCGGCATGATGTTGCTTTTCGAGAAGAAGAGGAAATCGGCCGGAATCGTGATGGCTTCCGCTGCCGAAAAATTCCGCTCGATTGAATTCAAGAACGAAAGCCAAAACGAATTCGCACCGATAAGGCTGTAATGCCGAATATCGTTTTTCCACAGGCTCAGCGTGCGATTTCACCTCCGTCCTTGAGCGAGATAAATTTGCGGTCGCAGGTGGCGGTGGCGGTGTAAAAAGGATCGTCGCAAGCATCTTCTGTAAGTGCCCAGTCCTCAATGACTTCTGCAACGGGATAGATGGCTTTTTCATAGTCGAGTGTTTCCTCAAAGAGCATCACCTCCATAAGATGCCATCCTCTCGATATAGCAAACGCAGAATCCTCGGTTTTTATGACGATGCCCTCGGTCGTCACGAAGTCATAGGCGAAGTCGTCATGGTCGCCCCTCACCGCGATGGTGTCGTCGACCAAAATGATGTCAGAAATCGTCCCCCTCGCAGGCTTCTCAAGATAGTCAACAAGATTAGTTTTTTCTTCTGAAGCAAGTTTACACGAGAACCTTGTGACATCCTCGATATCCCCATCTGTAGACAGATATACAGTCGGAACTAGCACATTCTCAATTTTCACCAATGAACTTTCCGTTTTCAAATCAATCCAGTAAGATGGCGTAAATTTGTTCTCCCATATTTTTTCCGCAGTAAAGCTGACAAGCCTAGACCCGATTAAGGATTTCAGCAAATTTTTCTCCTCGTCGGTCAAGCGATGGTCTACCATTTTTTCCTCCTTACTTTTTTCAAAAAACGGCGGAATGCTTTCCGCATACGCGAGAAAACTCTACCGCAACATACTATCATACGGTGATAGCCTAGGTAAAAAAAATTGGAAAATTGTGTTTTCTTATGAAATGAGAAACGCGCAAAAAAAAGACCCGATTCTTTTGAATCAGGTCTTGAAAGTGATGGAGAATAGGGGGTTCGAACCCCTGACCCTCGGCTTGCAAAGCCGATGCTCTAGCCAGCTGAGCTAATTCCCCATTGGGAATGGATTTATCCTATAAAATACGGGGATTTTAGTCAACTGGAACCAGAGGATTTTTTTTAAATTTCATGTTTTCTACGAGTGTTTTATTCCGAAGTAGTCCAAGGCCGGAAAAAAGCCCTGCGAAAGCTCCTCTTTTTCAAGGCTGTGCTGGCCATCGACCATCGCATAGTTCTTCCTTTCCGAGTGGAAAATCTTCTTGAACAAGGGGGAGAAGTTGTGGTTCTCGTCGAAATGGAAAGTCTGGTCCTGCTTGCCGAAAATTCCGAAGGCGGACGAGTAAATCTCGTACTTTTCGAGCGTCTTGAAGTCGGAGATGACTTTCGGGTCGATTTTGACGTTTTCGCCCGTCACCCGATCCTTGAGTGCCGGAATCTCCACGGACGGAACCATGCACGGGTTGATGGCGATTTTGCGGACAGGAAGGCGGGCGACAAGAGTGTAGAACCCACCCAAAGACGCTCCTACCAGCAGGTTTATGTCGAACTTTCCGCAAAGTTCCTCGATTTTTTTCTGGGTGGCCTCGACATCCGTGTGGAGCGTGTCGAACTGGAAGGTATGCAGCGAACAGTCCTCGATTCTTGAAGAAAAATCTTCTATCGCCTGAAAAGTTCCACCGCGGGAATTGCCCATGAATCCATGGACGTAAAGAATGTTTGTTTTCATGCATACAATTATAGCGGTTTTCTTCCAAAATCATTAAATTGAATGATACTTTTTGGGGATTTTTTGATGAAGCTAGAAAAAAGAATAGAAAAATGCAAAGGCAAGGCATTGCGAGACTTCAATCCGCTCTTGGCCTATTTCCACCACGTTTTCCATCCGGCAGCGGTTTTCACGAATTTCAAAACGTTCGCCATCATCATAAAAGAATTTTTTCTTCTGCAGTTCCTCGAAAAATTCGGCATCTACAAGATTCCAGTCGTGCACGTGGACCATCCGCTCGACAAGAAAGTGCCGTTCGTGCCGGAAAAAGTGACAATCTATCTGGACTACATAAACCTCTGGGTGCGCCCGCTTGAGATGATTGCGGAGCGATTGAGCTTCATGCAGTACGGCCGCGCCTGCAAAAAATGGATGCGGATGTTCCGTGGTCTCTACCTCAAAGCCGGGGAAATCTACCACTTCAGACTGACGACGACGGACCGCCCGAATTACGACGAGATGCGGGAGTTCAGGCAGATACACGCGCTCGACCCGCATTTTCTCTGCGTTCCGAGCCTGCACATCGCCACGGTGTCGCTGGTCTACGCATTCTACCGCCAGCTCTTCATTGACGAGGGCTTCACGCAGGAAGAAATCGGCAGGTGGCGGCCGGAACTCTACAAGGGAGCAATCGACATCGCGGACTCGGTTCTGTATGTGAAGCAGCACAGCGTGAACTGCATACCGGCGGCACTCTATCTGGTGGCTGCCAATTATCCTGAATATTTTTCGGAAGACGACGCAAGGAAATTCTTGGACGACATGTTCAGGAACCAGAAATACTTTTCGGAAGAGGACGCTGATGAAGTGAGGAATTTCATGAAGAATACTTTCGAGGATTATCTGGAGAAGGGAAAGAAGCTTCCGAAAGAGAGCTGGAGCGAACCTGTGAAGGATTTCCTTTCCGAATATGAAAAGAAGCAAAAACAAATAATATAGAAGAAAAAACGCCCCCGCCGACCGGGGTTGAACATCGGCAGGGGCAAAATCAAGCGTCAACGACGCTGAATCATCGATTCAAATCACTCGTCGTCGGACTGGAGGGCATCGTAGCCGGACTCTCCAGTGCGCACTTTGACGGCGTTCTCCACATCGTGCACGAATATCTTTCCGTCTCCGATGTGGCCGGTGTACAAGGCGGACCTCGCGGCTTCTATCACAGTGTCCACAGGAACTTCCGACACAACGATGTCCACGCGGATTTTCGGAAGCACGTTGATTTCCACAGGAACTCCGCGGTAGTACTCGTCGACTCCCTTCTGCACACCGCAGCCCATCACGTTGGAGACCGTCATTCCGGTCACTCCGATTTTGTTCATCGCCTTCTTGAGCGCGTCGAATTTCGTCCTTCTCGTTATGATGACGACTTCCTTCATCGCCTTTCCGTTCGTAGCGGCCTTGACGACAGGAATCGCGCTCTCGGACGGAAGGGTGACGTGCGCTTCCTTCGCCTCCTCGATTTCCTCCTCGGAATAGTTGATTGCGAATCCTGCGTAGCTTGAGTCGAGTCCGTGCTCAAGTTTGTCGAGTCCGATGATTTCCTCCTCGGCTGAGACACGAAGCCCGATTGTCTTCTTGAGGATGTAGAACACTATCGTAATCGTCACGACAGTCCACAGAATCGTGACACCCATTCCGCCGAGCTGCTTTCCAAGCTGCAAAAATCCGCCGCCGTAGAACAGTCCCTCGTTGATTCCGGCGAGAGCGAAACCGGGAGCGGAGTCCGTCGCGAAAAGCCCAACGGCGACAGTTCCCCAGATTCCATTCATCATGTGCACTCCGACAGCTCCAACAGGGTCGTCTACATGGAGAACGTTGTCGAGAAGCCAGATTCCGAATATGACGAGGAGACCTGCCACAAGACCGATGATTGCGGCTCCGGCGCAGTCCGTCACATCGCAGGGGGCCGTTATCGCGACGAGTCCGGCCAAAGCGGCGTTCAGGCACATGGAGACGTCGGGCTTGCCCCACTTGACCCAAGTGAAGACGAGGCATGTGACTGTGGCGACAGCCGGAGCCACGGTCGTCGTGAGGAACACGGAACCGAGTGTCGGGACATCTGTCGCGGCGGCTCCGTTGAATCCGTACCAGCCGAACCACAAGATGAAGCATCCGAGCGCGCCCATGGCGATGTTGCTTCCGGGGAACGCATGGACGCGGGTGACCTTGCCGTCCTTGTCGCGCGAGAACTTTCCGAGACGGGGGCCGAGCATTGCGGCTCCAATCAGGGCGCATATTCCGCCGACCATGTGGATGCAGTTGGAGCCGGCGTAGTCGTGGAAGCCCCACTGTGCGAGGAATCCGCCGCCCCAAGTCCAGTGCGCCTCAATCGGGTAGATGATGCCGGAGATGATTGCCGAGTAGAGGCAGTATGTCGAGAATTTCGTGCGCTCAGCCATCGCTCCGGAGACGATTGTGGCGGTGGTGGCGCAGAAGACGAGGTTGAAGACGAATCCCGAATAGTCGAAATGCGCGAAATCGCTGAACACGGAGAATCCCGGCTTTCCAAGAACCGCCCAGACGCCCTGGGACACCTAACCTGTCGCAGGGTCGGTGTACGAGAGCATGAACGAGGCTCCAATCAAGAACCACATGACAGTTCCGATGCAGAAGTCCATCAAGTTCTTCATTATTATGTTTCCCGTGTTCTTCGCGCGGGTGAATCCGGCCTCCACCATGGCGAATCCCGCCTGCATCCAGAATACGAGAGCGGCTCCAATCAGGAACCAAACTCCGAACAAAGTGCTGTCCGCTTGTTCCAAAATTCCAGCTATCTGCTGTTCCATAAATACCCCCTGTTTTTTCAATGAAATTTTTGAATAAAAAAAAGGCGTGCGCGAACGTCCAGGGAAAACAACCCGCGGCAGAAACCGCTTTTCCCTGAAAAATTCGCGCACGCCTTTGTGCAAAAAGTTATGTTTTAATCAGCTAATCAAATCAGACTCTGAAAAGCAAATCCTCGTAGCATGGGTAAGGCTTGTATTCCTCTCCAAGCAACGGCTCGATTTCATCGGCGACAGCCCTGGCCTCGGCCATCACAGGAATGACCTTGTTGGCGTAGGCCTTCGCGACCGCCATCACGTCCCCTGCGTCCTTCGCCGCCAAGTGGACCTTTGAAAGCTCGTCTGCCTTCGTCGCGAGAGAATCCACAAGCCCGTCGAGCTTTGAAAGGAGGGAAGTCTCGGCGCAAGCCTTGGCTCCTGGAACAACCGACTTCAAATCGATTACGGTCTTTGAAACCGCGCTCATGTACTTGTAGGCGGCCGGGAGAATGTCCTTCGAAATCATCTCAAGCATCGTCTGGACTTCGATGTTCAGAACCTGCGAGTATTTCTCGAGCTTTGTCTCGTAGCGGGCTTCCATCTCCTGCTTGGAGTAGACTTCCATCTCCGTGTAGAGCTTGACGTTCTTCTCGTCCAAGTAGTGCTCCATCGCGTCAGGCGTCGTCTTGAGCTCAAGCAGCCCCCTCTTGTGCGCCTCGGCCTTCCAAGCGTCGTCGTATCCGTTTCCGTTGAAGACGATTCTCCAGTGCGCCTTGACCTCGCGGGAAATCAGCGCGTTCAAAGCGGACTTGAAGTCATCGGCCTTCTCAAGCTCGTCGGCGAACTGCTTGAGCGTGTATGCCACAATCGTGTCGAGAGTCGTGTTCGGACCCGCGATTGAGAGGGCGGAACCGCAAGAGCGGAACTCGAACTTGTTTCCTGTGAAAGCGAACGGAGAAGTCCTGTTTCTGTCGGTGGAATCCTTCGGAATCGGAGGAAGCACATCAACGCCGATTGTCATCTTGTCGGTCTTGTCGGCGGAGTAAGGCTTGTCGCTGTAAATCGACTCCAAAACCTTGTAGAGCTCGTCTCCGAGGTAGACCGAAATGATTGCAGGCGGTGCCTCGTTCGCTCCCAAGCGGTGGTCGTTTCCGGCGGAAGCGACAGAGATTCTGAGCAAGTCCTGGTTCTCGTCAACGGCCTTCAAAATCGCCGTGAGGAAGAGGAGGAACTGGGCGTTGGATTCAGGAGTGGTTCCCGGCTCAAGAAGGTTCTCCCCAAGATTCGTGGACATTGACCAGTTGTTGTGCTTTCCAGAACCGTTCACGCCCGCGAAAGGCTTCTCGTGGAGGAGGCACTCAAGTCCGTGACGCTTCGCGACCTTCTTCATGATTTCCATCGTGAGCTGGTTCTGGTCGACAGAAAGGTTCGTGGTGGAGAAAATCGGCGCCATCTCGTGCTGGGCTGGAGCCACCTCGTTGTGCTCTGTCTTGGAGAGGATTCCGTACTTCCAAAGAGTCTCGTTCAAGTCTTCCATGTATTTGACGATTCTCGGGTTCAACGCGGCGAAGTACTGGTCGTCCATCTCCTGTCCCTTCGACGGCTTCGCTCCGAACAATGTGCGGCCGGTCATGCGGAGGTCCTTTCTCTGGCTCCACAAATCGTGGTCGACGATGAAGTATTCCTGCTCAGGGCCGACAGTGGTCGCCACATGGGAAACGTCCTTTCCGAAAAGCTTAAGTATGCGGATTGCCTGCACGTTCAACGCTTCCATAGAGCGGAGGAGCGGAGTCTTCTTGTCCAAGGCCTCTCCAGTGTACGAGCAGAAAGCGGTCGGAATACAGAGAGTGTGCTCCTTGATGAACGGATATGAGGTCGGGTCCCAGACAGTGTAGCCGCGCGCCTCGAATGTGGCGCGGTGTCCGCCGGAAGGGAAGGACGAAGCGTCAGGCTCGCCTTTCACAAGCTCCTTTCCAGAGAACGACATTATGACAGTGCCGTCGTCCTGCGGATTGATGAAAGAGTCGTGCTTCTCGGCAGTGATTCCCGTGAGCGGCTGGAACCAGTGGGCGAAGTGGGTGGCTCCGTTCTCAATCGCCCATTCCTTCATCGCGTGTGCAACGACGTTGGCGACATCGAGCTGGAGCGGAAGCCCATCATCAAGAGTCTTCTTGAGAGCCTTGAAAGTCTCTTTCGGCAAGCGGTCCTTCATTGTCTTCTGATTGAAAACCTTGCTTCCGAACATTTCTGGTACGTTTGGCATGTCCTTAATTCCCCCATGTAGTTGTTTGAAAAAAATAAAAAAGGCGATGTACAAGTTCTTCTATTTGAATTAAAAGAATTTGTACATCGCCTTTGATGTATGCAGATACTGTAGAATTTTACGAAAAAATGGTCAAGGGCGGAAATGTTTTTCCAAAAAGGAACTACAGCCGTCCGTCCTTCTCGATTTTCTCGTGCTGTTTTTCAAGATATTCCATCACATGGTCGATTACGGCCTGCTTCGGGTCTGGATGATCTGCCGGCAGAGTCGCGAGGAAGTCCTTCCTGAACGGCTTGCACTCGATGACCGGAGAAGCCGCCAAAATCTGCACGGCCGGTTCCACGATGTCCGCGAGCATGTCTTCCGGGTTGTTCACGTCGATTGTGAGGCAGGTTCCGTTCACCGAGACCAGAATCATCACGTCGAACATGCGGAGGTAGGAGTCGATTTCCTTGAGTCCGCGCTTTGTCTCCGGCTGGCCAGGCCTGTACCGGGTGCCGCTTGGGAAGACGAGAATGACCTCTCCGTTCCGCTTGCATTCGTCCATCGCGCGCATGGCGGCCAAGTTTATCGTCCTCGCCTTCTTCTCCTCGGCTATTCTCTCTTCCTCGGTCTGCGCGTTCTCCTCGGCCTTCGTGAGCGAGCGGGTCGGGTAGATGACAACGCGCGTGAAGCTCTCCGCGAACGCCCTGACCATCGGGTTCGCCTCGTTGAGCTTCATTCCGGCGATTGCCACGATTCTGTCGGCGAGGTCCTTGCCCTCCTCCCCCAAATCGTGCTGCAGAAGGTAGATGATTGCCGGAAGGTCAGTGTTCGAATAGTGCTCCATCAGAATCAGTCCCTTCTTGCCGGCTTTGACGGCTTCCAGGAACGCCTTGAAATTCTCCTTTCCCTCAAGGCGGCTGCCCTCTTTCATGTTGTCGCCCACGAGGATGTCCATCATCTTTTTCGTGTTCGGGTTCGCCTTTTGATATACGTTCGTTTCGTCTATTTTCGCGGCCGCATGGGAGTATTCACCAAGTTTCTTGAAGAATTCCCCATATCGCTCTCGGATTGAAGCCATAGTTTTCCTCTGATAAAAAATGTTTTAGAGATGTATTTTAAAACTATACTAATGTTTTGGCAACAATCCCCGCCTGCGTAGCCGATATTTGCCTCAAACCAAGGCAAAAAAACAGTAGTTTTAAAAAGCCGTTTTCGCCAAAAAAGACTCTCCCGAAAATCCGTTGCGAAGCCAGACTTGGACGATTCCGTCATCGGTTTCAAAAACGACAAGCCCGATTTCTTCCGCAGAATCCCAAAAAACACCTCTACAAAACAGCGCACAAAAAAACCGTTGGTTTAAAACGCCCATCTGAAAGACAATCAAAAATGGAGGATTTTTTATGAAAAAAATCATTGGTGCGGCATTGCTTGGTGCGATGGCAGCTGGAGCTTTTGCTGCTGATGCAAAAATCACATTGAACTATCGTTCAAAGTTGGACGCTTTCTCTCTCAGAAAAACTTCTATTGGCGACAACGACGCGAAAGTAAAGGAGTGGCTCGACCGGGAAGGCTATGACGGAGCAGGAGCGCAGGCCGCCACGAATTCTTCCGACACTATGAAGTTCGTATTGAACGGAGAAAATGCCGGAGTCACATTCGCGACGAACATTGCGACAAACGTAAAAACATCAAACGGTGGCTCGTTGTTCACTCTCAACGAGTACTCTGGATGGATGGGCTGGGATCTTGGACCTGGAAGACTCACGCTCCGCTCTGGAAACTGGAAGGACGGTTTCGCAGACGGCGCATACCGCGTGAAGAAGGACGTGGACGCCCAGAATGCGGAAGGAACGGACTTTGAAAGATTCAAGCTCGGAACACTTTTTAGCAAAACAAAAGGACTCTCATTTGTAGACAACTTGGGCGGAAGCAACTCTGCACTCCTCAGTACAGCTGACTATGGATTTGATGTTGCCGACGGCGTGAAGCTCAATGTATTGCTCGGCTCTGTCTACAACGCATTCGACACAGTTACAGACGCTGACGATCCGACAGACACAGAGACGACATACTACGACGCGTACTTTGTCTCTCGCGCCCAGTTGGCAATGGACGCCCTCAACGCGGAAGTCATCTTCAAGAAACCGGCTCCACACAAAGTGGACTTCGCTTTCTATGTCATGCCTAAACTTCTCGACGAGCTTACGCTCAATGTCGGAGCCGCTTTCGAAATCGACAACCACGAGAAAGAGGAAGGCGGATACACAGACTGGGCTGTCGACTTGCGCGCACGCTACCAGGTCATGCCTGAGCTTTCAATCACATTCTTCACGAACGTTTCAGGAACGAACCTTGAGAACGCCACAGGCGATAAGGTCGGTCGCAATGTTTCATCTGGAATCGCAGGACGCAAAGGCGCATACGGTTGGGTTGCTGGAAAAGATAATGGATTCACAGCAAACGCCAGCGTGACAACAGCGATGTGGAACAACCTCTCAGCCCGCTACAAGGTCAGCGAGTCGCTCGCCGCTACTTTGAACGTCGGACTCATCACTCCGCTCGGAACTGCCGACAACGACGACAACGACTACGGTCCAGAGTGGCGCGTGGTTCCAGCCGTTCAGGTCTACGCTGCTCCGAACGCCTCAATCTGGGCTGGACTCGCTTTCAGCGGAAACAGCTGCACGATTGCTGACACCGACGTTTCTTCATTCAACTTCGACATTCCGGTCATCTTCCGTGTGAAGATGTAGTTTTGACCTTCGGTCAAAACTACCGATACATGCCGCTGGCGGAAAATCAGAGGCGTGGTACAAAGGCGGAATGCCAAGACAAAAAGGGGTATCGGAGTTTTTCTGTTCTGGGAAACGCCGATACCCTGATTTAAAAAACATGATTAAAAAAACAGGAAGGGGTATGAAAAAGGCTTTTTTTCTGCTCATTGCCGCATCGGCGCTGCTTGCCAGTTGCGCGTCGAACAAGGTCAGTCTGGATTCGCTTTCGCCCATGGCGATTACCGGTGTCGAAGGAAATTTGGTAATCCACAGGATGGACGACAACGGCGAAGTCAACGAAGACGAGGACGGTGTCTTGACGACGATGCTCAACAAGACGTTGAAGGGCGACGACCCGGAGGTCTCAAGCGCGCAGAACAGAGTCGACTATGCGGAAGAGTGCCTGAGGCTTCTTCTTGAGGACATCGGCGGCGTAAGCGTCGTCGACAGGAATTCTGTCACGCAGAACAAGACCTACAAATCCGCGAAGACGAACATTCTCGGATTTATGAGCACGAACTGCGTGGCGACCGGCTACGAGTCTGACAGGCTCACAATCGGAGCGAAGAAGTCTCGCATCCTGATGAAGGAGCTTGGCGCATCGTCCCTCGTCTCCGCCGAATTCGAATTCGACAAGCGAGTCGAAAAGAAGCAGGTTTCCGCCGTGGTGAAGATGACGGTTCGGATTTCCGGCAGTTCAGGACGAAACATAGTGAACAAGGAGTACACCGCGGAGTCCGTCGACAAAATCGACTTTTACGGAGGAAAGTACGACAAGGAAGCCTTCGTGGAGCTTTTCAAGCCGGTCACCGAGACCGTAATCAGGAATTTCATAATGGAATACTTGTGATTCCAGGGGCTTTTCTGGAATCAAAAAACAAAACGGCATCCCCAAAAATGCCGATTGCTGCAAAAAACGCCGGAAACGGCACACAAAACAAAAAGGAGCAAAAAATGAAAAAATTCAAGAACGTTTTCCTCGCATTCGCGGCCATCTCGGCCCTCTCACTCGCCTTCGTGTCCTGCTCGGATTCAGACGACGATTCGTCATCAAGCACGACGAAGGATCCTGAAGAACCTCAGAAAGCGACTGCTAAGACGTATAATTTTGCAGGATTGTCATTCTCTGATTTCCCAGCAGGTTCTTTGACCAAAAAAGCTGACGGCACGACTGTGCTTGAAGAGCTTGGAACTGAGACACAACCTTATTTGGCGAAAAATGAAGCCGGAGTTACAGTTGCTGATGCAACAATTGTAACAGGAAACTCAAAGCGGATTTCAGCAAGATTTACAGACAGCAAGACAACCGCCATCAATATCGGCAACAGCAACATGTCGTCAGCTACATCCGCAGCTGCCGATAATTACATAAAAATAACAGCACCAGCTGCAGGAACTGTTACCGTTACATACAAGATAACCGCTTCAACTGCTAGTGACAAAATTGGTGCAACCGATGCGACAGTGGCGTTGACAAGCGCAGACAGTGTTTTGGAGTCTAAAGAATACGACACAACGTATGCAACATATTCTACTTTGGATGACGACGGGAAAAAGGAAGCGTACAGCGACCAAACTGTAACGGCAACACTCAGTGCCGCCGGTGATGTATATGTCGGTTATTTCCGTGGAACTGGAGCAGGCACGGGAAATATCGATGTTTACAAAATCGAATACACTCCTGCTGAATAATTTGTAATCAAAGCCTAGTCGAAACACCCGGATCCCACGCGGTCCGGGTGTTTTTGTTTTTGCGTGGGCAGCCAAATCATTGACCACAAGAAAGATGTCAGTTATATTATGGCAACAACAGGCAACAGGTGTGTCTGTCAAGGTGTTGAAGTAAGGCGTTGTGCTGGGATGCAGTTCCTTACGGAGCCTTCTGGAGGGGTTGTGCAACGGTACCTCGACCCAGCTAGGTCGCAAGACTGAAAGAAAATGCTCATTTAAGCCCGTCATGCGACGGGTTTTTTTTGTCGGAGGCAGCGTGGATTTACTTTTACAGTGCGCAATGAACTACGAAAAACTGCTCGATGTCGCCTACAACTTCACAATTGCGCGGAAAGGCATAGTCAGAAAATTCACGCTCACATTTCAAAAGATGGACTTCCACCACATAGCGGGTCTGCACAAACTTACAGATACAAGACAGGTTCTTCGCGGTACAAGGGAATGCATATTCGACAAGATTGTACAGGGGGCGGTTTCGCAAAAACTGATAGAAGAAAGCGATTTGTATACTGAAATGTCCGCCCGCCTCGCACCTCTCTGCCATTTGGAGGAAGTGTTGGACAATGACAATCTCATATTCAAGTACAACGAGAATGTCCGTGTCTATTCGAAGATAAAATCCGATTATCTTTTGGAGGGTCTCGTTGGTGATTTGTCAGTGTACCTATTCTTGGGGAATCGCAACGAGAACGACGAGTCCTGCCAAATGTGCCGCACGTTTTTTCCAAAATCGACTATCGACTATTCCATAGGGCAGCCAAAATACACGCTCCTAAGAAAAGAGAAGATTCGAGTCTCAAGCGGAGAAATTTTGCTGCGCCATGAGCGCGCATAGCCCTCGGCTCCCACGCAGTTCGGGTGTGTTTGTTTTTGTGGCGAAAACAAAGGGCGGTGTGCTACAATGAAGCAAAACATGGAGGTGGCAAATGACAGCTACAGTGACGATTCAGAATGCGGACAATGCGCTCATAAATGCGCTCAAGAGCGTCATAAGACTTTATCCACAAGCTCGTGTAAGCGTGAAGAAAACGCAGGAGTCAATTTTTTCAGTTCAAGAAACAAGCGAAATGGAAAATGACGCAAAAGCTGTGCGTCAAGCAAAAGCCATGATGGCGTTCAATTCAATGCGGGAGCGCGCTTGCGAAAATGGGTTCATGAGCGACGAAGAGATAATGGCGGAAATCAATGCTGCTAGAAGAGACGAATGATGCTTGTCGTAGTAGATACTAACATTCTGGTATCAGCACTCTGGTCAAAAAATGGCATGCCGGCGAAAATCGTCTCGAAAATTCTGCAGGAAGAACTTATTCCATGCTATGATTGGCGGATTTTGAGCGAATACAAGACTGTGCTTGCAAGACCAAAATTCCAATTCAAACCAGAGGAAACAACGGCGCTTCTAGATTGGATAAAGACAGTCGGAAGATCCGTCGTTCCTCCAGAGTCAGAATTGCAATTTGCAGATGAATCCGACAAAAAATTTTACGAAGTCGCCAAGTTTTGCAACGCAAAACTCATAACCGGAAATTTGAAACATTTCCCTAACGACGACATTGTCATGAGCGCACAAGACTTTATGAAACTTCTGGAACTGTCTCATGGCAGCGAATAATGTGGCGCAACCTGTTTTTGACGCACACCCGCCCCCACGCGGTTCGGGTGTTTTTGTTTTTGCGTGGGCAGCCAATGATTCAGAAAATTCACGCTCACATTCCAAAAGATGGACTCTCGCCACATAGCATGGAAGCTTTCTTTTGCGTTTTGCGATTTCGATTCTTCCTTCCGCTCTTCCGGCTTCAAGGCCTTTGAGGTATGTTGTCTCAAGCCGGGACACTTGGTATTCGGCTCTTTTCCCATAGCAATTGCACCGTCTTTATCTTCTTCTCTGTTGCTGCCTCAAGGAATGAGAGCAACGCCGCCCTCGATTCCTCTGTCGGTTGGGTAAAAATCGCCTTGAATGTCGCATCCATGCGCGGATTCAGCAAGGCTCCCGTGTTCATCTGTGCGACATATTCTTCTTCGGTTCTGAATTTGTTCATATCCATGTTGTTCAAGTATAGGATATTTTATTGAAATTGGCAGACACAATCGTGGGTGGCTTTCATTTAGCAGGCATTTCATCGACAATCGGCTTCAAAACTGATTTTATCTTGTCGATTGCATCTTTAAAGGAAATTGTGGCGAGAGCCTTCTTCTTTTTGCAGAAGGCTCTCCACCTTGAAATGCGCGTAGCATCAAGGGCGAAATCGTCCTCGAAAATCACTATGTCATCGAGCCTTGTCCGTCTGAATGAAAATGTCGCAGAAATCGCCTGCGTTAAAAGCTCAGCATTCGGCATTTTGTCGTTCAGAAGCATGTACAAGTCATAAAAATCTTTGTAGCGGGTGTTTGCATATCCCAAAGAAGCTGACGCCTCGAATTTTTCGGCAATCATAGACTCAACGGAATAAGCGAAAACCTCAGGAGGCTCCATATCCAAAAGAACTGGAAATTTCATCTTTCGCTTGCAAGGTACTATCTTGTCTCCGAATCCTATGTCGATGGAAACAGGAATACGTATGTTTCCAAGCAGCGCAGCTATGGAGAGGTTTATCCCCTGATAGTCGTCAAGTTTCGTTATTGGAGCGGTTTTCAGGGTGGAAAAGTCATATTCGATTCCATCGTCAAAATTTATGGAAAAAATTTCAGAAAAAACACGATGCATTTCATTTTCGTCAGAACTAATTGAATCCGCCCTCAAGTCTATGTCGCTTGTAATACGGGGGTAGTTCTTGTCATAAAGCGCATACAAGAGAATTCCGCCTTTGAGAGAAAAGTTCTCACAGTATCGGGATTTTCCTATGCGAAATATTGTCCTTTCAAGAGCGTATGCGGTCAGTTGCTCCTGAAGAATTGTGCCATTGGATTTAGCGATGTTTTTCAGTCTGTCTTTTATGCTTTGGGGATTCATAGGAGCACATCCAGGTAGTTTTGAAGAGTGGTGCGACATGAAAGAGCGTCTGCGTACCGGCACAACTTGTTCAAATCTCTGTCGGTTCGCGAGAGGTAGTTCGTCAAAATTTCCCTTGTCTCCTCGATTCCGACTTTGTTTCTGCTTGAGACTATATCTACAACCGTCTTTTCGACATCGTAGACGAGAAACGAATTTCCATCCAATTCCATTTTTTGTACGCCCAAATTCAGCCTTGGCATTGAAAAATAGTGCAGTTTAATCGGAACTGCTGGATTTGCCGATGACATTTTAGCCTTGTTCTTTACAGCGACATCTATGCAGTCTGGTCTGTATGTTGAAAGTCCGTGATGGACGGCCGCAGTCAAAAGACAAACTACTCCATCTGGAACAAACGCCTTGAGATAAAAAAAATCGTTTGGTTCGCCTGAATAATGCATATTTTCGTAATAGCATTTGTTCAATCTTGAAAGTTTCCTCTCAGAGACCATTTTCCTGATAGAATAGTACGAACCCCCCGCTTCAAGAAGTTCCGTGGTGGAAAAAATAAACTGCCCCATGCACAACTCTTTCATAGCCATGATCTAGGATATACAAAGACATGTTTTTTTTCAATAAAATTCGGAAAAATGCAACAAAATCCGAATTTCATGCAAAAACTTCCGATAAGGGCGGTTCTGACGAGGAAGAAGAGACTGATTTTGAATCATGGACATGGGAAGCTAAAGATGTTACAGGCGTTAGTGCTGATAAAGCCTCTGCAGATGGTGCAACATTGGTAGCTGATTGCCTTTCTATCACTGGTAGCGGAAATATCTATAGAACTTCTTCAGACGGCTCTGTTGCATCAGTCGAAATCGCAAAAGACAAAGCTGGTGCTGCAAAAATCGTCATCGGAGGAAATGCAGACCTTGTTTTGACAATCGGTTCTACGAGCAGTTCTAATGAATCAGCCTCTAATGGCTTGTATTCTGATAGTACATATTCAACTCTTGTGCCACACTCTGCAACAACAGGAACGGCTGAAACTGCCGGAACTGTATCTGTAACAGGAGGAACAGGTGCTGCAACAATCACATATTCAAACATTGCAGCAGGTACTTACTATTTTGTGACAGGAAATACTGCCCGAGCTGTTAGACTTTCTAAAGTCGAAGTTACAAAGAAATAGTTTCTTGCATTGCTCAAAAAAAACGGGTGCCACAGATTGTGTGAGCACCCGTTTTTTTCAGCATTTCACTGCTAACTATTCAGTAGCATCTTCAACAGTAAGAACAATCTGACCAAAGTCAACTTTTGCACCGCTTGTTGTTGAAGTTTTGTCACATGTAATCTTGATGACGGCTGTAGAGCCAGCCGCAACAACGGTGTCGCCCAAGGACGCATCACTCAGCTGATATGCCTTTGTCGCCCCTGAATACAAAGCACCTGTCGCTTTTGAAACATCATCAACATAGCAAGTTATTCCGGTTGGAGTTTTTCCACTTGACGTTATCGCAGAAATCGTCTTGAGTTTTATGTCTTTCACAGCTGTGATGGTGAATGAAACGCTTGCGAGTGTGTACGGCTCTGTTGTATCGCCCGTTGTCTGCTCTTCAAGCTGGGCTTCTGCGACACCATTATTGCCAAGTTTCACATCCCACTGAGAATGCGCAGCACCCGCATTCAGTGTCCATGTCAAATCTGACGCTGTCACAAGAGCTGTCTTTGAGACTGTTGCAGTCCAATCGGGTGTTACACTTGATGAATTTGCAGTATATGAATCAAGTGTCAGATATTTTACAGTTGCTGAACCCAAGTTCTCAGAACCGCCCTTATTGGCAGCGTCAATCTCCGCCTGTTTGACTTTGGACGGTGTTCCAGCCTGAATGTCCGAGTTTGAATAGTCGTGGTCGCAAGAAACGAAACCGAAAGCCGCAAGGGCTACAGCAGCAAGAATAACGCTTGAAATCTTTTTCATTTTTAACTCCTTTTTTTGCTCTCCGCTTTTGGAAAAAGCAGAGAGTTTTTTTGTTTTTTTGCTCACACGCCGCTGACTTTCTGCCAACGACATGTGTACGAGAAATTCGCATAGCGAATTTCTTGGTAGTTTTTCGACCTCTTGGTCGGAAAACTACATCTTCACACGGAAGAGAACCGGGATTCCCCAGAACCAGTCTACAGCTTCGCCGTAAACCTCGTCGTCAGAGCCGACACCCTGCATAGCGCATGTGACACCAGCGAGGATTGACGCACCCTTGACAGCTGTGAGTTCAACAGCAGGTGTGAAGCGGAGTGTTGTTCCGAGTTTGTAGTCGTCGCCCTTATCCTTTGATGTCTCGTTGCGGGAAAGCATTGTCTGCTCCTCGATTGAGAGGCGGGCAGTGATTGTCGGGCTGACCTTGTAGGCGAATCCGATCATGTTCCAGAGACCTGTAGTTCCCTTCTCAGCACTACCCTTCTGGTCGTTGCTGGAACCAAAGTAGCTGCGTCCGAACTGGGCGTTGAAGTACTCGTCTGTAGTTGCCTTGCCAGCGTCGGCAGACTGCTTCACGACAGAGATGTTGTTGTAAGAAGTGATTGAAAGAGCGTCGTTGACTTTGTAGTTGGCGCGGAGGTCAACAGCGATATCCGAAACTCCACCGTCGAGGAAGCCCAAAGAGCCACCAACCGCGAGCTTGAGACCGTCAACCATGAGAGGCATTGCGTAGAAGCCGAGAGCCATTGCTCCAGCGTAATCGTCGCCGTCCTCGTTCAACACTGTGTTCCACTTTGGATTTCCCTTGGCGAGAGCCTCGAGTTCAACAACTCCAGGAACTTTTGCGTTCACGTTCACGCCCCAAGAGTACGCTCCGTCGTTCTTCACTGCAAGACCTGTAGTAGTACCTGCATCTTTCACAGCGCGGTCTGTCATGACAGAACCCAAGACTTTGAGAGAGAGAGAGTCCAAAGGCAGAGTATAGTCGACGACACCTGTGAAGTACTCCTGATCGAGACCGAAATCGACCATGTTCGTCACGAACGTGTTCGGGCGGCCTTTGAAAATTGAACCAGGCTTGTTTCCTTCCCAGTCGAGACCCTCGAAGTTTGAGGCGTCTGTCGTGATTCTGATATTTCCGTTCGACTGTCCATCAGCCCAGAAACCACCCATCGCATGGATTGTTCCAGGAATTCCGAGGTCGTCGAGACCGTACTTCGCGCCGAATTCAAGCAAGTTGGCAGCGAGAGCGTCGCTCTTGACTGTCGGCTGCACGCAAAGTTTGAAGTTGAAGATTTCTCCAGCGGCAGAGAGCGTCACGCTATCTTTTCCACCGTTGTATCCAACCTGGTTCAAGAATGTCTTTGTCGCATCAGCGTTGTCGCCTGCAAAAGTTCCAGCGTAGATGTTGGCTCCGTTTCTATAGTTGATGCTTATTTTTGTCTCGGCAGAGGCGGCTCCAAGAACAAGAGCTCCCAATGCCATTGCGCTTACGATTTTTTTCATTTCAATTCCTCCAAAGGATTCTCACTCAAAATTAGTAGTTGAAGCTGAAGATTACAGGAATCGTGACAAAGAGGCTTTCGTTGCCCTCATGTCCAACGTTTTCCCAAGCGAAGCGAGAGCCGACTGTGACAGTGGCTTTCTCTGTGGCAGCGATTTCAACAGATGGAGTGAAGTAGACGTAATCGAAGAAGCAGTTATCGTGATACTCGAACGCCTGTTTCGTGTACTGCTGATAGTTGATTTTCGCAGTGAGGTTCTCGGCGATTTTGTATGCGATTGCAATCTGGTTCGCCATTCCGACGAATGTGTCATCGTATGTCGTCTCGTCAGAAGTAGCCGCAACATCATAAGAGTTGTAGATTGTGAAGTTGTGGGCAGTTGTCAAAGACAATGCGTCTGAGAACTGATAGCGGGCGCGGAGGTCGATTGCGAAATCGAACACTCTGTCGTAGAGGTCGCTTTTCTTCGCTGTGATTTTCGACACAGAAGGAAGCTCCGTAGCGAGTGTCAAACCGAGAGTAGCCTCAAGGTTCTCGACCATGAGAGGGCTTACGAAGAGTGCGAAAGAAGCGTCAGACTTCCTGAAGTTCTTGAAAGCGAAGTCGATGTTCACGAGTCCGTCCTGCCTGTAGGCGACTTCACCAACGAATCCTGACTTCCAAGAAGCGTCGTTTCCGTTCTGTGCCTTGAATGAGTCGTACTCGTCAACAGAAACGATTCCGCCTTTCAAGAGAAGTGAGCCTGGGAGGGAGTCGGAAAGCGTCCAAGCGAAGACTGTAGAAAGAACGTTCTCGTCATTTACCGCATCGTATGTGAGGTCGTCGGAATTCGCTCCAACAGAGCCGTTCGGATTCAAGACGCCCATATCCCAGAGGATGAAATCTTCGCCATCAAGGTCTCCAGCGTCTGCAGTAACGTCGTCAGAATAGATTCCGCTCCAGTTACCTGCCGTAATCTGCAAGTTTCCAACTGGAAGACTGAATGTCATCCAAGCATAGTACTGATCTTGCACGAAACTTCCGCCATCGTAGTCGAAATCAAGTACGACACCGGCACTTTCATTTGAAAGTCCCACAGACAAGCAGTCAGCTCGAGCTGCCGCATCGTAACCGTATGTTTGCTTCGCTGTGTTCGATACATTAAAGTAGTTATTGCCAGAATAAGAGAAACTCAAATCCGCAGCAAATGCAGAACCCGCGAGCATCGAAGTCGCAAGCGCCGCGCCAATGATTTTTTTCATAAAAATCCTCCATTTTTAGTTAATGGGCGTTTTAAACCAACGGTTTTTTCAAACGTCCAGCTTAATTTGCCATTCTAAGTTCTTCTTTTTCTGTCGTCAAGTTTTGAATTTTCAAATTTCCGTCCTCTTATTGAAGAAAAGAATAGAAAAAACAAAATGCCCGATAGTTACAAAAAACCTAGAATCTAACAGTAAATTTATCGGAATAACAGTTTTTTTATTATAGAAAAAAGCGACTTTTAGTAGAAATCATCAGTGGAATTTTCCAAAATTTTACACAGCGTTTATCCATCCGTGTTCGCGAAATCGACTCGACAACGCATTGCACAGCGTAGCGGGCTTCGCAATGCAAAAAAGAATCTGTGGATTTTTTGGAAAACGTACGATAAGATAAAAGAGAAGTGCGACCGGGGAAACGCTGCTAACGTTTCCAAATGCTACGGTTGGTCTTCGTTTGGTGATTAAAACCGCTTAAGAAGACTTAGGCGGTTATTTTTTTACTCTTTTACTTTTTTGAGGTAAGAGAATGCTGCTAAAACCTGCGTGAGTCCTAAGCCTTGTCGATTGGATGCAGCATCGCCAAGAATCGCAAACACGATTCTTGCGCACCAATGTTCGTCAATGCGAAAGAATTGCTTCGCAATTCTTTGCGAGCTTGCTGCAAATCCGCAATCTCCTAGAACTAATCCGGACCTTGGCAAGCTACCGTCGCACGGTTCCTTTTTGGGGAACCAGTTACTATTTTCGGCAGTTCACAGGGCGTTTTGAAGCGTCAATTGAACATTATGCGGGCAGTTTTGTTGACGATTGCGCCCCAATGCGGATACAGCCAACTGTCAAATGTTTTTTCTGTGGATTTTTTGGAAAACGTACGATAAGATAAAAGAGAAGTGCGACCGGGGAGATGCGCCAACACCTCCAAATGCTACGGTTGGTCTTCGTTATGGTTATAAACCGCTTAAGAAGACTTAGGCGGTTATTTTTTTACTCTCTGGACTTTTCAGCGAGAGAGCGCAATTACCAAGCGGGATAGCCTGCCAAGAAAAAGCAAGCAATCGCCAAAATCAAAATGATTTTCGCTGTCATTGCACGCCCTCCAAATCAAAGATTCCGCACGTTTCGCAACGTTCGGTAGAGTTTGAAGAGCAACCGCCAGCACCTTTCGGCGGATTCCTCCGCTTCCGGCCGCACAGTTCCTTTTGGGGAACCAGTTAATATTCTCGGCAGTTCACAGGGCGTTTTGAAGCGTCAGTTGAACATTATGCGCTTGAGGTGGTTTTCTAGAGTGCCCCTGGTGACCCCGAGTTCCCTCGCAAGTTCCGATTTCGTCGCCCCGTATATCAGCTGGAATTTTATGTACTCGTCATATTTCGAGAGTTTGTACTCCTTCGCTTTTCCAGCTTTCCTGCCGATTTTCTTCCCCTCTTTCTTCGCGCGCTGAATGCCGGCTTTCGTACGTTCGGAGATGAGCTGCCTCTCGATTTCCGCCGACAGCCCGAACGCGAACGCTAGCACCTTCGACTGGATGTCGTCCCCCAGCCTGTAGGAGCCTTTTATCGTCCATACTTTTATCCCTCGCTCAAGAAAGAACTGCAGGATGTTCATTATCATTATCAGGGAGCGTCCGAGCCTGGAAATCTCGGTGCATATCACAAGGTCGCCCTTCTTGCAGTCGTTCATCAGTATTTTTCCGAGTTTGCGTTTGCTCGGATTCTTCGTTCCGCTGATTTTTTCCTCTATCCAGCAATCGACTTTCATGGAATTCCTCTCGCAGAAATTCATTATTTCCATTTTTTGGCTTTCCGTGTTCTGATGTCCAGTCGAAACTCTCACATATCCATAAACCATTTTTCACCTCTCCGCATGGCGATTTTTCGATGTCGCTTTTGTGCAAAAAATACTCCCTGCGAGCAATGCGCGCGACTCTCGTCCCTATAAAATACCACATTTTTCACCTCTACAAAACAGCGCACAAAAAAAACGTTGGTTTAAAACGCCCAGCCTAACGACAAACAAAAATGGAGGATTTTTTATGAAAAAAATCGTTGGCGCAGTCGCTGTGGCTTCATTGCTTGCGGGGGCTGCTTCCGCGGCCGATATAAGTTTTTCTTATACTGGCAGTAACTACTTCAAATCAAGTGGCGGAAATCTCAGTTTTGACGATAGAACCGACTGCATGTCTTTGGAAATCAAGAGCGAGACATCCGGAGTCGTGTTGGACTTCGACACGACGGACGGAAAGACGCTCGCTCAAGATGAGTACTATGGCTGGATGAAATTCGGTCTTCCGGCTGGAGAACTTCAGCTGACAGCGGGCGTGTGGAACGGAAGATACGTCAACCGCGTGAACACGGACGCTGGAGACCTCGACGGAGAGGACTTCGAACTCTACAAGCCCGGTATCATCAACGGTGCGTGGGGTGAGGACTCTGACAACCTCACAGAGGGAAAAATCTCGATGGTCGCGGCGTACACGAACGACGACCTTCTTCCGGGCAAACTGTTCGCGAAATTCGGTCTCGTGAAATCTACATGGGATCCGACCGCAGCCAGCGCGACAACAAACACCAGCGACGGCGACGTGACCGACTCAGACCCAATCTTCAATGCGGGATTCGTCGGAGAAGCCGCTTACAGGCAGGAAGGCTTGGTCGATGTGAACTTCGCCGTGAAGAGCCTTGTCGCCAAGCAGACTTCCTACGGAATCTTCGTCAGCCCGCTCATGGTGGAGAACCTTGAGGCGATGGTGGGATTCACGTTCGCCGGAAAGAACGCCTGGAACACAACATCGTGGGGAAAGTTCAACAAGGAATTCGCGATTGACTTGCGCGCACGCTACCAGTTCTCGGACACGTTCTCGATGACGACGATGCACAACATCTCATGCTTCTACGACAGCGATGCGAAGGACGACGGAACTGTTCTCTGGGACATGATAAACGCCAACTTCAAAATGGCGGAGAACCTCGCAATCGGATGCACCGCGAACTTCAAGTTCGACATCGCGAAAAGCTCGCTCTACCGCGCGAAAAACCCTTACGACGGATTCGACCTCGTGACAAGCCCGTACCTCGCAATCCAGGCGACAGAGAAAGTCGCCGTGACCACGGCTGTCAGAATCGAAGCGTTGGGAATCAACCCTCACAAGGACGGAAACGAATCGTTCGACATCACGGTTCCGGTCATCTTCAGCTTCAACTACTAAGCGCGTGTCAAGGAGATTTAAGATATGAAAAAGATAATCAGCGCACTCGCTTTGGGTGCAGTCGCCGCTTCCCTCGCTACGGCAGAGATGAAGGTATCGCTCAACTACAGGAACGGCGCGGAACTCTTCAAGTATGTGAACAAGGGCGCAGACGGACGTTCTACGGACGACTATGGCAACACATACATCGATTCAGGCTATGACGTGAACGGAAGCTCCTACAACCTTTTCAACCTCACGGGATGGAACGCAGGAAAGGACAACCTCGGACTCACGGCTTCAGGTGACATCTTCAGCTTGAAGGCGACACTCCAGCCTGCAATCGGCAACAACAACATCATCTGGCACATCTTCGACGCAACCGCGACAATCGGCAACCTCAAACTTGAGGGCGGCTGGAACGGAGACGGTGTCGGAATGAACTTCCGCGTGAAGAAAGACGCGGACGCAGGAAACGAGGAAGGAAAGGTCTTCGAGACTTTCAAGCCGGGTTCAATCTTCACAGGCTCTGTCGGCCTCTGCTCCACGAACCAGGTCTCTTTCGGAACCGACCGCAACCTCTTCGCCTTGGCGAGCTACAACCTCGGTCTTGACGCACTCGCGCTCAAGTTCACGGGCGCGCTCATGTTCGACCGCACATGGAACAGCACAGCGGAGCAGAACAACGGAAACCTCGGCTGGTCTTTGTTCGTGGATCCGAAAGTTCCAGGAATCCTCGAAGCGGAGCTTTTCGTGAAGGGAACGAAACTCGGAGCAGCGGGAAGCGACAAGGTTTCCCAGATTGTCACAGGTGCCTACTTCAAGCCGACGATGGTTCCGATGCTTTCGGACAGCTCGATTGGAGCCTCGCTCGTGTTCGTCGACGGAAACTTGATGGAATACAACGTGGACTGGAGGGCTTACGTGAAGCCTAGCGACGCGCTCACAATCACATACTTCGGAAAATTCGCCAAGCTCGTCGCCGACGACGACACGGGATACGACGAAGTCGACGGAGCCGCAGTCGGAGCGTTGGCCGGCCTCACAGGATTCAAGTCTTCACAGGCTTTGTGGAACATGGTCGCCGCTAGGTACAAGGTGAGCGAGCTTGTGACGGGAATCCTCTCGATCGGAGAGCTTACAGACCTCGACGACGGATTCCAGTGGGGACGCGAGAGCGCGGACGGAACACAGATTTTCGTTCACCCGCACGCCCAGATTTTCGCCAACAAGGGCGCGACAATCACTGCCGGTGTCCTCGTGGGATTCGGCGGAATCGGAGCGAACGCGGACGCCAACAAGGACGTGGATGTCCTCGTGAACGTTCCTGTTCTCTTCAGAGTCAAGATGTAACATAAAAAGGAGAATTCATAATGAAAAAAATGAACAGATTCAGCATTGCGGGACTGCTCGCAGCCGGAGCGATGCTCTTCGCGACGCTCGGATGCGACACCGCCGTAAGCGAGAAAGAATGGAACCCGGAAATCCCGACGACATATGCGGAGCTTGACGGAACAAACAGTTCCGATGTCACGGCAGTGTGGGATTTTTCAACGCTCTCCACAACCAGCACAGGACAGTGGGGCAGTGTAATATCGACATCTGAAAGCACAATTAAAGAGGGAACAGAAATCAAGCCATCGTCAGGCTCCAAAGCAGCTCTTTATGCTGGCACTTTCAAGGGAAAAACCAACGAAAAGGTTCTTCAATCGTCAAAAGGGACCGCAAGCCTTAGCAGTCTCGGCAATGCGTACTCTTTGGTGCTCAATCTTGAAGCAGATTCTGATGTTGTAATTAAAGCGAAAGGAGCAGGTGCCGCAGAAGCCGCCCGCCTTATCGCAATCTATGCGGCTGATTTTGACGAGGACGAGAAGACAGCAACAGCAACAGGAGCCGCTCTTGTCTACAAAGACAACCTCGCTTCCACAAAAGATGTTTTGTTCCAGCTCAAGGATGCACCTGCCGGTGCGTACATGATTTACATCAACGGCTCATCAATCTACTCAATCGACACGACTGCGACTACATCAAAGCCGGCTCAGATAACAGCGTTGAAAATCACGACAGCGCAGAGCGACATCGCTTCATTCGAAGCCTACGAGACACTCACGCTCGATGTTGTGGACTCTGCAGATGCCTCTTCTTCACTTGCGAAAGATGCGGTTTGGACGACATCCGACAAATCCGTCGCAACAGTCAAAGAAGGCGTTGTAACAGGTGTTGCTGCAGGAACAGCCGTCATCCGCGCTCGCATTGGACGTTTCTACGACCAGAGAACAGTTAAGGTAACTCCATGTACAAAGACAAGAGCTACGTTCTTTTCTGTTGATAATGCACCATCTGAAACAACAGAACTTGGTGACGATTGGACAGCGGAATCAGTAAAAGCTGTAGCTGACAAACTTCTTACACCAGTCGTACTTGGTGGTCTCGCAGATATTTCTGCCGCAACAATTGAGTTCAATTCCACTAACTATGCTAGCTGGTCTGATAAACCAACTGCATTGAAGAAGAGTGATATTGATGGTTCAGCTTACAATAAGTGTGCTGTTTATTGGAAAGACAATAACACAACTTATGGTACAACTGCCAATACTATTGATATGACGATTGCAACTATGAAGTTCACCGTTACGCCTAAATCAGGTTCCGTAAAATTGGCTTCGCTTGGTTTTACCTGCCAGTATGGACGTGGATATGGAGTTAAAGCAAAAATCGGAGATACTGCCCTTGCAGGTACAGGCAAATGTACTAAAGGTGAAAATACTTACAGTTTGTCAGATACAGCGATTTCTACCTCAACAGAAGTTACTTTGGAGTTCTATATTCCTGCTGGAACAAAAACACAGGGGTCTGTAGGACTTCAGGATTTGGCTCTCTCAATCACTGAATAGCCACACCCCTTAAGTCGCAAGGCATAGGCTCAATCCACACCGCCCTCTTTCGGAGAAATCCTGAAAGGGAGCGGTGTTTTTGTTTTTGCGTGGGGGGGGGAACCTTTTTTAGCTAACAAAAATATGATATAGTGGAAGTGAAACAATGGAGGACTGTCTATGTATGCAGTATCTGTTGACATGAAAGTGGACGATTTGCGAAAATTTTATGGAAGTCCATACAACCAAGCATACGATGAGATTCGTCAAGAAATGGACGACATGGGGTTCGAGTGGGCGCAAGGAAGCCTTTACATCACAAAAAAATGACAAGGATTCATTGACAACGGTATACAAGGCGATAAACAAGCTCTCAAAAATCGATTGGTTCAAAAATTCCGTGAGGGACATTCGCGCCTTCAAGGTCGAGGATTGGTCCAATTTTACGGAAATCGTAAAATCATAACCCCGCATGAAATGTCCTTGTCCCATACGGCACAGGCTCAAGACACACCCACCTTTCACCCTTTCATAGCAAGCTGAACAAAAAAAACGCCGACCGCAGTGCGCAGTCGGCTGCCATAGTCGAATCAGGAATCGACTAGTTCTTTCCTGTCGAAAGCCAGTTCTGTGAGAAATAAGTCGCCTTCAGCTCCTTGTCCAGCTCCATCGAAAGTATCGTCAAAACGGAGCGGCGGCCGGTCTGCATGTTCGTGATTTCGGCGACTTTCCGCAGGTTGTACTTCTTGCCGCTCACACCGGCGAGCTGCTCAAGCTTTGTCACCTCCATCTTCTTCACCATTTTCCCGCTCTTGTCGAAATATTCGATTTTCACAGGAATGTAAGTGTTCTTGTCGAAATACTGGATTCTGTAGTCGAATTCGATGTTCCTCTTCGATTTTGGGTCGGACTTGACGACGTAGCAGTTGTATGTTGAATTTCCCACAGAGACGCTCTGGTTCTCCGAGACGAGCGTGTGGTTGTCCTCGTCGGTGTCCCTCAAAGCCGTGTCGTTGTATGTGAATTCAGTTCCGACGAACGATTTGCCGCCGTCCTGCGAGCCGATTTTCCTGACGGATTTGAGAGCCGGAGTGAAAATCCACCTGGCATCGGCCGTATTCTTCTTCTGTGACTGGAGAAACCTTGTGCCCTTCAAGCCGGGATTTTTCGTCACCTCGAACACAGTCTCCGTCAACTCGTTCTTGTTGCGCCCGAACTGGATGAGCGTCAAAGAATCGTCGATTTTGCCGTTCTTGAACGACTCGACTTTGAACTCCGTCCGGCTGAACACTGGAGCCGGATTCTCAGAAAAATACTTGTCGACGACTTCCTTTCCAGTGATGGCGAACGATGACGCGCAGCAAAGCACCGCTCCAACAAATGTTACCAACTTTTTCATAAAACCACCTTTCCGATTGATTTGCGGCGAAAAAAACAAGCCGCTTATATAATAATCGGCCTGTTAAAACATGCTGTTGAGAATTTGTTATCAAACATGCAAACATCAATTCACAAGCGACATCACCGGGCGAAGAACCCCATCGGCTTGGACGAATCCTTGCAGAGACGCTCGACCTTGCACATGTCTTCGATTTCGGCAATCGAAGGGCGGCTGCCGGTCAGGACTTCCTTCATCGTCACCTTGCGCACGATGTTGTCGATTTGGCCGCCAGAGAACTCGTACTTTTCCGCGAAGGAAACGGCGTCGTCCTCGGAAAGCCAGCGGAGCTTGTCCAGCCAGATGAGCTTCTTCGACTCCACGCTCGGGTTCTCGAACTTTATCTTGAAGAGGAACCGCCTCTCGAAAGCCGGGTCCAAGTTGTCGGCGAGGTTGGTCGTGGCAATCATTATTCCGTTCAGGTTCTCCATCTCCTCAAGGATTATGTTCTGGATGGCGTTCTCGGTCTGGTCGACGGAAGAGACAGTGTTTGTCTTGCGCTTGGAGAAAACCGCGTCGGCCTCGTTGAAGAGCAGAATCGGAGTGAGACCGTCAGACAGTTTTGCGGCGTCGTCGCACATCCGCTGGTAGTTCTTGAAAAGCTCCTTCATCTTCTTCTCGCTCTCGCCGAACCAGCAGGACTTCGTGTCGCTTATATCCACGTGGACAATCGGGCGGCCGGTTGCCTTGGCGATTTGGAAGACGCTCTCCGTTTTTCCAGTTCCCGGCGCGCCGTACAAGAGCACCGCGACACCGACCGGAAGTGCCTCGTTCCGAAGCCGCTCCTGAATCGCCTTCATCTTGTCAGCGTCGAGAGCGTCCTTCAGAACGTCAATCTGCTCCTGGTTCTCCTTGCTGTAGAAGAGATTCTTCGCCTTGATTTTCTCCGGCTTTATCAAAAGCTTCTCGTCGATTCTCTTGATGAACAAATCGCTCTTGTCCCCTGCCATCATGTCAACGCCCTTTTCGGTGAGAGTGACCTCGGAATCGCGCATGTTTCCCTTGGTGGTGAATTCGATGATGCCCAACTCGATGAGCCTGTTCTTCTCTTTTATGAACGACTCGGCGTAGCTGTACCTGTCGGTGCCGTCGAAGATGTCGTTCACCGTGGCTCCGAGGGCGGTGTCGTGGCCGCCCAGGTAGTCGTAGCAGCAGTCGTAGAAGAAAATCCTGTCCTCCACGTCCTCGCAGACGAGCTTTATCTTCTTCACAATATCAAGGTTTCCGTTCTCGACCTCGTAGTTCTTCACGTTCCTGAAAAGTCTGTAGGTAGAAACATTGTCGTTCGTCCTGTTCTCCACCATCTCGCCCACGTAGGAGACGAACTTGGAGAAATCAACATTGAATTCGCTCGGATCCACGACAATCCGCTCGTTGTTGGCCACGGCGACGGTCACGACATCGGTCGGGAAAAAATTGTTGCCCCTGGTGCTCTTCAGATAGTGCATTTTCTTGAGAGTCTCTATTTCCGCTACCCACGTCACGCTCTTCAAAGCGTCGCACTCAACGTCGCGGCGCAAATCCGTCACGTCCCAAGTGGTGTCCGGGCACTCGAAGTAGAGGGCGAGAACTATCGACATTATCCAAGTCTGCACCTCGTTCGTACCCATGTAGTCCTGGAGCCTTGCCATCGCCTCGTTGAATTTCTCGTTCTTCCTGAATTTGAGCTTGGAGCCGTGGAGCTTCTCGTAGACTGTCGAAAGCGCGTTCGCCACGCTCCACCTGACTTTCTGGCCAGCAACTTCGCTGCCATTTTCAATTTTTTCTTTCTTTTCTTTCAATTGAATTCCACTCTTCTCTTCCATAAATTTCTTCTCCTAAGATTATAACAACTGTGAGCAATAGATGAAAAAAACTTCAGTTTCCGAACAGGTCTAATATATGATGATTTTCTTATTTATGAGAAATTCATTCTTCCTGCAATTATCATTGGGGGCATGAGAAATTTTTTGAAGACCTTTTTACTTTTTTCAACGGCCCTCTCTGTGGCGGAAATCGCGGCAGAGAGCCAGAAGAGGTTCAAGCTCGACGTAAAAGATTCGCCAGAAGGCAGCGTGAGGAGTTTTGAAGTCGCCCAAACCGAAGAGAAAATCGGCAACATAAAGTCCACGACCGTGGAATTCATGTTCGAGAACATGACGGACAGGATTCTGGAAGGGGAATTCGAATTCTCGCTCGACGACGGAGAGAACGTCGTGGGCTACGCTCTGGACGTGAACGGAAAGATGCGGCAGGGCGTGGTCGTGGAGAAGGAGAAGGCGCGCACCGTTTTCGAGGCGGAAGTGCGGAAGGGCGTGGACCCGGGCTTTGTGGAAAAGACCAGCGGAAACAACTTCAAGACGCGCGTCTACCCGATTCCGGCGAGGGGAGTCAGGAAAATCCAGATAACATACGAGAAAGAGGAGACGGCCGACGAAAAGGACATCGGCAAGGTCTTCACGCAGACAATCGGAAAGGACACCTACTTCTACTTTTACGAGGAGGCGGACGTAAAGCCGGAAGCCAGGGAGAAACCGAAAATCCTCCAAGTCTTATTCGACGTGTCCGGCTCGGCGGAGAACCGGGACATAAATAAGGAAATGGATTTCCTCAAAAAATACGCGGAAAAACTCGGAAACATTCCGGTCGGCCTCACGGCATTCGCGAACGAAACTGTCGAAAAGCTTGAGCCGACCGACGACTTCTCAAAAATCGAGTCTTTCATCAAAAAGCAGAGATTCGACGGAGCCACAAGCCTCAATCTGGAGCTTCCAAAATCGGCATCCACGGAAGTCCTGATTTTCTCCGATGGTCTTGAGAACTGGGGAAAATTCACAGGCGGCGGCACTAGAGTCTCCACGGTGAACTCGTCAACATCGGCGAATTTCGCATCCTTGAAGGCAATCGCAAGCGAGAACGGCGGAAATTTCATCAACCTTCGGAACTTGAGCGTGGAAAAAGCCGTTGAAAAAATGGAAGAGAACCCTCTCAGGATTCAGAAAATCGAATTCAACGAAAAGGAAATCTCGGAAGTCTACCCGAAAATCGGAACAGCGGTTGAAAGCGGGCTTTCGTTCGCTGGAATTTTGAAGAAGAAGAACGGCAAGTTGCGGATAAGCCTTGGCCGTGGCGGAAAAACTGAAAAGGTCATCGAAAAATCCATATCGGCGGTCGACTCGACTGATTCAGAGAAAATCGCGCGGCTTTGGGCGACAAAGAAAATCGCCGCGCTCGAAAACGACAAGGAAGCGAACAAAAAGGAGATTCTTGAGACCGCCAAGAAATTCTCGGTCGTCACGGAGGAGACTTCTCTCATCGTCCTTGAGACCGCCCGCCAGTACGCGGAGCACGGAATCGTCCCGCCGGAAGAGCTGAAGGCGGAGTACGACAAAATCGTCAGCAGGATGGGCATGGCGAAAAACGGCGACAACGCAAGGAACGGAATTCCGCGATTCGTCTACGACAGGTTCGAGGAGTTCAAGAAATGGTGGAAGAAGTCGCCGAAGGATTTCGAGAATGAAACCAAAGAGAAAAGCCGGAAGCGGAAAAATCTCTTCGCAAAGAGCGCAATCGAAACGGAAGAGGCGATATTGGAAGACTCAGTTGCGGTAGCATCCGCTGCAGAAGGCTACATGGCGGAAGAGGCGGAAGCTGCCGCAAACGACGCGCTCTTCGAGGAAAGGGCAGCCGCCCCAGTCAACATGATGAAGATGGAGGATTCAAGCAACAGGGCGGTCGCGATGAACGAGGCGAAAATGGGAGGCGCGATGCCGCCAAGCGAATCCACAGGTACAGGCGCAAGCGGCATCGCGCTCAAGCCGTGGTCATCGAACGCGCCGTACCTTTCAATCCTCAAAAAGACGGCCACGGAGAAGATGTACGAGAAATACATGGAATTGAAGAGGGAGTACGGAAGTTCGCCTGCGTTCTACATGGAAGTCTCGGACTATTTCGCGGAAGAGGACTTGAAGGCGGAATCTGAACGGATTCTCTCGAACATGGCGGAGATGAACCTTGAGAACACGGACATCCTCCGCGCGCTCGGAAACAAGCTCATGGAGCGGAAGGAGCATCCGCGCGCGGCATACGTCTTTGAAAGGCTCGTCCAGATGCGCCCAGAGATTCCACAGTTCAGAAGGGATTTGGCGATGGCATGCGCGCTTTCGGGCGAAAAACAGAAAGCCGTGGACAATCTCTGGTTCGTTGCGTCGAAGCAATGGGACTGGAGATACGACGAAATCCAGCAAGTCTGCCTGAACGACATGAACGCGATAATCGCCTCGTCCGCGCTCGACAGTTCCGCGGTAGACCCCAAACTCAAGCAGAATTTCGACTGCGACATCAGAATCGTGCTCACATGGAACATGGACGACTGCGACATCGACTTGTGGGTCACGGACCCGAACGGCGAAAAGTGCTTCTACGGACACAAATTTACGAAAATCGGCGGCAGAATGTCGCGCGACTTCACGCAGGGCTACGGACCCGAGGAATTCTGCATACGTGAAGCGAAAGAGGGAAGCTACAAAATCGAAGCGAACTATTTCGGCACCCGGCAGCAGAAGCTCCTCCAGCCGGTCACTGTCCAAGCCGAAGTCTACACGAATTTCGGAAGGAAAAACCAGAAGCGCGAAGTCCTCACGCTCCAGCTCAACGACGTGAAAGGCACGTTCGAAATCGGCAGCATCGACTTCAAGAAATAAAAACCGCGCGAAAAGTTGACGAAAAAAAAACGCCATTGTATATTGAAAAAACGGAGACGCTTGTGAATGAGCGGCTTCCTCCGTTGTGGTAATTAAACCGCCCGAAAGCTAGCACACTTTGTGGGGCGGTTTTTTTGTGCGCAATTCCTATTTGAAATATAAAAAACATGCGGAAAACAAGTGAAATAGAAAGCGCGCGAAAAAAAGCCGGGAGGGCGAAACACCTTCCCGGCTTTCAAGAGCGTGATTGGATTTTACTTCAACAAGGCTGTGGCGGCGTCGGTCTCATCGCCCAAGTGGGACTTGGCCGTTCCGACCAATGTGGCGCCGGCTCCCGTCACCCTGTCGGACCAGTCGGAGAGGAACTGTCCGTCGCCCCAGTCGTATGAGCCGAACAAGCCGATTTTCTTTCCAGAAATCTGGCCTTCGATTCCAGAGAAGAAAGACTCCATCGAATCCTCAAGCTGCTCCGCGCCCATCGCAGGAGAGCCGAGAAGAATCAAATCAGAGCCGAGGACCGCCGAAGCGTCGGCTGAATCGGCCGTGGAGAAGTATACGTCGGCTCCGGCCGCATCCTTTGCGGCGTTTGCCATAGCCTCTGTGTTTCCTGTTGTCGTCGCGTAGACAATCGCTACTTTTGCCATTTTGAACTCCTTCTGAAAACAAGCGTTTTCATTTTTTTGAATATTTGTTGATTGAAGACAGGAGCGAATGCCCGTCCTCAAAAAAATCCATGCATTGCTCTGTACAGGACTTGTACAGCCTCATCTGCCTCTCTGCCGCCTCCGTGTCGCCGTAGACCTTCCAAAAGCCCGAATACTTGAACTTTGACGAATCGGCTTCAAAACCGACGACATCCTCAAGCGGATAGCCGAGGAAAATCCCGACTTCATGCGGAAAATCCTCGCTGAACATGAGCCTGTGCAAAAGCTCCGAGAGAATCGCGTTGAAACCGTTCCATGTCGGATAGCCCTTCGATTCAAGATAAGATAGATTCCTCAAGTTCGAGCAGACGCTTTCAAGCAGAATCCTGTCGAACACGAAAAAAAGCACGCGCTTTTCGGACTTCTTGAGAGGAACGAAATAACGCTTGGACTTTGCGAAAATGGCGGCCCACTCAAGGAGCTTGCCCTTCCCCGACTTGTAGCATTCGGAATTCATCGAAAAAAGAGATGCCGGCTTAATTCCGCAGAGCGAAGGAGCCGAACAGTGAATTATCGTCTCGTCAAAACCCATATCGCAAAAAATTCCCAACAACGAATCGTCTGAAAGCAAAAAAAATAACGGAAGCAAAATCATGAAACAGTCTAAAACAATTTTGCTTCCGCCATTAATGCAGCTTGTTATGGACAGTCCCAATCGGCGACGCCGAGTGGACAAACGCTTTCGCACCTGACTTTTTTAACTCGCTGCTAGTCCCCGGGAGAGCTGATCCCGGAGACTTTTCAGAGGTACTAGTTAGCAACGCCTAACTGATTGTTAGAATACGCTAACTTTTGTTTTATGTCAACAACTATTGTTGCATTTTTTGTTTTTTTTCGCATTTGAACCGCTTTTTCGTCAACAATGCGGAATTTGGTGTAGAATGGAAAAAGAACTTTGAAAAAAGGAGAAGAAAATGGAGAACGAAAAAATCGAACAAGTCGAATCCCAGGAATTCGATGAGAAAGTGGCGGAGCTCCAGAAGATAATAGACGAATCGAAGAGCATCGTGTTCTTCGGAGGGGCAGGAGTCTCGACGGAGAGCGGAATCCCGGATTTCAGGAGCCAGGACGGACTTTACGCGCAGAGGTGGAAGATGCCACCGGAATACATGGTCTCAAGAACCTGCTTCGACACGCAGACGAAGGAATTCTTCGAATTCTACCGGGAAAAGCTAATCGTAAAGGGCGTGAAGCCGAACACGACGCACATCAAGCTCGCGGAACTTGAGAAGGCGGGAAAACTCTCGGCTGTCGTGACGCAGAATATCGACGGGCTTCACCAGGCGGCGGGCAGCAAGAAAGTCTACGAGCTGCACGGAAGCACGCTGCGGAATTTCTGCATGAACTGCAAAGAGCCTTACGGAATCGACTTCATAGCGGAGAGCGAGAACGAACCCGACAAAATTCCGCACTGCAAAAAATGCGGGGGAATCGTCAAGCCGGACGTGGTGTTGTACGAGGAAGGCTTGGACGAGAACGTCATAAACGGAGCCGTGCAGGCGATTGGGAACGCGGACACTCTCATCATCGGAGGAACCTCGCTCGTCGTCTACCCTGCGGCAGGATTCATCAGATACTTCCATGGAAAGCATCTCGTCATGATAAACAAGAGCGAGACCCAGGCGGACGCGAACTGCGACCTCGTAATCCACGACTCCCTCGGAAAAGTCTTCGGCCGCATAAACGTCGGCTGAAGTCCATGACAAGCCAGTTCGGAATATTCAGTTTCGGAACAGGTCCAATTAACACATGGGAAAATGAACCTTTTCCAGTTGTGGAGTATAATTCAAAGAATGAAACCGATTCGAATAACTGACAGGATTTCATACATTCCCGCAACCGAGCCGCCGCTTTCCGCAGATGTCGGCATAGTCGAAGGGGACAGCGCGGTCTACTTCTTCGATGTCGGCTCGAACGAGGAAGTCGCGGAATTCATAAAGAACTACGACACAGGCCTCGGCCTGGACGGAGAGCGCAAAAAGAAGATAGCCGTCATCTCGCATTTCCACACCGACCACACGGCGAATCTCACACGGATAGAATTCGACAAAATCTACCTCGGAAAGACGACGCTCAAATATTTTTCGATAATCAGAGGCTCGCAAAGCCTGCACGAGGCGCACGAAACGGAGACGCCGAAGCTCGAAGCGGAAAGCGGAATCCCGTTCGAGGAGCGGTGCGAGGTCGTAACCGACACAATCGAAATCGACGACGGAATAAAAATCACAATCGGGGAGATTCCGAGCAGCCACTCCAAAGGCTCCGTCTACATGCTGGCGGGACGGCACGCTTTCCTGGGCGACGCGACATTCTACGGCTACAAGCGGGAGAAGAAATTCTACAACGCGCAGCTTCTGCAGCAGGAGATTGCCGTCCTAAAGGAGTTGGACGCGGATTTCTTCATGCTCAGCCACAGGAAGCACTTCGCGAAGCAGAAACGCTCCGTCATGTCGCTGCTCGAACAAATCTACAAATCACGGAAGCAGAACGAGAGCGAAATAGAAATTTTCTAGGGGAAACGGATTAATCCTCGTCCTCAAAAAGATTCTTCACGGCCTTCAACTCTATCTTCATGCCTGCGAATATGCTCTTCTTGATTTCGCTCTCAAGCTCCTCTTCCTGCTTTCCGAGCCTCTCGATGAAGTCGTCCCTCTGCTCCGGCTGGCGGACATTTCCGTCCGCGTTCTGGACATGGCGGTTGTCTATGAATTTCATGAAGACTTTCTGCGTTTCCGGGTCGAAGAAGATTTTCCGCGGAAGGATGCCCCCCGTGTTCGACTTGACGACTGGAATGTTCAGCTTCTCAAGATAGGAGAATGCGAATTTACTGTTCACGTTGCCGACCTGGGCGTCGACATCTGGAAGGTTGAAGATGTTCCCGCCCCCGAAGACTTTCGCCTCCAGGTTGGCGAGGACAGCTCCGTTTTTTTTCAAATCCTCGATGAGCAAGTCAATCGCGTACTCTCCGAACTTTCCGAGACGCTTGTTCTCATCGGTTTCAAAATCGCTTTTCAAACTAGAATCCTTTGCCAACATGAAATGATTTATTCCACCGACACGGCTTTTCGTGTCGTACAATACAATGCTCACACATGAGCCGAGAACGGTGGAAATCATCTCATTTTCTTTGGTCGAGTAGAATTCACCAGGGTAAATCGTCACTACGTCCCGCTGAAAATGGTTGTCAAAGTATCTGTTCATCTTTCACTAGAAGAATGTCACCTCACCGGAGGCGGCCCCCTTCTCGATGTTGAAGCCGCCGATTTTTCCGGCCGCCTCTTTGTGGGCAGTGATTGTGAACTTGTTGATGAGGTCGCTGAACTTGCTGTTCTTGATTTTCCAAGAAGAGATTCCCTTTTCGCTCATCAGCGAATTCTTCTTCACCTGCAGCTCCGACTCCGCCTTTCTCATTTCGTCGATGAACGACTCAAGCCTGTTTCCAAGCCCCTTCAATTCCTGAAGGTTCTGCTGGACGACGACGCACTTCTGCTGGAAACCGTCCGGGAAGACCGTGAAGTTCTGGATTATCGAGGCGACCTGCCCCTGCCCCACTTTGAGTTCCTCGAAGAACTTGTTCTTTGACGCGCGGAGGCTGACCATGCTCTCGTTGTCCTTGGAAATCGAAGTCGTGAACGTGGAAAGCATCGTGCCGGTGTCCGCGATGAACGACTCCAAAAGAGCCTGCATCGTGTCGAGCGACTTGTTGGCCGAGCTGATGAGGTTGTCCATGTCCGTGACTGAATCCTGGACCGACTTTATCGCGTCGTTCTTCGCGACCTCAATCTGCTGCAGGATTCGCACGTGGTGGAGGCGGCTCATGACCGGGCGCAGGTTGTCGAACACCGCATAGATGATGCGGGCGCGCTCCGTGATGTTCTGGCAAGTGTGGAGGAGGTCCTTCTGGACGAGATGGTACGTGTTGAATTCTCCCATCATCGAATGGAAGTTCTCGATGATTCCGTTCAAGCGTTTCTCGATGTTGTCGGCCCCGAACGTGTTGCTGATGAATTTTCCCTCGAAGTCGATTCTTGAGTTCTCCACAGAATCAAGCGTGTCGGCGACTTTCGCCCAGTTCTTGTCGAACACGGAGATGCTTTCGCCCACGTATCCGTCGATGTCCTTCAAGACTTCCTCGCAGAGCTGGTAGAGTGCGATGTTGAAGCTCACATAGTCCAGCTCCTCTTCCGTTCCCGGCATCGGCCTTGAAGAGCGGCCAAGCTCCTGCACGCACGACTGAACGTGTCCGAGCGCCTGGCGAATCATGTCCTGGAGCTGGAGTCCTTCCATTGCCTTCTGGATTGGAGGGTAAATCGAATTTATCGCCGACTCCATGGTCTCGATCGGTGTCGAAACGGAAGAAATCAAGCTCCTCACGTCGGTAGTTCCCTCAACGCCCTTTTCCGAAAGCTTTTTCTGCGCGTCCAAGATTCCCGAGAAAATCTCCTTGAGGGTGTTGATGTGGGCGAGGAGCTGCGATTCCTCGTCGCTCAACTCGCTTGCGAAAAGGTTCATGTCGTTAGAAAGACGCTGGAGGTTCTCCGTGATTCTAGAGAACGCCTGTCCCTTCTCGCCCGACTTTATCGAGATGACCATCGCGTTCAATGCGATAAGCTCCATCTGCTCCGAATCCTCTTTGATTTCCGCAATCATCTTGTCGAGGAGCTTCAAGTCGTCGATTTTGTCGTTCAACTGCTTGAACAGCGGGTCGTATTTCGCCCCGTAGTCGGAGAGAAGAACTTTTTCCTTGTCCTTTGACGCGCTGTCGCTGTCCCTGAGAGAATTGAACATTTTTCCGAGTGTCTTGAGCGAAGTCCCCCCGTCGCGGTTCAAAAGCGACGGAAAAAGATTCCCCAACTGGAGGAAAATCTGCTCAGACTTGTTGCTTATTTCGTTTATCTGAGAAATTGTTTCGCTGATTTCCATAAGTTACTCCCTTAAAATAGCCTTTTATTTCCAAATATTATCTGCTTTCCACTACTCCGACTCTTCGGTCGAGAATTCCGACGAAAGGACATCCAAGTCGCTGTTGTCGATTTCATCGGCAGATTCGTCGGACGTTTCAGTGAATTCGTTCATTTCGTTGTAAGAATAATTGTGCTCAAGTATTCTTTCCACCGATTTTTCCAAAGCCTGAACGTACTCGCTTTCAGGATTGGAGACGGACATCGGAGTCCTCGTGGCGACCGCATAGCCTATGCGCTCGTCCCTCGGCACGAACCCAACAAAATCCATCGTTATACCGAGCTTCTTCATGACCAGCGACCTGAGTCTCTTCGCCATCTCCAAGTCGTCGGTCGTCTGCCCCTGGTTCAAAATCACCTGCGGGCGGTATTTCCTCAACTCCTCGATTGGCTTGACGGTAGACTCTCCGAATCTCACGCTCGTCTTCGAAATCATGTCCAGGAAAGAAGCCTCCGACCCAGACTCGCTCTCCCGCAGATACTCGTCAAGGAACTTCCTCTCCGCGCTCCTGGCCCTGAACTGCCTCATGAAAAAGCGGAACGAGGCCGCCTTCAAAAACGAGTAGGCGTTCAAAATCGACGTCAGCTCAGGCGTTGTCACCAGAATCGAATTGTACGTCAGCAGATAGAAGTCGAGCGTGTTGTAAGTCGTTCCCGCGCCCAAGTCTAGAATCGCGTAGTCGTAGTCGAGTTCCGTGACACGCCGTATTATCTTCTGCTTCGTCAGCGTGTCGATGTTCGCGGTTCCTGGATACAAGCAGTCTCCAGCCACGAAATGCAGGTTCTCTACCTGAGTGACCTGTATCAGTTCGGAAAATTCGCTTGTCTGCTTGTAGATAAAATTTCCCAATCCCGCGTGGTTGTTCTTCAGTCCGAGGAGTGTGTGCAGATTCGCTCCACCGAAATCCAAATCAATGAGAACGACACGTTTGCCTTTTTTAGCAAGAATTATCGCAAGGTTCACGGCGGTGTTGCTTTTCCCCACACCACCTTTTCCACTCGCAATGGGAAGAATATTTATCATAGCTTTCAAGTATAATTTAGTAGTTTTCAAAAGTCCATCAAAATTGATTTGCTTTATTTGTGATTTGCTGTTTAATTCTGCTTATGAAGAAAATGCATCTGAAAACCACATCGGCCGTTTTTCTTGCGACACTCTCGCTCGCGGCAACATCATGCGCGAAGCAGGGCGACGCGACGATAAGGCAGGCGATGGACGCCTATCAAAGGCACAGCTTCGAAGAGTCGAAAACCCTGTTCGAGCAGGCGTTGGAAGAGGACACGAACTATTCCAAAGAGACAATCTACAACTTCATCGCGAACATCCTCATGGCGGAGGGGGACTTCGAAGAGGCGAACGTCTACCTGGAAAAGCTCCTTGAGACAAAAGAGGACTACAGGATGCTCGTGCAGCTCGGCCGCAACTACAGGGAACTCGGCGACAACGGAAAGGCGGAGGCGACATACAAACGCGCCATCGCCCTGAATCCCGCGAAGGGAGAGGCCTACGCGAGCCTCGGAGCCGTGAAGATTGCCGAGGGAAAATTCGGCGAGGCTGTGGAGAACCTGGCAAAAGCCGCGGAACTGGAACCGAAAATCGCAGTCATACACGCGAACCTTGCGGTGGCGCACGCGCTCGGAGGCGACAAAAGCGCGGCGGAAGAGGAATTCAAGAAGGCGGAGGAACTGAAGTGCGAGAATTTGGAGGAATTCAGGGAGCGCGCCGGACTTTGAGCCGTTTTTTATTCTGAATAACAGAGTTTCCGATTGACGAAGTTACCGTTTGTTCGATAGATTAGTTACCGAACGGACGGTAACTTTTTTTTATGACGACGAAGGAACTTTTAATAGAAAAAGCATTCTCATTCTACTCTGAACCATGCGTCAAAGATTTCTCGTTGAACGAGCTTGCGGCGAAGGTCGGAATCTCAAAGCCCGCCATATACCGCCACTTCAAGAACAAGGACGACGTTATGGTGGAAATGCAGAAGCATTTCTTCGACGTGATTGCGGAACATCTTTTGTCGATACGGAGATACAAGGAAGAGAACGGAACAATCAAAGGAATAATCGCAAACGTATACAGCGAAATTCCATTCGCCAACATGGTTAGATTCTTTGCGGACAATCCAAAATACATAAACTACCTTATCTTCCAGTTCACCAGGCACCAGAGATTCGAGAGGGTAATCTTCGAGGAACTTGAGAAGAGAGGCTGCCTAGGCGAAGAAGAGATTCAGAATTTCAAGAAAGCGGAATGCGGCCAGTCGGACAAAAACTACGCCGACTCGTTCTACTGCGGAATCTCCATCCTCATATTCGTGAAGCTCCGCGAGAAAATAATCTCGGAAACGAGAAACGGAAAAGACGGGAAGGGGATAGACTCGACCGATGTCTTCGCGAAAAAGATATCCGCATTCATCAAGGGCGGATTCGCAGGAGCGTGCGAGGAGGGCGACCCACTGTACCCGACGGCGATAAGCGCGCGGAGGAAGAGCGAACTCGAGCGGATTTGCCAGATTTCAAAAGAGGACTTCCCTGAGGAGAACAAAATCTTCACGGCCCTCGCGTCGGTGATAGAAAAGCACGACTTCAACGGGGTCACAATCGAGAGGATAGCCGACGAACTGGGAATGGCGAAAAGCAGCCTCTATTTCTATTTCGACAACAAGAACGAGATGATTCTCTCGCTCATAGAAAAGGAGCTGGCGATGCTCACGCAGCTCTGCGTGGAGAACGCGGCGGAATCGAGGAACTTCTCGGAGTTCATATACCTTACGATGCGCACCGAGATGGAGTTCTTCCACACAAAGCCGTCCCTGCTCCAGATTTGCGGCTGGCTTTTGCAGACAAGCTCCGAGGAGCACAGCAATCTGGACGCGGACATGCACACGACATGGGAAAAGAAAATCCCGAAGGCGTTGGAGCGGCCGGACATCGGGCTTCCGCTCAGTCCGAACCTTTTCAGGGACTGGATTGGGGTCATTCCTGTCGCGCTTTTCCTCGTGGGCACGAAAAAACGGATGGCAAAAGACTACATGCTCGACTATCTGGAGCAGATTTTCGGTTTCATACAATTCGGAATAAAAAACGACAAGGATAAAAACTAAAAATGGAGGCTACAAAATGCTGAAGACAATCAAGAAAGGTTTTGGAATAGCGATTCTTTCCGCTCTCATGGCGAACAGCGCGTTCTCTCAGGATACAGCCGCGGCAGAGAAAGACACTTCCACGGACATAGGCTCGGTGAAGCTGACGCTGGAGCAGGCACTGGAATACGCCACGACGAACAACAGGACGCTCAAGAGCGCGGACATCGACCTTGAGCTGAAGGAGAGGGCTTCAAAGAACGCATGGAACGTCTTTCTCCCTTCAATCCAAGTCTCAGGAACAATGAGCCGAGCGACGGAGTATTCGCCGAGTTCTGCCGCGACAAGCCAGATGATGAATACGATTACGCAAGGCGCATATCCGCTCAAAACCGACTTCGAGGACGAGGAGGACAGGTGGTCCACAGTCGGAGTCGCCTCGGTGGGCTGGACGTTCAGCGCGGCGTACATCGGGCAGATAAAGGCGGCGAAGGCGGCCTACGAGTCGGGCAAAATCAGCTACGAGCAGAGCCAGAAGTCCACGCTCCTCAACATCAAGAAGCTCTTCTACGGTCTTCTGGTCCAGCAGGAGAACCTGAAAATCCAGAAGGCGACGCTCGAGAACGCGAGGCAGAGAATGGTGCAGGCGCAGACGAGCTACAAGAACGGAGCAATCCCGGAACTTTCGCTTTTGCAGACGCAGGTGAACTACCAGAACACGAAGCCCGACGTTGAGTCGGCGGAGCAGAGCCTCACGCAGAACCTCGACACGTTCGCGTTCCTGCTCGGAATGCCGGTCGGCACGGTGATAGAGCTTGACGGAACAATCGAGCCTAAGTACATCGACGTGACGGAAAAGGAGCTAATCGAAAAATACGGCGACAACGACCTGAACATAAAGTCGCTCCAGAGCAGCATCGAGTCCGTGAAAATCGGAGTGAACGCGCTCAAGCTCGGCACATGGACACCGGCACTCGCGGTGAACTACGCCTGGCAGCCCGCATACATCGGCGACAAAGGCGCGTTCCACTTCTGGGGCGACATCGGGAAGGACGAGAAGTGGTACGACTCCGGTTCGCTGAGCCTCACGCTCGCATGGAACATCACGAACATGCTTCCGTGGTCTTCGAACCAGCAGAAGATAAAGGACTACGACCAGCAGCTCAAGCAGCTCGAAATCTCGCTTGAGACGCTCAAGGAGAACCAGAAAGTCGAGGTCAGGAAAGCGGTGGACACGCTCAACCTCGCGAAGGCGCAGATAGACGCGATGGGCAGGAACGTGACGCTCGCGCAGAGGGCCTACGACTCGACATACAGGCAGTACAGGAACGGACAGACGGAGCTTTTGAACCTGAGGGACGCCGAGACGTCGCTGAACCAGGCCAAACTCGGACTCCTGAACCAGAAGTACCAGTACATCTCGGCCCTGCTCGACTTGGAGAACACACTGAACACAAGCTTGAGCGAGTAGGCAATTCAAAAAAAGAAACGATAAACAGCAAAATTAAACAGAACAATCAATTGGAGGAAAACGAAAAATGAAGAAATCGCTGAAGAACTCGATTCTGGCCATTTCGGCAGTCGCTTTGACAATCGGAGCGACCGGATGCAAAGGAAAATCGGCAGCGGCCGACGAAGAGAAGAAAGAGCAGCTGTACGCCGTGAACACATACAAGACTGTTCCGGGAAACCTCGACGACTATCTCGAATTCGGAGGAGACGTTTCCTCCGTCAATGCGGTCGCGGTGCTTCCGGACATGGCGGGAAAAGTCAGCCGCGTGACAGTCTCTGTGGGCGACTTGGTGCACAAGGACCAGGTCGTGGCCTACGTCGACGCGAGCCGCGCGGGTTACAGCTACACCGCAAGCCCGGTGAAGGCTCCGATATCGGGAAGGATTACGGCGCTCCCCGCCACGGTCGGCTCGACAGTCTCCCAGTCCTCTCCCATAGCCACGGTCGCCCAGACCGACGACTTGGAGATAAAAATCAACATCGCCGAGAGATTCATATCGAGAATCGAGCAGAACCAGACGGCAATCGTCACGTTCGACGCTTATCCGGGCGCGGAGTTCAAGGCTACGGCGTTCGAGATAAGCCCTGTCCTCGACACTTCCTCAAGGACGATGCAGGTGAAACTCCGCTTCAACGAAAAAGACAGCAGGATAAAGGTCGGTATGTACGCGAGGGTAAAGCTCGTGACGGAGAGCGTCAAGGACGCCATTCTCGTTCCATCGACCGCTATAGTCACAAGAGACCAGAATCCGTACCTTTTCGTGGTCTCAGGCTCAAGGGGCGGAAACGCCAGCGTCAAGCTCACGCCCGTGAAGCTCGGACTCTCCGTGGACAACCAGACAGAAATAACGGACGGTCTCAAAGCGGGGGACGAAATCGTCGTGAAGGGAATGTCTCTTCTCAACGACGGCGCGAAAATCAACATAATGAACTAATTTTTGGGGTGTTCTATGACATTTTCTGAAAAATGCGTACACAAACCGGTAACGACCATACTCGTCTTCATTCTCTCGATTGTCTTGGGAATATTCTGTACGACGCAGCTTTCGGTCGACATGTACCCGGACATGGATCTGCCATACATGCTCGTCTACACTTCTTACGACGGAGCGGGACCTGAGGAAGTCGAGCAGAACTTGACATCGACACTGGAAAGCTCACTTTCGGGCGTTTCCGGACTCAAGAAGATGCAGTCGCGCTCAATGGGAGGAATCTCCCTCGTCATTCTCGAATTCAACTTCGGAACGAACCTCGACGCGGCGGGAGGAGACGTCAGAGACAAAATCGACCTCGTGCGTAACTTCCTTCCAGACGACGCGGACTCTCCGATTACGATAAAGCTCGATCCGTCGATGATGCCCATCATGACTCTCGCGCTCAGGGGAAACAGGACGCCGGAGGAGCTGCGGTCGCTCGCCGAGGACACAATCGAGTCCAGGCTCGAACAGATAGACGGCGTGGCTTCGGCGAACGTATTCGGTGGAAGGGAGAAGTCGATAAATGTCGATATTCCACGCGACAGGCTCGAAGCGTACGGCCTCACAATCTCCTCGGTCGCGCAGATGATTGGAATCCAGAACATACAGTCTTCGGGTGGAACAATCACTTCGGGCGACACGAACTACACGATAAAGAACGACGGAAAATACAAGTCGCTCGACGATTTGAGGAACACCGTAATCTCCTACAAGCCGGGCAGCGACGCGGCCGTCAGGACAATCAGGCTCAGGGACATCGCGGACGTTTACGAGGGATACAAGGACGAATCGACATACGCCTACCTCGACGGAAAGTCGTGCGTCATGATAAACCTCCAGAAGCAGTCCGGAAAGAACTCCGTCGCAACGGCGAAAAGCGTCAGGAAGACGCTGGAAAAGCTCAAGGCGGAGCTTCCGTCGGACGTCGAGATAATCGAGACATCGAACACGGTCGACATCATCTCCCAGACAATCGGAGAAGTCATAAGCTCGGTCGTAATGGGAGCGTTGCTCGCAATCGCCGTGCTCTTCGTCTTCCTCCGCTCGCTCAAATCCACATTGATTGTCGGAGCGTCGATTCCGATTTCCGTGATGATTACCCTCCTGTGCATGTACTTGAACAACATCACAATCAACATGATTTCAATGGCGGGTCTTCTCCTCGGAATCGGTATGCTCGTGGACAACTCGATTGTAGTTTTGGAGAACATCTACTCGTACATAGAGCGCGACACGAAGCCGAGGGTGGCCGCCATTCTCGGCTCGCAGGAAATGGTCGCCTCGATAACAGGCTCCACGCTCACATCGGTCTGCATCTTCCTTCCGATGCTCGTCTTCAAGAGCAAACTCGGAATCATGGGACAGATGTTCAACGACATCGCTTGGACAATCATCTTCTCTCTTCTGTCGTCGCTCATAGTCGCCATGGCGCTCGTCCCGGTGCTCTGCTCCGTGCTCGTAAAGAAGCAGAAGACGAACACCGCGAGCATCACGTACGGAATAAACAGGGCTTTCAACAACTTCTTCGACAAGCTCGACGAGAAATACGCCAACGGAGTCACCGTCGTGCTTCACCACAGATGGCTCGCAATCGGCATCATAGTCGCGCTGTTCTTCATCTCGATTTTCGCGATAAAGTTCGTAGGATTCGTCTTCATGCCGTCGGCCGCGGCGAATTCTGTCTCGGTTGAATTCACGCTGCCGCAGGGTTCCAAGCTTTCCGTTACGGAAGAGACGATGAGGGAATTCGAGGCGATGGCTTTGAACGACTTGAGCGGAGTCAAATACTCCACGGTGTCGGTCGGAGGAACGTCGATGATATCATCCTCTTCCGAGACTAACACAGGAACAGTCACATTCACACTGTACAAGCCTTCCGAGCGAAAGAAGGGATACGACAACGAAAAGAGCGCGAAGGAGAAGCTCAGGAAATACTTCACGATGTTCCCCGGCGCGAGCCTTGCGTTCGCCGCGAACGCGAACAGCGCGTCGAGCTCTTCGGGAGTCTCGATCGACATAAAGAGCGACGATTTGCAGAAGGTAATGGAGACTTCGAAGGCGGTCGAGGAGCTTCTCAAGACGAAGCTCACGGATTGGGTGACCGAGGTCGATTCGGATCTCGAAGACGGACTTCCGCAGGCGAACATCGTATTCGACCGCGACAGAATGCAGGAATTCGGACTGAGCATCTACTCTGTAGGCTCGGAAATCGCTGGCGTGGTGAGCGGAACAACAGCGTCAAGGTTCACGAAGAACGGAGACGACATAAACGTGGTCGTCAGAATCGCCGAGAAGGACCGCTCGAAGCTCTCCGACCTGGACTCGATTTCCATGGTCAGCTCAAGCGGCTCCCGCATTCCGCTTTCCAGCTTCGCGCACTACGAGGAGTCCACCTCTCCGGTCACAATCTACCGCGAGAACCAGGCGCGAATCATCCACGTAACGGCGAAACCTGTCGAAGGGCTGTCGCTCGGCGACGTGCAGAAAGAGGTCGAAAAAGCGATATCGGAGAACATACTCGTCGACGAGGGCGTGACAATAGGCTACTCAGGAGACATGGCCGACTTCATGGAAGCGATCGTCAACTTCGGAATGGTCATCATACTCGCGGCGTTCCTCGTGTTCGTCGTCATGGCTTCGCAGTTCGAGTCGATTCTCGACCCGTTCATCGTCATCCTCACGATTCCGCTGTCGTTCATCGGCGTCGTCTTCATATACGCGATTTCTGGCAACCAGCTCAACATCGTCACGGTAATCGGTATGCTCGTCCTCGTGGGAACCATCGTAAACAACGGTATCGTTCTCGTGGACTACACGAACCTTCTGAGGAAACGCGGATACACGCTTGAGGAAGCCTGCATCCAGGCGGCGAGGAACCGTCTGCGCCCGATTCTGATGTCGACGCTCACGACAGTAATCTCGCTCGCTCCGATGGCGTTTTTCCCAGGCGAAGGCTCTCAGAGTATGCAGCCGATTTCTCTCACGGTGTTCGGAGGAATGACGTTCGGTTCGGTGATGACACTCTTCCTCATGCCTTCGATATACTACATCTTCAACCTCAGACGTTTGAAGAAAGAGGCGAAAAGAGCCGCCATAGAAGGCCGCCCAGTTCCAGAGGATCCGGCATTGAAGGGAGCACCCGCAATCGGAATCGACGAGAAGGCAAAAGCCAAGTACGAGAAGGAAAAGGCGAAGGCCATAGCAAAAGCGAACAAAATCATGGAAAAATACATGGGGGACGGAATCTGATGGGATACTTGGAGAACATAAAAATCCACGCAGGAGTGCAGAAGCGCGTCGAGCTGATTTTTTCGCAGGCCATCGAGGAGGACTTCGCGCAGCTCTTCAAAGACAACAAGGTCGCGTGCCGCTACACGAAGCTAAACAACGTCATGGGCGCGGGGTACTCGAACCCCAGGTTGGGCGACGCGATATGGCCGCAGCTCAACGTCATGTACATAATCTACTGCGACGAAGACGAATGCAAGAAGATTGTCGGAATCGCGGAGAAACTCAGGGAGCAGTACATAGGCGAGGGAATCGCCTGCTTCGTGAGCGAGGCGACAGAGATGTAGCCGAATAAAAAACGCAAAGAGACCGCGCGCCGGACAAGCGAACTTGTTCCCGGACGCGCGGTCTTTTTTTTGTTTCTTTATGGAAATTTCCGTTTTATAATCGTTATTTATGGAAATTTTGGAGAACATTTGCGAATACTATGACGAACTATTCCCGATTGAAGACGGACAGCCCGATTTATTCGAGAGGGAGTCGGAGACTTACGGAAAACCAGTGAAATACCTGAGCGTGGACTGCGGAACTGGACTCTTCGAGCACCAGCTTGCGACAAAAGGAGAGATGGTGACGGCAATAGAGGACGAAAAAACGCTTCTTGAGTCGGCGAACAGGAGACGGAGAACGCAGCTGATGACGCTGAATTTCTTCAACATGACGACACTTGAGATGGGGCGGTTCCTCGGCAAGGGATTCTTCAACATCGCGTCCATACTGAACGACAGGCTGATTTTCATCAGCGACCCCATCCTCCTGGCAAAATTCTTCTTCGACATCAAGCAGCTTCTGGTGGAGAACGGCAAGCTGATTCTTTCGGTTCCGAATTTCGAGAAATATGACGGAGAGGTGTTCCGGCTTCCGGCAAGGCAGAGCATCAGGGCAAAACTCGAATCAAAAGTGACTACGGAACAAAACGGAGAAAAACGGCTGGTGCAGAGTCTTGAGACAGGAAACGGGCGGATTCTTCCTGTCACCGACGCGAAGATAAGGGCGGTGACGAAAAGCGAAATAGAGGAATTGGCAAAAAAAAGCGGATTCTCAAAAGCCGAATTCTATTCGGACTTCAAGAAATCCGCACTGAAAAAAGACTCGGACACAATTGTCGCGGTCATAAGCTGACGGCTGTCAGTTCGGGAGCTTCCACTTTCCGCCTTCCTTCTGGAACCTCTTTGCGGGAATCTCAAGAAGGCGGCCGTCCTCGCCCAACATCTTCACAATCTGGGTGAGCGGATTCACGTCCGTTATCCTGAAATTCGTCGAATCATAGTAGATGTGCAGCCCCTCGCCCGGCAGGTTCTTCCGCGCCTCGGAATACCAGTTGTACTCGTAGCTCAGGCAGCAGAGAAGCCTTCCGCACTGTCCGCTTATCTTCATTGAATTGAGGGAGAGGTTCTGCTCCTTGGCCATCTTTATGGACACGGGAGGAAGCCTGTCGCTTATCGAGTGGCAGCAGCACGGACGACCGCAGACACCGAGTCCGCCCACAATCCGGCTCTCGTCCCTCACGCCAATCTGCCTAAGCTCGATTCTCATCTTGAAGACGCTAACCAAATCCTTCACAAGCTCGCGGAAGTCCACCCTGTTCTCGCTTGAGAAGAAGAAAAGAGCCTTCTGCTCCTCAAGAAGGAAATGCACGGCTATGAGTTTCATGTCCAGGGCGTGCATCTCGACTTTCTCCTTGAAGACCGCGAACGCCTCGGCTTCCTTGGCCGCAAGTTCCCTGTACCGTCTTATGTCGTCATCGTTCGCGAGCCGCTCGATTTTCACGATATCGGACTTCTTGACCCCGATTCCAGAGCCGATGCGCCCAAGAACAAAAGCCAAATCCTTTCCGTAGCGGGTCTGGATTATCACCTTGTCGCCGTTTTCAAGCTTCCCCGACACGCTGTCGGACGTGACGTATACGCCTTCGCTGGAATATTCGAGTTTCGCAAGAAAAAGATTCTCCGGATAAACGAAGTCCTCGCTGTCCACCTTGTCGGATTTCTGGTAGTCATCCTCTATTTTCGTGAAGTCTTCGCTCTCTGCATATTCCTGTTCAAATATGTCGCTCATAATTTTTCCTTGACGTTGAGTTTGTGCTGTTCAGGCAGCAATCAAGTCCACAATAAGACCGTTTATTTCTTCGATTCTCGCCAAAAGGTTCAGGTTCTTGCTGTGATTGTAAAGCATGTCCGAAGCCAGATTGTTCATCTTCTGGTTTATGACCTGAATCTGGTAGTAGGGGGCGAGCGCCCTTCCACGCCTGTTCCTTCCGAAACGCCTCTTCTCAATGACTTCAAAATTGTTTCTTTCGATGTACTTCAGGAACTGGCCAATTTTCGTCCGGTAGTTCTCTATGTTCTCCGGGGATTGCTTTTCCTTGAGACGGTCGCTCGCCATGTCGGCGGCATCCTTCAGGAACACAATCGCAGATTCGCTGTCCATTCCGGCAAGCTCTGCGGGAAGGCCGTCGGACACAAGCTGGGCTTCTTCCTTCGATTTTTTGAGAGTGTCGGCGAAAGAGATTTTCGAGAACAGAGATTTTTCGGTCTTTTTCGACTCCTGCCTCGCCAACTGCTGAGAAGCAGACTGCGCGGCGGCGAAATACAAAGACTGGTTCTGAAATCCTACCGTGTCAACTCCCATTCCTCACCCCGCCGATTCAATTTTTGTCGTCGCTTCCGATTTTGTTCGAAAGAATCGATTTTTCAGTCATGAACAGATTCTTCGACTTCTCGAATTTCTCCTCGTCCCTGAGCGAAATGCAGTGCCCCTGGAAAACGGCCTTTCCCTCAATCTGGACGGCCTTCGTGAAGACATCGCCGATGACAACCGCTGATGAAAAAATCTTCACATGGTGGGGGGCGTGGATGTCGCCGAGGACGATTCCGAAAATCTCAGCCGACGAAGCGTTCACGTCTCCGCGTATTCGGGCCTTCTCCCCGATGAAGACGTTCCCGGTCGCGTCGATGTTCCCATCCACGTCGCCTTGAATCCGAACGTTCCCCTGAATTTTCACCTCGTTCTTGAAGAAGGAGCCTTCCCCAAGAATCGTGTTTATCGCAATGTCGTCTGTAAGAAATGCCATAACCTTATTTTTTGTTCGTGAGCTTGATGTTTACATACTTCGCGGGATCGACCACATCCGAACCTATGTGGATTTCATAATGGAGATGCGGTCCCGTCGAGATTCCGGTGTTTCCTATCGTTCCTATGACATCCCTCTGGGACACGAACTGGCCTTTCTTCACCTTCACGGAAGCCATGTGGCAGTAGCGGGTGTACATTCCATGCTTGTGCTTGATGATGACGTAGTTTCCGAACCCGGCGTCGTAAGCGACAGTCACCACCTGCCCGTTCGCGGTTGCCATTATCGGGTCGCCGCTTCTGAACGTGGAGATGTCCAGCCCCTTGTGTATGTACCACACTCCCGTTATCGGGTGAGTGTTCTGCCCGAAGTTCTGCGAGATGTGTCCTATTCCGCCCTTTATGGGCCAAATGTTCGGAGTGTCGGTGAAAAGAGTCTCCTGGCTCTCAAGCATCTTTCCAATCTGCTCAATCGGCTGGATGGAGCTTTCGAGGAACGAGGAGAGCTGCTTCATGTCCGCGACTTCCTTCGTTGTTCCAGAAACAGTCTCCTCCGTGTCGAAAAGCGAATTCAAATCGCTGTCGGAAGAAAAATTCTTGTTCACGTTCTTTGACTGGTTGAGCCCCAAAAGGGAAAGAGTCTGCGTGAGCGAAGTCTTGAACCGCTTGGCGGACTGGAGGACGTTGTTGTTCTCGTCGCGGAGAGCGTCGAAACTTGCGAGAAGCTCCCTGTTCTCCTTCGTGGTCTTGCTCAGCTCGCTTCTTATTCCGGAGTCCTGGCGTTTGAAATAGATGAAGGCCGAAACGATGCCGACGACAAGCAGAATCCCAAAAGCGAGCGCGAACACGTTCGTCTGGAAATTCACCACGCTTCCCTTCGAATGAGGAACGACCATTATCGTGAGTTTGCTGTCACAAACCTTTACAACTTTCTTCACGCCCTTCACGGCGAACCCGAACCCCTTCTGTGTCCAGTTCTTCAATGAAGCGACGGCGTTTTTCTCTAATCTTTTATAATGTCTTGACTTAGCCAATCTAGTACTCCGAAACGCATAATTTTAGCACGTTGAAAGAAACCATGTCAAACAACGCCCCATGATTTTGGAGATTTTGGAGATTCCAAAATTTGACAGATAAAATTCCTTGTGCTATTCTTCATCACGCATATCGACCGATTTTGGTCATTGTCTTATCTGTTTTTTATTTATTTTTTTGTTTTTTGGAAGAAAAGCGATGCAATTTTTTGATACTCATGCCCACATAGGCCTCATCTACGAGGAGCCTATTGAACAGTTACGCGTTGTGCAGCAAGCCAAATTGGCCGGCGTCACAAGAATCATCAGCATCAACAACAGTTTGATGATGTTCAAGAAAGTCTACCCGGTCTTGAAGGCCATGCCCGGAATATACCATGCGGTCGGAGTGGCTCCGGTCGAGGTCATGAATCCCGGAAAGGACTACATCGCGACAATCGAGGCGAGCGCGAAGCTCCCGAACGTGGTCGCAATCGGAGAGACGGGACTCGACTACTACAAGCAGTTCGGCGACAAGAGAAGCCAGATTGAGCTTTTCATCACGCAACTTGAGATAGCGAGGAAATTCGACCTTCCCGTCATAATACACAACAGGGCGGCGGGTAAGGACATATTCGACATCCTCAAGGAAAAGATTCCTCCGGCGGGGGCGATTCTCCACTGCTACGACGAGGACGCAAAATACGCCAAGATGTGCCTCGACGCGGGACTCGACGTGTACTTCTCGTTCGCGGGAAACCTCACATACAAGAACGCGAAGAACCTGCACGAAACGGTGCTCAACATCCCGAAGGACAGAATCCTCCTGGAAACCGAAAGCCCGTTCATGATTCCGGCGCAGATAAAAGAAAAGAAACGCTCGATGCCGGCTTACGTGACTTACACGGCGAAATTCCTCGCGGAAATGCTCCAGATGCCGCTTGAGGATTTGGCGGCACAAGTCTGGAAGAACAGCTGCAAAGTGTTCAGGCTGCCGGAGTAGAAGCATCGGGAATTTTCAGTGGCGGAAAAGCCAAGATCGCTTTTGAGGAAATGCGCACGCGAGGTGCGCATTTTTTTTGCGCGTTTTTTGTATAATGGAATCGTTCGTATATCTTTGGAGAATAAACAGATGCTGTATCATCCCGTAAAAATCGGAAAACTTGAACTCGAAGGGAACCTCTTCCTCGCGCCAGTCGCGGGTTACTCCGACAGGGCGTTCCGCTCGATCTGCACCGACTGCGGAGCAGACTTCGCCTACACGGAAATGGTCTCGGCGGAGGCGCTCGTCCGAAAGAACATCAAGACCGAGACTCTCATGAGGAGGGCACCGAACGAAAAAAGCTACGCCGTGCAGATTTTCGGAGGCGTGCCGGAGACGATGGCGGAAGCGGCGCGCATAGTGCTAGAAAAGACCACCTGCGAGTGCATCGACATAAACGGAGGCTGCCCGGTCCCGAAAATCATAAAGAGCGGAGCCGGAAGTTCCCTCACGAAAGACCCGGAGAAGCTGTATTCAATCGTCAAGGCCGTGAACGAGGCGGTGCGGGATTCGGAAAGGCAGGTGCCGGTGACGATAAAGATACGCTCCGGCTGGGACGAGGAGCACATCACATGGAAAGAGGCGGCGGCGGCGGCGTTGGAGGCTGGCGCGGCGGCAATCACGCTGCACGGAAGGACGAGGGCGCAGGGATACGAGGGGAAAGCCGACTGGGGCAAACTCGCCGAGCTTGTGGAATACGTCGGGGGACGGATTCCCGTTTTCGGAAGCGGAGACGCCTTCTCCCCGGAAGACGCGAAAAGGATGCTTGAGACGACGAAATGCGACGCCGTGATGTTCGCGAGGGGAGCGATGGGGAATCCGTTCATATTCACGAGGACGAAGGAGTTCCTCCGCACCGGAAACGCGATAGAGGTGCCGATAGCCGAGAGGATAAAGGCCGGATTCAAGGAACTGGCACTTTTGGTGGAGGACATCGGGGAAAAAGGAGCCTGTCTCGAAGCGAGGAAAAGATTCTGCGCATACTCGAAAGGAATAGAGGGAAGCGCGGCATTAAGAAAAGCGATAGTTGCGGCAAATTCTGTCGATGATTATAGAAAGATATTTTCTGAATTTCTTTGAAAATCATTGTACAATGGGAAAATTATGAGTTTCATTCAAGCGATCACCGAATTTTTTGAATCAATCTTCAACTCTTCTTCACCGGAAGTCCGAAAACGGCAGGAATTGCGAAAAATAGAGAGTGAATTGAAGAGCCATCCGAAAGAAATCTTCAAGGACGAATGCCTCACCCCGAATTTCGCGGAGCTTTTCCGCATACTCAACGAATGCACGAAGCAAATCGACGAAATACTCTCCACGACGGTGAACACGGGGAACCTCCAGAAAGACGGACTTTTCGAGTACCAGCTCATACTCACAGGATTCACGGACGACACGCAGGAGAAACTCGAAAAACTGAGCTACGAGGGAAGGAAACGGGCCATAGAGGAATCGAACAACATATCGCTGGAATTCGACAAGCAGAGGCGCGCGTTCGACGCGCTGCTCAAGCAGCTCAACACGCCGGAGTTCAGGAAGATAGACGAGACTATGGCGAAAGTGAGGCAGCTCTCCGACATTTGCCGCTACAACTACATATCGGTAATAAGGGCGTTCGACCCGGATTTCGACGGAATATCGCAGACGGCTCTCGGAAACGCGCGCGATGTCCGCCCGGAGGTCGTCGGAGCGTACCTGCAGGATTTGTACTACCTGACCGCCAACATGTCCATAAACACGGCCGTCATGAGGGCGGTGCTCGCGCTCAAGTACCTCAAGACAGGCAAAACGCCGAGCAACGGAGAGACAGACTCCCTGATGAGCAACATAAGGAAGATAAACTCCATACTCATGAAGATTCTCGATCCGGAGACGCTCAGGAAGATAATCTGCCTCGCGAAGAAGGACCCTTCGTTCAAGCCGAAAATCGCGACGTACTCGGCGAATTCGATAAAGCGGTTCCTGGACTACGCGCAGGGAAGGTTCGACTCGGACGAGACCCAAATCAAGACGGAGATAAAGGACTTCACGATTTCGGCGGAACTGCGGGAGCTTTTCGGAGAGACACCGCTCTCTACCCTAAAGAGCTACAACTCGGACACGAACAACATGCTCCGCGAATCGTCTCCGTACTCGCTCGAATGGATAACTCCGATACAGACGCTCAAGACGTTCATGGAAGTCTACTTCTCGGAATCGGTCAAGACGGTGCTCAACAACATACTCATCGAGGGATTCTTCAACACTCCGATGTACAAGTCATCGTACTCGACCGCCGTCTACGCATGCAACGACATAATGGACAGGCTCGCCGAATTCGAGCAGTCGTTCGAGCGCGGCAAACGCAACGACATCGCGAACGTGATAGGCCTCATAGAGGACAGCAAGCGCGACTCGTCATTCCTCAAGCAGCTCGGCACGACTGTGGAGAACATCAACAACCAGGCGCACGAGATAATCCAGAACGAGTCCAGGAACATCTTCACGCTGTACAAGCAGGTCGGAGAACTCATAGTCGACGCGAAGAAGTCGAAGCCTACGCTCATACAGAACGTCAAGGTTCTCCTCTCTTCCACACGAAACAGGGACGGTTCGGGAACCCTCGAACAGCAGTATCCTGCATGGAGGACGTTCCTCAAGATAATGAAAAACTACGCCATCATCGGAGAACTTGAGGATGACAACAACTAGACTGAGCCATGTCCAAGAAATAGACAAGAAAAAGCCGAACGCCAACTGCCGGAATCTGGACTGCAAGTATTTCGTCGACAGCTACGAAAAAAAAGTGTACGACCTGCAGCAGATTCTTGAGATTTCTCGCTCGCTATGCTCGACTCTCGAATTCGACAAACTCATACAGTCGATTCTGGACAACTGCATGGCGCAGTTTCTTGTCCAAAGCGCGGGCGTGTTCCTTCTAGAATCGTTCGACTCCGACTATTTCCAGCTCGGCTCGAACTACACTGGATTCGACATACGAAAAAACGACGACTACAAGATATCGGTCACAGGCACTCTCGCCACGGTTCTCGGAAAGGAGAACGTCGTATACACAATCCACGAACTCAACGGAGAGCTTCTCCAGTCCGACAAGAACAGGCGCGTCTTCGACAGGGAAAGGACCGAAAAAGAGCTTTTCATACTCCAGTCCCTGAACCCCACGCTCATAATCCCTCTAATGCTGAGGGGGCACCTGCAGGGACTCCTCGTGTTCGGAGAGCGGATTGTCATAGGAGACGACACGGGAGACGCTGGGGAATACTACAGCGACTACGAGAAGGAGCACATACTCGTCATAGCCTCGCTGGCCGCCATCGCGATAAGCAACGCCACACTCGTGGAGCGTTCCTCCACCGACATGATGACGAAGCTCAAGCTCAAATACTATTTCTTCAACATACTCTCCGACAAACTGGACTTGGCAAAGAAAAACGGCGGAAAAATCGGAATACTGATGTTCGACATCGATTTCTTCAAGAAATTCAACGACAACTACGGACACGCATGCGGAGACTATGTTCTGCAGACCGTCGCGTCCCTCATAAAGGAAAGTTTGAGGGGGGACGACATGGCCAGCAGGTACGGCGGAGAGGAATTCACCGTCATGCTAAGCAACGCCGACAGGGAAAAGTCCATGACAGTGGCGGAGCGCATCAGAAAGAAGATAGAGGCATACGACTTCTGCTACGAGAACCAGCACGTGAAAGTGACCATTTCGGTCGGAGTCTCCACGTTCGAGGGAGGCAAGACATCGACCGCCACACCGAACGCACTCGTGGACAAGGCGGACAAGGCCCTCTACGTCTCGAAGCGGAGCGGAAGGAACAGAGTCACATTCGCGGACAGGGACACCATATCCGACGTCACGCTTCCAAAGTGAGATAACATGAGCAGAATCCTTTCAAAAATCAGGACACCATTCAGATACACATTCACGAACGCCACGCTGATATTGGTAATCATCAACGTGGCCGTATTCTTTCTCTACAATTTCACATTCTTGATTCCGATACGGGAAGAATACCTTTCCTTGAACGTGCTCGGCTTCGTCTACAGGAAATGCTTTTGGCAGCCGGTGACTTACATGTTCATGCACGCGAACATGGCGCATCTCCTCTCGAACATGATAGGCCTCCTCTTTTTCGGTCTTCAGGTCGAGAGGGCGATAGGCTCGAAGGAATTCACGCTGCTGTACTTCGCGACAGGGATTCTGTCGGGACTTTTCTCGGTCGCCCTGTACTACGCGCTCGGAGTCTACCAGACAAGCCTCGGACTCCAGCCATACGCGTTCGTGAATTCTCTAGTCGGAGCCAGCGGAGCGATTTACGGCATCCTGCTCGCTTTCGCGACAATATTCCCGAAGTCAAGGATATACGTCTGGTTCATACTTCCCGTCCCGGCCCCAATCCTCGTCATCGCATACGCCGCGATAGAATTCTTCAGCCAGTTCACCAGCACATCGAACGTGGCGCACTACACGCATCTGGCGGGATTCGCGGTCGCATTCTTCTATTTTGTCGTGCGATTCGGAGTGAATCCCATAAAAGTTTGGCGCGACGCGTTCCGAAAATAAAGCATGGGAAGAATTTACATTTCAAAGACTTCTTTATTGAAAAAAATTTTCACCACGATTGGCGCGTTCGCCTTTTTCTCTTCGATACAGGCGGCGGAAGTCACGCAGGAACGGCTTGTGAGGATTTCTCTCTGGGCCGCCACGGACGTGTATCCAGGATATTTCGACACGGACGATGTTTCGGAAAAGGAAAAAAACACGAACAAGGACGAAAATTCAGAAGTCACATATTCGGTTCCAGTCAAGAAGATAAAGGAGCTGGCTCCGTTCATGGTGGAAGGCATGGTCTACGGCTGGAAATTCGACTACACGCCGTCCGACAAGGCCAGGGGCGTGAAAGAATATTTCGAGATGGAACCGGTAAACACGCTCTCGGACGCGGAGAGGGACTCCATACGGTTCGCGCACCCCTGGGTCGAGAACGACAGGCTGTCGGCGTGGATAGAATACAAGCGCTCTGAAAACCAAATCCACATCTACAACTCGTGGAGGTCGATTCTGCACCCGCGCATACAGGGCGTCGGCTATGCGAGGCTTGCGGAGGGATTCGACGGAATAAAGAAAGCGTGCGAGGAAGCGTTGAAGAACGCCGTGAGGGAATACGAGCGCACGCAGATAAAGACGAAGCCGAAAGAGATAACGGGAAAAGTCCTGCTCTCGGAACAGCCTCTCATCGGTGTGGACGCAGGCCGATACAAAGTCTTGCTTGATTTTTTTATGGAATCAGATAAAATTGTAGAATACAAAACATTCTGAAAAATGTGTTCAACTTTTTGTTTCGGAGGAAATTATGAAAAAGTTTCTTGCGGTGCTTTTCATCGCACTCGGCATGACAATCAGCGCAGTTGCGCAGGAAGACGACCTTGTCGCAAAGCCTGTCGACACGACTACGCAGAAAATAATTCCAGAGGAGCAGCACGTCACAAAGAAGACTGCGAGCGTCACCCTCTACTACACACCGATGACAGACGAAGTGATAATCTACTATGTGGACTTGAAGGTTTCTTTCGATCAGGGAGACGCAATGAACACGATTCTCGCCTGCCTCAAAGATTTCCAGGCGCAGCAGGGATACTTGAGCTACAAGTTCCTCAGCAAGGACAAAGTCCGGTACTACAAGGACGACAACAAGATGACGTGGGCCAGATACGAGTCCAGAGTCCACTTCGGCCAGAAATCGGCTTTTTCTAGCAACTAAAACAAGACTTTTCAAACTACCGAAAGCCAACCTTACGAACAAGGCTGGCTTTCAGTTTTTTAGGCGAATCTAAAAACAAAAAATATGGAGTATAAAATGGACGTTCAGAGCATAATCAAAAATCTTCATCCGCTCGAAATCAAAGTTTTGCTGAATTACACAGAGAAAGACGAGCTTTCCTCTGACAAACTTCAGAATGAGTTGAACTACAAAGAGGGGCACGCGAACCAGGCTTTCTCTTGGCTCGGAGGAAAGAACCTTCTTTCGGTCATAAGCAGGACTCCGCACACTTACTACGAAATCACGGATTTGGGTCGCGACTATGCCAAAAACGGAACTCCCGACGAGAGAATCATCGCGTTCGTGAAAGAGAACGGAGCGAAGACACTCCCGGAAATCGCGGCGGGAGCCGGCCTTGAGCAGAAGGACGTCGGTTCGGCGTTCGGGCAGCTCTCAAAGGACGGTGTTCTCAAGATGAACGCCGAGAAGAAGGCCGAGTACACGGGCGCACCAATTCCAGCGAGAATCACGGTTGCAAAATCGCTTTTTGAAAGGGCCGCCGCTTCCGAAAATGGCCAGCTCGACAACGCCGCTTTGACTGACGAAGAGAAGAAAGTCATCGGCGCGTTCGCAAAAAAACGCGGAGCGGCCGACTCTCCGTTCAAAATCATCGAAAGGGAATCTGTCCTCTACAGGCTCTCTGAGCACTTCAAGGAAGTCGTCTCCGCCCTCAAGAGCGCGGGAATCACGGGAGAGGAAATCGGCGCGCTCGACTCGAAGATGCTCGCGAGCGGCGACTGGAAGAAGGGAACTTTCCGCGGCTACAACATCTCCATTCCGCCGGCGCGAATCATACCCGGCCGCACGAACCCTTACGTCCAGTTCCTTGAGCACGTGAAGGACAAGCTCTGTTCGCTCGGCTTCCAGGAGTATGACGGACCGCTCGTGGAGACGGAGTTCTGGAACGGCGACGCGCTCTTCATGCCGCAGTTCCACGCAGCCCGCGACATCCACGACGTTTACAGAATCAAGAATCCGACGCACGCGAAATCAATCGAGGAACCGTGGCTCACGAACGTGGCGAACACTCACAAGAACGGAGGAAACACGGGAAGCCGCGGCTGGAACTACGACTTCGACCACGAATTCACAAGAAGGCTCGTCCTCCGCTCTCAGGGAACGGTTTTGTCGGCGCACCAGCTGCACAAGGCGGAGATTCCAGGAAAATATTTCGGAATCGCGCGCTGCTTCCGCTACGACAAAGTAGACGCGACCCACCTCTCGGACTTCTACCAGACAGAGGGAATCATCGCGGGCGAGGACGTGAACCTCCGCACTCTCCTTGGAATGCTTGAGATGTTCGCGAAGGAAGTCGCGGGCGCCACGGAAGTGAAATACGTCCCAGGATACTTCCCGTTCACGGAGCCTTCTGTTGAAGTCCACATCAAGCACCCTGTCCTGGGCTGGTTCGAGCTTGGCGGAGCCGGAATCTTCCGCCCGGAAGTGACGAAGGCGCAGGGCGTGGACGTTCCAGTTCTCGCGTGGGGAATGGGAATCGACCGCATGGCGTTGATGGCGCTCGGACTGAACGACCTCCGCGAGCTGTTCAGCGAGAACATCGAGGAAGTGCGCTTGAGAAAGGCGAAATTCTAAAGATCACCAAAGGCAAATAAAAAAGCCTCGTTGGAGAGTTGAACTTGAATGAAGTTGAACTTCCAACGAGGCTTTTTTCATCCTAAACGGCTATCACAAGGCGGCCTTGAGGGCTTCAACCTTGTCGGTCTTCTCCCAGTTGAAGCCGTCGCGTCCGAAGTGTCCGTAGGCGGCTGTCGGCTGGTACTTCACGTTCCTCAAGTCGAGCGTCTTCTCGATGCCGGCAGGAGTGCAGTCGAAGACCTTCTTCACGGCGTCGACGATTTTCTGGTTCGCGACAGTCTCGGTGCCGAATGTGTCCACGGAAATCGAAACCGGATACGGATAGCCGATTGCGTAAGAGAGCTGAACCTCGGCGCGGTCGGCAAGACCTGCGGCGACCACGTTCTTCGCGATGTAGCGCGCCATGTAGGCCGCCGAACGGTCGACCTTCGAAGGGTCCTTTCCAGAGAACGCTCCGCCGCCGTGGCGTCCCATGCCGCCGTAAGTGTCGACGATGATTTTGCGTCCGGTGAGTCCCGCGTCTCCGTCAGGGCCTCCGATGACGAATTTTCCAGTCGGGTTGATGAGGAATTTCGTGTCGTCCTTCAAGAGACCTGTCGGCTCGAGAACCGGCTTGATGATTTCGTCGATTATCGTCTTCTTTATCTCGTCGTAGGAGATTCCCTCGTCGTGCTGGTGAGAGATGACGACAGTGTCGATTCTGACGGGCTTCTTGTTCTCGTCGTACTCGACAGTGACCTGGGACTTCGCGTCAGGGCGGAGCCACTTGATTTTGCCGGACTTTCTGAGCTCCGTCGCCTTCAAGAGAAGCTGGTGGGAATAGATTATCGGGCACGGCATCAATTCAGGCGTCTCGTTGCATGCGAAGCCGAACATGAGCCCCTGGTCGCCGGCTCCCTGAAGCCCCTTGTACTCGTCGAGTCCTGTTCCGACGACTCCCTGGTTGATGTCGGCGGACTGGGCGTGGAGCTTGTTGACGAATTCGAACTTGTCAGCGTCAAGGCCGAAAGCCTCGTCCGTGTAGCCGATGCCGCGGGCGACCTTGCGGGCGATTTTCTCTGCGTTCTCGGCGATTTTCTTGGCGTTCTCCGCGCCGTCCGCTCCGTAGAAACCGATTTCGCCGCCGACCAGCACGAAATTCGTCGTTGCGAAAGTCTCGCACGCGACGTGTGCGTTCTTGTCGAGAGAAAGCGCATAGTCGAGAATCGCGTCCGAAATCTGGTCGCAAAGCTTGTCCGGGTGTCCCTCCCCGACTGATTCAGATGTAAAAAGTTTGTGATTGTTAGATAAGATAGCTGCCATGATGGAACTCCTATTTAGCAAGATTTTGCAGAACCCATACGAGCCTGCTCCCGTTCGCAATTTGGATAAATCAACGGAATGAAAATGTCAAAACGACTTTCGTCACTCTGACTATATTCAATTATTGTAAATTCTTCAATCAAAATGATTCTCAAAAGTAAACTTGACTTGTTTTAAGACAAAAAAAAGATGTATAATTATAAAATCATAAAAAATCTCACAATCGCAAGGTTCTCAGAGATTGTTGCAATAGAAAAAGGAGTACACTATGGCTTTGAAAAAATCCTTCACAAAAGATGGAAAATGCAATGTAACGTTCACTGTAACAGCCGAAGCTGCACAGGGAGCAAAATCAATCACAATCGCCGGCGATTTCAACAGCTGGTCATCCACAGAGACACCGCTGAAAAAGGGCAAGGACGGATCTTTTTCAGTGAAAATCGCGCTTGAAGCCGGAAAAGAATACCAGTTCCGCTACCTCATCGACGGAAGCCGCTGGGAGAACGACTGGGCGGCGGACAAATACATTCCGGCTCCGTTCAGCTCCGCCGACAACTCTGTGGTTGTCTGCATAAAATAAGCCAGTTCCAACAATTTGCAAATCCCGTCAAACCGGCGGGATTTTTTTTTCAGCACACGAAGATTTATGACGCAGAATTCATCCCCGCTTTTCGACAGAAGATACTTACTCCGACTCATTTTGCCGCTCGTGGCCGAGCAGTTCCTGGCAATCACAATCGGCGCGTGCGACACGCTCATGGTCTCGTCAATCGGAGAGGAAGGCGTGTCGGGAGTCTCGCTCATCGACCAGTTCAGCCAGCTGATGATTCAGCTTTTCGCGGCGTTCGCAACGGGTGGCGCGGTCGTAAGCTCGCAGTATCTCGGAAACAAATCGCCCGAGAACGCAAGGAAGGCGGCGAAGCAGCTTCTGTACGTCGCGTCTTTTTTGGGCGTTGTCATCATCGCGCTCTGCCTCCCGCTCAAGGAGAAAATTCTGAGCACGCTCTACGGAAAGACGGAGCCTGCCGTCATGAAGAACGCCCTCGACTATTTCGTGTGGATTCTCCTTTCGTTTCCGTTTTTGGCAATCTACAACTCATCGGCCGCCCTCTTCCGCTCAATGGGGAATTCAAAGCTCTCGCTCAAGGTGAGCATCGCGATGAACGCCATCAACATAGCCGGAAACGCGATTCTGATTTACGGAATGAAAATCGGAGTGGACGGAGCCGGAATCTCGACTCTCATAAGCAGGTTCGTGGCGGCGATAATCATGATGGTTCTTCTCTGCAATCCAAAAAACGTCATTTACATAGAAAAAATTTGGAAATTTGAAATCAACTTCGGAATCATAAAGCGGATTTTGAAGGTCGGAATCCCAAGCGGAATCGAGAATTCGGTCTTCCACATCGGAAAGATTTTCGTGCAGTCGTTCATGTCGGGATTCGGAACGGTGGCAATCACGGCGAACGCCATCACGAACACGATAGCCGGATTCTCCAACATTCCGGGAAACGCGATTGGTCTCGGCTCGATAACGATTGTCGGGCAGTGCATCGGAGCCGGGCAGAAGGACGAGGCGAAACGATACGGAAAGATGATGATGAAGACGACCTACGCCGCCATGTTCGTGGTGAGCCTGGTGATTTTCATCTTCGCTCCGCTTATTGTCATTCCGTTCAGGCTTTCCCCTGAGACGGCGGCTCTGACAGTGGGCGTGACGAGGACGTGCATGGCGGTGAACGTGGTGTTCTGGCCGATGTCGTTCACGATGCCGAACATACTCCGGGCGGCAGGCGACGCCAAATACACGATGGTCGTCTCGAACATATCGATGTGGGCGTTCCGTGTGCTCTTCAGCTTCCTCATCTCGTACTTCATACTCAAGAGGAATCCCTCCAACACGAGCCTCGCGCTCTACGGAGTTTGGATTGGAATGTACCTGGACTGGGTTTTCAGAGGCGCGTTCTTCCTCGCCCGCTTCCACGGAAACAAGTGGCTCGACAAGAAAGTGATTTGAAAAACCGATTCTGTTGAGTACCCAAAAAACGCTACAGATTCGTTCCTAGGTTGAAGTACCGCCTGAATCCGAGCGTGAGACCGTGGAAATTCCCCATGTGCCAGTAAAAATCGTCGCCGTCGTAATCGAACGAGAGGACTTTCCACGCGGCGAACAGCTCCGTCTTTCCCGCCATCGCGCCGACCTGCAGGTTCGACTCGAAGACGTTGAAGTCGCCCGAATAGAACTGCCAGCCGAATTTCCACTCAAGAACCAGCGGCTTTACGGGATAGGAACGGAGGAGCGCGCCTGCGTAGACTCCGTTGTTGTAGTCGTCGAACGAATCCCCGAACCAGTTGGTGTACGCAAGAAGGAAAGTCGCGGAAATAAAGTTCGACTGAAAGAGCGAAAGCTGGCCCCCAAGCTTCAGATTGTCGCGGAAGCCCTTCTCGTTGAAGCGGAAATCGCCTTCCTGAAAGTTGCAGAGGGCCATGTTCTCGAAGTACGGCCCAAAATACGGGAAGAAAAGCCCCTCAAAGCGGGTCTCGGCACCAAGCCCAATCTCGTTCAGCCACACGAGAGAGGAGTCGATCGAGAAGCGGTTGCTGCAATAGCCCGGGTCGCTGTGGGTGAACAGATCCTCGAAATTTCCCCTCATTATGTAGTTTCCCTCGCTGGGAAGTTTTTCATCTCCTGGGTAGTCTTCGCCAGTTTCCTGATAGGGGTAATCCAAGAACTGAACGGAATTCATCCAATAGTACGCGACTCCGATTCCTGCCGCGGCTGCCAAAGCGAGAAGGAAAATGGCATACGCCACAGCGTCGTTGTCCTCATCGTCGTCCTTGTCGTCGTCACTGTACATGGCGGACAAATTCTCTGCGGCAAACGCCACGGAAGCATAGGCGAGGTTCGTCCTGGACACGAACGAAAGGAGAATCAACGCCAAAAAAACTTTTCTAAACACGGTTCAATCCCTCAAGTTTCGTTTTAGTTTTAAGTCTATATCCATGATTCACCGCTTGTCAAACCCGCCCTAGAGCCAGAAAGGCTAACCGCCACCCCGACTTTGCTGTATTTTTTCTTTTAGATACGACATCGAACGCCCCTCACCCCGTGACGAGTTTTCCGGTCTGCTCGGCCACGGAAATGCGGATTTCCATGCCGGCGTTGAATTCTATCGCGTCCTCGAAAATGCCGTCGGAGAAGACGACACCGTTCTCGCTCATGCTGGAGGTGAGGACAAGGCTCTCCCCGTCCGTTACTTTGCCGTAGACAAGCTCCGCCTGCGTGAAGCGGCTCGGGTACGGCTCGCGCACCTGGAACGTAAGCTCCCTCCTGTCCCATTCGTACGACGGCTCCCGGATTGGAGAAAGATTGAACGCGCGCGCAAGTCCCCGGAATTCCGCCATGACCGATTTGTGCCAGCCCGTCATTCCGAATCCCGTGGAGATTATGATTCCCGACGACGACTGATTCTCCTCAAGTTTTCCGTGCCTTATGAGGTAGCGCGCGGAACTGTGGTTCCCGACTCCCACGAAGAAATCGTTCACCGCGTAGAGAACCTGCCCGTCCTTCGATTCCGCCTTGCCCATCGCCACGTTTTTCATGCTGAACGAGCCTTTTATCACTTTTGGAAGGAGCTTTTCCAAATCGCCAGCCTCGAACGGAAGGAGAACGCCGTCGAACCGCGCCGAATCCGGGTTCACGCCGATGAGCGGCTGGCCTGAAAGGTACTTCATCACGTTGGCGACAAGCCCGTCCTGCCCAAGCGCGACCACGATGTCGTCCGCGCCGAAAATCATGTTCGGAAGATATTCCCTGTCGATTTCCTGCAGCCGCGCGAGCGGACGGACAAGGGCACGCACAGTCTCAAGCGCGGAATTGTACGCGGCATCCTCCCTCTCGTAGTCCGAGAAGTCCGCGCCGAGATGCTCGATGTAGAACCTGGCCTGCTCCACAGTGTTGTAGCGTTTTTTCAGCTCCTCATATCTCGTCCGCCTCTTTACGAGAACGACTTTGTTCAGTCCCCTGTCCATGTCCGCCTCCTCATTTTCCGCACTGGCTCGGATTCATCGCGCCAACAATCGACTGGAGCAAGTCCGGCGTCATGTTCAGGCTTCCGATTTTCTCCGCGTTCTCCCCGATGTTCATGAACGCCTTCGCCATGAGCGCGCCCGGCTCCATCTGCGCCATCGCGCAAGACTCAAGAATAGCCGGGTTGATGTTGTTGTACGCCTTGACGAGAGCCCCCGCCGCATACGCCTTGATGTCCGCCTTCGTCTTCTCGTTCGCGGCCGAAAGCTCGGTGAATTCCTTGTTCATCTTCTCAAGCTCAATCTTTCCGGCCATGTCCTGATTGTCAATCTGAATCTTCTTCTGGACCGCCATCTCCCGGAGCGCGTACTCCTTCTCCTGCCGCTCGCTCTCCATCGAAAGTTCCGCCTGCATCGCCCGGAGCTTCATCTGCTGCTCCCTCTCCTCCGCTTCCATCCGCATGTCGAGCTCGCACTTCTGGACGTACTGCTTCATCTCCTGCTCTTTCTCTTCCTTTTCCTTCTCCTTCTCGGCGACGGCGATTTCCGTGTTGATTTCGTTCTCCTTGATGATTCTCTCCTGCTCAATCGCGGCGTTACGCCTCTTGTAAATCGCGTCGTCCTGCTCCTTGAGGATTTGCTCCCGCGCGGCCGCCTCCAACGCCTTCCGTGTCTCAGGGCGCGGCGTGATTCCAAGGATGTTGACCGAGACGACGCTCACCCCGAGCTTCCCGATTGAGTCGTCGCCGGCAAGGCTTTCGAGAATCGCCTTCGACATCTCGTCGGAAATGCGGAGAACCGCGCGCACGTCCTTCCGGCTCACCTCGCGTATGACAATCGCCTTGATGATGTTGTTTATGCGGCTTTCAAGCGATTCCACGGCATCCGAAATCTTGTCGCCCATCTTGATTTGCGGATTGTAGGCGAAGTCGAGCATCTTGGCGGCCTTTTCGTAGTCGGTAATCATGAAAGTCGTCACGCCCTGGACGCAGACGCTCTGGTAGTCGCTCGTCACAAGGTCGTCGAACGCGAATTCGCCGTCGAACGCCGTAGACGGAACGACCATGATGCTCGTGGAAAGCTCGTTGAACAGCACCGAAAGCCCAAGCCCCTCTTTCACGACCTGACCTTTCTTGACGACCATGACATACTCGTTCGGATTGAATTTCTTGAACCTCATAATTTCCTCCTTTTGACGCATAAAGTAGTTTTTTTACTACTTTTTAATAACTGAATATTAGTAGCAGATTACTACTTTGTCAACTAATTTTTTGGAAATTATAACATTTCGACTTCGCTCAATGACCGATTAATTCTATTGCTGAGGATTGTAGACATACTCCGCCGACATTTTTCCGCTCGTCATGGATTTGCGCTTTTCGCCGGTCGCCCGGATTTTGTCAGCGACCATCGCGCGGAAATTCGTCTTGTAGAGTTTTTTTCCGAGGACAAGCTCGTAGAGCGACTGCAAATCCGGAAGCGTGAAGAAGTCGCCAATCATGTTGAACGCGAGGTCGGAGTTGTAGAAGTTCGATTTCAGTTTGAGGAGGGATTCGATTACGATTTCGATGTGGTCGAACGCGAGTTTTTCGCCACCAGAACTTTTCGCGACCCAGTTTTCGTAGCGGATTTTTCCGTTCTGAAAGATTCCCCGCTCGATTCCATAGAAGATTTCCACACCTCGCTCGGCCGAGAAAATCCTGATTCCGCTTTCGTTCACGGTCATGTCGAACCACGCGGCATCCGCTGCGTCGTCGCTTCCCGCCACATCCTCAAAGCCGCAGACGAGCGCGAGATAGGCGATGCTCATGACGCGCGTCCTGGGGTCGCGACGGGGGTTCGTGAACGTGTAGATTTGTTCGAGATACACGTTTTGAAGCCCAGTCTCCTCCGAAAGCTCCCTCGCCGCCGCCTGGTACGCCGTCTCGTCTTTTTTTATGAACCCGCCGGGAAGCGCCCACGAGCCGAGGAACGGATGCCCGCTCCTCTTCACGAGAAGAATCCTGAACCCCGAAAAATCCGAGTTGGAGCCGAGCACCAGAATGTCCGCCGTGACCGACGGCTTGTCGTACCCTTTGTCGCTGTACCGCGCAAGGAATTCTTTTTCGGTAAGCCCGTTCTTGTCTTTAAGTTCGTCCATAAAGCACCTCGAAAGGATTCTATCATTTTTATGAATCGATTTGCCAATTTTCCCATCCCACAACGAATTTGCTCACCCGTCCACCAGTGTAGGTACACACCAATGCGAATGCAGCGAAGCTGCATTGCGACGCTGCAGCCAACCGACAAATTACTACACCCAAAAAGACATCGGCAGCGTTCGCTTGCCTCCACTGCACAAATGCTTAGGACACAATTGCACAACGGCAAGCGCGCGCCCGCGGCGCGCACTAATGGTATACCATTAGTGCAGTTGACTAGACTGCACTAATCCGATTTTCTGCGCTTCGCTCGAAAATCGGATTAGAAGAGAAAAAAAGTACGGAGCATTTCAGCTATGGAAAACGCTTTTTCAAACGCAAAGTACATCTCCAGAGTCACGACGGATATTGTTCGCTCGATAGTAAACCGCACTGGAAGAGCAATATTCAGGGAAATGTCCGACGACGACATAGGAACCGACGGACAAGTAGAACTGATTAAGCTTACTTCAAAAAAACAGATGCCGACAGGAAGAACAGCATTCGTCCAGCTGAAAGGAACAGGCTCACCTATAAAAACACTGAGATCCCGACCTGAAATAAGCGTGGAAGTAAATCATACGACTCTTGAATACGCACGCGACAAAAACACCGTTCCAGTAATTTTGATATACAGTTCAACTACGGACAGGGACAATTTCTATTTCTGCGATTTGAGAAAGGCATTCGGAGAGAATTTTGAAACGGAACTTGACAGGACTATCACCAAACATACTGCGCACATACCTAAAGAAAATAATTTCCTAGAAAATTCAGAGGAATTTTTCAAAATAATAAATAACATGTAAAAAAACAAAGGGAGAAAATGATGAAAATTGGCCATTGTAAAATTTTTTGAAAAAAAGTAGCGCACCTATCATCAAAGAAGCTCGCATATCTTTTGTGAGCTTCTTTTGTATTCTGTCAAAAAGTTCAAACTTCCAGCGAGTTGAAAATTCAGCAACAAAAATTAATCAGGAGAAAAAATAAAATGAAACTGACAAAACTTTTTGTCGCGGCGGCGGTGCTGCTTGCCGCGGCGGGGGCTGCTTTTGCAGATGAAGCAAAGTACAATGAGCTTCTTGCAAAAGGCAAGGATTATGAAGCAAAGAAACAGTGGGTATATGCGATGGGCACTTACTGGGACGCAATTCTGGAATACCCGCAGGGTGCAAAGGAGGCCAACGACGGATATAAGCGTATTGTAGCTGGCTTCGAAAAAAAGGGCGGTTTTGAAGGCAATGACACACTTGGAAACCCGGGACCTGGCGAATACGATATCTTTTCGCGCTATGACGGCTGGATAAACGTTTGCAAGGAATTTGAAGTCTATTGGAACGAACACTCAGACGAAATCTATTATGTTCCTGATGTTGAATGCGAAAAAGGTGAGGCAGACATGAAAAACCGCACCATGACATATGAATTTAAGGGGACATTAGCATTTACACCAAAGTTTTCAACAATATGGGAGTGTATTAGATATTCATTCAGAATAGCTCACAGGGATGATTGGGATGACATTCCAGCACAATGGCCGGCTGTAAGCATGTTCAAAGACTCTAAGACAATACCTGTTGTAAAATTCATCAGTGCGTACAATGACAAAGCATTTGAGTCGAAAACAGGTAGAAAATACGAGGTTTTAACTCGCAGCTTAAAAGAGTTGTATAAATATACAGTTGTTGGTGGGGGCTCAAGCTATAGTTATAGCTACTATGATGATGAGGAGCTGGTTAATTTTCCGCCATACGAGCGCAAGGCATACTATGTTGCGGCATGGAACAATGAAAGGGCAATAAAAGCACCAGATACAAGCTTGTCAAACCGAGAGATAAAAATTAAAATTTTAGACAAAAACGGACGCATAATTGGTTCAAATGATTCTAGTGGCACTTTGACTTTTGAGATTTCAGGTATTTCCTCAGATGATATGAAAATCTTAGATAGCGGTGAATGGAGCTATAAAGTCGAAAGTATTGTTATAAAATCAAAAAATGCAAGTGCTGAGATGAAAAAGCCAGTCTCTGGAGGTAGTTATGAAAAAGCTACATTCGATAGTGTCAAGTATACAAATGGACCTGTAATCAATATGTACCGCAAGGGAAATCATACAGATGCACTTGTTGAATACGAAGCTGCACCTTTTGCAAAAGGGTTGTGCAACAACTACAGAATGGATAAAAATATTCAGAAAATTTCAAGAAATTGTAACCAAAGAAACTATTACGGCTATTTTTTCAGTGAAGATACTGTAGACGGTGAAGTATTTGTACTACCTCTGACAGGAAAAAATGAACTTGTTCAAAAACTTGGTTATGCAGGGGACGTTCCTGCAAACATCAGTGTTGAAACAACAATTCGTTTTGGCAAAGAAGAATTCAAATCCGATGATTTCTTTGAACTTATGAACAAAATGTATAACGCTGAATTTAATTTCGGCTATAATCGTGCTACCGAGGAATACTGTATCTACAGCACTACAATACCTGATGAAATACGAGCCGCCGCTAAGAAAGCCGAAGAAGAACGTATTGCAGCTGAAGAGGCTAGACTTGCAGCAGAAAGAAAAGCCGAAGAAGAGCGTATTGCCGCTGAAGAAGCCAGACTTGCAGCTGAAAAGAGAGCTACAGAAGAATTGCTTGCTAGCAAAATAAAGAACGGCGAACTTATCGTCAGTGCCTTTAAAGGCAACAAATCGCTAACCAGCGTAACCATTCCAAGCAGCGTTACGTCTATCGGCGACGATGCGTTCGAAGATTGCACATCGCTCACAAGCGTAATTATCCCAAGCAGCGTTACGTCTATCGGCGACGATGCGTTCGAAGATTGCACATCGCTCACAAGCGTAATTATCCCAAGCAGCGTTACGTCTATCGGCGGCGATGCGTTCAGAGGCTGCTCATCGCTCAAAGAAATTCACTTTACCGGCACAAAGGCTCATTGGATGGCACTTTACAGGGTTGGCAAAGATGTCATCGTACATTGTTCTGACGGTGATGTCAACAAAAACTGGTATGAGAGCATAACAGATATCGTAATACCGAATGGTGTTACGTCTATCGGCGACCTTGCGTTCAATTACTGCACATCGCTCACGAGCGTAACTATCCCAAGCAGCGTTACGTCTATCGACTACTCTGCGTTCAGGGACTGCACATCGCTCACGAGCATAACAATTCCAAGCAGCGTTACGTCTATCGGCTCCTCTGCGTTCTATGGCTGCACATCGCTCAAAACCGTATACTATGCCGGAAGCAAGAATGACTGGAAAAAAATCGAAATTGACAACTATAGTAAATACAACAAGCCGATTTTGAAGGCAAAAATCATCTACGGTAAAAAGTAGATTTTGAAAAAACAAATAAACAAGGAGTTTTCATGAAAAAACTATTGATGATGGCTGTCATGGCACTCGCATTGGCACCGAGTTTTTCTGACACACTGACAGTTCCTGGAGGGAACGGAGAGTTTAAGACCTTGGGAGAGGATGAGGTTGAAAGCAAGTATTCGTTGAAAGACGCAAATAACGACGGATATCCTGACATTGTGGAATATCTTCCAGAGTACAGCGGAAGCATGGGGATGTGTTATAGCTTGTATATGTACAACCCGAAAACCCAAAAATTTGAAAAAGCAGAGGTTGATGGCGATACATTTTTTTATGGTTTGGAAATCAAAGGTGACGGAACTATAGAAACATCAGCAAGCGCTAGCCGTATAGGGCCAACAATTGTTAAAAAATACAAGTGGACTGGCAGTAAATGGCAAGAACATAAGAGTTACAAAATTGACTAGACCAGTCCCCACCTGAAATCGCTTTTGCCAACGGGAACGAAGCAACTCGTTCCCGATTTTTTTGCGTCTCCGCATTTTGACAGGCTGGGCGCACTGCTGGGCTTTTTAATTTCTGCTTTTTTTCTGCATATTACTTAAAACTTCATCTGCATATAGCTTGTTCTTATCTGCATATAGCTTTACAATTTATATGCAGATAAGGAATACAATATGCACAAATTTGATTACTCTTTTTTAAATAACGGAATGTTGCCTTCTGGGCTTGTGAATGTAACGGCTTCAATTTCATCACTAAAAACGGCTTCGCAGTTCAGAAAAAATGACTTTCAAAAGGTTTTTACAGAGCTGGAAAAAATTGCAAAAATTCAATCGGTAAAATCATCGAATGAAATTGAAGGCATTGTTACTACCGACGAACGGATTGTTCAGATTGTGCAGCAGAACAGCGCGCCGCTTAATCACAATGAAGAAGAGATTTTGGGTTACCGTGATGCGCTCAATATAATCCATACAGGCCATCAGGATATTCAGTTTAATGAAAACACAGTTTTGTCTTTGCACAGGACCATGCTCTCTAGCACAAATTACAGCTATGGCGGACGGTATAAAACCGATGACAATGTAATTCTGGAAATTGATTCCCAGGGAAACAAAAAAGTCCGCTTCGCACCAGTTCCTGCAGAAGATACCAAGTCCGCAATGGAACAGCTTTTTCTTGCCTTTATGGAAGCCTCCTCTGATTCAAATATAAATGCTTTGCTTTTAATTCCATGTGTAATCCTGGATTTTTTATGCATTCACCCTTTTAGAGACGGCAACGGCAGGATGTCCAGACTTTTGTCTTTGCTTCTCTTATACAAGAGCGGTTTTGATGTTGGTAAATACATTTCCTTTGAGGAGCAGATTAATAAAAACAAGGGTTGGTACTATCAGGCTTTGAAAGAATCTTCAGAGGAATGGCATGAAAGTAAAAATAATTACTTCCCTTTCATGCAGAATTTTCTCAGCACCTTGTATGTGTGTTACCAGGAACTTGATAAGAGATTTGCTGTCGTAAATTCAAATAAGATTACCAAAACAAGCAGGATTGAAAACACTGTATTGAATTCCTTATTGCCAATTTCCAAGGCAGAGATTTGTAAGCTTTTACCAGACATTAGTCCTACAACTGTGGAAGCGGTTTTAGGAAAGATGGTAAAAAGCGGAATAATCACAACTATTGGAAATGGTCGTGCTACTAAATATTTGAGAAAGTAGATGCTCAAAGGCTTTTTCGACATTGTTCTTGTCTGAATCAATCAGAGCCATCATGTTGATTCTTGCTTTTGAATCTCGCTCGTTGTATTTAGCGTTGAACTCGTGATAGTCCACAGGAATGATTTCATCAAGATTCTTCAAATGCGCATACGCTTTTTCCGACTTGAGGCACCACTGAATGCCAAGTCCGCCCTAGCTTTTTTTGCGTCTCCGCATTTTGGCAGGCCGCGTTCTACCGCTACGTTGCTACGCCCTAAAGTTCAATTTTATTTCATACTGCAAGCTTGACTTGCTGTATGAAATATTCTTTTTTTTGTACAACCGCTTCTACGCGTACACCAAGAGTTCTATTTCATAATTTCATCGAGCTTAACTCGATGAAATTATAATCTTTTATTTGTTCTTTATGAACAAACATTTTCCTTTTCGATAATCTAATGGAGAAAGTCTTTTTATTTTATCAAATTTAGATTTGTAATCTTCAACATCCCACTCCCAAGCTTCCTGCATTACATAATTTTTATCATAAAGAATCCAAATTAATTTATCCCATTCATAATTTGTAGCTTTTGGAACCATTGTAACAAAACTTCCAGGTTTTCCACTTGGTCTATTAGCTTTTACTTGATATCTAATGTTATTAAAAGCAAAATCCGAACCTTTACTTACAGCAGTTTTATCTTTCATATAATCAGAATATTCTTCTTCTGACATACCGACCAAAATAGCCGCATCATATTCTGAAACTGTACTAGTAATCTGTGGTGAAACTCAAAATCTCCCTTGCCATTCCAATGCAATTTCAACAAGTTTATCTCTTAACATTTTCTTCACTCCCTGACTTAGCAGGCCAGTGTGGGCGTCCACATAACAACTGGTTGTACCGCAGCGGGCTTGACCCGCTGTCGGCTACGAACCTTTGTTATGCTATTTGTTTACAACTTGGAATTTTATCTAAATCATTTCCAAGCTTTTCTTGGACTTCTCTTAAATCAAGCTCATTCTGCATATTAAGCCAGAATTTAGAAGTTGTTCCAAAATATCTAGAAAGTCTGAGAGACATTTCTACAGAAATTTTTCTTTTATTATGTACTAAGTCCAAGATAGAACTTGTTGATACCCCTAAATCTTTTGCAAGACGATAAGGTGTTATTTCAAGAGGTTCTAAAAATTCTTCCATAAGAATATCGCCGATTTTTGGCAGTTCAAATTTTTCATTCATAAGCAGTCTCCTTAGTGGTAGTCCACTATCTGAACTTCATAAGCTTCATTATTTTGAAACTTAAACTGTATTCGCCACTGATTATTGATTCTTATTGAGCAATAATCTTTTAAATTTCCCAAAAGATGTTCAAATTTATTTCCTGGTGGAATTTTTAAATCATCTTCTGATTCCGCTGAATGAATAATAAGCAGTTTTGCAAATGCTCGTTTGTGGATATCCGGCGGAAGTTTTTTCGACTTTTGTCCATTCCAAACTTTTTCAGTTTCAGAATCTCCAAATGATTTTATCATATATATAGTATATGTTACACAGATATATCTGTCAAGAAGATATACTTAAACAGTAAGAAAAATCAAACTGATAAATAATCCCAATACTAACAATATAGGCTTGTGAGCATTTTGTTTTAAATAAGATTTATAATCTTTATATTCATTTTTCTTTGTTTGTTTATACTTAAGTTCTAATTTGTCGAATGCATTTGATAATGAAAAAGATTTTCGTAATCCATATTCTTCTCCATAAAATTCTTTATATCCTATTGCACTTAGCGTTTCTGTATCATTTTCGAGACGAAGAAAATCAACCATTTTCTTATATTTTATATTATATTCTTTCAGATTTTTTATTAACAAACACAACAGAGTAAAAAAACTGCATATACTAATTATTTTTATGATTACCATCGTTTCCTCCAGCCAGCCCAGTGGGCTGTGAGCATAACAACTGCTTAAACGGTGGCGCGGCTTGACTGCGACATCCGCTTTGAAGCTTTGTTATGACAAATTATATTTCTTATACAGAATTGGATTTAATAAATACTTTTTTTTCTTTATGAAGTTTTCTGTACTATTTTTTTGAAGCATATGCTTCAATTTTTTTTCTAAGCGGCGTAAAGCCGTGTACTACCGCTTCTTCGTCCAAGCCCTAAAGTTCAATTAATTTAAGAAAATCTGGCTTGAACAGATTTTCTAAAATATTCCATGATATTACCATAAATTTATATATTTATTATCTAATTCTTTTTCTACACATTTTATTAATTTTTTATTTTTTGAATTTCCGTCATATTCATAGTAATATACTTTTCCATCGTTATACTCTGTAAATAAGATTACATCTCTATCGACTAAATCAAGATAATAAATTGATGATGATATTTCTTTTAAATTTTTTCCATCAAAATCTGAAACATATAATGCAATTTTATCGTTACTATCGAGTTGTTTATCATTGTTTGTATCTTCTTCTATTACAGCATAAATATTAAAAATATGTGAATTTTTTATTGATGACGACACTTTATTAGTATCTGAATCATTATCATTTGCCAATTGATACTTATAAATAAATGCTTTTGATGAAAAGAGTACAGTTTCCTGTTCATCCTTAACAAAAATGAAATTTACTATTTCAGAAGAAGAATTACCTTTTACTATCGAGTTTGAAAGTTGTTTAGCTTCTGATTTTGATGTAGATAATTCATTTGATTTAATAGCTGAAGTACTTATTGAAAAAACATAAACATCTTTTATTTTCTTTACAAAATCAATTGTTTCTGTTGTTTTTTTTGTTGCTTCTTCATCATCAGAATTTACAATTTCAATATGTGCAGGAGTACTATGATGAACTGGAAGAATTTCACTAATAAAAGTAATAAGTAAACCAATAATAGCTATTACAGCTACAATAAATACTAATAAATAATCAATTTTCTTAATAAGTTCAAAATTTATTTTTTTCATTTTTCTTTCCTTGCAAAGCAGGCCAGTGTGCCTGTCGCCATAACAATGAGTTAAACCGCAAACCGGCTTGACCGGTTTGTCGGCTTTGAACTTCTTGTTATGTGTAGATTTCCCCATGCACAATAAACTTCCACCTATACTAATACCACAAACAAAGAATTTTTGTAACTACAAAGCCCATCCCATACATACAGCGACAATTATAAAAATAGCGGCGTAAAGCCGCATACTGTTTCTTCTTCATCCTATCTCTAAAGTTCAATTCATTACATCAGCAAGCCTGACTTGCTGATGTAATACTTCTTATTTCTCCGCCGTTTCCGTCACAGCGGCACTTTTCCATCTCTTCATCACGCTTGCGTTCACCTTCTCAATCTCTGCCTCCACTTTGGCGGAAAAATCGCCGTAGGTCGCCTTGTTCGCAAGGTTCATCGCCGTAAGGTACGGAACCAGCCTGTCGTTTATGGCAGAAAGCAGCGGCTTTTTGAGCGATGTCGCGCTCTCGCCCTTGCTTGCGTTGGCGGCTGTGAAGTCGTCGTTTGCCTTGTTGAACTCGTCCTGTGCGGCTCTCAAATCGGTGAGTAATGAAGAGACACCTTCCAGAGCCTTGATTGAAGGCGCAAGCGAGTCAGAGGCAAAGTCGCCGAGCATACTTTCAATCAGAGAGGACTCGTTGGCGTAGCTTTCGCCCGTGATTCCCTTGTACTTGCCGAACACAGCGAGCAGTTTCTCCGCAGCGGCCTTTTTCTCGGCGACAGGAATCACCGCATAGCCGTTCAGAAGAGTTCCCAGTGTGCGGATAAGCTCGTCACGCTTCGTGTCCGCCGTGTCAAGGTTCGATGCAGTCTTGTCGCTCTTTATCGCCACGGTGATTTTTTCCGAAAGGCTCTCAATCTCGTCCAGCACGCCCTTTAGGTATTCGTCGCCCGAAACGGCAGAGTCGCCCTTGTAAAGCCTCACAATCACATCAGAAACGGTGTCCAGCTCCGTTACCCTGGCAGTGGATTTAAGTTTTTTCATATTTTCCCCCTTATGTATAAAGTACATTTCACGCCGTCCGCAAAAACAGCCTCCGTACTCAGTACATCCGCCGCCCCAGCAGAAAACGGAAAGCGTACCCAATACATTCATTCGCTCCGTCAGATTTGTGCAGGCGTACTTTTTACAAAAGCCAGATTCCGCATTTTCCGCTGTGCGTACAAAGTACATTCTGCAACCGTCCGCTTTTTTGCAGAATGTAGTGATTTTTTATGCAGTTCGCAGATATCTTATAAAATCAGTTTTTTCGGACTGGTCGTATACATTCTGCAACTTTTCGTTGGTCATTGCAAAGTCGTATTTGCCGTTTGAAACTTTTATTGTGGAAATATCCATTTCCTGCACCTTTGGTTTGATGTTCTTTTCAAAAATATCCGAAATGCTTTTTAATTCGGAAGAAACATTATCCCAAACTTGTCTGTCTGAATCAGTCTTAGCATTTTTAACTTCTATACTCAGTTCGTTCAAGTCTTTTAGAAGTTCCTCCCATGCACCCTGTATAACAAGGAGTGCGTTTTTCACGGCATCAAGCGAATCCAGCATTGCGGAATATGTCTGCGACATTAAATCAACTTGATATATCTTTGCAGTATAGGCATCCATTGTTTTGCCACATTCTTCTATTGCGGCTTCAATCTTATGGATTTCGGAAGTTCCAAGCCCGAAAGCAACACCGCCTGCGGCTAAGGCTACTCCCATAACTCCAATGGCAATTCCGACAAGAGGTGCACCAGCTCCGCCGCTTACCATAAGTCCAATCGAAAACACTCCGAGAGCAAGGAACACACCGACCCCGACACCTGCGCCAATTTCGGCAGACGTTATTGATTTTATCTGGGCGTTGAGCTTGTCAATCTGTTCTTGGATTTTTGCCTTTTCCCCTTCATACAGTTCGTTGCTTCTTGCAAGAGTTTCGACAAGGCTGTTTGCGTTTTCCTCAATATCTTTAAGGTACGAATCGCTGTTTCCCTTGCCAATGCAGAAAGAATTTATGTTCTCAATCATAATACTGCAATCTTCAATGCCTTTTCTGGCAAAAGTCAGAGATTTTTCAAGGACATCGGAAACACTGTTTTTGTCATCTTCGCTCCCTGTTTTGTTATACAGACGGTCAGCCGCAACTATGGCAGATGGAAGAAGTTTTGTTATTTCTTCCATATCTTTAAGCATATTGGTCGGAACATCACGCAAGTCTGTACCGATTGTCCTTGCATAGATTGAAACAACTTCCTGTATGCTGTCAAAGCACTTCTTGACTTCGTTCTGATACTGAGTGGGAATATATGAGGTGTCAAGCACCGTATTGCGGATTCCTGCCATATAATTGGCGAGGATTATGTACTGCTTTTTGTAGTCGCTCTGTGTTTCGCACCATCTTGAAAAGGTGCTTCCAAAACTATATTTGGTTCCCATACTGTCAGCTCCTTATCTTAAAATTTGCTTGTGCCGATAAACTCCATCCGGCTTGTTTTACTGTTCAATATACGCCTTATGTGCTCCAACAGAACCGCTGTACTTGTAGAACTGCACACCATTTTCGCCGAGACTCAGAACAAGTGCGTTTGTTACCGTTATATCGCTGTCGCTTCCAGCAAGCAGGCTGTCGTAGCTTGCAGAGGTATTTGTCGGAGAAAGCGTTACCGTTTCTCTCGTTGCTTTTAGTATTACGCCTTCGCCAGCCTTTACGATGTTGCCCTCTGCCTTTACGAGCGTGAACTTTCCGTCTGCATTGGCTGTCACATAATAGACCTCGCAGTCGGCGACATAACTTGCGGTGCTGTCGTAGAATGTTGCGTAGTATGTGCCTGAGTTGTATGGATCGGCTTGGGCAGACACGGTAGTGCCAGGTAAAATTGTGAAGGTCTTTTCCACCGTTCCGCTGTAATTGCCCTTGCCAGTGATTTTGGCTGTTGCAGTACCAGCGTTGATGTTGTCGGAATACGAAACCGTGTAGTCTGTGCCAAGTGTGAGCGTGTTTTCACCGTCGGTTACAGTTATTTCGGGTTCGATTGCAGAGCCGGTGAAGGTTTGGTCAGGGATGGCGGCGATGTTGCCGTGTTTCACTAACGAACGCAGTATCGAAACAAACCAATTTCCCTCGCCCTTGTTGGTCAGGGTGAACACATAGTATCCGTCTTGGGTAATGTCAAAGCCAATACCACCAACACCAAAAGTCCGTTCTTCGCCAATGAAAGGGACGTCAAGGGAGGCTCCGAAGCCGCCCCAACCATCACCATCATTGTTGTATATCTCGAAAGAATCGCCTTCTGTCAGGGATAATGTAGAGCCGTTAGATACTTCGACAGTATTTTCTAGATCGTTATTAAGAACCAAAAAATACCCAGTTGAAGAATTTGGTTGTGCTATAACACCTGTTGTGCCAAGCAAGCAGATGAAAAATAGTATAAGTTTTGATTTCATAAGTGAAAAAAAATTGTTAAATTTATAAATCATTGTTCAATTCTCCTTTTTACCACGCACCGTTTCCGTCTGCGGGTGCTGTTTCTGCAGCCACATTGATATAGTATGTACCGTTTTCTGTATAGATGCCGCTGATTGCCGTCCATTTTGCAGTGAGGGTGACATCTTTGGTCACTTTGTAGCCGGCTTCGGCTTTTGTCTCGCCGTCATACCAGCCGCCGAATGTGTAGCCGCTTTCCGTAAGTGCTGGCAGCTGCTCTGCCGTAAGGGCTGTGCCGTCAGTTACCGTGAGTTTTTCGGGTGCGGTGGCGTGCTCCGTGCTGTAGGTGACGGTGCGGTAAACGGTCTCTTCCTCCGACTCTGTTTTACACGAGGCGAAGGTAAATACAAGGGCAAGTGCCATAAGAAGGGCTGCAAGTCCTTTTGTCATTGCCGTGAATGCTCCATTTGTCATTGCCGTGCGTGACACGGCAATCTCTCTCTTATTTTTCATTTTTTTCCTCCAAATGAAATGATTTAAAAATAAAAAGCCCATGTTACTGGGCGTAGGATGTCCTATAGCATGGGCTGTGTTCCAAATTGAAGTGTGAGAAAATGTGTTGTCGTCTGTAAAATCTGTAAAATATGAATGGAAAATGCAAATAGCCCGAAAAATTGTTTCGGGCGTAGTTATCGCTAGTGCTGTGTGCTGTGTGCTGTGTGCTGTG
>JAGBIY010000033.1 GCA_017934745.1 Treponema sp. | reverse complement strand
CCCGTGAGGGTGCGACGACAGCACGTGCCGAAAAACTCACAGAGCGAATCGTTTCAATTCACGCACCCGTGAGGGTGCGACCCATGCGATAGGTGGGGTAATTTCTACGCCATACGTTTCAATTCACGCACCCGTGAGGGTGCGACTAAAAATTTTTTTCAGAGGTGTTGACAAAATCTTTTGTTTCAATTCACGCACCCGTGAGGGTGCGACATTGATAAAATCAGCGTCTGTGGCGAAGCGCAGCGTTTCAATTCACGCACCCGTGAGGGTGCGACAGAAATACAAACCGCCACCCTTGCTTGCTTCTTGGTTTCAATTCACGCACCCGTGAGGATGCGACGATTGCTACGAAACAAGTCAAAGCGTTTTGACTGTTTCAATTCACGCACCCGTGAGGGTGCGACTTCCCTCGCCTTTGAGTACAGCAACGGCTGTTTGTTTCAATTCACGCACCCGTGAGGGTGCGACAAGAGGACGAGGAGTCGGATTACGCAGCTGGATCGTTTCAATTCACGCACCCGTGAGGGTGCGACAACAGAAGAGTATTCTACAACATTCAGGATATGTTTCAATTCACGCACCCGTGAGGGTGCGACCTATGAGATTTTCAGGGACGGAAAAAGCCTTGAGTTTCAATTCACGCACCCGTGAGGGTGCGACTGGCATTTTCTTTTTGAGCTGTTTGAGTTTTGCGTTTCAATTCACGCACCCGTGAGGGTGCGACTTTGGGAGTTCTGGGCTCCCCTTTTAAGTTTAAGTGTTTCAATTCACGCACCCGTGAGGGTGCGACCTCGGACTTGTGGGCAGGATTCAATACCATGATCACGTTTCAATTCACGCACCCGTGAGGGTGCGACTCTTCTCGCTGTCTTTGGCTTGTATCTCCTTCGTTTCAATTCACGCACCCGTGAGGGTGCGACGTTCGCCCTTTTCAGATTTTCCAACTGTATTCTCGTTTCAATTCACGCACCCGTGAGGGTGCGACGGGGAGACTCCGAGCAAGAAGAACTCACGGATGTTTCAATTCACGCACCCGTGAGGGTGCGACGGCATATAGTTTACAGCATTGCGGGAAGAGGTAAAAGCCCATGAATTTTGCGAACCCCAATTTTCTTCAAAAAAAACAACGCAGAAACCGCACAAAACGGACACCAAAAACCATGTTCACTGTAGGTTCGCAAGAACCTACGGGTTCGCAAGAACCTACGGGTTCGCAAGAACCTACGGGTTCGCAAGAGGAAAATTTACATTTTCAATCGCAGATTCTTCGAGAGAATAGAAGCACAGGAAGATGGAAAATTCAAAGAATCAGAACATCATCCTGAAGGTTCAAAGCCTTCTTTTGACCGACATGCTCCACCTTCCGCTGCCAGTTAGCACCGAGCGAGTAGAAGCGGAGACTGTCGTAATCAGGGTTAATCTCGTTCAGCAGTTTCGACTTCAACTCGACCCACTGGGAAGGCTCAACAAGACACTCGAACACCGAATACTGGACGCGCTGACCGTAATTCTCAAGAATTTTCGCCACATGGCGAAGCCTTTTCTCACCTTTTTCGTCACGGGCGACATCGTAGCTCACAAGCATCATCATAAAACGCCTCCTATTTCCAGATGAACACCGGATAGCCGTCTATGTCTCCGCGAAGGAACCTCGCCAACAGCCGAGCCTGTGTTTGGAACAAAATCGCCAGGTACATTTTCTTATCAACATACGGATGGGTCAGGACTGTCTTCTTTTTCTCCTGATAAGCCCCTATGAGAGTCTTTCTGGCAGAATCATCCATCAAAACGGCTCCGCTTGCGCTTTTTTCGAACTGCTTCGCCGTAATCTCCCCGCGGTTAATCAGCGAGAGAACGAGCCTGTCCGCAAAAGAAGCCCGGAATTCCTCCATCAAGTCAAGAGCGAGGCTCAGCCTTCCAGGACGGTCCCTGTGAAGGAAACCGACGGCAGGATCAAGTCCTACGACCTCGCACGCGCTTACCATGTCATGGTAAAGAAGAGTGTACACATACGAAAGCATCGCATTCACATTGTCGAGAGGAGGCCTTCTGTTCCGCCCCTCGAATTTGAAGCCGTCCTTCTGCGCCGTAATCAACTCGTCGAACACGGAAAAATACGTCTCCGCGGAGTCCCCCTCGATTCCACGGATTCTCTCCAAATCGGTCTCGTTCTCCACCTTCCGAATGTTTCCGGACAGGACGTCGATTGCATTCTGAACCCGCTCCAAATCGATTTTGTCTCTGTGGTCGCGGACAGCCCGCTTCAAGACCGTGCATTGATTAGAAATTTTTCCAGTGATGAAGAACCGTGCCACAAAAGCAGATTTCGATTCGTCATCGGAAAAACGGTACTGGGCTTTTCGCAAAAGCACGTTGCCGGCCACAGGCCCCTGCACGCGGGCAAGGAATTTCCCCTGCTCGTCCAGAAAACTTATCGTTATGTTGTTCTCTGGAGCCGAACCAAGCAGGAACGGGCTGACATAAATATTCCCGAAGCACACGATGCTGTCCAGGTTTATCATTGGAATCGAAGCCTTCACCTCGTCATCCACAATCACCTCGACGGCTTCGCCTTTTTTATGAAGATACGTCTTCTGAGTCGTAACATACAGTGTGTTCAAAAACCGTTGCATCTCTCCTCCCTAAAAATCGGCAGAGCCGATTTCCTTCCCTAGCTGCCGCTTCATGTACCCCGCCACGGACTTGCCCTTGCCGGCAGATTCGGGAAAGCAGCATTCTGTCAAAGAACAGCTTCCGCATTTCTTCGTATATACAGCCTCCGGCGTAACACCAGACGCGACAAGCTCGTGGAATTTTTTCGCAAGCGAAACTGTCTCCCCGCGAAGCTCCTCCGTAATCGGGACCGAAATCCGCTTCCGCTTCTTGAAATAGAAGAGCGCGCCCTCGTCTATTCTGCATTTGAGCATTTCCTCAAGGCAAAGAACCTGGGCACAAAGTTGAACTTCGTCGCATGAATCTTCCTTCGGCTCCCCGTGCTTGTACTCCACTGGAACGATTTTGCCGTCCTTGTAGAATTCCACCGCATCGGTGCAGCCGGTTATTCCGAGAACGCTGGAAGCAATCTTCAAATCCCGCTCAATCCGCACTACCCGCCGGGACTCGCCGATGCCACTGTGCACTTTCTCATGCAGAACATGGCCTTCGGCGGTGAAGAAGTTTTCCTGCCACTGAGATTCGACATAAATCAAGGCACATTGACGCGGACAAAACCGCAAGTGCTGTAGTCCATTCAGATGCAGATAGTCCGCTTCAGTGTATTCCATAATCTTCAACTCAGAATGTCAGAACCTCTGGTGAAAGACCGTCCAAGTCCTCCGTCGCTATGTCATAGTCGTCAGCGGATTTCGCTTCAGAAACACCTGGCTTTTTTGAAATTTTTACGCTTCTGTGAACTTTCGCGGCAGAATACTGCCCGATTTTTGAGTTGTGAACCCACCAATACAGCTTCACAACTTCCATGCTTCCCTCAGGACGAGCTGAAGAAGCGTCGTTGTCGAAAATATGGAGTATCGCGTTCTTGATTTTCTCCGCATCCTCGTCGCTGAACCCCGTAAGCTCGGCAAGTTGAGGATTTATGCTTCCAAATGTTGTGTACAAACCGAAGTCAACGCTGTGCTTCATTCCCATCGTATCGGAACCACGTTTCGTTCCATCTCCTTCTCCGCTTACGCTCTTCGTAATCTGAAGGCTTGTCACGTTCACAGAGTCAACACTGAACGCAGGCTGGATGGTAACAGGACCTCGGATTCCAACAGAAACACCTTTCGCATCTCCTCCCTTGAAAGCGAACACCTGACCGAAACTCCGAACATCAATCCAAGTAGAATTCGCAAGCTCGCGAAGTTTATCTTCATTTTTCATGGCGTCTCCAAGAACAGCTTTTGCCCTGTTCAAAAGAGAGCGGTGCTCGTCCTTTCTGTAGTCGTCCGACTGGACAAAAATCTTCTCGCCAGCGTCCTGCAATCTGTTGCGGATTTTTCTCTTGAGGCACACATCGGAAACCTCCCCGTGTCCGTCAAGAGTAAGGCGCGGAATGTTGCCGTTGAGCGGGTCTCCGTTCGGATTCGCATTCTTCACCGTAAACACAAGCGCAAAATCAATCTTGTTCTGCAAAACTGCCATATTTATTCCTCCGTATTTTCTTCTGATGAATCATCAGTGTTTTTTCTGAACGCTTTGAGCTGACATTGATAGCCAAGCAGAAATTCTCCTGACAACGGTTTGTCATTCATATAGTCGTCATCCTTGAAAAGAGCAGAAATGTCTTGAATCTGTTTTTCAAACCAATTGACAAACCTAGGCTCAAGATGCCTGCGATATGCAGGGAGCTTGTCCTTGTACAGCATGAGCCATGTTTTTGACGGATGCATAGAGAACTGCTGCATATAGCGCACCGCATTTGTTTCGCGTTCCTGCCCGGCTTTTCGCAACGCCGCATTTTCATATTGCTGTTCAACAGCCAACAAACGCCCGAACAAGTAATCCCTGCTCGTCCTGTTTTCTTCCAACGCCAATTTAAAATCCTCCTTATGATGATTGTATTTGTATACGGCGCACGCCGTCTCAAGAACAATGTCGCGGCGGTATGATTCCACTGCCAGCAAATTCGAAGCAGACCGAACGCACTGCGTTTCCAAGTCCGACGGAATCACTCCTCCGTCAAGAATGCACGGCAGAATCCGCTGCACAGTCTTCTCTACAAGGTTCGCCTTCACACGCTCGCCGTAAGCGCACTCCGCAATCGTCTTTGGAGACGGCGTTCCTATCGTGTGGACAATTTTGCTTTTTCCGCCTTTCTCGCTTTTCTTCTCCCAATAGGACAAATACCAGGAAAGCCGATTGTGCCAGGACTCAAGAGCTTTCAGCATATCCGAATTCTGGAGTTCGCGATAAAGGATAATCGAAGCGCGCCCCTGTCCCGGAGTCGCCTCCTTTATCGCCATGACCATGATGTTCTGAGGCTTGCTGATGTCACCGTAATAACCGAGAAGACGCTTGTTCATCGCTGACGCAAATTCGGAAGAGGTTGAATAGATGCCCTGCGGTTCTTCCTTTTCAGGCTCATCAAATCCAAAATCGAAAAGAACATCATCCTCGTCTTTTTGATTTTCATCCGCTGTTCCAGATTTCACAGGAAGCAAATCAGAGCTTCCTGCCGTAAGCGGAGGAAAATCATCTCCAGCCTGATTCCAGACAACAACGGAAAGACCGTCTCCGACAGCAACACCCTGCTTCTTTATGAGCCAACGCAAAGCCGAATGTGCCTTTTGCGTCGCCTCGGAACTGATTTGGCACGCCTCGCTGTCCGTCAGGAAGCGACCGCGGAATGTGAAATTCGAAGTATCGTTCGACGATATGATTTTCGCGCTGCTTCCAGCATTACGGATTTTTGCAGGATGATATGCGGCTATTTTTGCATGTGTTCCGTCCACATAATTCAAACTTGTAGTACGAATACGTTTTTGTTGGTCTTTTGCCGAAAAATTTGCCCTGACATATTCTTCAAACAAAGGTGAATTGTAGAAATCAATCCAGCACTTCTGCACAGACTCGTCTTTCCACAAGTGCGGATGAGCATCTCCCGGAATCTGAACTTCCCAGCGGATGAAATCCTTAACATCTTCAAGTTTTATTCCGCAGTCCTGCAAATCCTGTTCTAATGTTCCAGAGAGAATATACTTATACACGGCTTTTATTTTTTCCCCTGCAAATTCCGACTCCGACCAAGCACGAAGCAAAGCCAGATACATGTCATGTTTTGCAGAGTTCCCAGCGACATACTCCAACTTATCGCACAATGGATAGGCATCCGCCCCGCTGGTACGCGCAGCGCAGCTTTCCGTACACGGCATGATTGTAACCCGGTCTTTTTTATCAACAGAGTCGGCTTTTATGAACGAACCTGATTCATCGAGCAGAATCGTAACAGAAGCGTTGTTTGCCGTATGGAACATTGGTATCGGCCGTCCGTTTCCATCTTCGCCGACATCGTTTCGGATTGTGTTGTCATAGACTTTGGAAAGTTCCGTAATCCAGCTCATTCTTCCCCCTCCATGTTCACTTTCGGATTTCGCACGCTGTAGTTCCTGATTTCACGGGTGACAGTGCATTCTTCAGGTCGGGGGAATTCGACGATTCCTTTGTCCATCTTTGCGTTCCAAAAACGTGCTACCAGTTTTTCCGTTGCAACTTCGGATGGATAATCGAAACCGTGGAACATGAGTCCGTAGGAAAACAATTCCTCATCATCGTAATCACCAATGTCGTCGCCAAACACGCACGGTTCGACATAGCCTTGGCACTCCCTCGCTCCGAGAAAAATGTCCCGTCTTCCGCCCTTTTCAAGTGCGCGGCGGGCCATGTCAAAATGCTTGTTCTCGTTGCGGTCTTTTTCCAAATCAGGTCGTTGCATATTCCATTCAAAATGAGCCTTCACTTGATACTCGACATCGCGGAGATATGTGTAGACGGCAAGGTCGTTGCCACCGCCGCTGTAGTTGAGCGGCTTCACATTCTTTGATTCGGTTTTGATTTTATGCATGACGCGAATTTTATCCACAACCCACACAATCGTCGGCTTCCAATAGATGCTTTGGGTTATTCCCTTTATCGCTTCATACGTCGGAATGTGATAAGTGCTTTTCTCGCCACCGATTTTTGTAACGGGATCGGTGAACAGTGCATACAGTCCGTGCAACCGGTACTCAATACAGTTTTCTTTCACGGTTCGTCCTCCTTTTATTTTCAGTTTACGACCGCTTTTTTCACTTGTCAATAGTTATTTTATTCATTACTAAAAGTTTTTCTTGTTTCAATACGGCAACTTACAATTGCCATATTTTATTCATTACTAGTTTCAATTCACGCATTGCTGCGACTCGCCTATTGAAACATATACTTGCATTTTTTTCCATAATTTCCCCTAAAAAAACAATGGCGCAGAAACAAAGGAATCTGTCATCTCATACACCAATCCCTTGTCCGCATCATAGAACCCCTGATTCAGCGCATAAATGCCAGAATCAGGGAGAATTTCAGAAATCATGTTTTCCTTCATCAAACGCACAAGCTGGTTTGAATACACCTCCACAGAATACTGCTGAGCCTCGCGCATAAGCTCGCGCAATTTCTCTCCGTAATTTTCTTCGCCACGTTCCAACGCAGCAAGCCGACCAGAAACATCGTTTCTGCCGTACGGAACAATTACGCCAGTCGTAACGTCAGCAATCACCTCAAAGTATTTCCACGCCGTATTGAACGACTGCTGATAAGGTAATGTCCAATTTTTATTCTGATGGGTCCGTTTGTACTCAGATATTGCTTCTTCATTGTCAGAAAGCATATCGAGCACAGTACTAGACTTGCCTTTAACTGGGTATTTCAATAACGATTTCAACCTTTCGTAAAAATAGTTGAAATAATCACTGATGACTTTTTGCTGAATCAAATCGCACGAACCGTCCGAGGAATCCTTGAAAACTTCACGCAGAATCCGCTCCATACATTCCTGCCCGATTTTCAATTCCTCAAGAGAACCTATTTTTTCATTTTCAACAGCAAATATGGCGACAGTCCCACAGATTTTGTTGCCGGAAGAATCCTTCAGTTCACCATTGCGATTGCACCTTCCAGCCGTCTGAATGATTGAGTCCAATCCTGCCATATACCGCAAAGCACCGCCAAAACTTACGTCGACTCCCGCCTCAATCAGCCGTGTACTGACGCAGACGACACGCTCTCCAGCCTTCAGTTTTTTCCGCATCTCTTCGATTGCAGAGCGACGATGAGCCGGGCACATGTTTGTACTCAAGTGGTACACGAAATCGGCGCAACCGCTTTTCTTCAGCAACTCGAACAGTTCCTTCGCCTGGGGCTTCGTGTTAACCACGGCAAGGAAGCTTCCGCACGATTCCATTTGCGAAACTATATAGTCGCAAACGTTTTCCGCTGAGGACTTCTTTCGTCCGCCATCAGTCTTGTCCACAAAACGAACGCGCTTGAGTGAGGAAAAATGGGCGGACACATCTTCTATCACCTCACCGTCAAATTTCAAATGAAACGACGCATCATCTCCGATTCTATCCAGGCACGGCTGCGTTGCAGTGCAGAGCATAGCCGAACAGCCACAGCACTTCACCAGATACTCCAATCCCCAGTTGAAAAGATATGTCGTTTTTACAGGAAGAGTCTGGATTTCATCAAAGACAAGCACAGAAGATGCGAGCCTGTGCATACGGCGGATATTTTTCGTTCCACTTCCGAACAAAGTTTCCAAAAACTGCACCATTGTCGTAACGATTACGGGAGCGTCCCATGTGGATTCATACCGCTCGTAATCAGCTACAGTATCCAAGAGGCTTTCCTTTTTCTCCGCGGTGATGTTCGAATGGCATTCGAGAACGATTTTTCCACGGGTCTCCTCGTCTTCAAGAATGGAACGGATTTCATCGGCGTTTTGGTCGATGATTGATGTATAAGGAGCGACAATTATGATTCGCTTCATTTTGAATTTCTTGGCCTGCTCAAGCGCAAATCGGAGAGACGCAAGCGTTTTTCCAGCCCCCGTAAAAGCGGAACAGGTGAAAATGCCTTTTTCACCACGCCCAAGCTCCGCACACCGTTCGGAAACGTCCGAACGGATTTTTCCGAGTTTGTCCCTGTTGGAAAAACTGGCCAGATGCCTCTCCAAACGGGAAAGCAAAACAGCCCAATCTGGAATTATGTCGCCGCATGTGATTTTCTCTCCGTTTTCAAACGCCGCGCTGTCCGTTCTGTCGGCATCTATCAGACAGCTGGAGAAATTGCGCAGATGAAGCCCCATGTTGAAACGCGCTTGCTTTTCCTTACAACCTTGTTTGCAAGGTTCAAACAGAACAGTGAGTCCGTCGTTTTTCCATGTGTCGCTTTCAATGCATTTTTCTATCTCTTTTTTTATCGAATCACCGATATTTGATTTTATTTCAGAGATTTCAGTTTCTGCAAAATCCTTGTAAAGTCGATTCGAAAATTCAGAACTGCCGTCGGGGGAAATCATGTCAGGAAGTCCGGAGCCATGATGGAACATGACAGCCGCCTGAATCGCGGTCACCGCAAGAGAAGACTTTTTTACAGACTTTTCCTGCAAGATTTTCGCCCCTGCCGTGGCATGGTCTTTTTTGTTTTTTAATTTTCCAGCAACAGAATCAAAAAGATATTTCTGCCAAGAATTGGTCGCTTTTCCAGCATCGTGGAGCAAAGCCGCCAAACATGACAGTTCACCAAATCCAAAATCATTTCCAAACACTTCTGCCAATTCAGCAGTTTCAAGCAAATGCGAATCAAGCGTCTGATAATGAGGTTCCTTGTCCCTGTAACGTGCTATCAAATCCATAAAAAAAATCCCCTATAATCAAGCAAAAGCGCAATGCGCGCATATGTTTGATTATAGGAGAAATTTTCCATTTCCGCAAAAAATTCGCAGGTTCTTTTTTCCGTCAAATCTTGAACAAGTCGATTCCCTCGCCGATTTTGTCGATTGACTCCTTGACGCGACGCGATATGTCGGTGAGGGACTCCTCGGTCTCGCTTATTCGTTCGGCTCCCTCGCTCATGCTCGCCATGTTCTCGCGCATCTGACGGGTCATCTCCTGCAAGGATGTCACTTCGCGCATGATTCTCTCGTTGCGCACCGCCATGCTCTGCGATGAGGACCTGACATCGTTCGTGCTTTCGTTCATGCTCCTCAGAGAGTTGACAATCAGCTCGGAACCGCTCTTCTGCTCGCTCATAGCCCCCTTGATCCGGACCACAAGCTCGTCAGTCTCCCGGATTTTCCCGGACACGACGGAAAGGGCCTCTCCAGACTCGTTCGATGCGGACACGACCTCGGAGATGGAATCCCTGATTTTTCCCAGCTGGTCTCCGATTGTCTTCGACTGGGCGGAGGAAGTTTCCGAAAGTTTCCTGATTTCGTCGGCGACGACGCTGAACCCCTTGCCCGACTCACCGGCGTGGGCCGCCTCGATTGCGGCGTTCATGGCGAGGAGGTTCGTCTGCTCGGCTATCGACGCTATGACGGCGTTGGCTTCCTGCAGCATCATCGACTGCCCTTCAATGGACTTTATCTGCTCGTTCACCGCCTGCTGCTTGGAGAATCCGGCCTGCGCGTTCACGGAAAGCTCCTCGAAAGACATGGCCATCTGGTCCACGGAGCTGTTCACGCTCGCGATGTTCTCGACCATCTGTTGGACAGCGGAAGTCGCTTCGGAAACACCCGCCGCCTGCCTCTCTATCATGCCGTTTAGCATGACTATCGAATTCGAAATCTCGGTGACGGACTCCGCTGTCTGATGGACACTGTCCCCCTGGAATGAAATCTGGTTCTGTATGTTGGAGATGTTCCCGATGATGTCGGAAATAGCGTCCGATGTCTCGCCGGTTGTCTTCTCCATCTCGTGTCCGGCGGAGGAGAGCGCGCTCTTGGACTTCTTGATTTCCGCCACAATCTGCTGGAGTTTGTCGCAGAAGAAATCGAAGTGGACGACGAGATCCCCGATTTCGTCCCTTATGAGGAGCTTCACGCGCTTGGTCAAATCCGCGTCCCCGCTCTCCATGTCCTTCAGGGTGTTGGTGACGTTGGAGATTCTCCACATGAGCCACCTGACGAACATGCCGACGACGATTATCAAGACTGCCGCGACCACCAATATTACAGGAATTACGACAACGAGCGTCTGGTTCCTGACAGCCTCTATCGTCTCGATGCTCTTCGACAGGAAGAACATGCCCGTTATCCTTCCGTCGCCTGACTCGATCGGGAAATAGAAGCCGTAGTACGACACCCCCGCGATGTCGACAGGTCCGACATATCCGTTTCCGTCGTGCAGTACGACCTCCTCCACGAAACTGTTGCCGAGCTTCGTCCCGACCACAGAAGAGCCGTCCGCGCCCTTGAGGGTCGACGACATCCTCACATCGTCCTTGAGGATGGTGCACTCGATGCTGTAGCTTTTCGAGATGAACTGGATGAGGGAGTCGTCAGAAAGGTCGTATCCAGAGACGACCGCACCCCCGACCTTGCCCCCTATGTAGACAGGCTCCGCGGCTATGATGGCGTAGTTGTAGTTGGCGACTCCCTCGATTCCGACAGCAGAAGCTCCCTTGAGCGCGCTGGCCACGGCTCCGATGTACGATACGTCCACTCCGTCCGTGACGCCCTTTCCGCCGCCAGGAAGAAGACGCCCGCGAGAATCGGTCACGAACATGAAATCCACGCCCGACTTCTCCGCGGAAGAAGAGACGACCCCCTGAAGAGCCGCCGATGAGTTGGACGAGATGGCCTGCCGCAGCTCCATCCTGTCCGCGACGATTTTCGAATAGTTCGCGAGGTCGTCCTGCTTCGTTTTCAAGAGAAGCTCGACCCCGTCCGCAGTCGAAGTGAGATCGTCGATTATGTTGTCTATCATCTTGCTGTCGAACACGCTAAGAGAAAGCGTGGAGACGCCGACGCTGCTCACTATGACGGCAAGCCCTATGATGAGCATGAGTTTCGTCGAAATTTTTACGTCCCGCTTTGCATTCGTGTCAAAACGGTCAAGTTCCTTTCTCGCCATGTTTTTCCCCTTTCAATCATTTGCTCTCGCGCACCATCTTGATGAAGCGCTCCATTCCGGTCTTCCTGGCGAATTCATCCTGTATCGGGCGCGCTATCCGTCTGAACGAGTCCGTGTCTATGTCCTTGTTCTCCACGACGACAGCTCCGTCCGACACAACCTTCGCCTTCGACGAGGACGCCTGCTCGAACGTCTTCTGCCGCTCGACCTGCGTGGCGTACTTGGCCGCCTGGGAAAGCCACGACTGCTGCTCCGACGAGAGACTGTCGTAGAATTTTCCGTCCACGAGCATCAATCGGGTCGTGAAATCATGCTCCGTCTCGCAGACGTACTTTCCGTTTCTCGCGTTGTGGTGGTTCTTGAGGCTGAAATTCGTGTAGTCGTTCTCAGCCGAGTCGACTTTGCCTTCGTTGAGCGCGTTGAAAAGCTCTCCCCAGCCGACAGAAACAGGAGTCGCTCCACAACTGCTCCAGAACTGTCTTTGCACCGGCGAATTTCCGATTCTGATTGTCATTCCCGCAAGGTCGCCTGGCGAATAGATGGGTTTCTTTCCGTAATAGTCACGGACGCCGGCCGACCAGTAGCCGAGAATCTTTATCTGCCCGTTAGTCTTGTCAGAAACGATTCCTGAAAGTTCCGTGCCGAACGCGCCGTCGAGGGTGCTCCCCCAATGAGCGAAGCTGTCGAACAAGTACTCCAGAGAGAATATGTCCACCTCCTCCACACCGAGGGCTGTTACGAGTCCGGGCGATATCACGACGATGTTCGCCTCTCCCGACTGGAGCCTCTTCAAAAGCTCGCCCTCGTCCTCCGTCATCGTCCCGTGGTAAAGGACGGCCTCCGCGCCTCCACCAGAAACCTGCTCCAGCTTCTCCTTGAACGCCTCGGCACCGAAAACATAGGGGTTGTCCATAGCGGTCTGGTTGTGGGCCATCGTCACCCGGATTTCCACCGCACGCGCCGTTGTCGACTTCCCGTCAACGTTCCGGTCCACACCGGACTTCGACGAGTTCCTGTATATGACTCGCCCGCTCCGCCTGCATCCGACGAGCGACAAGACGGCCGCAATCGCGAACACAAGCAGAGCAAAATTCAAAATTCTTTTCATTGTGCACCTCCGCCACAAGTGTAGCACCGCAGTCTGAAAGTAAGGCTAATCCGAACACGACTTTTCAGACTAAGAACATGAGTTTTCAGACATCGGAGGCAGGACTTGAAGAAATCCACGGATTCTGCTATATTAGATAATACATTTTGGAAAGATGTCCGAGTGGTTTAAGGTACACGCTTGGAAGGCGTGCGTACCCAAAAGGTACCGGGGGTTCGAATCCCCCTCTTTCCGAACGGTTCCCCCGTGCGATGTGGCCGGGGGATTTTTTTTGTGTGTGGAAGGCAATGTTTATTGAGGGCAGCCACAAAAAGCACATTGTTCAAAGAGAATTGTCCCTTCGCATGTTGAAAGAGCTACTTTATCCTCTCTCCATCAAACATCCCGCTCCCCAAGAATCCCGCGAGCGACTCCCGCCACTCAGGCAGCCTAATCCCCAGCGTCTCCTGAACCTTCGTCTTGTCAAGCACGCTGTAGGCAGGCCGCTTCGCCGGTGTCGGGTACTCGTCCGTGGCGCATGGGTTAACGACGCAGTCCTTGTTCGTGAGGATTCCCATTTCCAAAGCCTGCTTCCTTATCTCGTTCGTGAAGTCGAACCAGGTCGTCTCGCCCAAGTCGGTGACGTGGTAGATTCCGTTGGGGACTTCCTCGCCGCCCGCCCGCTTTTCGATGATTCTCAGAATCACGGTTGCGAGCGTGACGCAGTTCGTCGGGGTTCCCTTCTGGTCGTTCACGACTTTCACGCTTTCGTGCGTGTTCATGGCGCGTATCATCGTGTAGACGAAGTTCCTTCCGCTCCAGCCGTAGAGCCAAGCCGTGCGGAGGATGTAGAAGTCGCTCGTCTCTTCTGCGACGGCGTTCTCGCCCTCCGCTTTTGTCGCGCCATAAACTCCAATCGGATTCACGGGCATGTCTTCCGTATACGGAATCCGGTTGCCGAAAGGAGCCGAGGCACCGCCAAAAACATAATCAGTCGAAATATGAAGGAACGGAACGCCAAGTTTCTTTGCAAGCCGCGCGATGTTCCGGGGGCCGTCCGCGTTTAGGGCGCGCGCCTTCTCCGCCTCGCTTTCCGCCCTGTCAACCGCCGTGTATGCCGCGCAGTTCACAATGAACGAGACGCCCTTTCCGAAAGCGAAACCTTCGAGCGCCCCATAATCGAGGATCGACACGTCGCTGTCGGTGCCAAGAAATTCAATACAGTTTTCCGAAAGGGTGCGGCAGACCTGCGAGCCGAGCATCCCGTTGCGGCCGATTACCCAGACTTTCATTTTCTGTCTCCGTAATTCGCGCTGATCCAGTTCTTGTATTCGCCGGAGAGGATGTGGTCCACCCACTCCTTGTGCTCCAAATACCAGTTGACAGTGAGCTGCAGTCCCTGCTCGAAAGTCATCCTGCGCTCCCAGCCGAGCTCCTTCTTGATTTTTGAACAGTCGATTGCGTAGCGCGCGTCGTGGCCAGGGCGGTCCTTCACATGGACGATTGTCTTCTCCACATCGCTCGCAGTTTTCCCGACTTTCGGCGAAGTGAGCTCGATTACCTTGTGGAGAAGCCTGATGTTCTGCCACTCGTTCTCGCCGCCGATGTTGTACTTCTCGCCGGTTCTGCCTGAGTTCACAATCTGCCAGACGGCGCGGTTGTGGTCCTCCACGTAAATCCAGTCGCGAATGTTGTTTCCTTCGCCGTAGACCGGAAGGCTCTTTCCGTCCCTTATGTTCGAAATCATGAGAGGGAGGAGTTTTTCCGGGAACTGGTACGGACCGTAGTTGTTCGTGCAGTTCGAGAGCGTTGTCGGAAGGCCGTAGGTGTGGTGGTAGGCCATCACGATGTGGTCCGAGCTTGCCTTTGAGCTTGAATAAGGCGAGCGCGGGTCGTAGGGCGTGGTCTCCGTGAAGTAGCCGGTCTCGCCCAGGGAGCCGTAGACCTCGTCTGTTGAGATGTGGTGGAACAAAACGTCGTCGCGCACATTGTCAAGCGAGCAGCCCCAGTAATTGCGGGCGACGTCAAGGAGCGTGAAGGTTCCCATGACGTTCGTCCTGATGAAAGCCTCCGGCCCCAGAATCGAGCGGTCCACGTGGCTCTCGGCCGCGAAGTGGATTACGGTGTCGATGTCGTACTGCCTGAAAATCCGCTCGATTTCCGCACGGTCGCAGATATCCACTTTCTCAAAGAAATACCGCCGGTCTGCCACCGGCTGCTGAGCGGAGCCGAAGCAAGCCGAAGTGCCGAATTTTTCCTCCACCATGGAAAGGTTCTCAAGGTTTCCGGCATAAGTCAAGGCATCGACGTTGACGATTCTGCCCTCGAAGCCAGAGTCCATGAATTCTTTTGAGCCTGTCGCGCTCAGCCCGAAGAGATAGTTGATGAAATTGGAGCCGATGAACCCCGCTCCGCCGGTAACGAGTATGTTTTTCAGTTTTCTGGACATTGTTATGCTCCAATCCATCTTCCGTTGATGTCAAAATATTTTCCGCTCAGGTCAAATAAAGGATGTTTCCCGTCCTTTTCAGAAAGCAGCGGCTCCATTTCTGGTGCGACTCTCTTCCAGTCGATTCCGATTGCGCTGTCGTTCCACATGAGGCCGCCCTCGCCTTTGGGGTCGTAGAAGTCCGTGCACTTGTAGGCGAACACGGCCGACTCCGAAAGGACGTAGAATCCGTGGGCGAATCCTTCAGGTATGTAGAACTGGTTCTGCTTTTCGCCGTCCAAAATCACGCCGTAATATTTTCCGAATGTCTCCGAGCCGTTTCTCAAATCGACCGCCACATCGTAGACACGGCCTGAAACGGCGCGGACGAGTTTTCCCTGCGGATGACGTGTCTGGAAATGCAGGCCGCGGAGTACGCCCTTAGAAGACGAGGACTGGTTGTCCTGAACGAATTTCATCGTCAGCCCAGCCTCGAAAAAGTCCCTCTCCGAATAGGCCTCGAAAAAATATCCGCGCGCGTCCCCGAACACCTTCGGCTGTATCTCGTAAAGCCCCTCAAAGATTTTTCCGTCGGAGGATGCGCATTTCTTGAATTCAAAAGCCATTTTTCAGCCCCTTTCCGCGATGTATTTCAGGTAGGTTCCGTAGTCGGTCTTGTAGCCCGATGCGAGTTCAAGGAGAGCCTCTTTCGTAATCCAGCCGTTGTTGAACGCGATTTCCTCGATGCAGGAGACGTACATCCCCTGCCGTTTCTCGATCGTCGCGATGAAGTTGGAGGCTTCAAGAAGACCGTCGTATGTTCCAGTGTCGAGCCACGCCATTCCGCGTCCGAGCAGCTCCACGGACAGCGAGCCTTTTTCGAGGTATGCGTTGTTCACCGCAGTGATTTCGATTTCCCCGCGGGCGGACGGCTTCACTTCTTTCGCAATTTTCACGACTTCGTTGTTGTAGAAATAGAGGCCCGGAACCGCGTAGTTCGATTTCGGCTCCTTCGGTTTTTCTTCAATGCCCAAAACTTTGCCTGCTTTGTCAAACTCGACCACGCCGTATGCCGTCGGGTCCTTCACCATGTAGCCGAAAATCACGGCATCGCTTTTCTTCTCCTCAATCCTTTTCCGTGCAGACTTGAGCGTCCGCGTGAAGCTCTGTCCGTAGAATATGTTGTCGCCGAGCACGAGGGCAACGTCGTCGTCCCCGATGAAGTCCGCGCCCACGATGAATGCGTCAGCAAGCCCCCGCGGCTTGTCCTGCACCGCATACTCGAATTTCATCCCGAGCCAAGAACCATCGCCGAAAAGCTCCTTGAAGAGGGTGATGTCTCGAGGAGTCGAGATAATGAGAACCTCGCGGATTCCCGCCAGCATGAGGCAGCTGAGCGGATAGTACACCATCGGCTTGTCGTAGAGCGGCAGAATCTGCTTTGAGACCGCCTTCGTTATTGGATAGAGGCGGGTTCCGGAGCCGCCCGCCAGGATTATTCCTTTCATACAACCATCTCCTCGATGCAAAAGTCAGTTTCCACGCAGCATGGATTTTCTGCAAAACATGTCATAGGCATCCAACCCTATATCCGTTGCCGCCGCACACACATTATGGAGCTGAGATAAAAAATGGACAAACATAGCATTCTCGGTTCTCAAAAATTCCGACAACACCCCGTCCTGCATTGACTAGATTTTCATAGAAAACTTCAATTTCGTTAACATGAATAAAGACATTTCATGTTATCTTTTAGAGTTGGATTAATCAATGGATAGAATTGCCATTCACGCTATTCGACATGCAGATTTTATTTTCCTCACCGACCTTTTTTTCACTTCCTGAACCAGGCCTTCATCGTGTCGGTGATTCTCACAAGCTCGTCCTCGGTGATGATGTACGGGACCATACCGTACATGTAGCGGACGAACGGACGGGCGAAAACGCCGCGATTGTAGGCGAAATCGACGAAACCTTCGAGAGACTTCCCATCCTTCACCTCGATGCAGAAGGCGCCGCCCATCACGCGGATGTCGGCGATGCGGTCGTCATGGAAGGAGAGCAGCTCGCGCTTGGCTATTTCCTCTATGCGCTTGATTTTTGAGAGATAATTATCGCGCTCGAATATCTCGATCGACTTCAGGGCAAGGGAGCAGGCGACGGGATTCGCCATGAAAGTCGGGCCGTGCATGAATGCCAGGGATTTCGAATCGCCATAGAAGCCGTCAAAGACCCTCTTGTTCGCGGCGGTGAGGGCATGGCCGATGTAGCCACCCGTCAAAGCCTTTCCGAGAACGAGGATGTCAGGGAGGACGAGATCGGAGACGAAGCGGTTTCCAGTGCGTCCGAACCCTGTCGCGACCTCATCGAAAACTAGGAGGACATCGTGCATGTCGCAAAGTTCGCGCGCTTTTTCGAGGAACGAGACATCGTACATCCGAAGCCCGCCGGCACCCTGCAGCAGCGGTTCGACGATGAAGCACGCAAGTTCGCCCCCATGCTCGCGAAAGACGCGCTCAAGTTCTGGAATGTCGGTCGGCACATGGATGACATCGGGATTTTTCGGGAATGCGCTGTGATAGTCCTCGTCGTCGCCGACAGCCATCGTCATGAAGGTGTCTCCGTGGTAGGCGTTCTTCAACGCGAGGATTTTCCTTCGGTCCGCTCCCCTGTTCCTGTTGAACTGCATGACCATCTTCAAGGCGACTTCGACACCGACGCTTCCCGAATCGGAGAAAAAGAAGTGGTTCAAGTCGCCGGGAAGGTAGCTTTCAAGCTTCTCTGAAAGACGCTCCACGGGATCGTGGCTCAATCCGGCGAGCATACAGTGGGAGAACCTGTCAATCTGGCTCTTCATCGCCTCGTTCAGCTCCCTGTTTTTGTAGCCATGAATCATGCACCACCATGACGAAATCGAATCTATGAGATTCTTTTCCCCTGTTTTGAGATAGACCCCCTCGGCATCGACAATCCTGTACGGTGTCTTCATGTTCTTCATCTGCGCATATGGATACCAGATCATATTTTTCTCCAAATCTCCTTCATTATTGCCGCCGACTCTTCAATCTCCTCAGTCGTGTGTGCGGCCGTCACAGTCAGCCGAATCCGGGACGTTCCCTCCGGCACGGACGGTGGACGAATCGCGCACAGCATGACACCGCGGGAGCGGCATTGGGAAGAGAACGAAAGGGCCTTTTCGGAATCTCCTGTCAGAATCGGGATGATGGGTGTCGTCCCTCCCACGACAGGAAGCCCGGACTTTTCCAAAAGGCCGCGCATAAGTTCAGTGTTCGCACGGAGTCTCTCCATGTATTTTCCACCGTCGGAAGAAAGGATAGACAGAGCCTTCGACGCCGCGGCCGCGACCATAGGCGGAAGGGAGGTGGAGAAGATGAACGGGCGCGACTTGTTCAGGAGATACTTTCGGATTTCGTCAGAGCACGCCGCATAACCGCCTTCCGCGGCCAGAGCCTTGCTCAACGTCCCTATCTGCACGTCGATTCCGCTTTCGATTCCGAAATGCTCGGAAGTGCCCCTTCCTGTCTTTCCAATCACCCCAAGAGCGTGCGCGTCGTCGACAATCAGGCAGAATCCGTGTCTCGCCTTCAGCTCCAAAAGTCCCGGCAAGTCAACTATGTCACCGTCCATGCTGAAAACTCCGTCAGTCACCACGAAACGCTGTCCGCCGGAGGGGATTTCGGTCTCTTCGAGGAGGCGGGCAAGGCTCTTCATGTCGTTGTGCTCGTACACGACGACCTTCGCACCGGAAATTCTGCAGCCGTCGATTATGGACGCATGGTTCAGCCGGTCGGAGAACACGACGGAAGACTTGTCGGCGAGGGCGTAGAGGACTCCGAGATTCGTCATGTAGCCTGTGTTGAACACGAGGGCGGATTGCGTGTGCTTGAACGCGGCGATGTCCTTTTCAAGTTCGGAAAGCTCGAACGAGGAGCCGCTTGTGAGCCTGGAGCCGGTAGAGCCAGTCCCAAGACATGCGGCATCCCGCGCGGCTTCGACGACGGACTTCTCGTGCGTCAGTCCGAGGTAGTTGTTCGAGGAGAAGACGACATATTCCTTTCCAGACCTGTCGACTCCCCTTGTCGCGGAAAGCATGCGCAAGTCTGACACGGAACGCAGGTTTCCGCGCCTCTCTATTTCCGAAAGCTCTTTTTCTATCCCAGCGATTCTCATTTCCCACACTTCCAAAACGCAAAAAACGCCCGGAAACAAAAAAACCCGAACGCATTTTCGACAACGTTCGAGTTTACAAACATGGAAAGTTATTGTCAACTTAATATAGAATAGAATCAAGTTTACAATTCAAAAAACATCACACGAATTGGACAATCGACCACACGCAGTCCCCCGCCCGCTCTATCTTCCTGACCATGCCGATGTAGCGGAGTTCCGTCTTGACATCCGAGCCGTTTTCAATCCGCTTGCGGCTGGCCTTCTTGAGGCTGTGTTTCGTCTCGTCGATTTTAGACTCGAAAGCCTCCCCGTAGACCTTCCCGTCCCCGATGATTCCGACCGTTATGAACGTGCAGGCAAGTTCGAAGAAGCCCCTGACGACCTCCAGGTAACCGACGATTTCCTTTGTGCGCTCGTCGTCGGAATCGTAGCTCTCTCCATCGATGAATTTCTTGGCGGTGTGCATGAGCGAACCGGTCTCCTCGGCAAGCGCGGCGAGGGATTCGGTTATGTGCATGAGTTTCGAGAAATGGGCGCGGTCGAGAGAATTAGCGTTGGGAAGCCTCAAACATTTTTGGAGGAATTCGCTAATCTCCGAATTCATCTCCTCTATGTAGTTCGCAAGAGACTCGACTTCATCCCTCACTTTTCCACTGTTTTCAGGTTTTGAGAAACTCGAGCAGACGGAGTCGAACATGTCCATCACCTTCGCGGCCATTTTTGAGACCTCGGCGTGAATCTGGACGGAATACAAATCGGCGATGATACCGGAATGGGGAAGAATCGCCGGAAAATGGTAGTGGGAATCGTTTTCGACTTTTGATTCGGGGATGATTTTTCTGACGAGGGAAGCAATCTGGTTCACGAACGGAGCGAACAGAAGCGTCGCGCAGACATTGAACACCGTGTGGAGCATCGATATGTGGGTTGTTATGCTTTCCTCCGGCGCGCCGGGGACAATCAAATCCACGAGGGAAAGGAACGGATTGAACAAGGAAAGGGCGAGAAGCGTTCCCGCCACATTGAAGGCGACATGGACGAATGCGGCGCGCTTTGCGTTGGTGCTCGCTCCGAAGCTCGACATGACGGCATCCACAGTCGAGCCGATGTTGCTTCCAAGGACGATTGCCGCGCTGAGCTTCCAGCTGAGAGTGCCGTTCGCGGCCATCGTGAGCACAATCGCCGTCATGGCCGAGCTGGAGTGGATGAGCGCGGTGATGGCGACACCGAGCAGGACACCGACAATCAGCCCCCAAAATTTCCAGTCCGAAATCGCGACGAAAAGCTTGGATGCGGCAGGCCCCAGCTCCAAGCTCTCCTTCAAAAGCCCCAGCCCCATGAACAAAAGCGCGAACCCCATGAAGCAGTCCGCAAAGTTGTGTATCTTGAAACGCTTGAAATACTTGAGGACGAAGCCGAATCCGAAAAGCGGAACGGCCGCCGCCGAAATCGAAAAGTTGAATCCGAAAAGCGACACAATCCATGCTGTCGCTGTCGTTCCGATGTTGGCACCGAAAATGACTCCAATCGCCTGTTCAAGAGCCAGAATCTCCGCGTTCACGAAGCTCACGACCATGACGGTCGTCGCTCCGGAGCTTTGGACGAACGCCGTCACCCCCAGCCCTGTCAAAATGGCGTAGAACCTGTTCTTCGTAATCTTAGAGACGAGCTTCTTAAGTCCGCTGCCCGCCCCCTTCTGGATTCCGTTCGAGAGCATGTTCATCCCGAACAGCAGAAGGCAAAGGGAACCGGCGAATCCGACTATCTGACCAACAATATCCATAATCATGGCTCAACTATACGGAAAAACGTAAAGTGCAGAAACTGGATTTTTGTAAATTCTTCGTAAAATCCCCGGCCGGCCATTGCCTCAGACGAATTTGTAGCCTACGCCCCTGATTGTGGCGATGTTCTTCTCATACGACCCAAGTTTCTGTCTGAGTGTTCTGACATGGACATCGATTGTGCGGCTTTCGACGTTCGCGGAGATGCCCCATATGGACTTCATCAGCCGCTCGCGGGAAAGGACGTTTCCACGGTTCCGCATCAGGAGGCACAAAAGGTCGAATTCCTTGACAGTGAGGAAAACAGGCTTTCCGCCCACAAGGACCGTATGCTTGTTCTCGTCGATTTCGATTCCGCCGCATTCGATTTTCAACTCCACGAAATCGGATTTCTCATAGCGTCGGAGGACCGCCTTTATCCTCGAAAGCAGCGTCATCATTCCGAACGGCTTTGTCACATAGTCGTCGGCGCCGGAATCGAGAGCCGTCACGATGTCGAATTCGCTGTCCTTCGCGGTGAGCATTATCACAGGAAGCGTCGACGCGTTGACATCCGAGCGTATCTTCTTGAGTATTGAGACACCGTCCTCTTCCGGGAGCATGATGTCCAAAAGGACTAGCTTCGGGAGTTCCTCTCCCATCGCCTCGAAGAACTGAGACGGAAGGGAGAATCCCTTCACGTCATAGCCGTGGTTTTTGAGAGAGTAGCCAATGAGTTTTCGTATGCTGTCGTCATCTTCCAAAATGTAAATCATGATTTATTATATAGAAGATTTTCGATTGTTTGAGAATCGTAAAATGTAAAATTTCTGTAAAAAATGGCCATGCCCGAAAAATTCGCCGCCGCAGTTCCGGGAATCTCCATTCAAGATTTCCCACCATCCTCCGACATACGCCTGAAAACGATGGTGAACACGCTCCCCTTTCCAAGCTCGCTTTCCACACGGACCACCGCACCGTGGTACTTAGCCGCGTGCTTTACGATGCTCAAGCCAAGTCCCGTGCCACCGTTCCGCTTTGACCGGCTCTTGTCCACTCTGTAGAAACGCTCGAAAATGCGCTCGAAGTCCCGCTTCTCCATTCCGATTCCTGTATCGGCGACTTTCAGGACCACGCTTTTTCCGTCGGACGTGGACTCCACCGATATGTCGACCTTTCCGCCCTGAACATTGTACTTTATCGCGTTGTCCACGAGGGGGTAGACAATCTCGTGGACTACAGGCTCCACCCCGAACATCGTTCCGCTGTCGCCGGAAATCGACACCAAGACCCCCTTCCGCTCCGCGCATGGAGTCAGAATCTCAACGACCTCGCGGCAGATTCCGAGCAGCGAAAAAACAGACCTCTCAAGGCGTATCGACTTTTCGTCGAGCTTCGAAAGCCTTATTATGTCGTTCACGAGGGAAATCATCCGCTGGGACTCGTCGTATATCGACGAAGCGAAATCCTTCGTCGTCTCCTCGTCGATTCCGCCCTCTTTCAAAATCTCCGCGAAGCCGCTTATGCTGGTGAGAGGCGTCTTCAGCTCGTGGCTGACGTTCGCCGAGAACTGATTCCTGAGCTCCTCGCGCTGAGACTTCTCGAAGTTGTCCTCCGCAATCCGATTGACGAAGGGCTTCAGCTCGTCGTACACGCCGTCCGATTCGGGATTCTCCAAATCGATTTTCTCCAAGGGCTTCACAACATTCCTGCTTATGAAAAAAGCCGAAATCGTCGAAATTGCGACTGCGATGACAAGCATCAAAAGCAGGAAGTCCCCCATTCCCAACAAAAGAGTCCAGACAGTCTTCCTGTTACAGCTTATCCTTATTACGCTTCCGTCGGAAAGTTTTCGCGCGAAGTAAATCGTCTTCGTCCTTTTCGTGGAGGAAAAACGTGACAACTGCACGGAGCCGTCCCTCTGCGCCCTGACGAATTCCTCCCTGGCGCTGTGGTTGCCCATCGATTCGGGAGGAACAGTGTTGTCGAAATACACGGTGCCGTCCTTGTCAATGAGCGTTATCCTGCTGGAAGTCTCGATTGAGGCGACATCCTTCCAGTTTTTCCTGACGACATAGTGCTCCACATAGTAGCTTTCAGTTTTCAGTTCGGAGAAAATCTGCCGCTCGAAATAGCGGTACATGTTCGCGCCGAACACAAAAGCGCACAAAAAGTAGATGAGCGCGCCAAGCAAAAATGAATTCAGGAAAATCCTGAACGTAAGTGAATTTTTTTTGACCATTGAGACAGTCTATTGGAAATCACGAATAAATATCAGATAGCGCCTCGAAATCCATGTCCAAATCCGAGTCTCCGTCGCCGACGAGGGCCAGCGTTTTGAGTCCCGTCATCTTCTCGCACATGAAGACGTTGTCCTCCTCCATTACATCGCCCTTGTGGTAGTGGTTGAAAATCACGCCCTTCACGCAAAGATTCCTCGATGCCATGTGCTCGGCCGTGAGGGCAAGCGAATTTATCGTTCCCAGCCCCGCGTCCGCCACGATTACGGAATTCAGCCCCAATTCACGGATTATGTCCTCAAGGAAGATTCGCCGCCGCCTGCCGTCCCTGTCGTAGTCTATCGGACAGAGGATTCCACCGCTCCCCTCCACTGTGAGAAAATCGAATTTTTCCTGAAGCGAAGAAAATCCCCTTTCCACGACATCCAGCGAAACCGGATTTCCCTCGATTCTCGAAGCGAGATGCGGCGAATAGGCGTTCTCGTAGACGAACGGACACATGGACTCAAGACTTTGGCTGATTCCAGAAACATCCCGCACGAATTTCGCGTCGCCGGGAACGAGCCTTCCGTCTGCGTCGCGGACGTTTCCGCTCATCGCAGCCTTGTAGTAGCCGCTCTTCGCCTTTTCGGCGAGCTTCTTCACCATCAACGCCGAGACGAACGTCTTTCCGACGTCGGTCCCGGTTCCTGTCACGAATATATTTTTGCTCATGATTCCACCAACACTACCTTGTTCTGCAAATAATCGATGTAATTCTCCAAATCGACTTTCGAATCGACGAAGAACACCCTGCCACCAACGAAATCGCCCAAATCCTTCATCACTGAAATCCTGCAGTAGCCGAATTTTGGGGAGGCGACATAGCCCGTGACGTAATCGGGGTCGTCCGACCAGCAAAGCTCTGCGACAGTTCCGGGCGCCGACGCGACTTTCGAAGCCAGGACGAGAGCCTCCCTCGCGTGCTCGCCTGCCATGTTAATAGAAGAAAGCCTCTTCTCGTACTCGCCTTTGTCGGAAACGTCCATGTTCGAGCAGCGCACACCTCGCCCGCCGAAAGAGTCCAGACGCTCTCCGGTCAAAAAATCAAGGACGACCGCGCCCCTCATGGAGTCCGAAAGCCCCTCCAGAATGGAGAACGCATTCTCCACCGCGGCTGGTGAAACGCCTATCCGCAAAAGTTCGCTTCTCGCGAACGCCCTCCCCTCGTCCTTCGTCGAGCTTTTGTGCGAGTAGATTTTCAAGAGCGGCACCCGGGCGGCGTTCTCTTCGTCAATCTCCTGAATCTTCAAGTTGATGAAATCGGCCCTCCCACGCTGGTGGCTTCTCGCGCGGTCGAGGAGAGAGAGGACGGTCTTTTCGACATCGCCATCCTCCACGATTCTCTCCGCGCCGGAAATGTGCTTTCCGCCGACACCGTTCTTCCCGCCCAGACTTGAGCGCATCTTTATGCTGAACACAGACAACCTCTGAAAAACCTTGATATGGAACGTCAGTCTACAAACGCGTGGGAATATTGTCAACCTTCATTTTTGCAATACAAGTTTACAATTAAAACATGAATGGATAAACACAAACCTTTTTGCTATCATAATTTTTCAAGTCTTGTTGAAAATTCCAATTTCAGAGAGACTATCTACAAGGGCGAAAGTCGAGTTTTCACAGTGCAATGGCAGAAACGAGCGGAAGCGGGGTTCCGTCAACAAAAACACTCAGCCACCGCGGAGCGGTACTGCCGTTTTTGTTGGCGGGTTCCCGCTGGGAGCTTGTTTCTGCAACTACGGTATGCATAAACTCGACATTCGACCTACAACTTTCTTATGGAGATTTTTATGAAGAAAATTGCGTTGATTCTTTTTGCGCCGCTCTTCATCGCCGGCT
>JAGBIY010000041.1 GCA_017934745.1 Treponema sp. | reverse complement strand
TGGTTACAGGAACTTAAAGAACGGTATTTGAGCCAGCAGTTAAAGGCGCATTCTGCCGTACTGAATTACTATCTTGAATTCTACTGGTCGGTTGGAAAAGATATTGTTTCAAAACAGAGTGAAAATAGATACGGCAGTGGATTTTATAAAAGACTGAGCAATGACTTAAAAAATGAATTGCCGGGTGTAAAAGGCTTGTCTCCCACAAATCTAAAATATATGAAGTATTTTTATGAGTTATATAAAGATGTTGAAAATCGTCAACAGGCTGTTGACGATTTCAGCATGAAAGAACTTTTTTCTATTCCATTGGGACATCATGTTACAATTATCGATAAATGCAAGAGCAATGAAAAGAAGGCTATTTTCTTCGTAAACAAAACGAGAGAAAACAATTGGAGCCGCCAGGTTCTCTTGAATTTTCTTGATACAGACTTGTACGAGCGGCAAGGCAAAGCAATCACTAATTTTTCAAACACCTTGCCTGCACCTCAAGGAGAGCTTGCGCAACAAATCACGAAAGACCCATACACATTTGATTTTCTTGCTATTCGCGAAAAATACGAAGAAGCAGAACTCAAAGACGCTTTGATAGCAAATATAGAAAAGTTTCTGCTGGAACTGGGACGCGGTTTTGCATATATGGGACGTGAGTTTCGGCTAGAAGTGGGTAGTGAAGAGAAATTCATGGATATGCTTTTTTACAACACTAATCTTCATTGCTATGTTGTTGTGGAAGTCAAAATCACAAAATTCAAGGCTGCGGATTTGGGGCAGCTTGGAGAAGTCGCAGATACTTTTACAGGATTAACATATTCTCCTGAGAATATATATGAACATGGAACTTTAGTTTTACGTTCTTCAAATATAAAGAATGGGCAATTATGCTTTGAAGATAATGTTTATGTTCAAATGCCTATATCTGAGCGTGCTATTGTAAAAGAAAACGATATTCTCATTTGTGTTAGAAATGGAAGTAAAACATTAATTGGTAAAAGTTCTCTTATTACCAAAAATGCAGTAGGAATGGCATTTGGTGCATTTATGACTGTATTAAGAAGTAAGACAATAAATCAAAAATATTTACTTTATGTTTGGCAATCAGATTTAGTACAAAAACAAGTCTCAGATAATCTTGGAGCAACAATAAATCAAATAACAAATAGTGATTTTAAGAAATTTAATATAGTTATTTCTCCAGACCAAAACGAACAGCAGCGAATCGCAAAAGCCCTTTCCGATGTGGATGCCCTTATTTCCACAACAGAAAAACTCATCCAAAAGAAAAAGAACATCAAACAGGGCACAATGCAAAATCTCCTCACCGGCAAAAAACGCCTCCCAGGTTTTGCCCCGCAAACCAAATCCCCAACCTACAAACAAACCGAACTCGGCCCCATCCCAGATGATTGGGAAGTGAAGAACATAATGGATATTCTTATTTCTTCAAAAGATAAACTAAAAATTGGTCCATTCGGAAGTCAACTTAAAAAAGAATATTTACTATACTAATGGATTTTATAAAGTCTACGGGCAGGAGAATATTTATTCAGGTAATTTTGAATATTGTTATAGATTCCTAACAAGAGAACATTTTCAAAAATTACAATCATGTGAATTAAAGCCAAGAGATTTTGTAATTTCTACAATGGGGACAATTGGTAAATGTGATATTGTTCCAGAAAATGTTGGTGTAGGAATTATGGATTCTCACCTAGTTAGATTAAGATTATTGAATTCCATGGATAAAAATTTCTTTAAATACTTCTTCCAAAGTGATTTAATTCAAAAGCAGATTGTTGCATTATCTGTAGGTGGAATTATGGATGGATTAAGTACAACAATCATAAAGAAACTAAATGTAATAGAGTTTTCAAGAAAAGAACAAACTGCCATCGCCAATGTTCTTTCCAGCATGGACAAAGAAATAGAAACCTTAAAGGCAAAACTAGAAAAATACCACAACCTCAAAACCGCCATGATGCAGCAACTCTTGACGGGAAAGATTAGGTTGGTAAAATAAGGAGTATAATGTGGACAATTCTGTAAATGAGATTTCAATAGAAGAAGTTGTTGTTGAATCTGCTCAAACTACTTCTAAACAAGACTCGTTAATTTCTACCGTCTCGAATTATGTTTCTGATTTTCAAAATTGGTGGTGGTTAATAGTTGTATGTCTCATTTTTCTTTTTGTAATAATATATTTCTTTTCAAATAAACGTCGTATAAATGCACTTTCTAAAGACAAATTACAAGAGTTTATGAAAAATAAAAAATATATTCCTCTCTTGTTTGTTGAACTATCAAATACAAAAGAACTATTACGTTATTTTATTTATGGTATAAAGTGGCGGAAAAAGATTATTTCAAGTTTTAATTATTTGTATAAAGGAAAGAAAGATTTTAGAAAATATAGTAAACAATACCTAAAGCATCATAGATTGTCTTCTTTTTCATCACTAGTAACAATAAAGAATAGAATTGATAAACATCTTTCATATTTTTCAGGACATGAATACTTAAAAGACAGTTCGTCTTATTTCCCAGATTATAAATACACATTAGACATAAATAGCTATTGGTATCAGGAGACATTAAAAACTGAAAAGAAAAAATGTGAGATTATTGAATCAAAATTTATATTGATTAAGGGAACCGCTGGAAATGGAAAAACAAATTTAGTCTGCAATATTGTTGATTTACTCTTGAAACTAAAGAAGAGAGTTATTTTTATAAATGCAAAAGATATTCAAGAACCATTCCGTGATTATTTGCTTTCTCGTTTGAATCTATATTATTTTCTAAAAAAAATAGCAAGCGGTATATATTATTTATTTTTTAAATGCTTTGAAACTTATATCATTATTGATGCAATTAATGAAAATGATGCAATGGATTTTTCTAAACAATTATTCTCAGAAATAGATAAACTCCTAACTTCAAAAGTAAAAATTATAATTACTTGTCGGCAAGAATACTTTGAACAAAGGTTTTCATCATTAATAGATGATATGAATAAAAAACCTTATATAATTGACTTAAATTATTATAGAGATATACCAGCAAAAGAAAAACTCCTGGAACGGTATTGTAAAAATTTTAATGTTACAAAACCATTACCTTTCATTTCTGAACAATTGTTCTCTACTTCTTTATTGTTGCTACGTTTATACTTTGAAGTAAATGAAGGAAAAACAAATCAAGATATAAGTTTGTATCGATTTAAAATATATCAGGAATATATAAGATCTTTGGAAAAAAAATATTCCAAAGAAAATGTTGAAGAATTTATAGATATGATCTCAAAAAAGATGATAGAAAAAAATATATTCAATTATATATCAATAAAAGAAGTAACTAATAATGAACAGCAAATTCTTTTTATACGAGCAATAAGTGATGATAATTTATTAACAGGAAGAAAAGTTATAAAAAATGAAAATTCGATTGCAGAATTCAGCGAAGAAGTTGTGTATTTTCCTTTTGATGAACTAAGAGATTATTGTTTAGCAAGATATTTGGTCATTAAATTTAATAAAGAAATTGAAGAAGGTAATGGCAATGATTCAAAAGAAAATTTATATGCTTTTTTGAAGAGCTTAAAAAAGGGGTATTTATCACCATTAGAAGGAATTTTACATTATCTGTATTTGCATTTTAAAGCAAATAAACAAATTGATATCTGTAAAGGTTTATTGGCTCAGGACTTTTATAATGACTTATGGAATCATGCTCAAGAAAGATTGTTTAATAGTTTTGCAATATCCGTCATTATGGATTCTGAAGAAGAGCTGGAAGGGTTTGAATTAAATTATATTGCATCTATCTTATTGATAGAGAATCGGGATATAGATAATTTATTTCTATATCTTTTCCATCAGGAGAAAAATGGAATTAAAAATAAGTTGATTATTTTATTGAAACTTGTTTACTCGTATAGTAATTATTCAGATTTGAAAAATGTACTGGGATGTTATACTAGTTATGGTTATCCCTATTATTCTAGAAATGAACATATCGTTGAGTGTTTGAAGCGACTATTGTTTTCACTGAGAAATGAAAAATGTATTGATTGTCAGGAATACTTTGCCATAATTGGAATTGTAATTGATGATATGTATACATTGCAAAATTATATGGAATTATGTCCAAATTATACTTCAATCTTGCATAATATTATTCAAAATACAAATTGTATTGAACTAAAGAATAAAGCACAGAATATATTGAAGTCAAATGTAATACAAACATATAAAAAAGATACTCTTATAAAAGAATTAGAAGAAGAGGTTTTGTATTATGAAAAGAATTAATTTCGTTGATAAACAAGATTATGTACTCTTCTTGCCTATCATTTATTTTAAGATTTTTTTATCTTATAAAATTTTTAATATTTCACGTAAAGGATTTATAGGTATCGTTTTAAAGAATATTTATCGAACACGATTTTCAAATAGTTATAGTGTGTATTTAGAATATTTAAAGTATTACAGAAAAGAGTTTGATACCTATAGCGAATACTTGGATTGTCATTATAATCTAATTGAATCTGAGCTCAATAGCTTATCATCAATCTTTCTAAGATGCTCTAAGGAAGAACGATTTAGCTCGCATAATAATTTGCTTTATGTAAAAAGTGTTCGTGAAAAATTGAATAATTATTTCGGAGGAAAGTTTTATATTTATGAAGATTAGAAAGGGATTTGTCACAAACAGTTCTTCTACCAATTTTATTATCATTTCTGATAAAGAATTGTCTTATGATTATTTATATGAAAAATTAACAGATTCAAAACAATCTATCTTTGCTGATGTAATGAGGGAACTCTGTAATGTTATTCTAAACTCTGTCAAAAAGATTGGTCCAATTACTGATGAAATAGAAAAACAATATGGAGGAAAATTAGACAAAATTTATAAAAAAATGTCGAAAAAAGGATGTTTTATCTATTTTGGTTCAACTTCTTCCGAATCAGATGAAATAGAATCTTTTTTTACTTGTGAGTCAATTGAATTTGAAACAAAAGGTTTTTACCTTAATGGATTAAATTGTGTCTGGTAAATAAATGATAGTATATAAAGATAAAAAATACCAATTCTACGAATATTTTAATGAGCAAAATGGTTTTTTATTTCGTTCAGATTCCTTACAGTCGAATAAAAATCCTATAATGCGCTCGTTTCCTGAGTTATTGGATATAGGAATTATGGGAACATGTTTGGCGAGTAAATATAATATTTGCAAAAATTTTGGCGTAGATTGTTATCAAAAAGCAAAGATTCTAAAACGACCAAATATGAATTATTACGATTATAAAAAAATTATAGATCAGTGCAAAGGTAAAGTATTTCAAATTGCTTTAGGAGGTGCTGGAGATCCAAATAAACATGAATTGTTTAAAGAAATACTAAAAATAACACGTGAAAATATGATTATTCCGAATTATACAACAAGTGGATATTTATTAACAGATTTGGAAGCTGAATTAACAAAGATCTATTGTGGTGCAGTTGCAGTTTCATTTTATTCAAATTTATCTAATAATAAAGAAACAAATCCTCATACTATTAAAGCAATTAATTTATTTTTGGAGCATGGGTGTACTACAAACATACATTATGTTTTATCAAAGGATACTATTTCAGAAGCGATTTTTAGATTGAAAAACAATTTATTTCCACAAGGTATAAATGCTGTTATTTTTTTACTTTATAAGCCTTCAGGTTTTGGTATTTTGAATAAAACATTGTCTTATAATGATTTAGAATTAAAAGAGCTTATAGATATTATAGATAAGACTCATTTTAATTTTGATGTTGGTTTTGACACTTGTTTCACACCGGCGTTACTTTCTTATTCAAATACAATTGACTTTAGTTCAATTGATTTTTGTGAAGCTGCGCGTTTTTCAATGTATATTGATTGCGAATTAAATGCATATCCATGTTCTTTTGATTCAACAGAAAGGAAATTCTGTATTTCATTAAAAGGAAAAACAATTTCTGAAGTTTGGACTTCTGATCAATTTAATCAATTTAGAAAAAAACAAGAAACTAACTGCATGTCTTGTATAAAAAGAGAATATTGTTTGGGTGGTTGTAATTTATATCCTTCTATTGATATATGTAATAAAAAAATAATTCGCTTAAGGAGTCACTAACATGTCCGAATCCCAGTTAATCGAATACAAAGAATCTTGGCGCGATGAATATCTCAAATGAATTTGCGCGAGTTTTGCTTGTCAAAACTCGTTTAGCAAGACGCGAAGCGGATTGCGACGTTTTGCAAATGCTCAGGGCGGTGTGCTTTATATTGGCAAGCGTGATGATGGCTCTGTTTGTGGCGTTGCTGATTCAAAGAAACTTATGGAAGATATTCCTAATAAAGTTCGTGATGCCCTTGGATTGATTGTTGATGTGGATTTGATTACTGAGAACGAACTTGATGTTATAAAAATCACTGTTGAAGAAAATCCTTATCCTGTTAATTACAAGGGTGAGTATCATTATAGAACTGGAAGCACAAAACAGCTTTTGCAAGGTTCGGCGCTGACTAATTTTCTTTTGCGTAAGACAGGTAAAAACTGGGATTCTGTTCCTCTTGAAAATGTAAGCGTTGATGACCTCGATAAAGAAAGCTTTGATATTTTCCATCGTGAAGCAATCCGCAGTGGAAGAATGAGTAAGGATGACTTGAAGCTTTCGAATCAGGATTTACTTGAAAAACTTAATCTTCTTGACGGGACTTTGCTTAAGCGGGCAGCTGTTTTGCTATTTCATCGCAATCCGGAAAAATGGATAACAGGTTCATTTGTAAAAATCGGTTTTTTTGAAACTGACGCAGATTTGCGCTATCAGGATGAAGTTCATGGTTCTCTAATGATTCAGGCAGACCGCGTTATAGATTTGCTTTACACAAAATATCTGACTACAGAAATTTCTTATGACAACATCACCCGCATAGAGCATTATCCATTCCCTAAAGATGCCGTTCGAGAAGCGGTGTTCATGCGCTCATTCATCAGGATTTTTCTGTTGGCGTGCCTGTGCAAATCAGCGTTTACAGGGATAAGCTTTATATCAGCAATGACTGTGTTTTTCCTGCCAACTGGACAGCCGACACTTTAATGCAAAAACATCGCTCACTTCCCCATAACCCGAATATTGCGAATACATTCTTTAGAGCGGGCTTTATAGAAAGCTGGAGCCGCAGTATAGAAAAAATTTGCAATCTTTGCAAGGAATATGGAATTGCCGAACCGGAATATACAGTTCATCCCAATGACATTATGATGATGTTTAAGGCAAATGACACTGTAAACGACCCGATAAATGACCCGATAAATGACCCGATAAATCTTTTTGACCTTATAAAAAAAAATCCAAATTGCAGTTATGATGAATATGCACAAAAATTAGGAGTTTCTTCCGCAACCATAAAAAGACATATTGGAGAATTAAAGAATAGTGGTAAAATAATCCGTAAAGGAAGTAAGAAAACCGGATATTGGGAAATTGTAAACCAGGAGGAATCCGAATGACAAAATCAGCTCACCCTGAACGCGAACCCCAGAACCGCATTGTTACATTTTTTCAAAAGGAACTTGGATATAAATATCTTGGTAATCTGGAAGAGTCGGAGAACTACAATGTTCGATGGGGTGACTGGAAATCTTTTCTTACAGATAACGGCTATAGAGCTGCATTTATTGAATCTCTTCAAAATGAGTTTTACAAGATACTCGCAGATTTTTCTCAATCTCCATACCACACAAACAAAGAAGTTTACCGCATTTTAAAATATGGTCTTAAACTTGCAGAGCATCCTGGAGAATCTCCCAAGACGGTTTATTTCATTAACTGGGAAGAGCCGGAGAAAAACAATTTTTACATTGCGGAAGAAGTAACAGTAAATGGTAATGTAGAAAAACGGCCTGATATCGTTCTTTATATAAACGGTATTGCAGTTGCGGTAATGGAATTAAAAAAGAGCACTGTCAGTGTCGCCGACGGCATTCGCCAAAATGTTACAAATCAGCGCGAACAGTTTATCCAAAGATTTTTCTCCACCGTTCAAAATAAGATTTTTTGAGGAAATCTTTCAAACTCAAAGTTGCGTTCAATTCAAGGCGAGAAGCTTCACTCAGAACACGGATGCGAAAAACCATAACTGCAAACGGAGATTGAGCGCATTCGAAACCACCATACAAAAACACAAGAAAGCCTCTGTACTCCCCCAAAAATCCGCCGCCCGCGCGCGGGTGCTGCAATGGTATACCATTGCAGTTGACGGAGGCAACTGCAATTCGATTTTTCAACGCTTCGCTCGAAAAATCGAATTGCGAAATGCTCTTGTCCGCAATCGTCGATTGTGAAAAACATAAACTCAAAAGGAGAAAACAAAATGGCTTACACAAAACCACAGGTAATCGCACAGAACAACTCATCTGGCAGCTACGCGGCGGGTTGCCCTGCAAACCAAAACGCTAGTGGCGCTGGCTGGGGTACTACTAGTGCTCCTGGGCAGAGGCAGTGTAAAAATTGTGAAAGAACGGCATAGGGGGTAATGACTGTTCTAGAAACAATAAAAAGTCGGGAACTGTGGAAAAAAAACTGCCAGTTCCCGATGAAATTTAATTTTGGAGGAAAAACATGAGAATAATCGCAAACAACCAGACCTATGAAGATTCAACTTGGTTTATGGCAAATGATGGTTTTTGGATAGATAGACAAAACGGTGAAATTCCAATACCTGGCCTAAACATTCCTGCCACTTTGAAACTTCAAGTCTATCAAAAATTGAAGGAGCAGGCAGAAAAACATCCTGATTATGTCAATGTGGATGAAGCCTATGATGAAGTCTGCAAAGAGGAATACGAAAAATGCAAAAACTAAAGTGCCCTAGCGGCAAAGAAAGAACAGCTATATCCGAAACTGCAAAGGAGAAAAATATGGAAGACAATGAACGTTTTAAGAAATTAGAAGAATTTGAGGAAAAATCAAAACACGGGATTCCACCATGCGACTTGGAAACTGGTGATTATGCGCAAATACAGTTGAACAGAGCAGATGCTGAAAAATTAAAGGAACTGTTAAGCGTAATCATAAAGCAGTTGAAATAAGCATAGCAGAGTCTTAAAAACATTAGCCCGGCAAGGAAGCGAAAGTTTCCTTGCCGTTTGCCGTTTTGGCACAAAAAACTTTTTTACAAACGAGGTACAAAATTCTTTACAGACAGAAACATATTGCGCAAGGGAGCAATTAAAGACCAAAAATGTCCGCGTGCGAGCCAGTGGCGGTGGCGGAAAGAATCAGCTCATTTTCTACAATGCGGTACAGCAAGAGCCAGTCGGGTTCAATATGACATTCGCGGAAGTCTTTTAGATTGCCTGTAAGCTGATGGTCGTGTTTTGCTTCGGGAAGTTGTTCTCCTTTTGAGAGTACATCAAGAACAGCTTCAAGTTTTCCGATGTCCTTCCCGCGCTTTTTCATCAGCTTCACATCGTGCTTCATTCTGTTGGTGAAATTGATTGTGTACAAAAATCAATCCTCCAGCATTGCGGCAACGGCATCTCTTGCGCTGAAAAACGGACCTGTCAAATTTTTTTGATTTCGCGCGTCGTCAATGGCGGTTTCAAGAGAAAAATCATTTTTTGGGGCAGATTGCGGCAAAGACTGAATGACATTCAGCACATAGTGGATTTGCTCGTCGGGCAACGTTTGGACAAGCTCCATGACCTGCTCTCGTTCGGCCAAATCATGCATAAAAAACACCTCCTTGTGTGTGATACGCACAGTATAGAACACGGAGGCGAAAAAACATAGACACAAACGGTGGTTAAGCGCATTCGAAACCACCATAAAAAACACAAAACGGTGGTTGAGCGTAGTCGAAACCACCATGAAAAACACAAAACGGTGGTTGAGCACAGTCGAAACCACCATGAAAAACACAGAAACGGTCATTTCGACTTCGCTCAATGACCGCAATTCTAACGAGGTACAAAATGCTTTACAGACAGAAAAAGGACACCTATATCCGAAACTACAACGGAGTGGGCTACATCACATCGACGGGGATTTTCAAATGGTAAAGGATTTTATTACCACTGCTGCTAGGGATTGCCACGTGGAACTTACCACGCTAATCATCCCCGGCGGAAACGACAGTGAGCAGGAAATGCGTGAATTGTCTGCCTGGGTCGCCACACTTGAAAATCAGACTGGTAAAAAAAATCCCCCTTCACATCACAAGCTTTTTCCCAGCTTTCAAACTTACAGACAGGGGGCCAACACCAGTCGACACAATCCTGCGGCTTGTTGAACTTGCAAGGGGAAATCTGGAGTTTGTTTTTCCGGGGAATATATAACCGCAAAAATCGAAATATTTGACATTCTATTTTCGGTGGGGTAAATATATTCCAATCAGTAAACTAATCAAAACATGAACGACAAACTCTAAAGCCTTGAGAAATAGTCGCATTACAATCCCCGGATGTTACTTCACCTTTTTCTGGTGGCATTGTAATTTCATACCAATCTTTATCGAAATACCATCCTTTTATATTTGTTACAAAATAATCGTTATTTTGACCAATTTTATAACCTTCTGTATATTCCCAAACATTGCCAATTGTATCATATAATCCGTATTCATTAGGTTCTTGTGTTGCAACATCATGTGTGTGACCATCACTATTTCCTTTATACCAAGCTATTGCATCAAGAATTTCTTTTTTGTTATTTGTAATACCAAAATCTGATTTTCCACCCCTTGCAGCAAAATCCCATTCATCATTAGTTGGAAGACGATATCCATTTGCATTTTTATTAATTGTGCATTTTGTTGAACGACCTTGTCTATCTTTTGCGCACCAGATATTATTTTTCTGATTTGTTCCAATGAAATATGTGCTGTAAGGGAGAATTTCTGCAATTTTTATTACTTCGCCATTATACATATAAACAGGAGTTAGCCCTGCTTTTTCACTTGCAGCATTCAACCATACAATAATATCTCTATAAAAAATACTTACAACAGGTTGAGAACTTCCCTTTGGTGTTTCTGGATATTCTCTGTCATCATAGCCATTTGAGCCTTCTCGTCCATAATTTGCAAATAAATATCCGTGTTGTTCACCCCATGTCCACACATCATACCATTCTTTATAAGTAACCTCTGTGCTTCCAATGTAAAAATCCCCTGCATTATAATTAATTTTAATAAGTTTATGAGAAAAGATTGTTTCATCAGTAGTTGAAGTTTTCAAATAAACAAGTTCTCTTTCTTTTCTATATTTACAGATTGAACAAATGCGTACTTCAATTCCATTATGATCTTCGGTTGGTTCAACAAGAATTTCTGGAGCATTGTAACTGTGAACAGTTTTGTCTTTTATTTCATCACATATATTACAAGCATGCCAGTGATATTGTTTGTCATAAATCCAGTTTTCACTAAAATTATGAGTGTGTTGTTCAGTATTTACCGAAGTTTGTTCAGTGTTTTGCGATGATTGTTCTTGGGAAGAGTTGTTACAACCAACAATAAATAATGAAATTAACAAAATCAAAAAAAATTCTTTTTTCATATATTCACACTTTTAATTAATTTAACACTGCAATAAATTGACAATGTCGATTTGTAAAAATTATAAACATTTTTGATTATTTCGCAACATAATAAATTATTAATAATATTATTTCTATAAAACATACTGTCTACACAAAACAGGAGCACACTATGCAAGTATATATTAGGTCGAATGTCGAGTTTATGCATACCGTAGTTGCAAAAACAAGCTCCCAGCGGGAACCCGCCCATCAAAACGGCAGTACCGCTTCGCGGTGGCTGAGTGTTTTGATGGATGGAACCCCGCTTCTGCTCGTTTCTGCCATTGCACTGTGAAAACTCGACTTTCGCCCTATTAAAATGCGCTATTTAGTCAACACAATTTTTTTACAGGTTTAAGGTGTAAAAAATTATGCAGCCTTTTTCCTTTCCAGTTCATTGTACTGGAAGCATTTATACATTTCATCAGGTACGTTGTAATCCAGCGACTGATGAAACCTCGCCGTATTGTAGAAGTTGAAGTAGGCATTTAGGTCGGTCTTCAAGTCTTTCATTGTTTCGTAGCGTTTAAGATAGATGTCCTCGTACTTGAGGCTTCTCCAAAGACGCTCAATTCTGATGTTGTCCAAAGCCCGGTCTTTTCCATCCATGCTGATCTGGATGTCGTAATCGACAAGAACTTTGAAAAAAACATCAGATGTAAACTGGCTTCCCTGATCTGTGTTGAAGATTGCAGGACAGCCGTATTCTTTGATTGTTTCCCTCAGAAGATTTGCATACTGCAGCGCATCCATCGTATTGAATACACGCTAGCTCAAGACCTTTCTTGAGAACCAGTCGATTATTGCCATCAGGTAAACATTTCCTGTCGGCAGCTTTATGTAAGTGATATCCGTTGACCATACCTGATTTGGATATCTGATTACCTTATTTCTAAGAAGATACGGATACTTCTTGTGATATTTACAGGCCTTAGAAAGATTCTTGCCCGGAAATACTGCCGTAATCCAGAATCTTCGCATTACACGGCGTACAGTTGTTTCTGTAGTGTCCCCACCGTTTTTATTTATCTCACGCCAGATTCTGCGGTAACCGTAATACGGATGCTCAATCTGGACTTCCTTGGTTTTCACAAGCAGATTGAAATCTTTTTCATCCTGCTCTGAGCTCGGTTCGTAATAATACTGGCTCCGTGAAATCCCAATCAGCTTGCACTGCCTTGAAATGCTTAAAAACTTGTAGGCAGCTTCTACAAGACCCGCGACAACATTTTGCGCCTTATCGAAAACGATTTGCCGCTCCATGTTTCCTGCCCCACGATGAAGGGAAACAAGGACGATTACGGCGATGTCTTGAGATGGTGCCACGAGCACAAAATCCGCGCGCAGACCGACTACATCATGATGGCGCAGTACAACCACGAAACATCGAACCTCGCCAACCGCTTGACTGTGGAAGAGGCGGGAAAAGTCATCAGCGACATCATGGCTGACGATGTTGACTATCAAAAGGCTATTCTCGCGCCCGATTTCGTCCAGAGGTGCAACGAAAACCAGTTCAACCCGGAGCGCAGACTGTGCGGCGTGGGCATTTCTTCTTGCTGCATGGTGGCGAACGGCAACGTGTATCCGTGCGCGGGCTGGCAGGAAATGATATTGGGCAACTTGAACGAAACGCCGCTTCAGGAAATCTGGGACAACAGCGAGAAAATCAAATGGCTCCGCGGCTTGAAGATGAAAGACTTGGGCGGCGGAGAATGCTGCAAGTGCGACAAGGCGGCTTTCTGCGCTCCGTGCATGGTGCGAAACGCCAACGAGTCTCCGACGGGAAATCCGCTTGAAATCAACCGCCATTTCTGCGCGGTCGCGGCAAAGAACAAGCAGATTGTCTTGGACTGGCGCAACGAGAAACTCAAGGCTGTTTCAAAATGACAGACTACCACGTCCACATCGGGCAGTTTGACAAAGCATATTACTTTGCAGACCGCGTTTTTTCCGCGCTAAAGGCTTCCGGTGTGGACGAGGTGTATTTTTCCAGCACCACAAGCTGTCTTTATTGTCCCCCAAAAGATTTGTACGAGGGTGTCCGCGGTGAAGTAAAAGACGCTCTTTCGGCCGCGACGGAAATCGGAATCAAAGCGCACGCGCTCTATTGGGTCGTGCCTGACGTGCGTTTTTCCGGCATTTCCACAGAGCAGGCTATGGGCGAAATCGCATACGACGGCTTCAAGATTCACCCGCGGGCGCAAAAGTGGAATTTTGGAGATGAAAGAATCTATTCTCTTGCAGAAGAAGTTTTTTTGTATGCGGAAAAGCACGACAAAATGATTCTAATTCACTGCGACGAGGATTATCCGCCGACACTGTTCGAGCCGTTCATAAAGGCGCACCCCGCTTCCCTTGTGCAGATGGCGCACTGCCGACCGATTTGTGAAACGCTTTATATGATTAAAACTTACCCGAATGTGTTTGCGGACACGGCGATGGCGGACAGAGCGACGATCTCCGCATTGCGCGGAGGGGGCTTCTCAGAACGAATCCGTTTCGGAAGCGATTTCCCGATAACGCATTGGCGGCAAGCCAATCCGCAATCAGACCCGACCGGCAGGGAACTGCGCGAATTCTTAAGAAAACGCGTTTTCTGCGCGAGGTGAAAAGCGGAAGGCTTCCGCACGCAACTTTTAAACCTGAAATTTTTGGAGAATTTTGCGGAGTTTTCCATCCAGCTTTCCGGCGAAAAAATTCTTGGCATATTCACCACAAGGCCATATAATGACAGATATTAAGGTTAAATTAAAATGAAAAATCGCGCTTTCCTTTTTATCTTGCTGGGATTCTTTTTTTTCGGCTGCCTGGTAGAGGAGCCTGAAATTTTTGGCGAATTCGACGGAGTTTTCATCCAGCTTTCCGATGAAAGCACAAAACCCCGCAAAGGCGACACCATTCCCATTACACTGACACTCAACACAGACTTCTCCAGCTACGAACAATATGTTTTCAAAATAAAGGCGAACGTTCAAATCCTCAACGAGAACTCGTTTCTTGTTTCAAAGCCGGTTCCGATTTTCGGAAGTCCCGACTCCTCAGAAAACCTCACCGAGTACACGGTGTCATTCTCAGGATACAGGAAGGATTTCTACTCTTCTCCTGTACTGCAGAGGACTCTCTACTTGAAATCGGATTTCGCAGCCCCATGCGAAGTAAAAGTGACGGGAAAAGCCTTTCGCCTGGACAAAATCTGCGTGGACTTGTGCGAAAAAAGCCTTTGCTTCGATTTTACGGAGGAACAGGAGTAAACGATGAAAAAAAATCTTTCCGCAATCCTTTTCGCCATGTCTCTTCTTCTTTTTTCCGCATGCAGCCCGGAAAGCGGCTTCGAAGAGATAACAGACGTGGGCATCAGTCTTTCTCCCCAAAAAGAGAGCTACGCGCTCTCCGAAGAAGTCCACATCCAGGTTTCGATTCCCCTTCATTTTGGAACTTACGATTCCTACTCTGTAGATTTCACGACGGAAGTCCATGACGTGAAAAACGACATTTTCGTTCCCTCTTCCGGCCTTTCCGCAAAGGATTCCCCAACAGACTCCCAAGCATCCGCAGTGAACAGGACGGTTGTCATATCAAGCGGCGACTATGCGGGAAAAAAAAGCGCAGACTTTGATTTCTACGCGTCAGCCGCGGCTCTGGGCGACTACCGCTTTTTGGTGGACATCGTGGCCGCTCCAGAATCAGGATATGTGTATGGAGTCTGCCACAAAATAATTTCCATCAGTTTCAGCGAATAGGACTTGCCCATGAAATCTCCGTTTTCCAAAATCACCCTTGCCTTTTTTCTTGCAGCATTTGCTTTTTCTTTCCAGTCATGCTTTCTTCTTTTTGACGACGAGCTGACTCCCGAAGACTCGTTTTCCCTGGAAGTGTGCGACTCAATATCCGGCGGCGGCGGATTTTTCTACAAACTCTACATTTCCCGCGATTTCAACATGAACACAAGCGAGCGAGAGAGAAAGGACTCGCTGTTTTTTACGGAGTACGAAACGACATGGCTTTTGGAACATTACGACGAGTCCGCTGGAGAATTTGTCGAAGCGAAAGCGAATTCCCCTGATTTCTTTGTTTTCGACAATCAGAAGAAGGACAACACCAGCCATAGAAGCAACTACACATTGCGGCAGGAATGCGGAGAGGTCGGAGGCTCGATTTTCACCTCCGAAAAAATGTACGCAAAGTACACGAAGCCCGGCCTATACAGATTTTCCGTCACGCTGAAAGGCACGAACCGACTGAAGGAAACCAAGATTCTCCATTCAGCGTCAAAGGAATTTGAGTGCGAAGCCCTCGACTCAACCGAATAGCCTCCCTACCGCTTTTTCTTCTCCGCTTTCGGCCGAATGTCGAACGAGAGCCGCTGGATGGGGCTTGGGCCGATTCTGCGGCAGACTTCGAGATGGGCGGGCGTCGGGTAGCCCTTGTGCTTGGCGTAGTTGTATTCCGGGTAGAGCTTGTCGAATTCGCGCATGATTCTGTCGCGCTCCACCTTCGCCACGATGCTCGCGGCCATTACCTCGTGGTATTTTCCGTCAGCCTTCGGCTCGGCAGAGACCCGGCAGGGGATTTTCCCACCGTCTATGCAAGGGCAGAAGTTGCCGTCCGTCATCGCCTCGATTTCAATGAACGACAAGTCGCCGGAATCGAGTTTCGCGGAAAAAGCAGGAGCAAGACCGGGCTGATTTTTCAGCCATGACGGCAATTTCTGGAGCATGTCGTCGAAGGCCTTTCTCATTGCAAGGAGGGAAGCCTGAAGGATGTTGATTTCGTCGATTTTGTCGTGCTCCACGCGTGCGAATCCGTAGCAGGCTTTTTCTTTGATGGCTTCCAGAGCCTTCTCCCGTTTCTTTTCGGAAAGCTTCTTGGAGTCGTCCAAAAGCTCAATCGGAAAATCATCAGGAAGAACCACGCATCCGGCGGTCACAGGACCTGCAATCGGTCCCCTTCCAGCCTCGTCGAGTCCGCATTTCAAAATCAGTTTCTCAGGCATTCCATTTCTCCTCGCAAAACACATCACTTCATCAACTTTGAAAGAATCGGCTTGAGTTCAGGGTCTTCCTTGTAGTAGTGCTCCTCAAGCTCCTCGTCCGTAAGCCCCACAAGCTCGTGGCTCAAGTAGTGTATCCACCTGTCGTCCTCCGGGCGGGCGATGTCGAATTTGCGGCACCAGTAGTCGGGCTTTATCGGAAGTGTCGGCCTGTCCAAAAAGTTCTTGAAGTCATGCACCACGACCTTGATGTCCTTCCGGGGGATTCCGTGGCTTATGAGGACCTCCACGAGGTAGTTCAGAGTCCTTCCGGTGTCGTAGATGTCGTCGACCAAGAGGATTTTGTCGCCGGCGCGGAGGTACTCAGGCGAGTAAGTCCAGCCGTCGATTCTGATTGCGGAACTCTGGTGCACGTCGGTGTAGCTTCTGGCGACCACGGCCGCGTACAGGACCGGCTTCTCGTTCTTCCTTGCGAGTTTGAAGTACTCGCTTATGACGTTCGCCATGTACGCGCCGCCCCTGAGCGAAGTATAGATTACATCCGGGACGAAATTGTCCTCCCGGTAGATTCTGTCCGCCAGTTTCAAGGCGTTGTTCCTAACGATGTCGTAAGACAAAAATTCTTTCATGAAAAATACCCCCTATCTGTTCAAAAAATCGAAAAGAGCCTCGCAGCCCCTCTTCACATCGTCGAAAGTCTCATCGAAATTCCCAGTATACCACGGATCGGCAACGTCGCGCGTCTCCCCGCAATATTCCAGGAGCTTGTGGACTTTCCCGTCGCTGTCCTTCCCCACGATTCTCTCAAGATGCTCAAGGTTCTCGTCGTCCATGCAGATTATCAAGTCCGACGAAACATAGTCGTCCATCGTCACCCTGCGCGCAATGTGCTCAGAGAATGGAATCTGGTTCCTCACCAAGGCGTTCCTCGTGCCCCTGTGGATTCCACAGCCAATCGCGTCGTAGTCGGTCGCGGCGGAATCGATTGAAAAATCCCCTTCCCTGCCGTTTCTCCTGACAATATCCTTGAAGACCATCTCCGCCATTGGAGACCTGCAAATGTTTCCGTGGCATACGAACAAAATTTCTCTCATAATAGTCGAATTATGTTGTAAAATAGACGAATGAGCAACGAAAACAACATAAGCCTTTCGCAGGAAGAAGTCGACAGGCTACTCGGACAGCACAGGGAATCAAAGCTGGACATAAAGCCAAAGAAGGTCTACGAGCGGGTAAAGATAGCGGCGGACGAGGAAATAGCGAAATTCGACGAGATTCTTGCGGCGTTCACGAACAAGATGAGAATCCACCTCAAAAAAATATTCCTGGAGCAGGGAATCAGGAAACTCACACCGGCCCAGACGGAACAGATGAGCCAGATTGAATTCATGTCGGGCGTGACGACTTCGGATTTTTTCTTTCTCATCGAAATAAACGATTTTGAACTTTTCCTGAAGCTCGACTCGTTCCTCTTCTGCGCGCTTTCGGGAATCTCGTTCAACATCAACCACAAGACGAACCTCTTCCAAAACGAAGTCCTGAGGAATTCAGTCGCCCCGATTCTCATCCACGACCTGCTGAAATCGGCGAAGAAAAGCGAAAAGGACATGGAAGTAAAGATAACGTCCCTCTACAACATGCCCTACCTCGACGGCCTGAACACCGCCGCGCCCGGAATCTGCGCGTCGTTCACCTGGAACGAGGGATTCAAGTCTCTCGGAGTCGAAAAACTCTTCTTCCAGAAAGATTTTCTTGATTTTTTGATAAATTGACGATTTTTTTTGAATTTGCTGTTGACACAAAATCGCACTTTTTGATATAGTCATATTCATCACTCGTTGATGCGGTGTTAGCGAAGTTGGTTATCGCGCTGGCCTGTCACGCCGGAGATCGCGGGTTCGAGCCCCGCACATCGCGTAACCCGTTCAGTTCTTTTTTGAACGGGTTTTCTTTTTTCGGGTAGTAGCGCAGCTGGTAGCGCACTACGTTCGGGACGTAGGGGTCGCTGGTTCGAATCCAGTCTACCCGACAAACGCTCTGCTTTTGCAGGGCGTTTTTTTTATGCCCCAGCCTGTTTAAAATCTCCTTTTTCCGCTCTCGTTGATATTTATTTTTGACGATGTTAAAATTATATCTTCATTATAAACTCATTCCAAAAAAGGAAAAATTTATGAACAAAACATTTATCACAATCGGAGCCGTCGTCATCTTCATATTGGCGGCGGTCGCTTTTGTCTTCGCGCCCGCGAAAGTGGGAGGAGCGGCTCAGAGAGACGCGGTCGTCTTCGGAAAATACGACGGCAAGCCGATAGAGCTCAAGCCAGGCACGGAATTCGCGCAGGCTGTCAACAACCTCCAGCAGCAATACCAGGCGCAGGGAATCAACATCGACGAGTCGAACTACATCTACCTCTACAGCTATGCGTTCAACGCGGCCGTACAGTCGATAGCCGCCAAGAACGCGGTAAAAGGAACAGGATACGAGCCGGGCAGCACGGAAGTCGCACGCCACATGCTCCAGCTTCCTTACTTCCTGGACGAAAACGGAAAGTATTCTCCAGAACTCGCACGCCTCTACTCGGACGAGCAGAAAGAGGAAATCAGGACAAGCATAAAGGCGTCACTCGTCAGCAAAAGGTTCCAGGACGACCTGTTCGGCTCTTCGGAAGAGCTTGGAGGCAAGAGCTTCTTCGGTCTCAAGACATCGAACGCCGAGAGCGACTTCCTGTCAGGCTTCGGAGCGAAGAAACGCTCGTTCGGAATCATCTCGTTCAACAAATCGAACTATCCAGATTCGGAAGTCATGAAATTCGCCGAGGCGAACAAGGACACGTTCGAGAAGTTCTCGCTCTCCGCAATATCGTTCGCTGACGAGAAGACAGCCGAGAAAGTCCAGAAGCAGCTTTCCAGCGGAGAAATCAAATTCGAGGACGCAGTGAAGGAAGAGTACTCGGAGAAATATTTCACGGACGCAGAGGGAAAAATCACAGCTTCCTACAAGTACCAGGTCAAGGGCATACTCGCAGACGAGGCCAGCCTTGAGACGATAAAGGCGCTCGCAAAGGACGCTTTCAGCGGAGTCGTCAAGACATCAAGCGGCTACACAGTCTTCAGGAAGGACGGGGAGAGCACGCAGGCCGACTTCAACGACAAGAACACATTCGATGTAGTCAAGAAGTACATTACGTCGAACGAATCCGGAAAAATCGAGGACTACTTCATCGAGACTGCGAAGAACGTCACGGCCGACGCGACGCTCAACGGATTCGACGCGCTCGACGTAAGCGCGATTGACGGAGCGGAGAAAGTCACCGTCCCGGCGTTCTCGCTGAACTACGGCGGAGTCTCTCTCGCGGACAAACTCCCGACGGACACGGCCAAGCAGCTTTCATCGGCCGTGAGCAACGAAGCGTTCTGGGAGAAGGCATTCGGAATGAAGGTCGGCTCGTACTCGGAGCCAATCGTGCTCGGTAACTACGTTGTCGTCCTCAACTGCACAGGCGAGGAGACGGCAGAGGTCGCGGCCGACAAAGCGGACACTTTGAAGAGCGACATTCAGGGCTACGACCAGTCGGCGGCACAGGCGAACCTCCTCGACAGCGACAAAGTCGAGAACAACGTCTGGAACGCATACGCCCAGCTCCACATGAACAAGTAAGCAGATGACGACATCAAATCCCGGCGGCGAAAGCCGCTTGGAAAAGCCCTGTCTGGTTGAAACTAGTCAGGGCTTTTCTGTTTCATACAAGAACCGCTTCCTCTATTCGAAATACGCTCCGAAAAGGGCGATTGTCCAGGCGGTGCAGTCCATGACATTCCTTCCGAACACGCTCATCCTCTGCGCGTCCCCTGTCCTGTGGCACGGACTTTCCGAGATTCTGGAAAAAGCGGGCGACGGATGCATTGTCCTCGGAATAGAGACCGACCGGGAACTTTTCAGACTCGCGCAATCGGAACTGGAAAAATTCAAGGCGGAACGAGGCGGAGCCGACGGCGGCGCGAAATGCCGAGTGGAGATGCTTCCGATTGACGAAATACGCAGAATCGTTGAAATCATGACGGGAAAGGAGAAGTCGAAAATCGACTTTCCAAAGCCGCACACGCTCAAGCGCGCCGTCATGGTCGAGATGAGCGGAGGAACAGCATTCGACAGGGACTTCTACAGGGAGATAGCGGCCGCGGCGGAAAACGCAGTCGCGTCGTTCTGGAAGAACAGGATAACGCTCACGAAACTCGGAAGGCTTTTCTCGAAGAATTTGCTCGACAACATTTCGTCCCTTCCAGACGCAGGGAACTGCAAAGAATTTTTCGGCAGAATCGGGAACCCCATTGTCGTTTTCGGAGCGGGAGAAGGAACACAGAAACTTTTGGACGATATCGACAGGAGAATTTTCGAGAGGCTGTGCGTAGTCGCGGTGGACGCGGCTGTACCATCACTCAAGGCGAACGGTGTGAGGATAGACTTCATAGCGGCGGTGGAAGCCCAGCTTGCCATAGAGAAGGCGTACATCGGCGGAGGCGCGGCAGATTCCATCATATTCGCGGACATGGCATCCCGGCCGGCTGTCACCAGACACGACAACAAGGGCGTCTGCTTTTTCGCCTCCGAATTCGCCGACACAAATTTTTTCAGGAGAGTGACTAAGGAAGACTTCTTTCCCGCTGTCGTCCCGCCACTCGGCTCAGTCGGATTGACGGCGACATACCTCGCGCTTCTGCTCAGAAAAGACCAGTCCGTGCCGGTGTTCGTCACGGGCCTCGACTTCTCGTATTCGCTTGGAGCGACCCACACGAAGGGCGCGCCGCAAACAATCCAAAGGCAGTCCACATGCGACAGGCTTCATCCGGCAGAGAACTACGAGGCCGCGTTCAAGGCTGGCGCGCAGAGGACGGTCGGAAAAGACGGAGCGGCGGCATTCACCGACATAGCCCTATACAGCTACGCAAGGAATTTCCAGGCGACATTCGAAGGACAGAGAAACCTGTTCGACATCGGAAAAAGCGGACTGGATCTGGGGCTCATCAAAATCGACGCGTCAGGCTCGGACTTCTGGAACATGATGTCGAATTTTCCGAAATTCTCTCTGGCGAAACAAAAATGCGGAAGAAACACAGAATCAGCAAAAAAAATCCTTGACTTTCTCGAAAACGAAGAAAAATCGCTCGAAAGAATCAAGGAACTTTTGATTTACGGAAAGGACGTTGAAAAATGCGGCCGCACAGTCGAAAGCGAGCTCGGGGAATTGATAACGGACAGGGAATACCTGTTCCTGCACTTCCCAGACGGCCACAACTTCGACGCGGGCAACATAAGCCAGCTCAAGCGCATACGCGGAGAAGCCGACTTTTTCCTGAAGACAATCAGGAACGGAATAAGAAGGCTGCGCCCTACTCCTCCTTCTCCTTGAGGACGGCAAGGAACGCGCTCTGGGGAAGTTCGACATTGCCGATCATCTTCATGCGCTTTTTTCCCTCCTTCTGCTTCTCCAGAAGCTTCCTCTTTCTCGTCACGTCGCCACCGTAGCACTTGGCGAGAACGTCCTTCCTCACCGGGTTCACGGTCTCCCTCGCGATTATCTGGCTTCCAATCGCGCCCTGGATTGCGATTTTGAACTGCTGGCGGGCGATTTCGCCCTTGAGCCTCTCGCAGACCTTCTTGGCGTGAGTGGCGGCCTCCGGCTTGAACGCCAACTGGGAGAGGGCGTCCACGGGCTTTCCGTTCAACAGGATGTCCACCTTCACAAGCTCCGTCGGCTGGTAGTCGGTCACCTCGTAGTCGAAAGAGGCGTATCCGCGGCTGTAGCTCTTGAGCTTGTCGTAGAAGTCGAAGAGAACCTCGGCGAGGGGCATCTCGTACGTCAGCTCCACGCGCTTCTCGTCAAGATATGTCATGTTCTTCTGGACACCGCGCTTTTCGGTGCAGAGGTTCATTATCGAGCCGATGTAGTCTGTCGGAGTGATTATCGAAGCGTTGATGTAAGGCTCCCACGCCTGCTCTATCCTGCCCTCCGGGTACTCGGTCGGATTGTCGATTATCTTCACTTCCTTGTTCGAGAGCTGGATTTTGTACTGGACGCTCGGAGCCGTGAAGATTACGGCCTGGTCGTAGTCGCGCTCAAGCCTCTCCTGGATTATCTCCAGATGCAGCAAGCCCAAGAAACCGCAGCGGAAGCCGTTTCCGAGAGCGACAGAGTTGTCCTTCTCGTAGACCAGGGAGGCATCGTTCAGCTTGAGCTTCTCCATGGCATCCTTGAGTTCCTCGTAGTCGTTCGAGTCCATTGGATAGATTGAAGAGAAGACGACCGGCTTGACTTCCTTGAAGCCCGGAAGCGGCTCCGGAGCCGGGTCGTTCGCCAAGGTCACGGTGTCGCCCACGCGGACGTCGGAGACGGTCTTCACACCGGCGATGACATAGCCTACGTCCCCGGCCTCCAGCACGCCAGTCTCCTCGTAGTTGATTTTGAATATTCCAATCTGGTCGACTTTGTAGTCCGTGCTGTTCGACATGAATCGGATGATGTCGCCCTTCTTTATGCGCCCTTCCTTCACGCGGATGTGGATGATGACGCCCCTGTACTCGTCGTAGTGGCAGTCGAAGATGAGAGCCTGCGCCTTTCCGTTCGGGTCGCCGCTCGGCGGCGGAAACTTTGTGACGATGGCCTCCATCAAGTCGTCGATTCCGACACCAGTCTTCGCGGAGACAGGAACGGCATCGGCGGAATCAAGACCGAGGTCGTGGTCAATCTGGTGCTCTATTCTCGGAATGTCGGCGGAAGGCAAGTCGATTTTGTTTATCACGGGAACAATCGTCAAATCGTGCTCCATCGCCATGTAGAGGTTCGAGACGGTCTGGCTCTCCACGCCCTGCGAAGCATCCACAAGAAGGAGCGCACCCTCGCAGGAGGCTATGGCGCGGGAGACTTCGTAGGAGAAATCGACGTGTCCCGGAGTGTCTACGAAATTCAACTCGTAATCGAAACCGTCCTTGGCATGGTATGGAATCGTCACGGCCTGGCTTTTTATTGTGATTCCGCGCTCTCGCTCGATGTCCATGTTGTCGAGAATCTGGTTCATCATCTGCCTGTCGTCTATGATTTTCGCCTTCTGAATCAATCTGTCGGCGAGAGTCGACTTTCCGTGGTCGATGTGGGCGACAATGCAAAAATTGCGCTTGAATTTCATTTCGGTCATGTGTGCTTTCCTCAATTAAAAATGTCAAAAATAGTACGGACTGTCCAACGTCGCGGGCAAAGCCATGTTGATGTCAAGATAGCCCTTCTTTCTGTTCTTAGAATAAACTTCAGCAATTATAGCAGTTTTTTCGTCGTTGAATTTGATGTTTTTGATTTCGAGATAATCGTTTTCAGAGAACCCCGACTCGTCCCCGATGGAGCCTTTGAGAACCTCGGATATGACGTAGTGACGTTTTCCCTGGGCCGTCCCCTCAAGCCTGAGTCCGTAAATCGGTGTGAAGGCGTTCTTGATGATGTCGCCCTCGTAGACGGCAAGGCCAGGATTGTCGGGACGGCTCGCGAGATAGACAGGAACCGTGCGCTCGGCATTTTCCTCGGAGGCTCCACCACTTGAGAATTTCACCTTGACTATCGATTTCGCGGGCGTCTTCATCAACGCATTCTGAAGCTCGTCGACAGTCGCGACTTTCACTCCGTCGACTTCCGTTATGATGTCACCCACTTTCACCCCGCTCCTGAACGCGCTTCCGCCCGGAAGGACGTACTGGACTTCCACGCCGGAATCCTTCCCCATCGACTTCTTGGTCTTCCCGAACGCGCCGATCCACGAATGCACAAGCTTTCCACCCGCATAAAGGGCGGGAAGCTCGATTTTCAGGTATTCGACAGGAATCGCGAAATTCAATCCAGTGTACTGGAGCATTCCAGCGAACACGACCGCCTGGACGTTTCCGTCCGAGTCAACGCACGGACCGCCTGAGTTTCCAGAATTCACGGCCGCGTCAATCTGCATGACGGAACCGAGGGAGAACATCTTCCTGTCGACCGCGCTCACGATTCCGCTGGTTAGAGTCCGCTCAAGCCCTATCGGAGAGCCGATTGCGTAAATCTTGTCGCCTACGTCCAAATCCTCGCTAGAGCCGAGGTTGAACACGAAAGGAACCTCGACCTCCGTCTTCAAAAGCGCGAGGTCGAGCACGGGGTCCCATCCCACGACCTTGGCGGGAATCCTGGTGTCGTCGTCGGCGGCGAGTTTTATGAACAGCCTCGTGTATTTCTCGTTTTTCGGATCGACCACATCTGCTATGACATGGTTGTTCGTGATGATGTACCCGTCGTCTGAGATGAAAAATCCAGAACCGATGACCCTGTCGGCGTATCCGTAGCCGTTGTGCACGGCGATGCCCTTGTCCACCCAGATTGTGACGGTGCCGCTTATGTAGGAGGAGACCTTTTTCGAGGCCGAGCGGGGTGCGGACGCAGAAGAAAGGCCGGGCACAGACTCCATGCAAAGCTTCTCAAGCTCCGACTCGCTTTTGCCGAGGGAAGAAAGCTTCGGATAGTCCATCGCCTTGAGGGACTTGTACAAATTCCTGGCGGCGAAATAGCTCTTGTCCTCCAACGCGGAATTGAACGAAGCCACAACGGACTCGAAGCACCTTTCGATTGTCGGTCCGTCCCCTATTATCGAAGCGCGCCACAAAGCCTGGACATTGTTCTTTTCAAGAAGCTCCTCCGTCTTCCTTATCTCGTCCCTTCTGACATCCTCTATGGAATAATCGGGATTCTCATAGACCACAGGCTCCTTCAAAGTCGAACAGGAACAAACGACAAACGACGCAAATAAAGAAACGAAAATTCTATTTTTTCTCATATATTCTCAAATCAAAAAGAGCGCAAAGAGATACCGAAAACCCGCCCGACACTCCAAAACGAACGCTTTTATTCAGAAGCTCCATCGGAAGACTCCGGCAAAGTTTTCTTCGGAGGCTCATAGAACGTTTCGGATATCTTCTCCGCCAAAATCATCGAACCGATTTTGACAGCGAAATATCTCCTTTCGTCGTCGGTCTTGGACGGTTGGACGATTTTCGACACGCCCTGCTCCTCGTTCTCGAATTCCTGGATTATGAAATACTCCGCGGCCTTGGAAAGCACAGGGCTTTCCTTTTCGCCAATCCAGAAAAAGTTCGGGGACGAATCGCCGGAGAATATGCGCACGCGGCTTTTGCTTCCAATGGAGACGTTCACGGGGATTCCGTTCTCCGTCGAGACAGTGACAATCTCGTTGGTGAACGGCTGATGGAACATGGCGTCCTCGCAAAGGACATCGTTCTCGTCCCTCATCGGGCGTTTTACATAGCGCACGTCCCATTTCCCATCGGAATCGGTGTCCCATGAAGAGATTTTTCCGTACCCTTCCGTGTACTCCTCCACGAATTCTGGAACAGTGTCGCCGTTCTGGTCGAGCATGACCATCTTCACATAGAATCCGGTGTTGGAGGTCGGAGCACCGAAAAGGTTCGCGATAATCTGCATCTCGTCGCTTTCAGTGATGTACTTCTTGCTCAAATCCGAAGTGACTCCATACCTCTCCTTGGTTTCGAAGAGGCCGTCGTTGTCGCTGTCGACGAGCCGCAAGACCGGCACCCCCCTGTCGAACTGGGCGATTGCGTAGATTTTCGCAGAGGCGATGTCCTTTGGAGAACCGATGCAGTATCTTGAACTCTGCGGACTTCCGCTCAAGACAGTGACCTGAACGAACGCGTTCGGACGCTCCACAGTCGGCATCGTGTAGTACGAAGACGAAACAAGAAGCTCTGAGCCTGTGACGGTGCGAACTTTATCGGGCACTGTCGGAACGAAGAATTCGAGGGCGAGGGACTCCATTATGGACTTGTCGCCCGAAATGTCGAACGGAGACCACTTGAGCGTGTCGGCAAGCAGGTTGAACGAAAGCTCGGCGTTTTCAGGCACGATTGAACCGCCCGCGTTTCCGACATGGTAGGTGGCAGTCTGCACAGCAGGATAGTTTCCGTACACTATGTCCAAGTCGTTGTCGGCCAAATGCACGCTCAACGGAACGCCGAAATCGCACTCGGCCTTCCAGTCGTCGATTCCGTCCTGGTTCCTGTCGTAGGAAATCGAGGCCGGCCTGCCGCGCTCGTAGACTATCAGCATGTTGGGTTCGAGATCGCCGTCGGTGTCAGACACGAGAACGCCTTTGAAAGAGTTGAGGTACGATGCGAACTCGCTTTTCGCCTTGTCGGTCTTGAGGGAAGACGCGAACGACTCCAGAACTTTTATGTCCACAGGGGCGTCCTTCGAGTAGTCGGAGAATTTGTAGAAGTAATCCAAAGCGGCCGTCTCGTCGACGACACCCGCCCTGAGCGCGTGTTCGGCGAAATGGATTGAGCTGTGCCGTTCTGCGTTGAACGACTTCATCGAACGCACTTTTTCCTTTTCGTCCGAAGAGAATATCACCGAAAGCATCAGAAGGTCGTCGTCGACTTTCTTGTAGAATTTTCCGGACTTGATTATGGAACTGAACGAGTCCGCGATTCTCTGCACATCGAGGTTCACTTCGCCTTTTCCAGATTCAGAATCAGCAGCGTCCAAAAAATTGATTTTGTACTCGAAATTGTAGAAGAGGTCTGCGAACCGGACGTCTTCCGGGTAGACTTTCCTGGCAGTGTCGACACGGCTTCTGGCCTTCCTCAGCTCCTCGTCAGAATTGGAGGTCGCGAACCCAAGATTGTAGTAGGACTTCACGCGTATCACTTCCGCGTCCGACGAATACACGAACGGCTCGGTGTCCAAGACCGCGAGGGCCTCCTTGAAATGGCGGGTTCCGCAAAGGATGTCGGCGTAGAGGATCCTCGCGTTGTCCTTGTTGTAGTCGACCCACTGCGCCTTGTCCTCGTTGAGGGCCTTCACCACGATTCCCATGACCTCGTTCTTGGAAGCCCCAAGCGCGTACCGGGAAACAGCGGATATGTAGTGTAGGTCGGCAACGGAATCGTCGTACTCAAGACCGATTTTCGCGACGGAATAAGCCTCCTTCCAAGCCTTCTCCGCGGCGTACTGCTTTGCGTTCTGGAGATAGCGGATGGCTGTGCGCCTGTTCGCGGCGGAAGCCGAAGTCGAGAACGTTGATTGGGAATTGCTATTTTGGGCGGAAACAAAAGGCACGGAGAGAGAAGATGCGACAAAGGCCGCCATGAAAAATCCAAGAATTCTTTTCATAATTTTTTCCTAGTTCTGTTTTCTAACTTTACTCTAATTATCGGCAGTTGAAAAGGAAAAGCCGTCAACAATCCAATCCGCATAGCCCAGTTTTCCGCCAAGAACCGCGACTACCTCCAACGAAGCGCAATCCTGGACGACCGTGATTCTGTCCCTGTCGTCCCTGCCCACTTTCCAGTCGGAAAAAATCTTGGCAACGCTCTTCATCCTTCCGTCCTTCATTCGGATTTCGTCCCCGCTCTGGAAACTTCTGAACACGAACCCGTCCGCGATGCGGAAAAATCCAGACCCGCACCCGCCGCAATCCGAGACAGGCTTTATCGACAACAATCCCCCACCCACAGAGACCTCGACCGAGGAGAACCTGACCGAGCGATTTCCACCGCGCCCCCACGACGATATCTCCCGGATGAGTTTGTACGGGAACCTTCCGAAGAACTTGATTTTCGCCAGCATGATTTGGAAAACGCGCCTTTTTATGGAATTGTCCAGCGAATAGAAGATTTCCTCCCCGATGGAAACGGAAGAGCCGGAAACGGCCACGAGAGACGCTATCTCGGATGATTTTTCCTGAAGCGTCTCGTTGTCGTCCGAATTCTTCTCGGCACCCAAAAGCACTGACTTCCTCCAACCAGGAAAGAGAGAATCAAGTTCCTTCATCAACGACGAGCGTATCCTGTTTCTTAGGTAGTTCGTGTCGGAATTGGTGGAATCTGTGCGCCACTCCTGATTCCGACCTTTCAGGAATTCCTCTATCTCCGCGCGGGAGATACCGAGCAGCGGCCTGACGAATTTTCCGCGCCGTCTTGAGATTCCGCCTCCGCCGTCGCAGCCGCTCCCCTGCAGAAAACGCATCAGGGCTGTCTCAAGCTGGTCGTTCTGGTTGTGGGCGAGGCAAAGGCAGTCGACTCGTTTCCGCTCGATGAAATCCTCGAACGCCTCGTAACGAAGAGCGCGGGCGGCATCCTCGATTCCTCCCCCCCGCTTTTCCGCCACCTCAAGCACTTTCCCGCGAGGAATGAACGAAATCTCGCACTCGACTCCAAGCTTGCCGCACAAGAACGCGACAAAACTTGCGTCCCCCGCGCTTTCGTTTTCCGGGCGGATGTTGTGGTTCACCGTCAAGACCGCGACATCCGCCCGGCCGAAAATCTCGACGCACGCAAGCAAAAGGGAAACGGAATCCGCGCCCCCCGAAACGGCGACGCCCACCCTGCCGCTTTTCTCGACATCGACTCCGCACAAACGAAATCCATCCGCAACTTTCTTCAAAAAATCAGCCATGATTCATTTTAAAACAAAAAAGCCCGCCTAAAAAGACGGGCGCACGCGGACGCATAAAAAACGCCCGCAAAGCCTTCCCCAAAATTCAGGGAAAGCGTCAAATTTTACTTTGAGCGTGGAGGAGCGATTGTTACGAGAACAGTGTCGGCTGGAGTGAGAAGCTCGACAGACTCCGGCAAGCCAAGATCCTTTACAGTCAAGAGGTCGCCGATGTTGACCTTTGAAACGTCGGCGATGATTCTGACAGGAAGGTCCTTCGGCAAAGCCTTCACCTGAACCTCAGGAACGTGCTTCACCATGAATCCACCCTTGAGAACGCCGGCAGCTGTTCCTGTGTACTGGATTTTGTATGAGCGGACGACTTTCTTTGTGTTCGATACAGCGAAGAAATCTGCGTGCACGACGGTGTCAGTCATGATGTCGTAGTCTGCGTCGGAAATGAAAGCGTCGCAGGCCTTTCCATCGACATCGAGAGTGATGAGAGTAGTCTTTGTGATATTGCGCCAAATCTTGTTGAATTCAACAACGCCGACTTCAATTGGTGTGGACTCACCTTTCTCGTTGTAGACGACAGCCGGGATTTTTCCAGCAGCGCGAGTGGCTTTTACAGCCTTTTTTCCTGTCTCTTTGCGGACGCTAGCCGCAAGTGTCAACTGTGCCATTTAAGGACTCCTAAAAAAATAATTTTTTTTGGAAAGACCTGCACCGTAAGTGCGAAATGTTTTATTCAAACCCCATCGTTCATCACGCCAGAGCTTTCCATAAACGGACAACCGGAATCGAACCGACCGAAGCACCAAGCATCCGTAAAAGCGAACATGAAAAAATCCGCCATATTTCCTTTCAAAACAACAACCTAAGCCAAAACGCACTTCCATTTCGACCCAAGAGCGGCCACGGCTTTTTTTGCCGAATCCGCGTCCCCGAAAACACCGAACACCGTAGAGCCGGAGCCGGACATATCCGAAAAGGCGGCCCCCGCCTCCCTCAAATCGGAAATCGCGTCCTTTATTTTGGGGTGGGCCTCCAGCATAACAGAAGTGAAACTGTTCTTGAAGCCCAAGCCTCCGCTTCCCCAAAGGGAAACGTCTTTTCTGTAAAGCCCCTCGAATTCCCCGAACGGAAGAAAATCCGAAACCGCGCTTTCGCCGGACTCCTCCAAAATCCCATACGACCTGTCCAAGAGCGAATACGCCTCTTTCGTCGAGCTGAAGACATCGGGAAAGACGAGCACGAACCAAAGCTTCCTGCATTCTATCTCGGAAACACGCTCGCCCCTGCCGCCAACAAGCGCAGCGCCGGTTCCGTCCTTCAATCCAAGGAAAAAGAACACGTCGCTTCCGACTTCGCCGGCAACGGAAAAAGAAAGTTCCCTAGTCAGCGGAACACCGTACATACCGGACAAAGCCTTCAAGAAGAACGCGGCATTGGATGAGCCTCCGCCCAATCCGCCACCGGAAGGAATCCTCTTCACAATCGACACTGACACAGAGCGGCCGTCATTCACCGAAGCGAATTTCCTGAAAGAATCAAACGTCTTCGTGAGAGTATTCTCGGCAGGCAGTTTCATGGAATCGCAGGAGACCACGCACCTGCCCATTCCGTCGTCGGAAAATTCAACAAAAAGCTTGTCGAAAAGCTCGACTGTCTGGAATATGCTTTCGATTCTATGGAAACCCGCATACTCTCCACTTTTAGGGTAGACTTGAAGGCCTATGTTGATTTTCGCTGGAGACAAGATTCTCACCGACATAGCAGCTATGATACAACGAATTCAAAAGCAAGGTCAATTCTAAAAAAAAGAGTCGATTCATAACAAAAAAGTGAAAATTCCGTCATCGACACGCCAAATCGATTGACATAAGAACGGCTCTAAATTAAATTTCGAGTTACGGCACAAAATGCCGAAGATACTCAAGGAAGGCACACTTATGTTCACGAATGAAGATTTATTGGCGTTCTCGTACGATGATGAATACGACGAGAATTTCATGGAATCCGACGCTGATTTCGAAGCCGGAAACGACTTTGAAAAAAACAAAGACGACTCGATCGATTCTCTTGACGACGAAATCTACAACGAGATTTTCGACGGAATGAGCGACATCGACGCAATCGAAGCAGAGGCTTTGGCGGCTGTCTCAAACGGTGGTGCCGAAAATGTTCCGCAGTTCGACTCCGGTGAGGAAGTCTTCGACGACTTCTCGAACGAAAACGACATTTTCTGATTCAAGAATTCAACAAAAAAATAAACGAAAAAAGCCGAAGATTCAGTTTGGACCTTCGGCTTTGCTTTTTTCCAAACAAGTCTGCCACGAAAAAGCGGCTACTTGAGCACAGTGCCGGCATGCCAGAGCTTTTCAAGGTCGTAGAATTCCCTCGCGGTCTCCGACATCAAATGGACGACGACGTTTCCGATATCGATGAGATTCCAGTCGTCTCCGTCGGACGTCTTCTGGTTGGCGACGTGAATCATCATGTCGTTCGCCTTCGTGTAGTCCTTAACCTGCTTTGCGAGTCCCTGCCAATGGGCGGAACTGTGGATTGTGGCGATGACGAAATAGTCGGTCCAGCTGTTCAGCTCCGACACATCAAGCACCCTAACGTTCTCCGCCTTTCCATCCTCAAGAATCTGAGCGATTTCCAAAGCGTTGTCCTTTCCTGTCTTTTCAGCCATTTTTTCCTCCAAATAAAAAATCACGGGCAATTAGAAAAGCGGACGGCTTTTCAAGCCCCCTATTTCACATAGCGTCCGTCGAAATCCTTTCCAAGAATGAGAGTGAAGTCGACATTCGCATCCGAATCAGGATTCACCTCCTCGTCCACTATGTTCGTGCACCGGATGAAATCTCCAAGGTTCTTCGCGACCTCCTCGTTTCCGATGTGGTTTATGATGACGGTCTTCTCATAGTCCTGCGAATCCGCGTTCGTCGTACTCAGGACATCGTACCCCGCACTCTGCAACAGGACGGACGTGTTTCTCGCGAGTCCCTGGGTGAGCGTTCCGTTTTTTATCTCAAGAACATAGACGCGGTTCACGTCAACGCCGTCCGAGGAGACGAGCGCGCTCGCGGCCTGCTTCACGACGTCCTTTATGAGTTCGCCGTCGTAGAACGGGAACAAGAGCTGTTTTCCGTCGACAGTCCTCCGCGTTCCGGTTATAGTCTGCGGAATCAAGCGTTCAGAATCCACCTGCGAAATCTCGTTCATCAGCCTGTACAAATCGTCGGACTTCAAGTTGGCGTCGAATTTTCCGCAAACGGTCTCGAACGTGTTCTTGTTCTGCAAAAGACGCTGGTTGCGACCTAGAGCGGTGAAGAACGAGACCATCACGTTCTGCCGCCTGTCGATCAAATCGTCCTCAGACTCGCCTTCCTTCTCGTATGTCAGATAGTCGTGAATCTTGTCGCCGTCCAAATTCACGACGCCGCTGGGAAGGAGCCAGCGTTTTGATGGGGCGGAAGAATCCCCGGCCGACTCCTCGCCACTTGTGGAAGCCTCCGAATCGCTCTTTGAATCGATGGGAACAGGTATGAACACCTTCATTCCGCCGAGCAAATCCGTCAGCTCCCCGAAATCCTCAAGGCGCAGCACCACATAGAACGGAATCTGCTGTCCTATCAGAGTCTCTATCTCCGACTTGTAGATTTCTATTCCCCTTTCAGAATATATAGCGTCGATGCGGTCGACCCTGTTCAGACTGCGGTAGATTGCGCCGGTGTTTCCGAGAATGTTTATGAGCGCGCCCCTCTTCGTCATCGGATAGTAGATGAACACGTCGGTGAAAAGGACCTTGCCCTTGTCCTCCATCACAAAGAGAGTCTTCACGACACGGTCGCTCTTGAGGTTCTCGGAGACTGGATCCGTCCTCAACGAAAGGGCGATCCAGATTCCCGCGCCCACAAAAATCAGCAGCATCACGAAAAGGAACAAAATTCCGCTTCTCTGGGCTTTTCCGCTGTTGATTTCCCTGTTGAATTCACTTTTTCTCATTTTCAGACTTCCTAGACTCCACGGATTTTCTCAATTCCTCAGCCCACTCCAACGCGCTCGGAGCGGACTTCTTCCCCTTCTTCGCAAGATACTCGATGTTCTCCTCGACAACGGACAGCGTTATGCCGTCCAGCGACTTCCTGAACAGATTCGCCCTGTACTCGTCGGTCGACTGGGGGCGGCCAGGCTCGATTTTGTCCGCGACGAAAAGGATTTTCCCCAAATCGCAAAGGCCGGGCTTGCCGCAGGTGTGGTTGGCGACAGCCTCGATGACATCGGAATCAGTTATGCCGAAATCGCGCCGGATTTTCACTGCGGCGGCGCGACCATGGAGCAAACTCGGCTTCTTTTTCTCGAATTCGTCGAACGGAAGCCCGTCCTCTCCTGCCAGCGACTCCATCTCGTCCCTCGGAATCTCCTTGCAGATGTCGTGCGCGATTCCAGCGAGCCTGCCAGCCCCCTCGTCAAGCCCGTACAAGCCGCACATGAACGCGGCAGTCTCGGCGACTCTCACGGAATGCTCATACCTTTCGGAAGAAAGATTTTCTTTTGCATAAGAGCGTATTTTCTCAAAAATTTCAGATTCCATATAATTTTTTTTCCAAAATATATTCAAAAACACCTTCGCCGACAAGATAACGCCAAGCCCCCCGCTCTGCTATCTTGCGCCTGATTTCCGACGAGGAAATCTCCATTTTCGGGTTCATTACGATTTTGTGGGGATAAGGAAAATTGAACCTGTCAACGCCCACCATTGGATTCTTTCCATATTTTTCGGTGGGCGAATTGCAGAATTTTCCATTGTCCTCGGCATACTTCGGCCTGCACGCCAAAATCAAGTCGGCCTTCTCGGCCAGTTCCGCCGCGTGCTCCCACTTGTCGTAGTCGGGAAGCAAATCCTCGCCGAAAACCACCCCGATTTTACCTGTGAGAACGGACTCGAATTTTTTTTCAAGGAAGCACACGGTGTCCCAAGTGTAGGAGATTCCGCCCCTCTCGATTTCGCACGGCTCCGCCTCGAACCTCTCGTCGCCCCTCACAGCGGCCTCGACCATCGCAAGCCTGTCCAATGACGAGACGTTCTCGGCAAGTTCCTTGTGGGGAGGCTTGAAAGTCGGCACGAAGAGAACCTTGTCGTAGCCAAGCTCCGTGCAGACGGAATCAGCGAGAATCAAATGCCCTATGTGTATCGGATTGTAGCTTCCGCCGAGAATCGCAATCTTCATTTTTCGCTACCCGGATATTGGATTTCCATGTCCTCGTCAATAGAACGGGTCTCGACAAATGTGGGATTTATGACGGAAGCCCTGTTCCTCTTCGTCAAAAAGCCGCCATTGGAGACTTTCTCGCCCTTTTCGTTCACTGAATCCTGGGAATCTTCCATAGAGGAAACCAGCTTGAGGAGAGCGAGCCGAATCTCGTTCATTCCGATGTGCGAAGCGACCGACACCGGCAGGACGACAGTATCCGGCTCCGTCTTCTTTATCTCGGAGGCTATTCTGTCCGCGTTCTCCTTCGCCCCCTCCACGTCGATTTTGTTGCAGAGTACGATGTGCGGCTTGTTCGCCAAATCGGCAGAATACCCCGAAAGCTCGCCGCACAGGGTCTTGTAAGCGTCCATGCAGTTCTCGTCCGAGCAGTCTATCATGAACAAAAGCCCGGCCGTCCTTGAGATGTGCTTCAGGAAGCGGATTCCAAGCCCCTTTCCCCCGCTCGCGCCCTCGATGATGCCGGGGATGTCGGCGATGATTATGTCTCGCTCCTCGTCGGCATGGAGCACGCCGAGGTTCGGTATCTTCGTAGTGAACGGATACGGAGCAATCTTCGGACGCGCCGCCGTGAAAGCGTCGAGCAGAGTCGATTTTCCGGCGTTCGGAAAGCCGACAAGTCCGATGTCCGCCATGATGCTAAGCTCAAGCAGGAGCTTTCTGTATTCGCCCGGCTGACCGGCGTTCGCCCTTTTCGGAGCCTGGTTCGTCGAAGACTTGAAATGGATGTTTCCCCAGCCGCCGTTTCCGCCCTTCAAAAAGACGAACTGCTCTCCGTCGCTCTCGGTCGTGAATTCGCGGATAAGCTCGTGCGTCTCAGCGTCGCGTATCGCCGTTCCCGGAGGCACAGAGATGACGACATCCTCTCCGTCCTTTCCGTATCTGTTCCAGCCCTGCCCGTCGCCGCCGTTCTTCGCCTTGAAGAACCTGCGGAACCTTATGTTGGCGAGCGTCTTGACGTTCCTTTTCACGCAGAAGATGACGTCTCCGCCCCTTCCGCCGTCGCCGCCGTTCGGACCACCGTTCGGAATGTATTTTTCGCGCCTGAACGAGACGCATCCGTTTCCGCCTTTTCCCGACGTGACTTCTATAATTGCTTCGTCTGCAAATTGATTCATTTTTCCTTCCCCTAAAAATCCTTCCCATTATACAAAAAAAGCCCGGAAACAGAATCTGAATCCGAGCTTTTTTTCTGATAAATCAAATGCAAAAGTTATGCGTTGACCTTCACAGCGACGTACTTTCTGTTGTTGCGCTCTTTGAACTCAACAACGCCGTCGGCTGTCGCGAACAGAGTGTTGTCTCCGCCCATCGCAACATTGTCGCCCGCGAAGATTTTTGTGCCGCGCTGGCGAATGATGATTGAACCAGCAGAAACTGTCTGTCCACCGTAAACTTTTACACCCAAGCTCTTTGGATTTGAATCGCGGCCGTTCTTTGCGCCGCTACCACCTTTACTGCGTCCCATTTTTATCCTCCGCTAAAGATTTAGCTAATTTGAATTTCCCGCAACAGCACGTTCTGCGGATAGCTTTCGGAAATGGAAGAAATCCCTGTCCTCAAAAAATCCGCCACGCACCTCAACCTGGCCTCGGTTTCGGCCCTTTTCGGACCCGCCAGATTTTCCTCGATGTCCACGCAGAATGCGAGAGTCCCGCGCGAAGAAGAATCAGCATTGAAGGTTATGTTTTCGGTTTGTGAAAGAACCTGCATCGCAGTCCGAATCAGAACAGTGACAGCGGAACAGACGATGTCGCTTCCTTTCCTAGAAAAACCAGCGTGCCCGTTAGCTTGCAGTTTTTTTATCACGCCGTCCTTGCCAAACGAAACAACAACCTCAGTCATCAAAAACGACTTAGCCGATGATGTTCTCGACCTTCACAGTCGTGTACTGCTGCCTGTGGCCGATGAGGCGGTGATAGTCCTTCTTTGACTTGTACTTGAAGACGAGGACTTTCTTGTCCTTGAATGACTTCTGAACGACAACCTCGACTTTTGCTCCGGCTACTTTTGGAGCGCCGACTTTCACGTTGTCGCCATCGCTCACGAGGAGAACGTCCTCGATTACGATTTTGTCGCCCTCTTTCGCATCGACCAAGTCGACGTTGATGAGAGCGTCTTTCTCAGCTTTGTACTGTTTGCCTTTGTATTCAAAAAGTGCGTACATTGTAAAACCTCTTATCCGCCGCGAAGTGTAACGGAACTCCAACGGCTCAAAATTAAAATGATAGATTTAGAGTATATCTGAATTCGCAGATGAAATTCAAGGAATTATTTCGCGTTCATGATATAATCAGACGTTTTTGGAGATGAAAAAGCATGACCGACCCATATAAAACACTAGGAATACAGAAGAACGCGACCGCCGCCGAGATAAAGCGGGCGTACAGGAAAAAGGCGAAAGAATTCCACCCGGACGCCTCGAAACACGACACCTCGGAAAAATTCAACGAAGTCGTGAAAGCGTACGAGCTTCTCTCCGACGCAAAGCAGCGTTCGATTTTCGACGAATCCTACTTCACCCGCTTTTCAAAAGAAGAGAATCCGTTCGACTTCTCCAACAGGAAGATTAAGGTCTGGGACTACAGGACATGGCTTCTGGAGAAGGAAGACGACGAGAACAGGGCCAGGCTTATATTCTTCGACCTCATGCACAACCGAGAAGACGACGCCGTGGCGGAATTCAAGAGGATGAGCATGGAGCGGTCGAATTTCAGGCTCTCGTACTGGTTCTCCAGGGAAGACTTCATGGACTACGGCTTCATACTCTGCGAGGAGCTTGTCATCAGGCAGGAATACTACGACGCGTTCAACCTGCTCGAACAGATAATCAGAATGGAGCATTCTTTCCAATATTTCAGGCACTTTTTCCCGGAGGTCATGGACTTGGCGAGGCTCGTGCTCAAAAGCCACCTCGAAGGCAAAGTCTCAGACGAACTCGCGCTCGACTGCTGGGAACGCGCGCTCGAGCTCGGATTCGGGGACGCGGACGACGCGCTCTTCCTCAGAAAGATGGGGGCCGCGTACAGAAGGATGGGCGACCACAAGACGGCGAAAATCTGCGAAGATGCGGCGGCGGAATTGAAATCGAAATGAGAACTTCAAGGAATTTTCATGAAAGCCGAATAAACTTTTTTCAATTACCGATTCGTAACTGTAAATTATTCGTCCAAAGTTCTATATTTTTTCAGAAACAGCAAATCAAAAAATTTGGAGATAAAAATGATTCGTTTGAAGAATGAGAAGGAAATCGATGGAATCAGGAAGTCATGCCATGCGCTGGCGGATTTGTTCAGGTTCGTAATTCCTCAGGTGAAGCCGGGAATGTCGACACTGGAAATAGACAACCTCTGCCGCAAATTCTGCAAGGACATCGGAGGAAAGCCGGCATGGGCGAAGGAGGATTTCCCCGGAGTCGCGTGCATTTCAATCAACAACGAGGTAATCCACGGGATTCCGTCGAAGAAGCGCATAGTGCAGGACGGGGACATCGTGTCTCTCGACATCGGAATCGACCTGGACGGCTACATCTCGGACTCAACGCACACTGTCATGGTCGGAAACGTGAAGCCTGAAATCAGGAAGCTCGTGCAGGCCACACGAGAAAGCCTCGTGGCAGGAATCCAGGCCTGCGTGGTCGGGAACAGGATAAGGGACATCTCGAACGCGGTGAACGATGTCGCCTTCGGAAAATACGGATACGGCGTCGTCTACGACTACTGCGGACACGGAGTCGGACTCGACGTGCACGAAGACCCAAGCGTCCCGAACTGCCCGCAGTCAGGCCCGAACCCACGCATACAGGCCGGAATGGTGCTCGCTATCGAACCGATGATAAATTTGGGAACCGCCGACGTAGAGACAGCGAAAGACGGCTGGACGGTACTCACGAAGGACGGCAAGTGGTCGTGCCACGAGGAGCATACGGTCGCGGTATTCGAAGACCACACGGAAGTCCTCACGGAATGCACAGGTTTGCCGGACTGGGCATAAACGAGAACTTTCAACAACAAAAAATTATCTTTAGCGAAAGTAACCCAAAAATCCTTCAATAATTTTTATATTTGAAGCTTGAAGAAAAGCAGCGCGACAGTTTGCCGATGGAAATCTTTTTGATTATCTTGAAATCCTAGCAAACGCCGCCATTCGATATTGAAAATTATTTGGAGGATTTTTTATGAAAAAAATTACGAAAAGCGTGCTTGGAGTGACAGCGGCCGGAGCATTGGCCTTCTCATTCCTCTCACTCTCATGCCACAGAGTCGAAGTAAAGGGAACAGCGGACACTGCATTCGCCGAGACAGCGAAGAACTCGGCCGTGAGCATCTCAAGAAGCGACCTCAGCGTGCTCGAAGCGTTGCAGTCCTCGTTCAGGGCGATAAGCTCCGGGGTTCTCCCGTCAGTTGTTGAAATCGACGTCACAGAAAAGACCACGATGTCGGCCTCATCTCCGTTCGACGACCTTCCGTTCTTCTTCTTCGGCATTCCGAACCAGGGAGACTCAGGGAAAGGACGCACGAGAGAGAGAATCCAGCAGGGACTCGGCTCAGGCGTAATCGTCAAAAGGAACGGCAACACGGTCTACGTCCTTACGAACAACCACGTCGCGGGAAAAGCGGATTCCATAAAAGTGAAACTGAACGACGGACAGGAATTCGACGGAAAGCTTGTCGGAGCCGATGAAAGGCAGGACATCGCGCTCGTCTCTTTCGAGGCGCAGTCAGACTCCAACATCGTGGTGGCGGCTCTCGGAAACAGCGACGAAGTTCAGACGGGCGACATCTGCTTGGCGATGGGCGCGCCGCTCGGCTACAGCCAGTCCGTCACACAGGGAATCGTATCGGCGACAGGAAGAAGCGGAACACAAATCGGAAACATGAACGACTTCATCCAGACCGACGCCGCAATCAACCAGGGAAATTCGGGCGGTCCTCTCGTGAACATCTACGGAGAAGTCATCGGAATCAACACATGGATAGCGTCGAACTCAGGCGGAAGTGTCGGACTCGGATTCTCAATCCCAATCAACTCAATCAAGAAAGCAATCGACTCGTTCATCTCCAACGGAAAAATCACATACGGCTGGCTCGGAGTCTCGCTCGCAGACGTAACAGAGAAGTACAAGGAGAATCTCGGCGTGAAGGGCAAGCACGGAGCGTTCGCTTCGCAGGTCTTCATCGACTCTCCGGCATACAAGGGCGGAATGCAGGCTGGCGACTTCGTAATCGAGCTAAACGGAAAGAGCGTGAAGAACCAGGCGGACTTCATGCGCGAAGTCGGCTATCTTCCAGCCGGAGAAACAGCAGAATTCAAGGTGATAAGAGGCGGAAAAGAAGTCACCGTCAAAGTGAAAATCGAGGAACGCTCGAAGGATTCGGGAAACGACAACTCAAAGCTCTGGCCGGGATTCATCGCCTCCCCTCTCAACGACGACTTGAGGAAAGAACTCAACGTGACGGACGACAAAGTGAAGGGAGTCGCAGTGTCAAGCGTGCTTGAGCGCTCACCGGCGGCCGCCCTCAGAATCCAGGCGGGCGACATCATAACGGCCGTGAACGACAAGAAAATCTCAAGCGTCGAGGAATTCTACGAGGCGCTCGATTTGACGAAGAACAAGGAAATCTGGTTCGACGTCTACAACGACGGCCACATAATCTCGACAGGGCACTACAAGTTCAACTAGAACGAGGCTGAAAAGCAAAAATCCGAATTCAAAAGAGTTCGGATTTTTTTCGCCCGGTTAATTTTCGCTTGACCAAAAAAAATATTTTCTGTATATTAGAAAAACATTCGCAAGAATGATGGGCTACTAGCTCAGGTGGTAGAGCACCGCCCTTTTAAGGCGGTTGTCGATGGTTCGAGTCCATCGTAGCTCATGAAGCACTTCGGAGAAATCTGGAGTGCTTTTTTTTTTATGCCCATTCGCTTTCATTTATTCTCAAAGAAGAAACTACAAAACAGCATTTAATGATATAATTTCTCAATATCTTTTTTGAGGCGGTAGAATCATGCTGAACACAAACAACAACGCAGCGAACATCAAGAAAAGCATTCTCGTGGAGATTATGAAGCTCCAGCTTGCAGGAAAGCTCCTCGATGAAAAAACGGTCGACGAAATCGAAAAGATTCCAGAAACAATAATCCCGGATGGAACGGAGCCGATACGCTCTTCAATAGAAGAAGACAGGGAAATCGTCAGAATCAGAATAGCGGCAAGGCTCGGTCACTCGGTCGAGGACTGGGACGGAAAGAAGCCGCTCAGGGAATATGTCAAAGAAGCATACGAAAGAGAAAAGCCGACGTGGCCGATGCTCACGATGATAAGAAGCGCGTGCAACGCCTGCGTCAAGCCGCACTATTTTCCGACAGACGCGTGCCAGGCCTGCCTCGCCCGCCCATGCAAGGTGAACTGCCCCAAAAAGGCGATTGAGGTGACAGACAGGGCAAGAATCGACGCGAGCAAGTGCATCAACTGCGGGCTCTGCGCCCAGAACTGTCCGTACCACGCGATTTTAAAGACAGTCGTTCCGTGCGAGGAAGCCTGCCCGGTAGGCGCAATCACAAAAGGCGACGACGGAAGGGAGACGATAGACTACGAAAAGTGCATATTCTGCGGAAAGTGCATGTCGAACTGTCCGTTCAGCGCGATGATGGGAAAGTCGCAGCTCTTCGACGTCGTAAAGCACATCATGAACGGAAAGCAAGTCGTTGCGATGTACGCGCCGGCAATCGGAGCGCAGTTCAGGGCGAAGCCGGGACAGCTGGAGGAAGCCCTCAAGCAGTCGGGATTCAGCAAAGTGTGGGAAGTGGCGATTGGAGCCGACATCACCGCGGACAAGGAAGCGAAGGAATTCGCCGAGAGAATGGAAAGCGGAAAGAAGATGATGACGACGAGCTGCTGCCCGGCATACGTCCGCGCCGTCAGAATCCACGTCCCGGAACTCGCCGAATGCATAAGCGAAACGAAATCCCCGATGATTTACACGGCGGAGCTTGCGAAACAGGCGGATCCAGAATGCGTCACCGTGTTCATCGGTCCCTGCCTTGCAAAAAGGCGCGAGGGATTCGACTCGGACGAGGTGGACTACGTTCTTTCTGTCGAGGAGATAGCGGCCCTTTTCCAGGCGAAGGGAATAGAGATAGCGAAAGTCGAGGTGAAGGAGGACTCAATTCCGACAAAATACGTCCCGACAGTCTCCGGAAGGAACTTCGCGAAGACGGGAGGAGTCGCGGAAAGCGTCAGGCTCAGGCTCGACGAGAAGACAAGGGGAATACTCAGACCGACAGTCATAAACGGACTGGACAAGAACGGCATGAAAATGCTCACGACATACGGACAAATCAACAGCGGAAAGATTCCTTCATCACCGGAAACGCCGAACCTCGTGGAGGTCATGGCTTGCGAAGGAGGCTGCATAGCAGGTCCATTCGTCATCACGAACCCGAAAGCCGGCAACGGACTTTTGATGATGTACGCGAACGCAGGAAGCAAACCGAACGAGAACGGGACGATAGCCGAATGCGAAATCGAAAAAGTGATAGAATCATAGTCGAGGTGAATTGAAAAATGAAAAGAACAATTGCGGCTGTGATTTTCGCAGCCATCTCATCGGCAATCTTCGCGCAGAAAGTCGGAGTACTGAACGGACCTTCGGGCATCCCGTGCGCCTACTTGATGGAGCAGGCTGAAAAAGGCGGCTCGAAATACGAATTCGAGAAATTCGCGTCGGCGCAGAACGAGCTTCCAAAGCTCATGAAGGGGGAAATCGACATAGGATTCCTTCCTCCGAACGCGGCCGCGAAAGTATACAACTCGTCAAAAGGAGCGGTTCTATGCCTCGGAATAGCGGGCAACGGCAACCTTTTCCTGATTACGAAGGACGAATCTGTAAAATCCGTGAAGGACTTGGACGGAAAGACGATAGCCTGCGCGGGACAGGGAGCGACACCAGAATACATGATGAAGTACCTGATGAAGAAGAATTCCATCGAGTCCACGCTCGACTTCACCACGCCGAACGCGGAGATAGCGGCTGCCCTCATCGAAGGCAAATTCGACTACGCGCTCGTCCCGGAACCGTTCGCGACAGTCGCGGAGACTAAGGGCGAGAGCGTGAAACGCCTGAGCATCTCCGACGAGTTCAAGGCGGCCGAGGGAACGGACTTTCCGATGACGCTCCTTGTGGCGAACGCATCTTACGCGAAGAAGCACAAGAAGGAAATCAAGAAGTTCATCGCGGATTTTGAGAAAGCGAGCGGCTGGACAGTGAAAAACCCGATGGAAGCCGGAAAACTCGTCGAAAAGCACTCGCTCGGCCTGAAAGCGGCTATCGCGGCAAAATCGATTCCGAACGCCGCCTACACATGGAAGCCGGCGAAGAAGGGAAAGGGCGAAGTTGAAAAGCTTTTGGGAATATTCCTGGAAAATTCCCCAGAGGCAATAGGCGGAAAACTCCCGGACGAAAAATTCTACTACTAAGCAGAAAAAAAATTGAAAAAAGTCATTCCAAAAATACTATCCATGGCGGCAGTCCTGCTCGTTTGGCAGACAGCGGCTTCCGTCATGGACTCACCGCTCATTCTTCCCACGCCGAAAAGCGTTCTTTTCTGCATGGGGAGGCTTTTGGCGGACAGCTCATTCTGGGCGAACGCCCTCTCAACATTCGTCCGCGTCGCGAAAGCGTTCTCGATATCGCTCGTTTTCGGCTCGATTCTTGGAGTCGCGTGCGGAAAATCACGGTTCATGAAGGACTTTTTCGCTTTTCCGATATCGATTCTGCGCTCCACACCGGTCGTCGCTCTCATTCTCATTCTGGTTTTCTCGTTCAGTTCGGGGAACGTCCCCGTGGCAGTCGCCGTCCTGATGTCGCTCCCCGTCATGGTCTCGTCGCTTTTCGCGGGATTCGCGCTCTCAGAAGACGACAAAAAGATGATGCAGATGGCGCGCGTCTTCTCCCTCAAAACGACGCAGAGGGTAAGGTTCATCTGGATTCCAAAGCTCAAGCCCTTCTTCAAAAGCGGAACCGTGTCGGTTTTCGGAATGACGTGGAAGGTCGTCGTGGCTGGAGAGGTTTTGAGTCTTCCAAACAAGGCAATCGGCACCCAGCTTTCAGCAGCGCAGGTGCATCTGGAGACGCAGGAAGTCATGGCGCTGTCAATTGTGATAGTGGCCCTGAGTTTCGCCATGGAAACGCTACTGAAACTAATCCTTGAGAGGGACAAATGAAGATAGAGAAACTTTCTATAGCGTTCAACGGCAAAAAAGTGCTTTCCGATTTTTCGATTGAATTCGAGGACGGAAAAACGACAGGATTCCTGGCTCCAAGCGGATTCGGAAAAACGACACTGCTCAACTGGATATGCGAGAACGAAATGAAGAAAGGAAAGACAGTGTCGTTCGCATTCCAGGAACCACGGCTTTTGGAAGGAGCGACCGTGCTTGAGAACGTGGCGGTTCCGCTAAAAAACATCATGACGGAAAAGGAAGCCATCGAAAAAGCGCACCGATTTCTGAAGGAAATGAAGATGGAAGACAAAGAAGGCTCTTTTCCAGCGAAGCTTTCAGGAGGCGAAAAGCAGAGGGTTTCGCTCGCCCGCGCGCTTGCCTTTCCGAGCGAGATACTTCTACTTGACGAAGCCTTCAATTCGATAGACGAAAAAACAAAACTGGAAATAATATCGTTCACGAAGTCGCTTCTGAAAAGCGAAGGCAGGACGACAATCTTCGTAACGCACAACGAAAAAGAAGCGGAACTTCTGTGCGACAGCATAAAAAAGGTCTTTGATGGAAATCATCAAAGACCAAAAACTCTCTCCGTGAAAGTTTTTCTATAAACCCCCTCTCAGGTTCATTTTTCCGTGTTCAACGTCAAACCGACAAGCTCAGGGAAATCGAAGTTCTTCTCGACAAAGTACCTCAAATCGAAATCCTCGTGGGTAACGACGACAAGAATCGTGGCGTGCTCGGCAAGATAGTCGGAGATGACCTTCATGACGTGCAGTCGCGTGTCGAAGTCGATGTGGGCGAAAGGCTCATCGAGCAGGAGGATGTCAGGCTTGGCGGTCAAGGCGCGGGCGATGTCCATTCGCTTCATCTCGCCGGAAGAGAGGGACTGAGGATACGCGTCCAAGTGCCCCTTCGTCAAACCGACCTTCTCAAGGTTCTCCGCCATCTCCTCGATTGTGCCGTCGATTCCCGCCTTGGAAATCTGGGCGAACGAATCGCGGATTTTCAAGTCAGGGAAGAACGAGAATCTGGAATCCTGCTGGACGACGGCCATCCTCTTCCTGAACGGCTTGAATTCCTCAGGGTCCCTGCCGTCCTCGACTGGCTTGAGTTTTACGAGGTCGTTGCCCTCAAGGAGAATCTCGCCCTCTGTCTCGTCGAGCAAGCGGAGGATCGCCTTTATCGTGCTCGACTTTCCGCAACCTGACGGACCTGTGATTCCGTAGACGGTGGAACGCTCGAACGTGAGGTTGAGTCCCTTGAAAGCCGTGAATTTGCGCTCGCCGAAAAGACCGCGCTTGTTGTACGACTGGGAGACGTTCTTGATTTCCATCGAAGTTCCAGACGCGCCCTTCTTCGCCTCAGGCTTCTCGTAGCCTTCCATTTCAGGGAGCTGCTCAAGTTTCACGAGGTCGCCCTCTTTCAGGATGAAGACCTGCGTCAAGTTGAGGCGTTTTATGAAGTCCAAGTCGTGGCTGACCATCAGGAACGTCTTCGATTTGTCGCAGAGAATCTCCTTGTTCAAAAATTCCACGAAATTCTTCCTGAGGTTTCTGTCGAGGTTGACGGTCGGCTCGTCGAGGAGGATGAGATTCCCCTGCCGGGAAAGGAGAATCATCAACGTGATTCGCTGCATCTCGCCGCCGGAGACTTCGTCCGGGTACAGTCGCGCGAACTTCTCGAAGTCGAGAGTGAAGAATTCCTTCAAGCGGCGGACGACGTTCGGACGGCATCCCGGAGCCAAAAGGGAAAGGTTCTGGTCGAGGGTGAGCGCGGGATTCATGACCTGCGCGGTCTCGGCCGGAATGAACATCAATCCCGACTGCTCGATTTTCGTCCACTCGAAGAAGTCGAGCTTCTTTCCGTTGAAGTATCCGGGATTTCCGTTGACCTTGAGGGCGCCATCGAATTTGAAGATGTGCGTCGGAAGGATTCCGGCTATGGACTTGAGGAAAACGGACTTTCCGGTTCCCGTCGGTCCCATTATTACAGTTGAAGTGCCGGACTCTATGTCGAGAGTCGTAGGCTTGAGCGTTATTCTGTCTCCAAGATGGATGCAGAATTTGTCGAGAGAAATGGGTGTCATGCATCCTCCTTGTTGTCGTTCAAAACGATGAGGAAGGCAACGCTTATCATGATGAGGAAGATTGAAGGAACCCAGAAATACAAAGGATCCCCATCGCCCAGACCAAGAACCGTCTGCCTGTATGTGGCGATCAACGCTCCAGGGCTAGTGTGGCTCGGAGTTCCTGTGGCTCCAAGTCCGACCTGGATGACGAATCCGAAAGACGTGTCGAGGACGAGCGTCTTCAAAAGGATTCCAGCAGCGACGCGCTTCAATGTGTCGACCATGATGGAAGTCCTCATCAAAACGGAAAGAATCCGGTTTTTCGTGAATCCGTAAGAGCGGAACGAAACGCTGTACTTTCTGTTGTACAAATCGGACAACGGAATGGAAATGCTTCGGACGGCCTCTGGAAGGACGGTCGCCGTGGCGGCGAATATGAACACTATGAGCGAGAGCGTCGACGACGTGGAGCCGGAAGTCTTCGCCAACGCGCCTGAGACAGGAGCGTAGCAGAAGAGAGCTATGAGAATCGAAGGAATCGACTCTATGGCGTTCAAAACGTTCGCGAATCCCCTTCCGAACCTCATCGAAAGCACGCTGCAGTATCCGATTATGTAGCTCATTATCATGGCGAAAACCATCGTCGTGACGAGAGTTATCGAAAGCTCCCTGAACGAAAGGAAAAGCTCCCTCAGGAAATTCTTTTTTTCGATGGAAGGAGCCGGAGAAAGGGACTCGGAGTCGGAAGATTCCTCCTCCATCATCATCTGGGCTTCCATTTCCTTCAAAAGCTCCTGCTCAAGCCTCTGTATTCCGGCATTGAGCTGCTCGCGCTGCGGTTCAGCCTTGACCTCTGGCTCTTTTTCCGGCTCCGCAACAGCTGCATCTTTAGACTCCAAAGAAGCAGCCTCACCAGATGAAGGAACATCGGCAACTGAAGAATCGACCGCGGGCTTTTCAACATGCTTTACAGCCGTTGGCACGGACGAACGGACGAAACTTTCAGGGACGACTCCCTCGAACCATTCGCACGGCAGCCAAGAAATCAAAAGTGGAAGCAAGAAAACGACAACCACAACAGTCTTGACGACATTAAATTGCTTTTTCATACCACCTCGGATAAATCAAGAACAAAATAGTTTTCACAAAGAACGAAACGATTGCGTTGATGCAGAGAAGAATCAATACCGAAGTGACGAGCAAATCAGTGTTCGTGGAAATCAACGCGTCTATGAGGTTGCTTCCGAGTCCCGGAAAGCTGTATGCGATTTCGGCGATAGTAACGGAACCGATAATCGCGGGAACTTTTCCTGCAAGATACGGAATGTAGCGAGGCAGGCTCGACTGGAAAAGGTATCCAGAATATGTGCCAGGCAGAGGGAGGAACGTTCCCATGTTCCTTCCGAGCGTGGAGAAGACGATTGCGTGCGTCTGGTTGACCTGGCTCAGCATGTCCGTCTTCAAGAAGTTTGTCGCATCCCAAGAAAGCCCACCGAGAATGACAGTGACAAGCGCGATGAGGAAAAGCGACACATCGTTTCCAAAAAACATATAGGCAATCCAGAATCCGACGAACAGCGGGATTGCAGCCAACACGGAAGCGATGAAATTCCAGACCTGCTCAGTCCTCTCTCCAAATTTCTTTCCGAAATTCAACGACATGTACCTGCTCGAAACAGCGAAAGAAGAGCAGACAAGGGAAATGATTATGAGGAAGACGAGCGAAATGAGAGCCAGCGGCAAAGTCACTTTCGCTCCCGCCAAGATGATGTCCCCGGAAGTGAATCCGACAGTGTTCGAATTCGCTGAACCGGAGATGAACAACAAAAACGACCTTGTAGCCTCAGCGTATCTCGCGGCGTCGGCTCCAGTCGAAAGAAGATAAAGCGCAGAAAGAACGACCGTTCCCACAACGGCAAAAAGAATGCCGTGGAAGACGAGTTCCCTGACTAAAAAGCGCAGAAAACGCATTCATACTCCCCTTTTGGAATACATGCCCGGGAACGCGAATCCATGAGGAAAAGCCGCTCCCGGACAGTTTTACATTTTTGACTTGTGCAATCAGCTCAATCAGTTTTTGAATTCCCAATCCTCGACCGAGAGGAACGGATTGTCGCTTGCAATCAAGACATTCGACAAACCGCGAGAATAGACATCCTTCTGCAAAGTGCAGAGATACAAGGCCGGGCAGAGGTCAGAGACCTTCTCGTTGATTTTGAGAATCTGCTTCGCGACATCCTCGGTCTTGTTCTGCGTAGCCAACTCGTCGAACAGAGAATCGAGTTCCCTGTCGGCGATTCCCGTCACGTTGGCCTCGCTTCCTGTACGGTACAAAGTGTCGATGCTTGAGTAGAAGTTGTCGAATCCGTCATGGTAGACGAGAGCCAACTCGTAGGACTTCTCCTTGTACACCATGCGGTTGAAGACCTGGTTACCGATACGCTTGGCCTCGACATTCAAGCCGATTTCCTTGAGCTGGCTGGCGACACCCTCGGCCAAAGCCTTTCCGAAATCTCCCATCGAATCAGGATAGATGAGGTTTACGTTCTGGCCAGCGAGTCCGCTTGATGAAGCGAGCGACTTCGCCTTTTCGAGATCGTAAGGAAGAAGGTTCGGGAGAGGTTCGTTCACATACTCAGGCATGGCTTCCTGGAAAATGTTCGTCGGATACAAGCCGTTGTTGATTACGACACCGCTTTCCTGATCCGTAATAGAAGGGATGAGGTTTTTCTTGTCGAGAGCCTGCGCCATGGCCTTTCTTGCGTCCGCGCTCTTGAAGAGGCTCGTGTTGATTTCAATCTGGTAGAAAGCGTAAGGCAGGAACGAGTTGATGTCCACGTTGTCGATTTTCTCGATTGTCGGGCGGTCCATCGGGTTCGTCTCAAGAATAACGTTGATTCTTCCCTTGCTGAGTTCGTTCTTGCGGACTACAGGGTCGATTGTCCTCTTGATGACGAGAGAATCTGCCTGCGGAGTCTTCTTGAAATAAAGTCCGTTGCTCTGGAATGTGAGCCACTTTCCGATGTCCCAGCTTGTGAGCTTGAAAGGACCTGTTCCGACAGGGTTCTGGGAGAATTTTCTCTCGTTCTCGCCGGAACGCATGTCAACGTTCATGTCGATGCCGTTGTACTTTGAAGGAACAATCTTGAAGTCGAGTACAGGAATCGCCTTGTAAGAAGGAATCGGATCGTTGAATTCGATATTGACAGTCTTGTCGTCCACAGCAGTGACATCCTTTATGAAGCTGAGGATGTAGTCGCGCTTCGGAGACCTGTTTCCCTCGAAAGTGTACGCCTTGAAAGAATAGACGACATCGGCAGAAGTCACAGGAGTGCCCGGATTTCCGTCCTCGCCGTCGTTCCATGCGACATCGCGGAGAGTGACAGTGTAGTTCTTGCGGGTCTTCTCGTCCTGAACGATGTCCTCCGCCAAAGCGAATTCCGTATAGCGTTTTCCAGTCGAAGGATCGACCTCGAAGTTCACGAGACCGTCGAAAATAAGTTCGTTGGCGTTCAAGCCAGATGTGTTCTGCTCCAAGACCGGATTCAAAGAATCAGGAAGTTCAGAAACGGCGATTGTCATACCCTTCGGCTGAGCCTTCGCTATGACAACACCAACAACAGCACCAGCCACGGCGACGGCTCCAATGCCAATCGCCAAAACCTTTTTGTTCAATGCCATGATTAGCGACTCCTTGTTACAAATGAGCTGTAGATTACAACTTCACCCGCATATGTATTTGTTTTACCCTCTTCGATAGAGAAATAGTAGTTGGATCCGCCATTGAGAGCCTTTCCAACATTCATCACAGGCCAAGAATTTCCGATTTTGTTCGCCTTGCTCACCAAGTCCTGAAGATTCTTCTTCTTGATGTCCTTTCCGCTGTGGGTGTTCTGGTTGTAGACATGGACAGTCCTGTTGTCCTTGAGAGTGATAACGAGGTCGTTCATCTGTCCAGAAGGGATTGAGACCATTCCCCACCAGTAGTCCGTGTCCTTCTGCTTTGCAGAGCTGAATTTCGCAGGGCGCGACTTCTTGCTCTCGGCCGTGGACTTCGGATCCGGGTTGAAGAGACCAATCATCAAAGGCATGACGGTGTTGCCGCGGCTCTTGATTTCCTCTTCGTTGGCGATTTCCCTGTTGATCTGGGCTATTTTGTTCTTCAAGTCCTTTCTCTGGGCGTCGATGTCGCTCAAAACGTCCTGTCCGACATCCTTCGGATACTGGGCGGCGAAAGCGGTGAGCTCTCCGTAGATTTTGTCGATGTTCGACTGGATCGAGTTGTAGTGGTTCCTGATGTCGTATGAAGTGATGGCTCCCTTCTTTCCAGTTCCCGTAGTCAACTCGCGGGCGAATTCCTCGCCGATTTTGTCCTTGTACTCGTAAGCCTTCTCGCGGATGACGCTGGCCCTCTCGCTTTCAAGGTTCTGCCTGTCGCTCTTCAATTTGTTGATGTTCTTGGAGACGGCGGACTTGCCAGCGACTCCCGACTTTGAAGCCAAAGAATCGACCTCGGACTCGGCCGTCTTGTACTTGGCGATTGCGTCGTCGTAAGCCGCGACCTTTGCCTCGAATCCTTCCACAGCGGCGGCTTTCGCGCCCTCGCCTGAGAGTGTCTGGGATTTCGAGTAGATGCCGCTGACGACATCGATTTCCTTTCCGGCGGCCGTCAAAGCATCGTTCGTGCCGTAGACGCTCACAGACTTCTGGTGCATCGTCTTGGCGGCGGTAATCTTGTTCGACTCAAGAAGCTTGTTGATGCGGTCCGCTGAAAGGTTCGCACCCTTCTCGCAGTCGTTCGGCGGAAGCTTGAGCTGCGAATCGTCGATTGCGGTGAATTTGTCCAATGCTGTGTTGCAGGCGTTGAGGAGTTTTGTCTCCTGCGAAGCCTTCATGCTGTCGGTGCTTTCGAGAGCCTCGTGTCCGGCCTTGTACAGCTCGACATAGTTCAAGTACTTCGCCTTCACGGCCGCGTCGGAGATTCCGTTCCACGGGTCGACAGCGTCTTTTGGCGTGATTTTGTTCCACTGCTGGATACCTTTCGTGATTGCGGGGTCAACTCCGTCGGCAGAAGAAGAGCCGCAGGAAACAAACAAAGCAGAGAACGCAAGTCCGGCCGCCAACGCAGCCGACAAAATAATTCCAGTTTTTTTCATCATTCAGAAATCTCCTTTACAAGACGGAAACCGATTTCGTTCGTACCCTTGCTTCCATCAACTTTTTTGAAATTTGAAATGCGCAGTTCCTTCGCGCCGTCCATCCAAGAACCACCCTTGACGATGTTCTGCTCAGAATCGCGTGTCGAAGATGTCCATTCCCAAACGTTTCCGGACATGTCCACAAGCCCCCATTCGTTCGCGTTCTCGAAAGAACCCACTGGAGATGTGAACTTGAATTTTCCGTTCTTCTTGCAGTTTCCTTTTTTGGCCTTCACAGGGTCGTCGTCTCCCCAAGAATATGTAACTTCTTTTCCGGCGCGGGCAGCCTTCTCCCACTCTTCCTCGGTCGGAAGGCGGTATTTCGCTCCAGTCTGGGCGGAAAGCCACTCGGCATAGGCCTCGGCATCGGCGACAGAGACACCGACCACCGGCTGGTTCTCCATGTTGAAATTCGAGTTGTCGAAGAACTCCGGCTTGGTCTCGGCCCTTGTCGCGTGGAGGAAAGCGGCGTACTGGGCGTTCGTAACAGGAGCCAGCTCGATTTCATACGCGCCGGTCGTTGCCTTGTGCGAAGCCTCGCTCTTTCCGGGCTTGTCCTTCGGGATTCCGCCCGCGTTGAACTCTCCGGCAGGAACGGAAGCGACCTTGAAGGCGGACTTAACGTCGTCGAAATGGACGAAGTTACCGTCCACACCGGAAGCGTTGTCGAGTTTCTTCATCGCGGAAGTCGCTTCTGGAGAGGCAGAGAAAGCGGTCGAGACGGAAAGCGTCACGGCCTTGTTGTGGAATGCCTCGTCGGCGGGGAAAGCCACAGAAGCCTTTCCAGACTTGTCAGTCTTGACAACAGAAGTGGAGTCGCGCTCTTCGAAGTCTTCCCTTCCCAAAAGGTTCGGGACTTCCCAGTACGCTTTGACGTTCAAGCCGGCGACAGGGCTTCCAGAAGCGTCGGAGACGGACACGACGTATTTCGTGTCGGGTCCCACGATTCCGTCCTCGACAGAAATCTTGAACTCAAGCTCTTTCACAGCTCCTTTGCAGATGTCCTCGATTTTTGCTGAGAAAAGGTCGTTGGCGTTTCCACCTGCGGAGACTGTCAAAACATCGGTCTCTCCGTTCTCGGCGAGCACGCTCAGTATGTCCACCGAGTCGTTGAGCTTGTCTGCCAAGCCCTTCTTAGAAAGGGAATCGAAACGGTCGGCGATTGATGCCCTGAGAGAAGATGAATAGGCAAGCTCGTCCTTGTCCCAATCCTCGCTCTTTATTCTATAGATGACTGAATTTTCTTTTTCGTCCTTCTCGAACGGTTTCAAAGACGAAAGGCGGGAAGAAGCGACAGACGCGCTCACGCTGACACGCGACGCACGGGGGTTCAGGCTCCTGGCCTTCTCCGTCAACGCCTTTTCGAGGAGGTTCTTCTTTGCGGCGACAGAGGCCTCGTCAATCGAAGAGCCTTTTCCGTAACCGTAATAGTAACCGGCCTCCTCCTTGACAGGCTCTTTCGATTTCTTTGCGAAAGCAAAACTTCCTAAAAGAGCTACACAAAGAGAAGCAGCAAGAATTCTTGCGTTTTTTCTACTTTTTAGCATAGATTCACTCCTATTATTAATTTTTGTTTTTCGGAATAACAATACTTCCATTTTAAACTGAAGGTGTCAATTTAATAAACCGATAAGAGGCACTCGAAAATGACAAAATCACAAATTTTGTACGCCCCATTTTGACATTTTGGAGAAATCGGCATTTTTTTTAAAAACTTCTGAAAATAATAATAAACGACAATAAAAAAGCGCAGTTCTGAATCTCCAGTCCAAAAATGCGCAGTGCTGAAAAAAAATTTTCTACATGTTCTCAGGCCCGAACCCGAAGGCCAGAAGCTCCCTCAACTTCACTTCCTTGTAGTCGCCCTTGGCTCCAGCGCAGAGGACACGCAAATCGGGGTTGAATTCGTTGAGGAACTGCCTGCACATTCCGCACGGCGTGCAGATGACATCGGAAGAGCCGACCACCGCCAGCGTCTTTATGTGCCTGAACCCCTCGAACACCGCTTTTGGAACGGCGACGCGCTCGGCGCACACACCGCACGGATACGACGCGTTCTCGATGTTGGCGCCTGTGAAGACCTTCTCCTCGCCCCTTTCGTTCTGCGCGACTACGGCGGCACCGACCCTGTATTTCGAATACGGGCTGTACGAGCCGTTCCTGGCTTCCATCGCCATTCCAATCAATTCCTTGTCCGTCATTCTTCGCCTCCTTAATTCGACAAAAACTCAGCCTACAAATTATGAAAGAAAATGTCCATCGTGCTAGAATATTCAGCATGGCAAAAGCTAAAAAGCAAAGAAAACTGACACTGATAACGATTTCCCAGACTCTGTTTTTGAACATAAACTTTTTTTTCAGGAACAGACTGCTCTCATACGCATGCGCCTGCTCGTTCAACTTCCTCGTGTCGTTCATACCGGTCTTCATGATGATAGCGATAATACTTGTGCGCTTCCTCCACGCGTCCCCGGACTTCATCAACGCGGTGACGGGCTGGTTTCCTGCGATGTCGGAATTCATCTCCGCGGAAGCGGTGCTGAAGGAAATCCAATCGACAAGGGAACTTCACATATTCGAAATAATCCTCGGCCTCTTCATATTCTGGATGGCGAGGAGGTTCTTCGCCACGACGTTCGACTCGCTGCAGAACATCTTCCACACGCACACGAAGCGCAAGGCGGCGATGAACCAGCTTTTGACAATAGCCGTGGAAGCGTTGCTCATCATCATTGTCGCGATGATGATTTTCGTGTACATGTCAATAAGGACGGTTTCGGACATCTCGTTCATCAGGAATTTCTTCGAGGAGATTCCGCAGGTTTCGTTCGTGTTCAACGATGTAATCGTCTCGAATTTCATCAAATACTTCCCGAACCTGCTGATTTTCATCGCGCTCCTTACGCTCTACAGGCTTGTTCCGGGAACGACACCGGACACGGCAATCTGCACCGTCTCCGCCCTCCTCTGCACGGGAACGTTCTATGTGTTCCGAGTGACGCTCCACGCGTTCCTGAACGTGTCCAACTACAACATGGTCTACGGAGTCCTGAGCCAAATCGTCATAACGCTTATGGACATCCAGTTCTTCTTCACGTTCTTCCTTTTTTTCGCGCAGACGATATACGTCTACCAGTTCTTCAACGAGCACCTACTCGCCGAGCTTTACCTTCTGCCGAAGAGCGAGGGCGTCGGATTTCTGGGGCAGACGAAGATGGTGCTTTTCATACGCCCGGACTACCTTCTCGCGGAGGACTCCAACGTCATGACGCTGAAGGGAGGGACAGTGCTTTACAGGCCGGGCGACGAAACGGAAGGCGCATACTACATTGTCGAAGGAAAAATCGAGGAAGAGAGGAACGGAACCGTAACGCAGATGGGACGGGGAGACTTTTTCGGAGAAGTCGGATGCGTCATCAAGAAGCCCAGGAATTCGACAGTGACGGTGACGGAAGACTCAAGAATCATAAAAATCGACGCTGACGAATTCGTCTCGATGGCGAGGAAGAACCAGAGGGCGATGCGGAAGCTGATATCAAAAATCAGTTCGAACTTTTCGTTTATGGACGAACAAGCGGATTAACTCTATAATGGAAAACGAAATTGAAATCATGACAAAGGGACAGGACTATCGGTTGGTTCTGTCTTTTTTCTTTTTATCGGAGTTTTTCAAATGGCAAAACAAACAAAATACATCTTCATCACCGGTGGAGTTGTTTCTGGACTCGGAAAGGGAATCGCGGCGGCATCAATCGGTCTCATTCTCAAAAGCCGCGGATTGAAGGTCGTCAACCAGAAATTCGACCCGTACCTGAACATCGACCCGGGCACGATGAACCCAATCCAGCACGGAGAGGTTTTCGTGACGGACGACGGAGCGGAGACTGACCTCGACCTCGGACACTACGAGAGGTTCACGGACACATCCCTTTCACAAAGCTCCAACACGACGGCGGGCAGAGTCTACATGACTGTGTTGCAGAACGAGCGCGAGGGAAAGTACAACGGAGGAACGGTGCAGGTGATTCCGAACATCACGGAAGAGATTCTCCGAAGGATGCTCCTCTCGACAAAAGAGACGAACGCCGACGTAATCATCACTGAAATCGGAGGCTCCATCGGAGACATCGAGTCGCTTCCGTTCATCGAGGCAATCAGGCAGATAAAGTACGAAGTCGGCGAGGAGAACTGCTGCTACATCCACCTCACGCTCGTCCCCTACCTCAACAAGGCGAAGGACATCAAGACGAAGCCGACCCAGCATTCGGTGAAGGATTTGCAGAAGCTCGGAATACAGCCGAACATCCTCATGCTCAGGTGCGACGTGCCGATTTCGCAGGCGACGAGGGAAAAACTCGCTCTCTTCTGCAACGTGGACACGGACTGCGTAATCCAGAACACAACCGCGCGCTCAATCTACGCCGTTCCGCTCCAGCTTGAGGAAGAGCACATCGGAGACGCGGTCTGCAAGGTCCTCGGACTCCAGACACCGCCCACGGAGCTTTCGGACTGGGCGAAAGTCGTCGATGTCTTCCACAATCCAAAGGACAAGGTGAAAATCGCGCTCGTCGGAAAATACGTCGCCCTCCACGACGCGTACCTTTCGGTGGTGGAATCCCTCATCCACGGAGGAATCGCGAACGAACTCGCCGTTGAAATCGACTGGGTGGACTCGGAGGAGCTTACCGACGACGAGAAGACGAAGGAAAGGCTCAAGGACGCGGACGGAATCATCGTGCCGGGAGGATTCGGTACTCGCGGAATCGAGGGAATGATTCTCACGGCGAAGTACTGCCGCGAGAACAACGTTCCGTATTTCGGAATCTGCCTCGGAATGCAGATAATCGTAATCGAATACGCGCGCGACGTGCTCGGCTGGAAGGACGCGCACTCGACGGAGATGGACAAGGACACGAAGCACCCTGTCATCGACTTGATGCCGGACCAGAACGGAAAGATTCTCGGCGGAACGCTCCGCCTCGGAAAGTTCGAGTGCGCAGTCAAGGACGGGACGAAGACGTTTGAGGCGTACGGAACGAAGACCGTCTGGGAACGCCACCGCCACCGCTACGAGTTCAACAACGCATTCAGAGCCGACTTGGAGAAGGCCGGGCTTGTGATAGCGGGAGTGAACCCGGAGCGCGACTTGGTGGAGGTCGTTGAAGTGCCGACGAACCCGTGGATGGTCGGCGGCCAGTTCCACCCGGAATTCAAGAGCCGCCCGAACAAGGCAGGCCCTCTTTTCAGGGAATTCATAAAGGCGAGCTACAGCAACCGCATGAAAAAATAGCGAGAAGACTCCGCATCGTTGTGAAGCGCATGGTGCGGAGTTTTTTTTTGGAGAAAACGATGGCGGAACAGGATTTGAGGAAAAAGCTTGAAGAAGAATACGCAAAGCTCTTCAAGGCGGAGGAAAAGCCGAACGTGCTTGTTTCGGGCGACGGAGAAGAGACGAGGAAAAGAATCGGCAAGGCGGTTTTCGGCAGGGACTTCTCGAACGCGGACGAATCAAAGCCAGTCTATCTCGTCTGGTACTGCGTTTCCTGCAGAAGCGGAAAAATCGCCCAGGAAGACATGGAAAAAATCGAATCATTCCACGAAAGCGGGATTCCGACAGCGATAGTCCTCACAGACGCGGATTCTTCAACAGACGAAAAAATCAGAGAAATAAAATCGTCTCTTCCCGCATGGGCAAAAGATTCCACGTTCGCATCCTGCGGCAGCGGCAAAAAAGGCGACCAATTGAAGGGCTTGACGGACTGGTCTATAGAAAGGCTGCCGGAAAAATTCAGGGACGCATTCATCAAAATCCAGAAAATAAACATCGATGAGAAGTGGAAGAAGTCCCACGCGATTATCGTCCAGCACACAATCGGAGCGGGAGCCATCGGATTCACGCCGATTCCATTCTCGGACGCGCCACTGCTGGTCGCGAACGAGATGGCGCTGCTCGCGAGAGTGCTCTACCTGTACGACCTCGATTCAATTTTCAAAACACTCGAATCAATCGGACTCTCTTCCGTGCTGGGGCCGCTGCTCTCGTCTGGCGGAAAGGCGTTGGCCGCATCTCTCTTCAAACTGCTTCCAGGAGTGGGCACGGTTGTGGGCGGAGTCATTTCGGGGACGGTCGGAGCGGTGGTCACGGCGGCGTTCGGGGAAGCGGCATCGGCCGCGGCATACGCAATCCACAAGGCGAAACTGAATGGCGACAACGAAAAGGCAAAGCAACTGGTGAAGGACTTCGGGCCAACGGTGATGGCACTCTCAAAGCTGTTCATCAAGCAGAAGAAAAAGCCGGATGACTACAGGCTTCCAGCCCCAAAATGACTAGGCAAATTGGATTTTCACAAACCTGAATCCGCGGAATTCTCACGGCGGCGAATCCAAATGTCGGCGTCGCATTTCTTTTTTATTCCGCTCACGCTCATGGTCGCCGTGTACTGCCAGAATTCAAAATCGTAAGGCAGCTGCGGAGAATTCTCATAGTCGGCGTACCAGAACTTGTAGTCCCTCAAAAGCCCCATGTCCAAAACGAACGCCTCCCAATAGTGGTTCGCGTAAATCATCGGCTCGTACCCGGCTTCCTTCATCTTCTCGCAAAAAATCACCGTCGTCTTGTTGAACACGCTCGGAGGAACCCCGTCCGTGCGGGCAGAGTCCCACCCGACGCTCTCAGGGTCGTAGACGACGGGCAGCGTTATCTTGTAGCCCCTGATTTCGTTCAGCACCAAGTCCGCCTCCTCAAGCGCCTCCTCCTCGGTTATCGCCTGTGAATAGACATACACCCCCACGTCGAACCCGGCCTTGATTGCGCCCTTGACGTTCGCGTGGAAATTCTCGTCGACCTTGAGTTTTCCTGTCTGGTAGCCCCTGTACCCCACCCGGAGAATCACGAAATCGTAGCCGGAATTCTTCACCTTCTTCCAGTTTATCTTTCCCTCGTGCCTGGAGATGTCGATTCCGTGACGGACGATGAAATCCTCGTCGTTGTACAGCAGCTTTTCCTCTCCTTCGCGGCTGAATTTAGAGCAGTCGTAGGCGTGGTACGACGCGCTCTCGTCGAGGAAGAACTCGTGCTCTCCGCCGCAGGCATCCCTGAACGAGAATTTTTCGGCTTCCTCCACCACATTCGAGGAAGCGCAGGAGAGAATGGAAAAGGACACGGAAGCAAGAAGAGCGCAGAGCGTTTTTCGGAAGAGCGACATGCAGACATTATACACCCGAAAATCCGAGAACGCTAAAGCGAAATGCCAATTCCTCAACGACATTCAAAGCGGTTCCCACATTTTCAGACGAATCGGAATCAGATATAATTTCTTTATACAAACAGACCCAACAACAAACGATACTGGACTTGCTGAAAAAAGCGTCCTTTTTGGAGAAAAATATGTCACGAGAAAAAATCGTCGTTCTTGACTTCGGTTCGCAGTACGCCCACCTGATTGCGAAAAGATTCCGCGCGCTCGGCTACTATTCGGAAATAGCCCTGCCATCCGCCCCACTCGAAACATTCGAAAACGCGAAGGGCGTGATAATGTCGGGAGGCCCAAGTTCCGTGTACGAGGACAACGTGCCAGAATTCAACTCGGAGATTCTCAAGCTCGACCTTCCGATTCTCGGCCTTTGCTACGGACACCAGCTCATGGCGAAAAGCTACGGCGGGAACGTCGGAAAGGCGGCCGTCGGAGAATTCGGAATCGCGCACCTCGAAAAGAACGAAGCCGGAAAGAAATCGCCGCTCCTCGAAGGAATCAGCGACACAACGCAGGTCTGGATGAGCCATCAGGACGGCGTGCTTTCTCTCGGAGACGGGTTCGAGGTCATCGGAACGACGAAGGACTGCCCGTTCGCGGCGGTGCAGAATCTCTCAAAGAAACGCTTCTCGCTCCAGTGCCACTGCGAGGTGAAGGACACCCCGGAAGGCAACAGGATTTTCGAGAACTTCGCGAAAATCTGCAAAATGGAAAAGAACTGGGACGAAGACACTGTCCTTCAGGTAATCATCGAGAACATCAAGAAGGACGCGAGAGACAAGAACGTCCTCCTCTTCCTCTCCGGCGGCGTCGATTCGACAGTGGCGTTCGCGCTTTTGAACAAGGCACTCGGACAGGAGAGGGTGCTCGGCCTCCACATCGACAACGGCTTCATGAGGAAGAACGAGTCGAAGAACGTCGAAAGCGCGTACAAGTCGCACGGATTCAACAACTTCATCGTGGAGGACGCCTCCGAAAGCTTCCTGAACGCGATTGCCGGACTCACCGACCCGCAAAAGAAGCGCATGGCTGTGGGCGAGAACTTCATCACGGTGCGGGACGCGGTGGTGAAGGCGCAGAAGCTCGACGAGACAAAGTGGATGCTCGCGCAGGGAACGCTCTACCCGGACATCATCGAGTCGGGCGGGACGAAGAACTCAAAGACGATAAAGACCCACCACAACCGCGTTGACGGAATCCAGAAGCTCATCGCGGCGGGAATGATTATCGAGCCGCTCAAGGACTTGTACAAGGACGAGGTTCGCTCAATCGGAAAGAAGCTCGGACTTGAGGACGACCTCGTGATGCGCCACCCGTTCCCGGGACCCGGCCTTTCGATAAACGTGCTCTGCTCTGACGGAAAATTCAGCGGGAAGGACGAAGAGGAATACAAAAAGGCGCAGGAAGAGCTCGACAAGGTTGAAATCAACGCTTTCTGCGAGAAATGCAGCGCGTCGATGAAGAGAAGCGTCCTTCCAGTGCGCTCGGTGGGCGTTCAGGGCGACTTCAGGACGTACAGGTTCCCGGCCGTGCTCACGTTCAAGGAAGAGGGGAACGGATTCTTCCACATTCCTGGGAAGCGCGAAAAAGTAGAAGCGGCCAGCTCGGCAATCACGAACAAGGCTTCGTTCCTCAACAGGACGGTCATCAAGCTCTACCAGAACCCGGCCGTGAAGGACGGCGACATGAAGATTCAGGAAGGCTACTGCACGCGCGACAGGCTCGACCAGCTTCGGGAAGTGGACGACATCGTGCTCACGGAACTCCACAAGACAGGCTTGTACAACGAGATTTTCCAGCACCTCACAATCGATTTGCCGTACGCTTCGGAAAAAAACAGGGCGAGTTTCGTGCTCCGCCCGGTCTGCTCGGAAGACGTGATGACGGCCCGCTTCGCATGGTTCAGCGCAGAAACATTCAAGTCGATAGTCGAAAAAATCGCCGCGCTTCCGTTCGTGGACGCGCTCTACTTCGACGCGACGAACAAGCCGCCGGCCACATTCGGCTGGGAGTAACAGGTATCAAGAAGGAGGTACAAAATGGAATTCGATTCAAAGAAAGCGGTCATCGTGCCGGAGGGAGTCTTCATCATCGGGACTTACGACGAGAACGGGGTGCCGAACGCGATGAACGCGGCGTGGGGAATCCAGTCGGACTACGGCGAGATAACGCTCTACCTCGCAAAGCACAAGACGACGGAGAACCTCAAGAAGACGGGAGCGTTCACGGTGGCGTTCGCAACGAAAAGCACAGTGGAAATCTCGGACTACTTCGGCGTTGAAAGCGGAGCGAACGTGAACAAAATAGAGAAGGCCGGCGTGCACGTCCACAAAAGCGCGCACGTCAACGCGCCAATCATCGAGGAGTATCCAGTAACGCTCGAATGCGAAGTGAAGGAATGGGACGAGAAGCGGGAGATGCTCGTCGGGAAAATCGTGGCTCAGCAGGTCGACGAATCGGTGCTCACCGACGGGAAAATCGACCTTGGAAAGCTGCAGCCGATAATGTTCGACGCATCGTTCCACGTCTACCGCGTAATCGGCGAAGTCGTCGGCAACGCGTTCAAGGACGGACTCAAGATAAAAAACCGCTAAAAGACAACCAAAAAAAGCGAAAAGCCCGGAGGAAGCGAATTTCTTCCGGGCATTTTTTTGCGCAAGCAAATTCGTTGACATATCAGACTGTTCAATTTACAGTGTAATAAATCGACAAATATCCTGATGAATATCACGACAAAAAAGGAGATTCCAATGGCGAAGCAGAACTACGACAGCGTGACGGCGGCGAAGCTCATGCACGCATTCGTCCCAATAAGCCGGTTGAACAAGGGTGAGACCGGAAAAATCATCGACGAAGTGAAGGAGGACGGAATCCGCATAATCGTCAAGAACAACATCCCGGAGTGCGTGATGATGAGCGTGGAGGAATACGACAAATTCGTCGCACTATCAGCACGCACGGTCAAGATAGAACAGACGAAGGAGGAAGAGGAAAGGCGCAAGGCATTCATACGAAGAATCAGGCAGAACGTTCCCCCACCGATTCCTGCGAGCAGCGACAGAAAAAAAGTCATGGACGAAATCGGCCCGCTCAGCATAGACGAAGAAGCGGTAAGCGCTCTCAGGAGGCTTGGATGATTTTGGCCGACACGAACATAATGGTAGACTATTTTCGCTCACGGAATTCCGACTTGGCGGTGAAAGTCGATTCACTTTCCATCGCCCTCTGCGGGCCTGTACGAGCGGAAATTCTCCACGGAGCGCGCACGAACGAGGAAATAGACGACTTTTTGACGGCATTCAAAACATTCGAGAATCTCCCCACCGACGACTACGACTGGGAGGGCACGGGTTTTCTCCTCAACACGCTCCGCTCGAACGGCATCCAGGTTCCACTCGCGGACGCCTTCATCGCCTTCACCGCCATGAAATACGACATTCCGCTTTGGACGAAGGACAGCCACTTCAAATTCATCCAAGGCTACTACCCGGAACTGAAACTGTACGAACAGTAGAGGCAGCGGCAAAAAACGGCGGAGCCATCGTGCTCGACGGGAACGTGAAGGCGGTCATCGAGCTGAAAGGGACGAACACGCAGGACTTGGACAGGGTGGCTTTCCAGGCGTTCTGCTCTACGGCCTTTCCGCGGAGGAGATTGCGGCGGTGGAGGAAGCGTGACGGTATGGTATAATGAAGACATGGAGGAAAAATCATGACGAATGTTGCGTTGAAAGAACTAACAAAAGAGGCGGTTTCATTGCCGTATGAAGAGCAGAAAGAACTTTTTGAGTCGCTAAGCATATCAATCCGCACAATCGAGGCGCAAAAACCCCACAAAACACAAAAGACAAAAGAGGAAATGCGCGCGTTTTTGGATTCATTCCGAGGAAGCAGCCATTGTTGGGATGGATTAGACCCTGTAGACTACCAAAGAAAAATACGAGAGGAGAGAGAAATTGTCCAACCGCATATTTCTTGACACAAACAGGAGATTGCGGCGGTGGAGGGAAAATGACGGTCAGATACCGATGGATTCAGCCAAAATATGTTATGATATAAGGGAACGGAGGTGCTTTATGGCTTCAATCAGTCGCTTTCAGACAATAAATGACATTCCCGAAAGCAAGGGAAAAGATGTGCTTTTGAAGATTCTCAATTCCCCAAAAGCGGACTTCTCTAAATTGCAGAAAATCGCCGCCGACTATGAGAAAACTGCGCTGGAGATGATGAAAGAGGAAAACAAGGAGCAGAGACAATGATTTTTCTGCCACTTGAAACGGATCTGCTCTATTACGAACACCTTTTCGATTCATCTGACAATCCGAATTTGATACAGGATTTCTGTGTGGCGAATCTCTCTGGACTCGGGCTTGAACGCTACTTGAAAGAACTTGCGGAATCGGACGAAAAAGACGGCTCGGCGCGAACGTACCTTGTAAAGGATAAATTTTCGCATGAACTTGCCGCCTATTTCTCATTGAAAACGGGACTTTTCACCATCGATGCGGGAAATGACTATTTTTATTCGATTTCGGCGGTGGAACTGTCCAATTTTGCGGTGAACTCCAACTATAGGAAGAACCATCCTGACGCAAAAAATCTCGGCTCCACAGTCTTCGCAGAATTTGTCCTTCCACTTGTAAAATACCTTCGGACGCTCGTTGGAATACAGGCTATCTATATCTATGCGCTCCCCCAGGACAAGCTCATCGAGCATTACAAAACGATGGGTTTCAACCGTCTTGAATCAGAAGACGAGCAATTCGTCCACCAGCATGTAAAGCCAAAATATGACGACGGCTGCATTTTTATGTACCAACTGCTTTAAGCCGTGTACAAGCTCTACGGCCTTTCCGCGGAGGAGATTGCGGCGGTGGAAGGAGCGTGACGGTATGGTATAATGAAGACATGGAGGAAAAATCATGACGAATGTTGCGTTGAAAGAAAAAGCGATTAATTACATAACGGCGTTCGGCGAGAAAGAGCTGGAACTTGCCGTCAGCTACATGGAAACACTTCCCCGCAGGAAAAACTTCGGAAATTCGAAGTCGCCGGAAGAAAGATTATGCGCCCGGCAAGCCTTCGACGAAATAATTGCGATGAGTTTCACAGGTTCTTCCGACATCAGCAAAGACGGTGCAAATGAAGTGCCGGACGCAGTAATGAGGAAATATGAAAGCATTGATTGACATAAACAGGAGATTGCGGCGATGGAGGGAGCGTGCCCGAAAAACCGCTCACACGAAAAAGTTCTGCTCAGTCTGCTTTCTCCACTCGCCGTCGATTAGAAGCTCGTGGGGAAGGAAGCGCCCCTTGTAGCTCATCTTTCTGCACTCGGAGAGATAGTAGCCGAGGTAATAGTACGGAATCCCGTGTTCCTTGCAGAATTCAATCTCCTTCAAAATCGTGAAAGTGCCTATCGACCTCTTCATGATTTCATCGGAAGTGTCGTAGTAGAAGTAGTTCGACGAGAGGGAGACAGCCCCCAAATCCACGACACCCACGCCCACGAGTTTTCCGTCCAGCCGGTAGTCCATGTTTATCGTTCCGCAATAGAGCGGCTCGGAGAGGAGTTCCCCGAATCCGCCGAAAAGTCCGTTCAGAGAGCAGAGGATGTCCTTAGTTTCATCGAGTCCGTCATTCGAGTCGGGTTCGTGCCGCTTGTTGTACATCATCATAAGCTCTATCTTCTCGTCCGAAATCATCTTCGAGCGCGCGCTTGTGATTGAAAGCTCGATGTCCGAATTCTTCCTCAAAAGATGCCTCTGGCTCTTGCTGAATTCGAAATCCTCCACGCGAATCCGAATGGGAACGCACTTCCTGCAGTCCGGGCAGGTCGCCCTGTACAAATAGCAGCCGCTCCGCCTGAATCCCTCCGAAAGCATGAAGTCGAAGCAGGTCAGAACGGGATTTTCCACATTCCCCACGATGGAGCGGCACTCGTCATCGTCAACCGGCATCAAGTATATTTCCTCGTGGTTCTTTCTTCCCCCAAAATATCCGCAATCGCCTTCGAAAAGACCATCGAAGTCAAATTCATCATCCATAAGAAAAACTCCAAATACAGTAGAATTGTTCGGAAAATTCAGTTTCGGAACAATTCTAGTCTAGTGCACAAACGCAAAAAAGAGAAAGAAACAAGAAGTGGAAAGATTGCGTTTTGCAATGTATAATTTAGGTAGCATTTTTATTTTTAGGAGACAGCATGACAGAGGCGGAGAAAAAACTCATTTACGGAAAGAAAGTGCTTTTTTTCACACAGGACAACCAGTTGATTTCTGCGATAAAGACTCGCTTGATTGAAATGGAGTATGAGATTTACATCTTGAACAACATCAAAATTATAAAGAACGTACTTTCAGAAAATCCTGAATCTATTCTCTTCATAACAATCGACGAAAGGCTCACAATACAAGGTTGGAACAACTTCATAAAATCGATAAACAAGGACGTCGAATTCAACACGACTCATATTGGATTGCTGACGGGAAAAATATCGAACGACAAGATGTCGATGCTCAAGGCCGGCCTCAATCTCGATGCGGGATGCGAGCAAATCGAGCAGGACTCGGAAGATACGATACGCCACATCGTGAAGACGCTCGACAAGCTCAACGCGAAAGGTGTCAGGCAGTACGTCCGCGCGAGCTGCATTACGGACAAGTCCACGGAGATTTTCTGGCTCGACGGAGACAAGATGAGAAGGTTCCAGCTCGTCGACATAAGCACTGTGGGGCTTGCCATACAGTTCGAGGACAAGCACTACCCGATTCTCCAAGGCATGAAGCTCATCCCGAACGCGAAACTCGCGCTGAAGTCCAAGCAGATTCCGATATCGCTGGACATCCAGATTGTGAAGAAAGCCGGGAACGGCTACATCATGGTTGGCATGTTCCCGCTCGAAGTGAAGGGAAGCTCCATAAGCATCATACGCGAGTACGTTTTTTCCCGGCTGCACGAGCTTTTGATGGAGCAGATTGCAGGAAGACGGCCGGACGAGACGAACTACAACAACGTAGTCCTTTCAGCCGATCCGGCCATCTAAAAAAATCAGAACTGGTATTTTTCGAGGGACTCCTTCCCTGTCAGGACAATCCACTTGACGGCGGAGGGGTCCTTTTTCGTAAGCGGCGCAAAGTATTTCTCATACGCCGCGAGCACCTGGGAAGCCGAAACCGCCTGCACCTGGCTCGTCCTGTTCAGATACTCCGTGGCGGAATCCCTGTAGACGAGGCTTGAGACAATCGTGGAAGAGATTCCGCCTGCGTTCTGCGAATTCTCGAAAATCGAAGTGATGTACTTGTTCTTGTAGGAGTCCAGCCTTGACTTCACTTCTTTCTCTGACTTCGGGAAATCGTCTATGGCCTCGAAAATCATGTCCTTCAAGCCTTCGCCCTTGCTCGCCTTGAAGACGGAGATTGCGCCCACGATTTTTCTGGCTCCGATGATTCCAGTCCCTATCGAATAGACCGCGCTGTTCTTCTCTCGGACGATTTTGAAGAGACTGTCGTCCACGTACATCGAAGCGAGGACATAGGGAATGTAGTCGCTGTCGTTCCGCTCCGGGCACTTGAAAACGCCCTCGATGTAGGCGATGTCGCCCGCGCTCTCGCACTCCACATAAGCCGTCCTATCGTCGAACACCACGGGAGGAATGTCAGGCCGGGCATAACCGCCATTCTCTATAGAGCCGAAGTAGCCGTTGAGTTTCGAGAGAATCTCCGCCTCTTCATCATCGGTGAAATTTCCCACGATGACGAACTTCATCCTTGAAGCGTTCAAAAGACTCTGGTGGTGCTTTTTCACATCGGAAAGGACGATGTTGTTCACAGACTTCTCGTTGACGGAAGAAGTGACGGAATACGGATGGTTCTTGAAAACCTCTGCCGTGACGGCGTATCCGAGCCTGCCGGAAGGGTCCGCGTATTTCGAGATGAAATTGTCCCGGCTGAGCTTCATCTCCTGGTTGAAGTCCTTCTCCAAAAAAAGAGGATTCATTATCGAATCAGCGTAGACATCGAGCACGTCGTAGAAATCGCGCTTGATGCAACCCATCGTCACAAGCGAATAGTCCTTGGACGAGGAACTTGAGATTGAGCACGACTTCTCATACTCGATTCTCTGGATTTTCTGGTACGAATACTTCTGGCTTCCATGGAGCATCAAGTCGAGGGTGATTCCCTCAAGCCCGCCCTTCTCGTACTTGACGAAGGGGACTCCGCCCTCAATCAAGAGCCGGACGACCGAGACCTGGCTTCCAGAATTTCGCTTGAACACGACCGGGATTCCGTTGTCCAACGCGGCTTCCGAAAAATCTCCGATGTTGTTCTCGTAATACGCTGAGTTTCCGCCTCCAGAAACGCCGGAAGTCGAACCGCACGAAACGAAGAACGCTCCGAGCAAAACCGCCGAACACAAGAAAACTTTTTTGAATTTCATAATCATCTCCACCAAAATGCCTTGTCGCTAGTGACTTCCTCGAAGCCGCCGTTCAAGAAATCAGACTTGTATTTTTCAAAAACCGAGGGGCTTACGGTCACAAGAAGCACGCCGTTTTTTCCTTCGACATATTTCTTCAAGAAACCCTGGACATCGCTCTCGGTAACCTTGGAAATGTTCTCGTCGTAATTGAAAAAATAATCGGCTCCGCAGGACGCAAAAAACGACGAAAGGTTGGAAAGTATCCCTGTCGCGGTCTCCATCTGGTATATCCTCGAATCCTCAAGCTTCCTCTCGGCGTTCTTTATGCCCTTGAGGAAACCGGAAGCCGGGTCGAGCATTTTTTCAAGCAAATCGTTTTTGATTACGCGCACGAATTCGTCGGATTTTTCCACGGGGTTTCCGTCGTTCATCATGTAAGAATAGAAGGAAACGAGACCGCTCGCGCGCTGAGTGTAGTAGCCCGCAGCCACATAGTCGGAATCGGGAATCGAAAGGATTTTGTTCTCAGTGAAAGTCGAGGTGAAAACTCCGTCAGGCTCGTCCACGAGCGTCGCCCAGACATCGGCCGCGTAGGTGTCGCCGCTGTCGGTCTCCCCGTCCGGGCCTCGGAGCGCGTACCTTGCCGAAACGAAGCTGTCCGACATGGACTTGTCGGCGAAAACGAGCTTCACCAGATTGTCCGCGATTTTCTTTGAAGGCGGCGCCTTGAATTCAGCCTTTTTTGAAGAGCGCTTCCAATCCCCGAAAATCTCCTTGGCGTACTTGAAAATCTCCTCGTGCCTGACGTCTCCGCCCACAAAAAGAGCCGCGTTGTCGGGAACGTAGAATTCGCTTTGGATTTTCTTCATCTGTTCGACTGTCGCGTTCTGCACGGTCTTGGGGTCGCCTGAGCTGTCGACCCGCCAAGGGGACTCAGGGAAAATTTTCCGCATGAAGAAGAACGAGGAAATCACCGACGGATTTGTGAATTTTCCGTTTATCTCAGAAAGGACGACCCCCTTCTCCCGCTCAAGCTCGCCCTCGTCGATGTTCGGGGTGCGGATGGCGTACGACCAGAACTCCATTCCGTCACGGACGACGGAACTCGGCACCGTGAAGAAATAGTTCACCCGGTCCACGCCCGTGGTTCCGTTCCACTCGCCCACCCCAAGCTTGTTCATGGCCTCGGTGAATTCCTGCTGGCTCTTGTACTTGGCGTTCCCCTTGAACATGAGATGCTCGTACAAATGGAAGAGGCCTGCGTTCTCCGGAGTCTGCGTCGCGGCACCTGCCCTCACGGCGATTTCCACATACGCAAGCGGCGCGGAGTTGTTCTCCATCACGAAGATTTGCATCCCGTTGTCCAGCGTCTTTCTGTAAAGTCCTTCGATGTTCGTCTTCGTATCGTCTTGGGCGAACGAAAAAGCAATCGAACATAAAAAAAGAACCATACCCGCAAAAAATTTTCTTTTCATGGACGTGATTCTAGTGCAATTTCGTTGATTTTTCAAAAAATTCTCATTATCTTTGTAACCGAACAGTAATTCTGCTGTTTGATTTTGTGATTGCAAGAGTTTTCTTATCAATCACTGCAGTTTTTCGCAGGTGCTGCTTGTGCGGCTTTTCTCAACCGCACTTTCATTTGGCACATCTGTTTTCTGCATCCTCCTCTCCTTTGGGGGCTCGGTGTTCGTCGAACATCGAGCCCTTTTTTTTCACACGGCCGAAAATCACAATTGATAATCAAGCTTCAATTTTAGAATTTTCATATTCCATTCTGCTGATTTCGAAATTCCCTAAAAAAAATAAAACCTGCCCAGAAAAAATTCCCGAACAGGTTGACATGAAATTTTACACGTTACACTACTGGTTCAACGCCGACACGACAGCCTCGATACCAGCGCGTCCGACGTTCGAGGACTTTCCGACGCCCCAGAATTTCTCGCCGCTTTCGGTCGTTATCTGGACGTAGGCGACCGCGCTCGTGTCGCTTCCCTGGCCGAGGGAGTGCTCGTGGAAAGCCGTGATGTTGAACTTCGGAGCCTTCGTCGAAGAGAGAGCCGAAACGAAAGCGTCCAACGGACCGTTTCCGATGCCGCCGATGGAGACCTGCTCGCCATCGATTCTCACCACGCCGCGGCAGGAGACGTGCTCGACGGAGCCGGACTCCTTGGACGACTCAAGCTGGGTGGAAGCGAAATCGACGACTGAGAAGCGGGCGCGGTTCGTAATCCACTGCCGCTCGAAGAACTTGAGGATTTCCTCAGGCTGAAGCTCCCTCTGCGCCTTGTCCGACTCGGTCTTTATCAAATCGCCGATTGCAGGCTGCATCGCCTTCGGAATTGCGTAGCCGTAGTTGTGTTCAAGGATGAATGAAGAGCCGCCCTTTCCGCTCTGGGAATTGATTCTGATGATTCCCTCGTACTTGCGCCCGATGTCGTGCGGGTCGATGAGGATGTACGGAACGTCCCAGATTGCGCCCTCGTCCATTTTCGCGCGCGCGGCGAGTCCTTTCGCGATAGCGTCCTGGTGTCCGCCGGAAAGTGCCGTATATGCGAGTCCGCCGGCATAAGGAGTGCGCGGAGGAATGTCCATCTTTGTGAATTCCTGGTATGCGTCCGCGATTTCAGGCAGGTTCGAGAAGTCGAGTTCAGGGTCCACGCCCTCGCTGAACATGTTGAGCGCGACAGTCACGATGTCGAGGTTTCCGGTGCGCTCTCCGTTTCCGAAAAGACAGCCCTCGACGCGGTCGGCGCCGGCAAGAAGACCAAGCTCGCAGGCGGCGACTCCGGTTCCGCGGTCGTTGTGGCAGTGCGTCGAGATGATGACGTTCTCTCGGTTCTCCACTTTGGAAGCGAAATATTCGATAGAGTCGGCGTACACGTTCGGGGTGTAGCACTCGACGGTCGAAGGCAGGTTGTAGATGATTTTGTTCTCCGCCGAGAATCCCCACTCCTTTCCGACAGCGTTGCAGATTTCAATCGCGTAGTCGATTTCGGTCATGGAGAAGCTTTCAGGAGAATACTCAAGGCGGATTCTCTTTCTCTCGTCCTCGCTCAAGTCCTTCATGCACTCTTTAATGCACTTCACACCGTCGACAGCGATTTTGATGATTTCTTCCTTTGATTTGTTGAAGACGTACTTTCTCTGAGCCGGAGAAGTCGAATTGTAGATGTGGAAAATGACGTTCGGCGCGCCCTTTATCGCTTCCATCGTCTTCTTGATGAGGTGCTCGCGCGCCTGGCAGAGGACCTGGATTGTCACATCGTCAGGGATGTGCTTTTCGTCGATGAGCCGCCTGCAGAAGTCGAATTCAGTGTCGGAAGCCGATGGGAAGCAGATTTCGATTTCCTTGAAGCCGATTTTCACGAGCAAATCGAAGAACTTGAGCTTTGTCTCGATTCCCATCGGGTCGATGAGAGCCTGGTTTCCGTCGCGAAGGTCGACAGAGCACCAAATCGGCGCTTTTTCGATTCTCTTGTCCGGCCATGTCCTGCTTTTGAGTTCCGCTCCTGGAAACGGCTTGTATTTTGACGCGTTCATACTTTTTTTCTCCTTCTATAAATAATTTTTTTGATTTGAAAATAAAAAAGACCTGCCGCCAAAAGCAACAGGTCTGTAGAATCCACGAACTATGAATTGAATACACTGCCTTTCAGCGACTTAAAACTGAGAAACCAAGGTCAGATAGAAGAAGTAGTGCCAAACAATTCATGGTTCAAGATGATAGAGCATAAAAGCATTTTGTTCAATAAAGCAGATTGTTCTCCGTGGCGTATGCGATTCCCGCCTGGTTCCAGTTCTCTCCGCCGATCTGCTTGAACTGGGCTATGAACGCGTCCCAATTCTCGTGTGTGAGTTCCCTCTTTCCTGTGACGAATTCGATTATGCCCTGCTCGTAGAAGCGTTTGAGGTCTGCGTCTGGAGCCGGCATGGAGTCGGAGCCGACGGCAGGCGTGTACGGAAGCTTGTCCATCTGGTTCAGGACATCGAGCGCGGACATCTTCTTGTGCGAGAATTCGGTCTCGTAGGTCGGATAGCGGGAGTAGAGCTCCACGTTGCTGTTGTAGAAGACATAAGCGCGGAGCTGGGTGAGAGGCTGCATCTCAGGCTTCGAGAAGGCCTTGGACGGGTCGGGGAGATTGTCGGTCACAGGGACTCCGTCTGCGTTCTTCGTGTAGTTCACGCCCTCGACGCCCCAGCCGAGAAGGTAGTAGCCCTCGTCGCTGCTCATCCATTCAAAGAGGCGCGCGATTGCGTCCTTCTTGGACTCCGCGTTCTTTGAAATTGCCGTGATTCTGTAGCCCTGAATGAAGCATCCGGTGGAGGACTTTCCGGAAGGGCCGACAGGCGGGTCGATGACAATCCACTCTCCGTCCGGGAAGTTCTTGTCGAAAGGCTTGTAGTTCGACTCGGAAGCGAAAGCCGCGTTCTGCTCGCGCATGATTCCGAATTTTCCCTGCTTCCATGCGGCGCGGAAGTCGTCCTTCTTGTAGACGAGCCAGTTGGGGTCTATCGCCTTCTCGTCCACCATCCTCTTGACGAATTCGACGGCGTCGTAGTACTCAGGGCGGAGGACGTTGAGGCCGGCAGTCTCCTTCTTCATGCTCCAAGTGCCCTCGACTCCGAACGCGCCCATGATAGGCTCAAGCCTGCGCCCGAAACCTTCCTGGTGCTGGTAGATTTCGAGGAAGGCGCCGAATCCGTATGTGTCGTTCTGGCCGTTTCCGTCCGGGTCCTTTTCAGTGAACGCCTTCATCACCTCAAGAAATTCCTCGGTGGTCTTTGGGACCTGGAGTCCGAGCCTGTCGAGCCAGTCCTTCCTAATGAGGAGGCCTTCGTTCCTCGCGATGGAGCCCGGACTCGCCAAGCCGTACGAATGTCCGTTCACGGTCGTGAAGTTGCGGGCGGTCTCGTCGTACATTATCTTCGTCCTGTTCGGCATCTTCTCGTACATGTCGTCCACTGTCGAAAGCATTCCGCCCTCAATCATCTTGAGCCACGGTTCCCTGTTCACGGTAAAGACATCGGGAAGAGTCTTCGCGGCCGCCGTCGCGTTGAGTTTGGCGTCGCGGTCGGTCTCGCTCGACGGAAGCATCGTCAGCTTCAAGTCGATTCCGAGTTTCTCCCTGATGATGTCGTAGGCGACCCAATCGCTCGGAGGCTCCCCCGCCTCGCTCACGGTTCCGCCGTACCACATTGTTATTTCCACGGGCTTGCTTTCGGCCTTGCCCTCCTCGGCTTTTCCTTTGCAGCCCGAAACGAACGGCAGCGCAAGAGAGGCGCACACAGCCGCCGCCACGATTTTTCCACTTTTTCTCATGAAACCCTCCAAAAAGTTAAACAGTGTGTTTCAATTCTAGCATCCACGAAGCGGGATTACAAAGGAAAATGAAAGTTGAGAATTGAGAATTGAGAATGAAGACGGCTGGAGTTTTTTTGATTGCCGATTTTTTATTTCATTATTAGGGCAAAAGTCGAGTTTATGCGTATCGTATTTGCTGAAACAAGCTCCCAGCGGGAACCCACAGCCGAATACGGCAGTACCGCTTCGCGGTGGCTGAGTGTATTCGGCTGTGGAACCCCGCTTCCGCTTGTTTCAGCCATTGAGCTGTGAAAACTCGACTTTCGCCCATATATTATTTATGATGCTCAAAAAGACCTTTTGAATATCACAAAAACTGTAGGGAGGTATCAACATGGCGACTTCAAGTATTTTTGCGAATTTCAACATAACAGACTCGGTGAAAGCCGAGAATTTTGTGAACGCCCTTGATATTTCGGCGACCGAATCTCAGAAAAAGCAAGAAAAGGAAAAAGGCTCGTTCATCGAACTTCCCTCGGAAATCAAAGCTCTTTGGAAAAAAAGAAAAGACAGATGAATTTCAGCGTTGTAAAGATTTCAAGCCTGATTGATTCGGTCGGAGAGAGCGAGGTCGTTTCCGCGCTTTCCGAATTCAAATGCGAAAAAAATCCAGAAATTGAAAATTTCATCAAAAACAACGCTGTTGAATTTGCCAGGCGCAAAATTTCCGTCACGCATCTCATTCTAGACGATGAAGGTCAAATTTCTGCATATTTCACAAACAAGAAACCTCTCTTGGATTTTTACCAGAATGAAAACAATCGCTTTCGTGTTTATGGAGAGCGGTTCTCGAAATCAGAAAATACGAACTACATTCAACTGCTGCGCTTTTTCTAAACCTCAAGCGGCCACATTCCAATGCACAGGCTTGGCCGCTGGAGTTTTTTCTCTATTTTCCCCTACTCGCTCACGAGCGTGTATGTGTATTCATACCGCTCGGACATCTCAAGCACATAATCCTTGCCGGTCACGATTACCGGGATTCCGCTCGGAATCGACGTGAAGTTCAGCGTCACGGTGCAGCCGGATTCAGCGGTGCCGGAGCCGCTCGTCGTGTAGGTGCCGCTTATGATGCCGAGAGTGTTTGCATCCTCGTCGTAGACTTTTCCGCTGAACGAGCCGTTTTTGAAAGTCGGATAATAGATATAACTATGGTCGGACGGGGTGTATACAATTACACGATCCAATCTCACATATCCATAGCTAATTGAAGAATCCTCATAAAGAAGTTCGTCTTCCGTAAACTCTTTTTCAAATTCACACAAAGTCGGCAACGAGCCGTCGAAGTAGTCTTCAAGCTTCAACGAGTCACCGTCAATCGTGTATTTATTGATTTCAAGGGTGGAAAACTCTTGTTCTGCCCATTCAAGTTCCATCTCAGTCGCTACAGAAGAATAACCGTACTCTTCACAAGTTTTCTTGAAATCCTCTAGGCTCGCATACGACCATTCTCCACCATCATCTGTCCCAAATGCTGACTGAAATGAGAGATAAAGAAGATTTTCGTCCGCATTGTACGAATAGTTGTAGACATAATTGTCTGCAAAAAGCTCTCCATCGCGGTAATATTCATGTCGCCACGTCGCCATAGTATCGGAGAATTTCCAACATTCTGAATCGACTTCCTGACCGTCGCTAATATCGCTCATCTCCCACGTCTTTCCCGCGAACGGGTTCGCACCCACGCTTTCCGGGAGCGTAGCGTGCGGCGTGGTGATTTTCTCGTCATCCTCGTCGTCAGTGCAGGAAGCGAAGAATGCGGCAGATGCGGCAAGAGCGACAATGGACACTGCCGCCAAGATTTTTTTTGAAAGTTTCATGACAGATTCCTCCGTTAAAAATTTCTCTTTTGCTGAAAACAACATGAAAATCAGCAAAAATACTATACAAGCATACAAAAAAAAAGTAGTCAAACAAGAGGATTGGAAAATTGAAAGTTGAAAGTTGAGAATTGAAAATTAAGTTTTCACAGTGAAACGGCAGGAACGACATGTAAAAAGTATGATAAACTTGTAGCGGAGGTGAGATTATGCCGTATGCAGTTTTGGAAAAAAAATTGAGGATGGTGAGCGAGCAGGATTTTGATTTTGTCTCGCATTTTCTGGATTTGGTCCTGAGCAATCGCAAAAAAGCCAACGCAGAGCAAAGCGCAAAAAACAACGCCGTCCCCGTGCACGAAGGCGGCGTTGATGCGGCTACCTCAAAAGGACGCTAGCGCAGAATCGCGAAAATCGTGGAGCAGATGTAGAGGAGTACCATGACGGCGCCCTCGAAGCGGCCTATCCGGCGTTTCGTGATTGAGAAAATCCACGAGAGCGCGCTCACGAAAATCAATATGAGCATGTCGTAGACGGAGGCCACGTTCACGGAAACGGGCACAATCGCGGCCGAGAGACCGAGGATGAAGAGAAGGTTGAAGATGTTCGAGCCGAGCACGTTTCCGACTGCCAGCGAGACCTCGCCTTTTCGCGCGGCGACAATCGAAGTGACGAGTTCAGGAAGGGAAGTCCCTATCGCGACAATCGTAAGCCCGATGAGCGTCTCGCTCATGCCGAAGAAGCGGGCGATGTTCTGCGCTCCGAAGACGACCGCCTTTCCTCCGGCGATGATGAGGACAAGTCCGAGAGCGATGAAGAGGAGGCACTTCCAAAGCGGCGTTTCCTTCTGTTCAGCCGATTCCGCGCTTTCAGGCTCAGGATTCCGCCTGGCGCACACGACAAGGGAAGTGATGTAGACGAGGAAGATGGCAATCATGACCAAGCCGAACAGGCGAGAGACGACACCAGCATTCTCCTCCATGCCCAAATCCAAGAAACCGCCGCCCAAAACGGAGCCGAGAGCCACGACGATGAAAACGAGGAGAGTTGTTGAAATTGAGACGGGGAAATCTCGGCTCAGAATCGACCTTTCGACAGGAAGCGGCCTAATCAAGGCGCAGATTCCAAGCACACCGAGCAGGTTGAAGATGTTCGAGCCTACGACATTCGACAGTGCGATTTCGTTCGCCCCCTGCACAGAAGCGGACACGCTCACGGCAAGCTCCGGCATGCTGGTTCCGAGAGCCACGACGGTGAGCCCGATGACCACGCCCGGAATCTTCAGGATTCTGGCTAGATTGGAGCTTCCGTCCACGAAGATGTCGGCACCTTTCACAAGGACGGCGAACGCAAGAAGCAGAACAACAGAGTAAAGAAAAATCATGGTTTCCTCCTGATGGACACGTCCGCAGGAAAAAAAAGAGACTTTTCCCGCAAACGCAAAAGATTTGCAGTAAAAGTCTCGCTTCTAAAAGAAAGTGCACTTTCCTTCGAACATATTCCGGGGATTTCTCCCGTGATGACGAAATCATGCTACGTCCAAGTGGACGCAAGCTACTCCCTTGTTACTCGCTGAGAAGATAGCATGGCTGGAAAAGTTTTTCAACAGTGGCTCGCCGGGGACTGGCGTGCCATTGGAGACGCCCCGCTCGCGCGCGAGCATCCGTTCTTCTCAATCGAACGAGAACAGCGACGCAAGCCTGCTGTCGAACTCTTCCGTTGTGCGCTTGAGTTCCCGGAGGAATTCGTTGTCGTCGATTGTGCCGAGGACGGCCTTCATCTCCTCGTCGCTCCTGAAAGTGATTTTCCTGAAGAAGTCGTCGTAGTCCTTTCGCCTTGAATCCATGGCGGACTTGTACATCTCGTCGCTCACGGCAGTCACGTCGGACTTTATGTCGTCGAAGATTTCGCCGGTGAACTCGGAGATTTTCCTCGAATAAAGGAATTCCAGAAGATGCACAGCGTAGGCCGCCTTGAAGCCGCCGTAATTCTCTTGGCATCCGTCGTAGAATTCATGGACGGACTGCCAAGAATCGACTTCCCCTTCCTTTATTTTCGAGAAAAGCTCGAAAACTTTCTCCTCCGGGATTACCTGTCCGCCAACGTTCAGCCATCTCGTGTAGAGCGGGATTTTCGAGACATCACCAAAGACCCCCTCCGAAAGGCATTCGATTCCCCTCTCCGAACAGTAGTCCATCAAGACGGAGACAGCGAAATACTTGACGATTTTACGGTACTCCTTGTAGGCCTTCACCGGCTTCAACACGACGGCCCCGTACTTCCTCTGGCAGCGCATGTCCTGCAGCTTGAAGTCGGCGGACGGATTCTGGTGGAGGAAATCCTTCGCCACCTGCATCCGCTCAGCCTCCGTCAAAGCCCCCGTTATCTTCTCGTAGCCACGGTTCACGAGATGTTTCTCCGTAAGCTCGATGATGCGCTCTATCGCAGAGACGACCTCCTGAATCGTGTCGGGAGCCAGCGGGTTCGTCTCGATGTGCTGCACTTTCACGAGCCGCCTGTCGCGTTTCTGGAATTTCGCGTTGTTCCTTGCGATTGCGTACATGTTGTAGAGGAACCAGTACGCCGGGATTATCGACACAGGCTTGTCGGCACCGTTCGAGGCCACGAGCGAGAACGGATACGTTATGTTCAGCTCGTTCTGGTAGCTTCCCTTGGAGACCAGAACGAACGAGGCGAAGTACGAGTTGTGCTTGAAGTCCGAGCAAAGCCCCGGCCAGAATCCGCGCCCCGCGAAAAGCTCCCCGTCAGGAGAGCGAGAGTTGTGGTTGGAGCCGACCGTCGCGCCCGACGCTATGTTCGACTGGCCGCAGACCGTGGAGGCGATGAGGAAAGAAGAGTTGTGGTGCTGCTCGTGGAACGGAAAAATCAGGTTGTTCAGGATTTCGCAGCACGAGACCGTGGAGTTGTCTCCGAGCACGGAATTCAGGAGCCTCGCCCCGTACTTCAACTGGCAGTTCCGGCCGATGACGAAGCGCACCGCGACCGCCTGGTAGAAAATACGCGCCCTGTAGCCGACGATTCCGTTCACAAGCTCCACGCCCTCGCCAATCTGGCTCGGCTCGTCCTCGCTCGACAGAATCGTTATGTTCTTGAGCTTGAACGCGCCCTTTATGTAGGCGTTCTCGCCTATTTTCACGTCCTTCAGGAGCGTCGTGTTCTTCACGACGGTGTTGTCGCCGATGAAGCCGGAAGTGTCGAGCGACTTTGAAAAAGGCTTCTCCGTAATCTCCCGGAACTTTTCCATGAGGGCGGAATCCTCCCTGTAGCGGGACCAGAGGAAAGCGTCCGCGGCAATCATGTCCTCGAACGGAAGGACGGCGCGGGCGTCGTTCTCGTTCCCCACGCCAATCCAGATTCTGTTGGACTCAGGCTCCCCCTCCTTGAGGACTCCGTTTCCGAATTTTGAATGGTTCGTGCATGAAATCTCGGAGATGTTGAAGAGGATGACCTTGTTTCCGATTCTGTAGTTGGAGAAGTATTCGACGTTCCTCACGCAGACGTCATCGCCAAGCACGACGTTCTCCACGTTCGAGGAATACAGCCCCGCGCAAAGGCAGAGGTCGTGGTACTTGAGGTTCACCTTGCGGACAAGCCCGAAGACAAGGAATCCCCGGATTTCGTTTCCGCGCACCAGCGACGGGTCGAAGCCCCTCTCGTCGACGTACACGTTGCCCCACGATTCGTCTTCGTTAACGTTCGTCTTCTTCAATATGTCTATCTCTTCCTTTGAGAGTCGTCTCTTGCCCGCGAGCGATTTCTCGTCGAGCGGCGGAAGAGTCCTGCAGTTCGGTTCTGTTGAGAGCGTAATCATTCTTAGAATTTCGGAATTTGGACACCGTGTGTTTAGAACTGGAAAATGGTCTATAATGGCTTCATCCATAATTCAAAAAGCAGGAAACGAAATTGAAAATGAAGACAAAAATATTGAAACCACTCAAAAGGACGGTCTTGACCATCCTCGTCTCGGCATTTCTGGCGACGAACGCTGAAGCCTTCTCCTCAAAGGACATCCGGCTCATGACGTTCGAGAACGGACTCAAGATGTACTTGATAGAGGACACGACGAGCGCGCTCGTGCGCATGGAGATACGGACGGGAGCCGGATACTCGGCGCAGGACGAGGGCAACGTCGGCTACTTTCCGCTGTACGCGAGGCTCAAGAACGCGATGATAGACTCGGAGAGCGCGACACGGCTGCAGATCTGCGCGCCGAGCGACGCGGAGAAGGCCATGCAGAGCCTTTCGGAGATGCTCGAACCGCTCTCGCTCAGCGAGGCGAGGCTCAGGGCGGAGATAAACAACGAGCAGGCCGCCACCACACTCTACGCATCAGACTCGGCGGGATTCATAAACTCGGCGATAGAGGCGAAGGTATTCCCGGAAGCCCCGTGGAAGAGGGAGTCGAGCACGAACCCGGCGATATTCAGGGAGAAGTCCATATCGGAGTCCAGGGCGATACTCAACGACATAGCTAGGAACTACTACACGAGCGACAACACAGTCCTCTACGTCAGCGGCAACATCACGGCGGTGGCGGCGGAGACATACGCCAAAAGGTACTTCGGCAAATTCAAGAGGGCGGAGTCGAGGCGGACCGAGAGCGAGGCCGAGAAGCGCATAAAGGGCGACATAAAAAGCGGCAGGCTCGACAACGGAAGGCTCTTCGTCCTCACCGACCCAAAATTCTCCGACGAGATGGCGCAGGTCGTAGTCCAGTACACTTCGCTCACGCAGGAGGAGTGCGACATGGCGGCCACAGCGATGGAAGAGGAATTCTCGCTCTTCAAAAAGAGGCTCACGGAGGACAAGACGCTCGGAATCAGGGGCAACGAGTACATAAACGCGGCGTCCGCGCAGAAGGCCGGTTCGTCAAGGCTTTTGATACAGACGCTCATGGAAAGGACGAAGACACCGCAGGCCGAGCAAATCAAATCGCTCATGGAAAAACTCGACGGCTCGTTCTTCACGAAAGAGGCGTTCGACTACGAAATCGGCCAGTACTCAAGCTCCTTCGTCCAGAGATGCGACTCATCGACGGAGATAATGCAGACCCTCGCCGACTGGGCATCCCTCAGGGGCGACGAATCGCCGGAGAAGACGCTTTTCAACAGAATCGAGACGCTAAAGAACACGGACCCCGAAAAACTCTCCAAGAAAATCGCCAGTGAGAAGCCCTTCGTCTTCGTCCTCATGAATTCCGCCCAGTACGCGAAAAGCGAGAAGGAATTCTCCAAGATGGGATTCAGGCAGATAACGAAGAAGAACGGAGCGTGGTTCAACCAGCCGTACTACAAGGAAGTCACAAAGACGAGGAACACGATGGCGAACAACCTTGAGGAGGAGAGCGAGGAGTCGCGCACCGAGTTCGACACGTTCTTCTCGGCGAAAAGGTTCGTGGAGAAGAACAAGGAGGACACGTCCACAACGAAGCTCGCGAACGGAATCCCTGCCGCGATAAAGAGGACGAACACGAACATGGCCGCGCTCGCAATCACGATAATGGGAGGCGACCTCACGTTCAAAGGCGACATCGGACTTGCGACGGTTCTTGTGGACGCTCTCGCGCTCAACATAAGGAACCAGCTCGACATACTGCACTTCAACGGAAGCACGAAGGGCATGTACTCCGTAACGGCCAAGACGGAGCCGACGCATTCGGTCATAACGGTCAAGTTCGAGTCGGACGAGACGAGGCAGGCGATGGCGGCGATAACGGCGGCGTTGATTTTCGGCGACATAACGCCCGTCATGGCGGACGGCATCTGCTACGATGAGAGGACGCAGTGGAGGCAGAAAATTGGAACGGGAGAATTCCAGCTCGAAAGCTTCGCGATGAGGAAGCTCTACGAAAAAAGCGACATCGCCCTCATGTACGACATCTCGAAGGACAAGCCGGCGGAGCTGACGTTCAACAAAATCATGGAGAACTATCCGGTGATGATAGACTCGTCGAGGTATTCGCTCGCGCTCGCGGGAAATTTCCCGGACGAGAAGGAGCTTCTGGAGACACTCGACAGCACGTTCGGCTCGCTCGGAACGAACAAGGCCACCGCTTACAAGCCGTCAAAGGCGAAAGAGCCGCAGCTGAACCTGCAGGAGAAGAGAATCGCGATGAAGCACCTCTTCCTCACGGACGTGAGCCCGGAGAAGGCAGGCCCCATGCCGGCCACGCTCATCCCAACCACGAAATTCCTCGACCCCGCGCTCTACATCATGAAGTCACCTTCCCCATCGACCACGGACGCGGCCCTCTTCAACGCGCTGCTTTACGAGATGGCGGAGAGAATCGAGAAGAAGGCGGAGGCGATACAGACCACCGAGAAGCCGACAGTCGTGAAGGTCATACCTGCCACGGCGCAGATTCCGTTCGCGAGAATCGTAGCGACGAACGTGGAGCGCACGTCCATGCTCGAAAAATACACGAAGGAAGCGATAGAGGAGCTGAGAGCCGACTTGAAGAGGATTGAGAGCGAAGAGGAGAACGCGAGAAGGGAAAGGCTCATCGCCCAGGCGGAACTTTCAATCGAGAAGGAGGCCCCACGTTTCGAGAAAGCGGAACTGATATCGAAAATCGAGAACAAATGGATAATGGTGAATCTTTCCGAAAGCGGGACAGCGGCAGGTTCGGCCGCGCTCATGCAGAAGAGCGCGATGGAGGGGAACGCGAACCTTTACCTCGACCAGTACGCGGCCATAGACGAAGCGGACGCGGCCTCCTACGGCAGAATCATGGACGCGTACATCACGGAAGTCCCAAAAAACAGAATCTACTCATCCGACTCGAAGAAATAGGCCGAATATCGAGTTTATGCATATCGCAGTTGCAGAAACAAGCTCCCAGCGGGAACCCGACCAAAAGAACGGCAGTACCGCTTCGCGGTGGCTGAGTGTTCTTTTGGTCGGAACCCCGCTTCCGCTTATTTCAGCCATCGCAGTGTAAAAACTTGGCATTCGAACAAATAGATGTTTATTTTCAGAAGCACACGCCGTCGAGGATGACATCGAAGGTGTCTGTCGGGACGGAATCGACGATTTGGCACGGCAGGCAGATTCCGACGGCTTTCGCATTCGGGCAGGCTTTTTTCAGCGCGGAAAGGAAGCGGTCGTAGTAGCCCTTGCCGTGCCCGCACCGCTTTCCATTTTCCGTGAACGCGATTCCGGGAACGGCGACGACCACGCTCTTCCCGGCAAGCGAATCCAGACGGAGAGGCTCAAGCCCTTCCGCCGGCTCCGATATTCCGAACGCGCCGGGAGACAGCTGGGATTCCACGGATTTTTCTCCGCTCAAAAAGAAAAATTCGATTTGAGTGCCGGAAACGACTTTGGGCAGGGCGAGCCTTTTGGAAGCAAGCGCGCGGGCGTTCAAGAAAGACGTGTCGATTTCAAGGTTGCCGGTGGAAAACGAAAGGACGACATCGGCCTCAATGAACTCCTTCATAGAACAGAACTTTTCGCACACGCGCCTGGACTCGGCCACAACGTCATGCCCGGAGAAGAACGAAGAGAGAATCCCCTTCATTCTTCTCCGAAGCTCTTTTTTTCTATTTTTGGCATCCACAAAAAGATTTCCGCCATTCTCTTCCGTTTTTTCCATCGACTCCCCCTCCTCTTCCCCAAAAAGCGTTCCCGCCCCGCAGCGCAAACAAAAATGGACAAAAAAAAGGCTGAATCCGCAAGATTAAATCTTCAAGATTCAGCCTTCAATCAGCGACCCCTGCTGGGCTTGAACCAGCGACACACGGATTAACAGTCCGTTGCTCTACCGACTGAGCTAAGGGATCAGACGCGATGTGCGGGGCTCGAACCCGCGATCTCCGGCGTGACAGGCCAGCGCGATAACCAACTTCGCTAACACCGCATCAACAAGTGATGAAATTAAATATATAGATTTTGAGATTTTTGGTCAAGAAGAAAAATCATTTTTTTTGTGAAAATCGATTTTTTTTCTTTTTCTTTAAACACGCCCCTATCTATCAACCGAAAATTTTACAATAGGGCAGATGGTTTTGTGCTATCATTGTTTCATGCCGAAAACCCAACGTATTTTTTCGGCATTTCGGTCTTATTATTTGGAGGCAACTAATGAAAGGCAACAAGTCGGTGTCAAGGATGATATGCATTGCAATCGCAATCGGTCTTCTTCTCTATTCCTCGGTTCTGAGTCTGGTCGTCAACCACAACCTGAGTTCAGGCCTTGAGGGATATTTCGAAGAGGAAGCGAAGACACTATCCTCGGTGCTGACCAACGAACTCGGCGAATCGTCGAAGGAAATGGAGAAAACGGCGAACTGGCTCAGGACGAAGCTTGAGAAAGCCTACAACGCCGCAGAAGAATTCGAAGAGGACACGATGGACACGCTCTCGGCGGAGGCGCAGAAAGTCTTCGGAGTGGAGACTGTCGTCATATTCGACGCGAACGGAAGACAAATCTCCAACACGAAATTCGGCACGTCGCAGAAGTCGGACATTCTGGAAAAGGCTTTGGGCGGACAGGCGCAGTCCGACTTGGTGAAGAACGGAGACGACATATACGCGCTCGCTGCGGAACCGATAAGGCACGAGGGTAAAACCGTCGGAGCCGTCGTGGCGAAGATACGAGCCTCGGACGACGAGCTGATTTCATTCGTGTCGTCGTGCACGAACTGCGTCGCGACGATATTCTCAGGCGAAAAGAGAGTGCACACCAGCATTCCGGGCATGAAAGGCTCTACGATAGCGAATCCAGCCCTGATAAGAAGCGCGGAGAACGGAAAGACGACATCGATACTCACCACAATCAACGGCGAGAAATACATCGGCTACTACTATCCGCTCAACGACAGCAAGGGGAATTTCCTCACAACCCTCTTCATAGCAAAGGAGCTGAGGGCGGCGGATCTCGTCGCGAGCAAGATTTTCAGGCCGCTCTTCATCATCATCGTTTTGTCCACGCTCTTCCTTGTGCTTGCCATGATTTTCCTCCTCTACAGGAAGATAATAGTTCCGATGAGGGCGATAACGCAGGCAGTGGAGAACCTGTCTTCCGGAGATGCGGATTTGACGAAGAGGCTCGACGCGACGGAAAACGACGAATTCACAAGGCTCGGAAACGGAGTCAACAAGTTCATACACATGCTCCAGGACATCATAAAGGAGCTGAAGAATTCGCAGGAGAGTCTTTCCGACACAAGCCAGAACCTCGGCTCAAGCGCGCAGCAGTCGGCCGCGGCGACTGCCGAGATTCTCGCGAACATACAGTCGGTCAGGAAGCAGTCCGAGAACCAGGCATCGGCCACGAAGAACACGGCGCACGTCCTTGAGATGAGCTCTGTGACGGTGGACGACCTGAACAACCACATCGAAAGCCAGACGTCGAGCGTGACGGAAAGCTCGGCGGCAATCGAGGAGATGCTCGGCAACATCACGGCCGTAACGAATTCCGTAAAGAAGATGGCGGGAAGCTTCAAGGAACTGAACGACACCGTGGACGACGGAAAGACGAAGCTCGGCTCGGTCGGCGAAAAGGTCAACCAGATATCCGACCAGTCGAAGATGCTCATACAGGCGACCTCGATGATAACGCAGATAGCGTCCGAGACGAACCTCCTCGCCATGAACGCGGCCATCGAGGCGGCGCACGCGGGCGACGCGGGCAAGGGATTCAGCGTCGTCGCGGAGGAAATCAGGAAGCTCGCGGAGAATTCCGGCACGCAGTCAAAGAACATCGCCACGGAACTCAAGGCGATAACAAGCTCAATCCAGGACGTAGTGAATTTGTCGAACGCGTCCCAGACGGCGTTCGGAGCCATCGTCACGCAGCTCGACACGACCGACGTGATAATGCGCGAGATAAACAGCGCGATGGAGGAGCAGCAGATGGCCTCCCAGCAGATATTCGAGGCGTTGAGCAACGTGAAGGACACGTCCGTGACCGTAAGCGACAAGGCGAAGGTCATGAACGACGGAATCAACAACGTGGCTAGGGACATGAACACCGTCACGCAGATTTCAATGACGATTCTCGGAAGCATGGACGAGATGACGGCTGGAATCCAGCAGATTGGAGACGCGACGCAGATGGTCTCCGACCTGGCCCTCGACACGAAGAACAACGTCGACTTGATAAACGAGAAGCTCGGACAGTTCAAGGTATGACAAGCCAAAATCAAATCACGGAAGGAAAAATCTGGAAATCGCTACTGGTGTTTTTCTTTCCGATATTGATAGGCACACTATTCCAGCAGCTCTACAACACAATCGACGCGGTGATAATCGGCAAATTCGAGGGGAAGGAGGCGCTGGCGGCAGTCGGAGGAGGCACCGCCGTGTACCTCACCCTCATCGTAGGCTTCTTCGTGGGTGTCTCCTCTGGGGCGGGAGTCGTGATTTCGCAGCTCTTCGGCTCCAAGAACGCACGGGAGACGGAGAAGGCGGTGCACACGGCTCTCTCACTCTCGCTCGCGGGCGGAATCCTGATGACGGTGTTCGGAATCCTCACAGCGGACTGGGTGCTCAGGGTGACGAAAACGCCGGAAGAGATTCTTGAGCTTTCCCTCACCTACCTGCACATCTATTTCGCGAGCATGGTTCCTATGTTCGTCTACAACATGGCGGGCGGAGCGATGAGGGCCGCGGGCGACTCGAAGACTCCGCTCTACATACTCATCGCGGCGGTCGCAACGAACATCGCGCTGGACACGCTCTTCGTGGTCGCGTTCGGCTGGGGCGTGAAGGGAGTCGCGTGGGCCACGGTCATAAGCCAGGCGGAGTCCATGCTCGTCTCCCTCGTCCTGCTCGCAAGGAGGAAGGACAGCATCGCGTTCAGCTTCAAAAAGCTCTCGTTCACTCCGAACATCCTCTCGAAGATGCTGAAAATCGGCTTCCCCGCAGGAATCCAGACGACTTTCTACAGCCTCTCGAACATCATCATTCAGTCCGCCATAAACTCGTTCGGGACAGTCACGATAGCGTCGTGGGCGGCGTTCTCCAAGATAGACGCGGCGTTCTGGACAATCGTGAGCGCGATGGGAATCTCCGTTACGACATTCGCGGGACAGAATTTCGGAGCCGGAAAATACACCAGGCTAAGGAAGTGCATGTGGGAGTCCCTCGCGATGACGGCGGCTTTCACGGTGGCCGCTTCAATCATCTTCACGCTCACAGGAAGGCTCTGCTTCTCGCTCTTCACGAACGATGCGGAAGTAATCGACGAGGGAATGAGAATACTCAAATTCCTCGCTCCGTTCTGGCTCACATACATCTCGATAGAAATCCTCTCCGGAGTAACGAGGGGGACGGGCGACTCGTTCTTCCCGATGGTCATCTCCCTCTTCGGAATCTGCTTTCTCAGAATCGCATGGCTCTTCACCGCGGTACCGAGATTCCAAACTGTCAAAAGCGTCCTCTCAAGCTACCCACTCACATGGATAGTTACGAGCGTCGCATTCTGGGTATATTGGTACTCAGGAAAATGGCTACACAGGAGCTGAAAAAATGCAGAGCAAACTCTACAGCCTCATCGACAAGGCGTTCTTCGACTTCAAGATGCTTGAAAAAGGCTCACGGATTCTAGTCGGCGCGAGCGGAGGGAAAGACTCCACGCTCCTCATCGAATACCTCGCCAACAGACTGAAGTCGAAACGCCCCTACGACGACTTCTCGTTCGAGGCCGTGTACATCAAGACCGATTTCGCGGACGACTTCAACAAGGAACTCGCTTCCACAATGGAAAAATGGGAAGTCTCCGTGAAGACAATCGAAGTGAACACGCTGGAGAGAATCAAGGAGGGGCACAGGATGAACTGCTGGTGGTGCTCCACGCAGAGGCGGAAGGAGCTCATCGACTACGCCCTGAAGAACGGCTTCGACACGCTCGCACTCGGACACCACATGGACGACATCCTTGAGACTTTCCTGATGAACATGCTCGAAAAAGGCGAGCTGAGCACCATGCAGCCGCTATTCAAATACGAAAAATACCCGCTCAAGATAATCCGCCCGCTCGCATACGCATCCGTGGACATGATAAAGGAGCACGCATCGGAGATGGGCTGGCAGCAGATTACATGCACCTGCACCTACCAGGAAAATTCCGGGCGGAAAGAGGCGAGGAAGCGGCTGGAGCTTTTGACGGATGGCGACTACGCGAAAAAAACGCACATGATGAAGGCGATGAAGGGCATACTGTGAAAAACGCGGAAAGAAATCAAGCGGAACACGCAAGCTCCTCCTCTTTCGCCTTTTCCTTGATTTCTTTCCAGGCCCCCACAAAAAGCCCCGCGATTGTGACGGGAACGGAGGTCAAATAGACAAAGGAAATCGCCGTCCGCGCATTTGCAAGTACAAACTGTGTTATAATCGACAAAAGCAGGAGAAAACAATGCCACAAACCATAGAATCTGATTTGCAAAGAATATTGAAGGCCAAAAATGCAGATATAGGACTTTTCATTTTGGCAATGCATTCATTAATCGAAAGATGCTTGAGAAAAAAGTACGGATATGAGAATCGAAATTATTCAATCCCCTCTTCAACAACATTCGGGGAACTGATAAACAACTACGCAAACGACTATTACAACCAGCATGGAGTCCCCCAATACAAGGGAGCAACAGAACGATGTCTTCCTAAAAACGAGTGGGAAATCTTCAAAACGCTGAGGGAAATCTACACAAACCACTATCTTGCAAACGATGTGCGGCATCAATTTGAAGAGAAAGAACCGGAAGCGGCCCAATCAACAGTAAAATGTTTCTTGGCATTCGCAAAGGCCGAGAACTGGAACTATCCACAGGCCTTGGCGGAATTGAAAAAGGAACTCACAAACTGGGACAAGCACAGCGCATACCAGAGCCAGGAACTCACACGGCTGATAAACCAAATAGACGAACTGAAAAGAAAGAATGAGAACCTTGCAGAAAAAGCCAACAAATATGCAGAACTAGAAAACAGGCTCAAAGTTCTTGAAGCAAAAGAGGACCTGCTAAACAGCCAACTAAAAGAGCAAGAGGGTAAACTTTCAAAAAAAGACAAAAAAATCGACGAAATTAGAAAAAAGACTTTTGAGGAGTCTCAGAAATTCAGAAACGAGAAAAAAGAACTTCTTGAAGAACTGAAAAAATTCGACAACACCAAAAAATATCTTTCATATTTGGAGAGGGTTTCATTCTACACAAAAACAAGGCACGATTATGAGTCCTCGGTGATAAAGCTCACGCCTGAACAGCAGGACATCCTCGAACAGATAAAACTCAACAGCGACTTTCTCGTAAAAGGCGCGGCCGGAACCGGAAAATCGCTGGTCCTTCTCAAGACGCTTGAAAAGGCGGTGAACGAGATGAACTCTGAACTCGATTTCGGCGACAATGGAAAACCATTCAGGCTTCTCACATACACGAAAAGTTTGGTGAAGTACAATCAATATGTCACACAGATTTTGGGAACGAATGTACCTGCCGAAACAATAACAACTGCCGACTCCTTCCTTTATTCAATGCTGAAGAAATTTTTTCCGTCAAAATCGATATTCTTCTATCTTGATAAAGAATATGAGAAAGTTTTCTCGACCGAATGCGCCCGGGAATTTTCCCCAGAAGAAATTTTCAGGGAACTGAACGAATTTATATGGGCAAACTGCATCACAAAAGAGGACTACACAGAAAAACTCTGCGACAGAACGGGGATGAAAAACCCAATCAAAAAAAACGACAGAATCAAAATATGGCAGGCTCTCGAAGAAATTGAAGAAAGACTTGAAGCCATGGACAAGTGGCCAAGAAATTTCGCGGCCAAAAAGATAATTCAAGCCATGGAGAATGCCCTTTCAAATGGAGATTCCGCTTTTCTCGCTGAATATTCTTTTGTTGACGAAGCACAGGACCTGCCGCCAGTGATTCTAGCCATGATAAAGAAGTCGACAAAGAGATGCGTATTCCTTGCGGGCGACAGCGACCAGTCAATCTACAGGAAGGGCTTCAACTGGAACATGTCGGGAATAGACATAAAGGGAAGAACAAAGATTCTAAAAACGAATTTCCGAAACACGAATCAGATTCACGAATTCGCAGAAAGATACCGAGAAAGGTTCAAGCACATGGACAAGGCAACACAGCCTTCCGCATTCAGACCGGGTCCGCCTGTAGAACTTTCAGGCGGCAAAGATACGGCCGATTTAATTGAAAAAATTGTCCAGCAGGTAAAATTGCTCATGAACGCACTGAACTACGAAGAGGAGAACATCTGCATAATCGCGAATGAAAATAAAAAACTGGAAGACATTCAAAAACTACTCGACAAAGAAATCGGCATAGCAAGCAAAAAAGTCGCAGACGCTGATTTCGATTTCGCCACGAGCAAGGGAATCAGGCTTTGCACAAGCCAGAACTGCAAGGGACTGGACTTCCCCGTAGTCCTCTTGCTAGCCGACCACAGGGTTCACGGAATGGAAAAAATAACAGCCTTCGATGAGGAGACATATTACGAACAGCAGTACAACATGGTCTATGTCTGCCTTACACGGGCCATGGAAATGCTCCATATTTTCACAGTCGACGGAACAACTTTCGGGCCATTCAAGGATTTGAAGGAAATAAATCGGTGAGAAATTCTATAAAAAAGCGTGGACAAGGGAAAAATCATTAAAAATTCTTCCTTCCACGCTTTTTTTCAACTCAAAAATATCACATCATTCCGAAGGCTTTTGGAAGCCTCTCGCTCACCGCCGGAACGAAGGTCACGAAAAGCAGCATGACGATTATCGCGGCGAAATACGGAACGAGGTTCTTCATGACGCGCTCGATTTTGAGGTTGGCGACAGAGCATCCCACGAAGAGGACGCTTCCGACAGGCGGCGTCACGGTTCCAATCGCAAGGTTCATTATCATCATCACGCCGAACTGGACAGCGTCCATTCCCACGCTCTTCACGACAGGAAGAAGAATCGGAGTGAAAATCATCAGGGCCGGAGCCATGTCCATGAACGTTCCGACGACGAGCAGGATGATGTTCACAAGCAGGAGGATGACCACCTTGTTGTGGGAAATGCCCAAGAGCGCGTTGCTGATTGCCTGCGGAAGCCCCGTGAACGAAAGCACGAACGAAAGAACCGAAGAGGCTCCGATTATGAGCATTATGATTGTGGTCATCACGCCGGCATCGACGAGAACTTTCTTTATTTTGGAGAGCGGAATGCTTCTGTAAACGAAGACCGCAAGAATGAAAGCGTAGATTACAGCGATGCCCGAAGCCTCTGTCGGAGTGAAAACGCCCGAAAGGATTCCGCCGATGATGATTACTATCATGAAAAGAGAGGGGACAGCGTCCAGGACAATCTTGAAAGCCTCTTTCGCGCTTGTCCTCTCGGTTTTTCTCACAATGTAGCCGTGCTTCTGGGCATAGACGAAAGCGACAATCATGCAGACGAGCGCCCAGAGAATGCCTGGAATCCAGCCGGCCATGAGCAGGGTCGCGACGGAAGTGCCTCCAGCGGCGGCGGAATAGACAATCGGCGCGTTCGTAGGCGGAATCAACTGGCCGACAGGGGCCGTTGCTATGTTGGTGGCGGCAGAGAAGCCCTCGTCATAGCCCTGCTCTTTCTCCATTGGATTCAGGACGCCGCCAATGGCAGTCGCGGCGGCGATTCCAGAGCCTGAGAGCGAACCGAAAAGTCCGTTTCCGGCGATGTTCGCCAAAGCCAAGGAACCGGGAACCCGACCAAGGACAAGCATTGCAAGGTTTATTATTCTCTTCGCGATTCCGCCACTGGACATCAGCTGCCCCGCAAGTATGAAAAACGGGACCGCGAGGAGCGAGAAAGAATCGATTCCGGTCACGAGTTTCTGGGCGGAGATGAACATTCCGAATTTTGGAGTGAGGAACATTATTATGGTCACGAGCGACGATGTGATTATCGAGAACGACACCGGCACTTTCAACGCCAATGTAATGGCGAACAAAATGACAAGAACGATAGCTGACTGCAATTCCATGTTATTTTTCCTCCCCTGACTCAGAGTCAGAATTCTTGACCAAATCCAGCAAACGAGGCAGCGTGTAGAGAATCATCAGCACGCCGCAGACGGGAACTCCGGCATAGTAGAACTGCATCGGAAGGCCGAGCGCGGGAGAAAGCTGCCCCACGGCGTTCTTAGTGACCATTGTTCCGCCCACGACCATCACGAAGAAGGCTATGCAGAAAATCAAAACCTCTATGAAAAGCTGATTCACCTTTTTTCCCTTCCTGCTGAACGAATCGACGACAAATTCGATGGCGATGTGCTGGTTTCTCGAATATGCGTAAGGAACGCCAAGCATCGTCAACCAGATGAGGGCATACCGCAAATATTCCTCGGTCCAGCTGGCGGCATTGTTCATCACCATTCGCGTGAAAATCTGCCAGAAGTTTCCAAGGACCATCGAAGCGACCAAAACAAGAATGACGGCCTCGATTACCTTGTCCAATATTTGAGTCAGTTTCTTCATTTGGAACCTCCGTTCACCTTTCCGAATTTTTGAACATCGTCGTAGAGTTTCTGATATTCCTCGCCCCTCCTTGTGAATTCTGCCGCGATGGGCTTCACGGACTCTATGAGGGAAGTCTTGTCGATGTCGTAGTAGATTTTCACGCCGTGCAGCTTCGCCTCCTCTATCGCTTTCGCCATCATGTCGTTGTACTTCATTTTGAAATTGTCGTTGGTCTTCGCCAAAGACTTTTTGAGATGGTCCTTCTGCTCGTCGGTCAGCTCGTTCCAAGTCGAAGTGCTTATGATGTAGATGTCCGGCGAATACTGGTGCTCGGTGTAGGTGTATGAAGAAACCAAATCCTCGTGTCCGTTTACGGTCAGGGCAAGTTCCGTGTTCTCGGCTCCGTCGACGATGCCCTGCTGCAGGGCCGTGTAGGTTTCGCTGGAGCTCATCGGGACAGGGGAGCCTCCCATTGCGGAAATCATGTCCATGGAAGTCGAATTCGGCATCGAACGTATTTTCTTCCCCTTGAGCTTTTCGGGAGAATCCACGCAGACGTCGTTCTTCAAGTAATAGTTTCGAGAGCCGTTCGCATAGTAGCCGATTGCGATGAAGCCTTGGTCGGCGGTGGACTCGAACAGCCTCTTTATCTCGGAGCTGTTCTCCATGGCCTCGTAGTAGTGCTCCTGGTTCACGAAAAGATATGGCAGCGCGAAAATCGCATAGCGGTCGTCAAACTGTCCGAGAGTCTGAGAGCCGACCTTTGCCATGTCAAGGATTCCCGCCTGCACCATCTCAATCTCGGAAGTCTCAGACCCCAAGATTCCGCTTGGATAGATTTTCACGCTAACTCCCTTGGAAGGCTCCTCCGCAACAAAATCTGCGAATTTCGCTATGGTGTCGGCGATTTCGCTTCCATCCTGCTGGTTGTGCGCGAGTCTTATCGTCCTGCCATCCCCCTTGTACTGCCGGGAAGCGGAGACGAAGGTTGCAGCGACGACGAGCAAACCTAGAACCAAGCCTGCAAGTCCAACTTTTTTCACAACGCTCATTTTTTACCTCCTGATTTTTCCATGACTCAATTCTACAAAAGGCGGAAAAATCAGCAGAAAATTCAAAATTCATCTTTTTCAATTGACATATTTCTGTCATTCGTGATAGTATTCTTTCCGTCGCAAATGACAAAAGCATGATCCCTTAGCTCAGTCGGTAGAGCAACGGACTGTTAATCCGTGTGTCGCTGGTTCAAGCCCAGCAGGGGTCGAAAAAAAATAAAAAAAAGCTGAATCCATTCAAAGTGCCTTCCACTTGGGATTCAGCTTTTTTATGCGCCGTGCCGGATTCCAAGCGCACCTGAATCCGACACGGCGGCTTATCACCTTTTCTTGTAGTTCTTGTTCTTCACAAGCACCTTCTTCTCCACAGGAGGCTTGATGCCGGGAAGGACATAGGACGCGAAGACAGAATCCTTCTTCTTCAACTCGGAAACGACATCGTATGCGACCATCGTGGCACCGTAGACGTTCAAGTGCGTGTTGTCGACTGAATCATCATCCTTCGTCTTCTGCGCGTGGAATTTCGCAGTCTTTGCGGGAGAAAGCTTCTGGTACCTCTCCTTTGTGATGGAGGTCAAATCGACGACAGACACGCCAAGTTCCTCTCCGAGTTCCAAAATAGCCTTCGAGTAGTCTCCTCCCCTGAATCCGTCCTTGTCGGCTGTGATGTGGATTGTAGAGCCTGAATAAGTTCCGTCCTTCGAGCGGCGCACAATCGGGGTGCAAAGGACAGGGACGGCTTTTTTCTCCAAAGCGACTTTCACATAATTCTCGTAAAGAACATTCTTGAAGGAGCCTTCGTCATCCTTGGAGCCGTTCGGGTCTGCGTAGCGGGAAGCCTCAGCCTTCTCGTCGTTGTGACCGAAGCCGATAACGAGGTAGTCGCCCTCCTTTATGTTGTCCACGAAAGTCTTGTAGTTCTTCTCCTTCAAAAAGCTCTTGGACGAACGTCCCGACATCGCGAGGTTCTCAACGGTTATTTTGGACGAATCGAGGTATTCGGCAAGTTTCGTTCCATATCCATAGCGCGGATAGTAGTAGTTGTCGTTGAACGCGCTCAAAGTCGAGTCGCCCACGACGAAAAGGCGCACGCCCCCGGACGCGGACACGCTGGTGATTGAATCGACTTTTTCGACATTCTCGTTTGCGACAGTTGCATCGTCGAGGACAGAACCTTCGGCGAAGAGAAAAGAGCAGCAGAGGATTGACGCTGCGAGAGAAATCAATTTCTTCATTTATTAACCTCCAAAAACGATGCAAAAATTATACCATTGAATTTTCAGATGACAATCAAAATGCTAATATAGAAAACGCAGATTATATTTTGAGGAGCTTCAAAAATGGCATATCCATTCCAAAACATCGAGCCGAAATGGCAGAAATACTGGGACGAACACAAGACGTTCAAGACGGTGGAGGACGAATCGGTACCGAAAGAGAAAAGACGGTACATCCTCGACATGTTCCCCTACCCGTCAGGAGCCGGACTCCACGTGGGACACCCGGAGGGCTACACGGCCACGGACATCTACTCGCGCTACCTCCGCATGAACGGCTACAACGTCCTCCATCCGATGGGATACGACGCGTTCGGTCTTCCGGCGGAGAACTATGCCATAAAGACGGGCACCCACCCGGCCGAGACGACGTTCAAGAACATCGCCCACTTCACGGAGCAGATAAAGGCGCTCGGTTTCTCATACGACTGGGACAGGGAGATAAAGACCTGCACGCCAGACTACTACAAGTGGACGCAGTGGATTTTCCTCCAGCTCTACAAGAAGGGATTGGCATACGAAGCCGAGACTCCAATCAACTGGTGTCCGTCGTGCATGACGGGACTTGCGAACGAGGAAGTCAAGGAAGGGCACTGCGACAGGTGCGGCGCGCAGGTCACGCACAAGGTAATCAGGCAGTGGATTCTCAAAATCACGGCATACGCGGACAGGCTCATCGAAGACCTTGACGGGCTCGACTGGCCGGAATCGGTCAAGGCCATGCAGAGGAACTGGATTGGAAGGAGCGAGGGAGCCGAAGTCGACTTCACAGTGGCGGACAAGGATGGAAAGCCTACAGAGCAGAAGCTCAAGGTCTACACGACAAGGTGCGACACGCTTTTCGGAGCGACATACATGGTTGTCTCCCCGGAGCACCCGCTCATCGAAAAGCTCACCACAACAGAACAGAAGGAAGCCGTGGCAAAATACAGGGAAGAGGCCGCCAAGAAATCGGACCTCGAAAGAACGGATTTGGCGAAGGACAAGACCGGCGTCTTCTCCGGAAGCTACGCGATAAACCCGGTGAACGGCAAACTCATCCCAATCTGGGTCGCGGACTACGTCCTCATCTCTTACGGAACGGGAGCCATCATGGCGGTTCCGGCGCACGACACGAGGGACTGGGAATTCGCGAAGAAATTCAACCTTCCGATAATCGAAGTCCTGAAAAGCGAGGTCGATGTCCAGAAACAGGCGTGGACGGAGGACGGAGTGCATGTGAACTCTGAATTCCTGAACGGACTGAACAAGAAGGACGCAATCGCGAAGATGCTTTCGTTCCTTGAAGAGAAGAAAATCGGAAAGAAAGCCGTGAACTACAAGCTCCGCGACTGGGTCTTCTCAAGGCAGAGATACTGGGGAGAGCCGATTCCGCTCGTGCACTGCCCGAAATGCGGAATCGTCCCGGTGCCGGAGGACCAGCTTCCGCTCGAGCTTCCGGCCGTCAAGACCTACCAGCCGACAGGAACAGGGGAAAGCCCTCTCGCAGGAATAGACAGCTGGGTGAACTGCAAGTGCCCTGTCTGCGGAGCGGACTCAAGGCGCGAGACGAACACGATGCCGCAGTGGGCTGGAAGCTGCTGGTACTACCTCCGCTACATCGACCCGAAGAACGAGCTTTCGTTCGCTGACAAGGCGAAAGAGTCCTACTGGATGCCTGTGGACTTGTACGTCGGAGGAGCCGAGCACGCCGTCCTCCACCTCCTCTACGCCCGCTTCTGGCACAAGGTCCTCTACGACTGCGGATTGGTCTCCACGAAGGAGCCGTTCCAGCGCCTCATCAACCAGGGAATGATTACGTCTTTCGCATTCCAGAGGAAAACGAAGTCGCTCGTGGCCGTGGACGCAGTTGAAGAGCGCGACGGAAAATACTACGCGAAGGACGACGGAGAAGAGCTTGAGAGGGTCGTCGCGAAGATGTCGAAGTCGCTCAAGAACGTGGTGAACCCGGACGACATGATAAAGACCTACGGAGCCGATTCTGTCCGCATGTACGAGATGTTCATGGGACCGTTCACAGTCTCCAAGCCGTGGGACACGCAGGGACTGGTCGGAATCAACCGCTTCCTCGACAAAGTGTGGAAAGTCTCCGAAAAGCCGATGTCTGACATCGACATCACAGGAAAGCTCGACAAGGATTTGGCATCGCTCCGAAAGACATACGCCAAGACCGTTAAGAAAGTCACGGAGGACACGGGCAACCTGGACTTCAACGTTGCGATTTCGCAGATGATGATTTTCATCAACGAGGCCTCCAAGTTCGACTCGATTCCGAAATCGATGTGGGAGGGATTCGTCCTGCTCATCTCGCCATACGCCCCTCACCTCGGCGAGGAACTTTGGCAGAAGCTCGGCCACACAGAGTCCAACGCCTACGAGAAATGGCCGACTTTCGACGACTCGTTCTGCGCCGAGGACACCAAGGAGTTCCCGGTCATGATAAACGGAAAGCTCCGCGCCAAGTTCGAGGCGGCCGCCAACACCGACAGCGCGACGCTTGAGGCGATGGCGAAGGAGACCGACGGCTTCAAGAAGTTCACCGACGGAAAGACGGTCGCTAAAATCATCGTCGTTCCGGGAAAACTCGTGAACGTGGTCGTGAAATAAGGCAAACAAGGGAAAAAACATCCGCCACCGACAGTTCGATTTAAGCAACTGTCGGTGGTATTTTTTTCACGTTGGCGCCTACTCTCTCTGCCTCCCATCCGTGCTATAATCAAACCGGAGGCACTGCATGGGAATCTATCTGAATCCGAACAACGAAACGTTCACGCGAATCCTAAAACGGGAAATCTATGTCGACAAGACGATGATGATAAAAGTCATCAACCGTTTCATGGAGACCGACAACACCTACATCTGCGTCTCGCGCCCGCGCCGGTTCGGAAAGACATTCGCCGGCAACATGCTCTCGGCGTACTTCTCAAAGGGCTGCGACTCAAGGAATCTTTTCGAGCCGTACAAAATAAGCCGCGACCCGAGTTTCGAGAGCAATCTGAACAAGCTGAACGTCATCAAAATCGACGTGAACAGCGAATTCAAGAACGAGAGGGATACGGATAATCTTTTGAACAATCTGCAAGACAGAATCGTCGCCGAGTTTATCGAGCAGTTCCCGGATTTGGACTTCAACCCGAAAGAGTCCGTCGGAAACTGCATATTGAAGGCGTACTCGAAAAGAAACGAGCATTTCGTGGTCATCATGGACGAATACGACGTGCTCGTTCGGGAAAACGTGAGCGAGAAGCTTTTCCAGCAGTATCTGGACTTTTTGAACGGGCTTTTCAAGAGCGACACCTTGCGGCCTGCGATTTCGCTTGCGTACCTGACCGGGGTCCTTCCGATTATCCGCGACAGAATCCAGTCGAAGCTCAACAACTTCGACGAGTACACGATTTTGAGCGCGGGAAAGCTTGCGGAATTCATCGGCTTCACGGGGGAAGAGGTGAAAGAACTCTGCGAAAAATACAATGCGGACTATGAGGAATACAAGCGATGGTACGACGGCTACAGCCAGCGCGGATTTGAAATCTACAATCCAGAATCCGTCGTGAAATCCCTGTTGAACGAATCAATCGGAAACTACTGGAGCAAAACCTCCACCTACGCAGTCATCTCCGACCGCATACAGGAGAACTTCGAGGGCATGAAGGATGACGTAATCAAAATGATTTCAGGCGAAAGCGTGAGCGTGAACGTGACAAGATACATGAACACGATGACGGATTTTTCGACAAGAAGCGACGCATTCACGTATCTGATTCATCTGGGCTATCTCGCCTATGACAATGAAAGCGAAACGTGCAGAATCCCGAACAGGGAAGTCCGGCAGGAATGGTTCAATGCGATTGAGGCGAACAAGGACTATTCGGTGACGAACCGCATAATCCAGGATTCAGAGGAGCTTTTGAAAGAGACGCTGAAGATGAACGAAGATGCCGTCGCGAAGGCTCTCGACGAAAGCCACATCCACGTCACGAGCAACAGAAGCTACAACAACGAGGACGCTCTGCAGAGCGCGGTTTACCTCTCGTACATCTACGCCCTGAACAAGTACACAATCCTTCGAGAAGTGACCACCGGAAAGGGCTTCGCCGACGTGGTTTTCATTCCGTTCGTGCCGGACCTCCCCGCGATGATTGTCGAGCTGAAAAGGAACGGCTCCACCGAGAGCGCGCTCGAACAGATAAAGGAGAGACGGTATTTCTCTTCTCTTGAACACTATTCCGGCAACCTTCTTTTCGTCGGCGTGAACTACGACGAGGAGAAAAAGACCCACGAGTGCAGAATCGAGCGGTTCGTGAAGGAGTGATGCACAGGAACAAAAACAAAAAGACCGCAGGATTCGATTCAAAAATCCCGCGGTCTTTTGTTCATCCACCGACTATTCAAGTTCCGGGAGCCAGATTTTTGGGTTCCAGACAATCTTGTAGCGGTAGTCGCTCTCTTTGACGGGCTTTAGCTGTTCGGAAAAATAGGTGATGTCCTGCTTTTGCCCAAGATAGTGCCTGAGGTACTCGTCCTCGCCCGTCTTAACGACAAGTTCGATGTCGCCGTCGTGGTCCACCTGCACGTGGCAGTAGCCCTCACAGGTGAACACAGTCTCTCCAAGGCGCACGTTGTAGAAGACGACCCGCCTGTATGTCTCGAAGTTTCCTTCCTTCATCTCAAGCTTGTTGACCGTCACCGCGTATTCGGACTGGTATTTTGCGGTCTTCGCTTCACGGTTGTAGTTAGCCTGCGCCATGAAATTCCCGCAGCCGGAAAGAAACAATGACGAGGCGAAAAGGCCTGCAAACAGAATTTTTTTCATTAAAAAACCTCCCTTTTCCGCATTTTACAGGCTGCCGAAAAATTCATCTACACCGAACGGATGCTTAAGCGAGTTTCAGGGAAGCGCACAACCAATCTTCAATGCGGAATAAAAAACATCAGAATCATGTTATAATCAAGAAAAGTTCAACAAAAACTTGTAAAGACAGGGGGATGTTTTGGAAAAGAAAGACGGAAAAAAGATGGGAGTGAAATTCCATTCGATGAAAGCGAGAATCGCGGTTCTCTTGACATTGGCGGCGGTGTTCCTCACGGTCGCGCTGGCGGCGATAGGGCTTCGGCAGTTCGTGAACGCGTCTAGGCAGGAGCACATTGCGATTGCCAGGGGAGCGGTCGCGCTGGCGGCGGAGAGCATCGACGCGGACAGAATCGGCGCGTACTTGAACGAGGGAAAAGGCGCGGAAGGATACGCGGAGACGCTCGGACGGCTCAAGAGCATCAGGAACAACACTCCTGACATCGAATACCTATACGTCTACCAGATTCGGAAAGACGGCTGCCACACGGTCTTCGACACCGACGAGGAGAACGCGGACTTCGAGATGGGAGAACTGATAGAATTCGACGAATCGTTTCTGCCGCTCGTCCCCTCGCTCCTGGACGGGCGGGAGATAGAGCCTCTGGAGTCGAACGACAAATTCGGCTGGCTCCTCACCGTTTACAGGCCGGTGCGCGACTCAAGCGGAAGATGCGTCTGCTACGTCGGAGCTGACATCTCCATGAACGCCCTCCGCGACTACAAATTCCGCTTCATCGCGAAAGTGGCGTTGTACTTTTCAGGAATCCTCATTCTCATAATCGCGCTCGGAATCTACTCGGCAAACAAATTCATACAACCAATCCACCGCCTTCAGGAAGCGTTCGCAGCAATGGCGCGCGGAAACCTCACGGAGCGTGTGGAGAGGACATCGTCGGACGAAATCGGGGAGCTTTCGGACTCGTTCAATTCGCTCGCGCAGCAGTTCGGCGCCCTCACGGCTGGAATCCTCGGAGTGAAGGACGACCTGTCGCATTCGGGAAGAAGCCTTTCGGATGACGTCTCGTCGACTACGGCTGCGGTCTCGGAGGTGGAAAACAGCGTCAGGACGGTCGGGGAACAGCTCGACAGGCAGAAGACGAGCGTCTACGAGACGGCGGAGGCGGCAAGGCAGATTACGGGAAGCACGAGCACCCTGGAGAGCATGGTGGAAAAGCAGTCGGACAGCGTGGAAAAGGCCTCTTCGGCAATAGAGGCGATAGTCGGAAACATAGACTCGGTGAACGCCACTGTCGGAAAGATGGCAGAGTCGTTCTCCACACTCGAAGAGAATGCGGAGAACGGATTCGAGAAGCAGAGGAACGTGAACGAACGGCTTTCCATAATCGAGAGGCAGTCGGACACGCTGCACGAGGCGAACCAGGCGATTGCGGCGATTGCGGAGCAGACGAACCTACTCGCCATGAACGCGGCAATCGAGGCGGCTCACGCGGGCGAGGCGGGAAAGGGATTCTCGGTCGTGGCGGACGAAATCAGGCAGCTGGCGGAAACGTCGGGCGAGCAGTCCAAGAGAATCGCCGAGCAGCTGAACTCAATCCGGGACTCAATAGCGCAGGTCGTCGAAGCGTCGACGGCATCGAGCGAAGCGTTCAGCGTGGCGGCCGACAAAATCAGGGAGACGAACGAACTTGTGACGAAAATCAGAACGGCCATGTCCGAGCAGAACGAGGACTCCAAGCAGATTGGAGAGAGCCTCAGGGCGATGAACGACAGCACTGACGCGGTCCAGAAAGCGTCCAAGGAAATGGCTGCCAATACGAACAAAATCAGCGAAAGAATCGACTCTTTGCAGAGCGTGACCGAAATCATCAACGACATGATGGGAAACGTCACCGCGAGCGTGGAAAGAATCGGAGCGGCTGAAAAATCCTTGAGCGAGATAAGCTCCAAAGTCTCCGACAACATCGAAAGCATCGACAGCCAGCTCTCGGTCTTCAAGGTCTAGCATCCACGAAAGAAAAATCAAAAAGGCGCGCCCGCCAACAGAAGCGCATTCCACGTTTCAAAATCGGCAAGCGCGCCTTTCATTGAGGAACGGGCAGATTCACTTGCCCTGGCCCTCTTTCGTCACCCTTCTCCACTCAGCTATGAATTCGAGCATCAAACGCTGGCTGCCACCGAACCAAAGCCTCTGAAACCGGCACGCCTCGACTCCCAGATACCTGTAATGGAGCGGATTGTATTCTGAATTGGAAGAATACGTCATCGACCAGCCGTATTTGTGCGCATTCTCCGAAAGCCACTCCGAAGCCTTCCCGCCCGAATCAAGGAAATCCACCGCATACCCAGTCTGGTGCTCGCTCGTACCGGGAAAGTCGTCAGTACTGATGCCCCCCCTTTCAGGAGAGGACAAAAGCTCGTCGTAGATGGCCTTCTGCTCGGAATAGCTTCTGTAGCCAGATTTCACTATGAGCGTTATGTTTTCCAAGCGCGAAGCCTCGCCCATGCGGCGGAGAGCCTTCTCCGCGTTTTTTTTCAGGCGCAGGCTGTCCGAGCAGATGTTGTAGAACTGGTTTATCTGCAGCGTCTCAAGCTCGGACGGAATGTACAATTCAGAAATCGGATGATCACGGTCGCAGATGACGAACATCTTGAGCTTGTCGTTCAGGCTGTTCGAATCGAACGAGGAAACGGAATCCGACTTCAGCACTTTGTCCAGCGCCTCAAGGAAAGCGGCCGTGCTGCCCATGCGTATGGACTCGCGGCACTCAGGGCTGACATTCTGGAGGACGACGGAGAGAGTGTCGTTTTTCGCAGCGGCTTGAACGCCATTCTCTTTTTTTCCGCATGAGAGGAAAGAGAAAACGGACAGGGCAAGAACCAATAGAAATGAAATTTTTCGCATCTTATCCGATTTCCGTCACCGAGTGAATGTACGTGAAAATGTTGTCGAACCCTGTGTCCTCCAACGCAGTCCTTGAAGCCGGAGACGGATTCATCAGATAAAATTTGTGGCCAAACTCCTCGCCGTCATTGAATCCTGCCATTATGATTCCGATTCCAGTGGAATCGATGGAAAGGATTTGAGACAAATCGATTACGACATTCATCACCTTGATGTTCTCAAAAACCTTTTCCCGAAATTCTGAAGCGGTGTAGGAATTCAAATCCCCCGCAAGCTCGTACATCACATAGTTTGTACCGAATTTCTCTTTCAACTGAAGCTGTTCCATACACTTTCCTCACATTAACAGGTTAAAAACTACTTGCTCAACTTCATGACAAGGACGCTTACATCGTCCTCTGGTCCGACGGTCGTGATGAATTCCTTGAGGCTCTCGAAGGAAGTCTCGGCAATGCTCTGGGCAGGAAGCGAAGTGTTCTCCGTTATGCACTTCTGGATTCTGTCCTTTCCGAACTGCTCCCCGCGAGGCGAATGCGCGTCGATGAGGCCGTCGGTGCAGGTCACGAGGATGTCGCCCGGATTGAGCTTCACCTTCTTCACCTTTATGTACGGAGAGATGTCCTTGACGAAGCCCAGGACGTGCCCCTCTCCCTGAATCTCGATGATGTTGTTGTACGCCCTCGTGTAGAGGAACATGGCGGGGATTCCGCAGTTGATGTAGTAGACAGTGTTGTCCTTGAAGTCGATGAGACCGAAGACTCCCTCCATGAACGTCCCCTTCGGGAGGTTGAAGCGGATGAACTGGTTGACCTTCTCCACAAGCCGCTTGAAATCGCTCGTGTCGTGCAGGTACGTTCTGATGATGGACTTTACGATGACCATGCTCATGGACGCGCTGATTCCCTTTCCGCTCAAGTCGCCCATGACGAAGACGTGCTTGTCGTCGCTGAGCTTGACGAGGTCGATGAACTCTCCACCGATGTTGTGGGCGTGAATCATTATGTTTCCGACATCGTACTTCTTGTTCTTTATGAAGTCCATGTTTCCCTGGATTGACTCGATAATCTGCTCCGACATGTGGATTTCCCTGTTGACGGTACCCACGATTTCCTGATTTCCGATGTTCTTCAAGTAGTAGCCGAAAACCCAAAGATAAGAGTAGAGCTTCTTGAAGACCTCGTAGTCGTAGTCCGAGTAGATGTTTCCTCCAGATCTCTCGCCGAGGACGAGAACTCCGAGCAGGTGGCGGCCTTCGTTGAGGAGGATTATAGCGTCCGAACGCGTCCTCTTGAAAAAGTCTAGAAGTTCGGTCTTTATCGACATGAAGTGGTATCCAGTCTCGACGGAACTTTTCAGGACAATCTGAGAGTCCATGTTCAAGAGGACGTCGAACACCCTGTCCTTCTCGTTGATTTTTATCCTCTTGTCCCCTTCCTGGTCATAGACCGAGCAAAGCTCTCCGTTTCCTTGGTCAATCAGGACTCTGAACGAAGCCATTCCGATGTTCTGAGTGAAGATGTCGTGCATCTTCTTGACGACATCTTTCGGGTCGTCGCTGTAGTCCATCTGCGAGAGGTCTTCCTCAAGAATCGAAGCGTACTGGTTGGAATGGAAGCCGGAGAAACGCTTGAAAATTTTCTGCAGCTCGTAGGAGGCGACAACCGCCCCCGCAATAACGACAAGAAAAAGCAGGAAGAACGTAAAAGTCGCAGTTCCATAAAGTTTCCAGATGAACGGAAAGATGATTCCAACTACGAGCGACGGAACGACATAACAGACGACGCCCTTCAAGAACAATGCCGAAGCGGAGTAGAAATCGTAAAGGAAGTTCTGGGTGGCGGCCATCACGACAACCGCCTGCGCAAGGACGAATCCCGCCAATACAATAGAAGAGAAAAGCGCGACCCGCTCGGACGCCATGAAGACGAGCTTCATCGAAACCCAAGCAAGGACGAGTGCGATTGATGTCAATATCGTCTTCTGATGGTCGAGGCGGCTGGTCCTGTTCTCGGAGCGAAGAAGCATTATTATGACGGACAAAGACGGCAGGCAGAACGTCATCAGGACTTCGTAGAAATTGTACCAGCTGTACGGGAAGTAGTTCGTCAAACGCCCGGTGAAAAGGGACTTCGCATCGACCCGGATACCGAGAAACGATGTGATGTTGACGGCATATATCTTCGTGAAGAGAAGCCAGAAGCAGAAGACATAGCCAGCAATCGTGGCCGCCCTGGCGACAGTTCCCCTCTCGAAAGACGGAAATGTGATGCAGTATACGCAGAAATTTATGGCGTACATGCCCATGAACAGGTACATGCACTTTCCAAGGAACGTCGTAAGCCTTTCAGGCGCATCCGACATGGAGAACATGACGGTGAAGCCCATCAGCAAACAAGCCACTCCCAAAAGCGTATTCATTAAGATGACGGGATTGGAGCCAATGTTGTCCTTGTTTCCCATCTTCTTGTCGGCGTAGAGCGAAAGCCACAAAAGAAGCGCGGCAAGAACGAAATTAAGAATACCGTAAACCATTTTTTCTCTCCTGTAGACTCACTTTTTCTGCGATGTCGGACCGATTTTGGCCGCAAGCATCGTAACATCGTCGTGCAAGCGCGAATCCCCGTTGTATTCCATGACGAGGTTCGCGATGTCGTTTATGAATTCCTGCGGATCCTTTCCCGCGCTTGCCTTTATCGTGTCGGTGTAGAGCTGGGTGTCGCCGAGCTCAACCTTGTCCTCGTTCATGACCTCGGAAACACCGTCGGAAGCCATCAATATCATGTCGCCGGAGAAAAGACGCTGCTCGGCGATTGGAATGTCGTCGTCGAGAGGGATGATTCCGACAATCGAACAGTTCGAAGAAAGCGGCTTTATCCTGTAGCCCTCCGGAGACTTCGTGATGATGATTGGGTCTGACATCGAAGCGTTTATGTACCTGATTCGCATCTTCTCCGTGTCGATTATTCCCATGAACAATACCGTGTACTTGTCCTGAAGATGCATGCTCTTGATGGCCTCGTCTATGGCGTGAATCATTCCGACCAGATCTTCCTTGTCCTCCCTGATTTTAACGGTGTTCATGACGAGACCCATGACGAGCGCGGCGGCCATTCCCTTTCCAGAAACGTCCCCGAGCATTATGAAAGTCTTGTGCTCGTCGATTGGAAGGACAGTGTAGTAGTCTCCAGAAACGTTGATGAGCGGCCGGAAGTATGCGGCGAATTTCACGCGCTCCACGGTCGGGAGAGTCGCAGGCAAGAACGAACGCTGCGTGTCAGCGAGCTGAGACCACTCGCGGGAGAGGTCTGAAATTTCGGACAGGTCGTTGATGATTCTGGAGCGGTTCTGGAAGCGGACGAATTCCTCGAAAATCTTCGGGAAGACGTCCGGGTCGAAAAGGTACATGTAGCGGCAGAAAATGTAGAAGTGCTCGCCACAGTTCGAGAAGAGGACACCGCGCGAAGTCCTGGAATCGGAGACGAGACCGCAGTCCTCGTCGAAGAAGAAGATTCCGTCGGGCCAGTCCCCGTCGAAATTCTCTATGAGTTTGTTGAGCATGTCGCTCCTGTTTTGGTTGAAAGTACCGGCGACAAGCCTGTTCGGGCTGTTGTAGAACGTGTAGTTCGTGACGCTCTCTACATAGAAGACGGAACAGTCGGCCTTCAGCTCAAGAACGTCACCGATTATGCGGTAGAAGTCTTCGAGCGAGTAGCAGAAGCGCAGTTTGTCGATGAACTCCGTGAAATACGCCGTCGCTCCGCTGCCCATTATCTGCCGCTCCAGCTTTTCCTTGTAGTTGTTGTAGATTGACACGCTGGCGAAGACCAGCATGCCGAAAAGCACAGACGTGACCGCGATTGGGAAGAAATTCGAATAAATTCTGTAGTCGTTTATCTTTGTCTGGGGAGCAAGTGAAATCGCCACCACTATGAAAATTATGGCCGCGACGATGTTGATTACAATCAATGCGGCGCGTCTTCTCGTTTTGTACATAGAAACTCCAGGAATTCAAAAAATCTTTTTTATATTATCGGTTGATTGCTTCAAAACTCGTTCGAATTGTCGTCATTCCTCTTCTCTTTTTTGAAAGACGAAGCCTTGTTGGTCCTCTTCTCAAAAAACTTTCTTCTATTTTGAGTGTTCTGCGCTGACTTCTCCACGGCCTCGCTCACCCTCACCTTCCTTCCGTCGACTTCCTTTCCGTTCAGCGCGGAGACTGCCCTCATGGCGGCATCGTCGTCTGTCATCTCCACAAAGCCGAAACCCTTGGACAATTCGGAGAACGAATCGCGCTTTATCGTCACGGACACCACCTCGCCGAATTTCGAGAACAGATTCTCAAGAGCGTCCTCGGTGGTGCCAAAACTCATGTTGCCTATGTAAATCTTTTTCATGTTTTCATTATAATCGAACCATGATTAAAGCACAAATTACAGATTCAGAGCTTAAAAAACATTTGGACTCGATACACAAGGACGAGATGACAATGTTCGTCATGGCGGACGGACAGTTCAGGGGGGCTTTCTTCAACGGAACGCGCCTGGTGAACCAGATGAGGGCGAACCAGAAACTCGGAATACTTGAGACGATGGTGCTCGGGCAGGCGATGCTCTGCGGCGCGCTCTTGATTCCGACGATGAAGGGACGGGAGCACCTCACTTTCAGATACGACACGATGGGGCCGGCGGCGGGATTCTCAGTCGAAGCGGACTCAACGGGATACGTCAGGGGCTACCTTCTCCAGCAGCACATTCCAATCGAAAAGCCGCTTGAGAACTGGGACTTGACTCCGTTCCTGGGCGAAGGCACGGTCACAATATCGAGAATCGGAGAGGGCATGAAGCAGGCGCAGGTGGGAACCGTCGAAATCATGTACAAGAACATCGCAAAGGACCTCGCATGGTACTTCAGCCAGTCGGAGCAGATTCACACGGCGTTCAACACTTCGATTCAGTTCGACCAGAAGGGGCGCGTAATCGGAGCGGGAGGAATGTTTCTGCAGCACATACCGTCTGCGGGCGGAAAGTCCAAGATTTCAGGCAACGTCACCAAGGAGGCGACGCAGGAGGAAACGGACAAGCTCATCCGCAAAGTCGAGAACGCGTTCCAGGCCATGCCGTCAATCGGAAAGTGGTTCGCAGACGGCGGCGACATGGAGGACGTGATTTACGGCCTCTTCAGGGAGTTCAACCCCACGGCGGTGCTCTCAAGGGACGTGATATTCGACTGCCCGTGCTCGCTCGAAAACTACGCCGAGCAGATAAAGCACCTTTCCAAGGCTGAACTCGACGACATCCTGAAGAACGACCCGGAGCCAATCGAAGTAATCTGCCACAACTGCGGTTCGGTCTACAAAATCTACAAAGACATGCTCAGATAAAAATACAGAAAAATGAAAAAGAACAACGAAGACGAAATTGAAATCGGTTTGATTCCAGAATTCGACGAAGCGGACAAAGAGAATTTCGCGAAGTCCTACATCCACAGCGTGGTCTTCTCGGTCGAGCAGTACAAGACGATGGCAGTGGTCTCGCTGCTCGCCCTCGGCATAGGAGCCGCGGTCGGAATCGTCGAGGTCGCTTTCGGGAAAGGGCTTGAGCTTGTGACGAACGCCCGGCACGCGCACACGGTCCTCTTCACGAGCGCGCTCGCGATTGTCGGGCTTGTGATAGCGTTCCTCTACAAATATCTCGGAAAGGAAGCGTCCAAGGGAATGGCGCTGGTCTTCCAGGCGGCGGACAACAAGGAAAAGATTCCGCCGGTTCTCGTTCCGCTCGTCATGGTCTCAAGCTGGCTCACGCACCTCTGCGGCGGAAGCGCGGGCCGAGAGGGCGTGGCGGTGCAGATTGGGGCGACAGTCGCCGACCAGGCGGGCTACCGGCTGCAAAAGTTCGGCATCTTCAAGAACACGAGGGACACCTTCGTCATCTGCGGAATCGCGGCCGGGTTCGCGGGACTCTTCCAGACTCCGTTCGCGGCGATTTTCTTCTCGCTCGAAGTCCTCGTCTGCGGAGAGCTCAAGTACAAGTCGCTCTTTCCGGCGGCGATTGCGGCGTTCACCTCGTACTACATCGCGGGCAAATTCGGCATACACGCGGAGAAGGTCTCAATCGCGGTGCAGGTGCTGAGCGTCCCCCTGCTCTGCAAGCTCCTCGTACTCGGCTTGATATTCGGAGTGGCGGGCGCGTTCTTCGCGTCGACGCTCAGGCGGACGAAGAAGTTCCTTGAGAAGGTCTTCCCCGACCCCATCATAAAGACTTTCGTCATGGGAGCAATCCTGAGCCTAGCATTCATGGCGCTGCACTCTGGACGCTACTCAGGATTCGGCACGGAGATAACGATGGCGGCTCTGACCGGCGGGCAAGTCTACGACTACGACTGGATTCTAAAGCTGCTCCTTACGATTCTCACGCTCTCGGCTGGATTCATGGGCGGCGAGCTGACCCCGATTTTCTCAATCGGCTCAAGCCTCGGAGCGGTCATCGCGGTCTTTTTCGGGCTTCCGCCAAGGTACGTCGCCGCGCTCGGCTATTCGGCGATGTTCGGAAGCGCGACGAACACGTTCCTGGCTCCAATCCTCATCGGCGCGGAGATTTTCGGGACGCAGAACCTTCCGTCGATTGTGGTCGTTTGCGCGGTCTCGTTCTTCTTCAACTTCGACAAGACCGTCTACGGCAGCCAGAAGAAGCTGAACGCATAGAATGCCGAATGTCGAGTTTTCGAACTGTAGTTGCCGAAACAAGCTTCCAGCGGGAACCGCAGCCTGCTTGCGCAGTCTTGCCCAAAACGGCAGTACCGCTCCGCGGTGGCGTTAACATCGCTTGCGATGTTTAGTGTTTTTCAATCAGGAACCCCGCTTCCGCTTGTTTCGACCATTGCAATGAAAAAAATTCGACTTTTGCCATAAAATATAAAAATTGGAGGAAAGCAAAATGGTAAGACACGTGATTCTTTGGCAATTGAAGGACAAGATTTCCGGTTCTGAAAAGGAAATCGTCAAGAAAGGCATCAAGGAAGGGCTTGAGGGCTTGAAGGGAAAAATCGAGGGGCTTGTGGAAATCAAGGTGAACGAAAATCCCCTTCCCTCTTCGAACGCGGACGTGATGCTCGACTCGCTTTTCGAGAGCGCGGACGCGCTGAAGAACTACTCAACGCACCCCGCCCACGTGGAAGTCGCGAACGGCAAAGTCCGCCCGTACACGAAAGCGCGCACGTGCATGGACTTTGAAGTTTAGTCGAGAGAATGCCGAGTTTTTTCCCCGCGAGAATTTCTCAAAAGAAAGCAAACCCTACACGGCAGCAGAAATTTTCATTATATTGATGGAGGAAAGAATATTTTTAAGGAGTCAAAGAAAATGGCAAAGAAACTTACGCCGATAACGCTTTTGTGCGGATATCTCGGAGCGGGAAAGACGACGCTCATGAACCAGGTTCTCACGAACCAGGAAGGATACAAGGTCGCGGTCATCGTGAACGACATCGGAGAAGTGAACGTGGACGCGAAGCTCATCGCGGACGGAGCGAAAATCACCGACACGTCGGACATCGTTCCGCTCACGAACGGCTGCATCTGCTGCACGCTCAAGAGCGCGCTCGCGCAGAACATCGAGAACATCATCAAGACTGGAAAATACGACTACATCATGATAGAGGCCTCTGGAGTCTGCGAGCCGATGCCTATCGCGCAGGAGCTTGAGCTCATCAAAAACGGAAAGCTCGACAACGTAGTCGGTGTCGTGGACGCTGCCCGCTTGGTTGACGAATTCGCGGGCGGAGACAAGCTTTTGAACAAGGAGAAAATCGGCGAGGAGGACATCGAAAGCCTTCTCGTGCAGCAGATTGAGTTCTGCTCGACACTCGTAATCAACAAGAAGGACTTGGTCACAGAGGACGAGTTCAAGAAAGTGCGCAAGGTAATCGAAGTTCTCCATCCGGGAGTCAAAATCATCGAGACAGACCACGGAAAGGTTCCGGTCGCCGACGTGCTCGCGACAGGCTCGTTCGACTTCGAGACTGTCTACGGAGCAGCCGGCTGGTGCAAGCAGCTTGAGGAAGGCGAAATCGACGACGACGATGACGACGACGACGAGCATCACCACGAGCACAACCCGGAGCACGGCGAGGAAGGACACCACTGCGACGAGCACTGCGAGCACCACCACGACCATGACGACGACGACCACGACGGACACCACCATCACCACCACGAGCACAAGCACGAGGGGGACTCTGGAGCAGACGACGACGAGTACGGAATCGGAACTTTCATTTATTATAGAAGAAAGCCGTTCGACAGGAACAAGCTCGACGACTTCGCCGGAAAATGGCCGAAGAACATCATTCGCTGCAAGGGCCTCTGCTACTTCTCGGACGAAGAGGACATGGCGTATGTCTTCGAGACTTCCGGAAGGCAGATTCAGGCGGGTCCTTCAGGACAGTGGATCGCCACCGCAAGCCCGAAAGAGCAGAAGGAAATCCTCGCCCAGAACCCGGACATCGCGAAGGACTGGGACGAGAAGGTCGGCGACCGCATGATAAAGCTCTGCATCATCGGACAGAAGCTCGACAAGAAGGCGATTTCGGCAGCCCTCGACGCATGCTTGGCATAAAAAACTGAACAAACAAAAAATCGGCAGGCACAGGATTTTTTTCCGAATGCCCGCCGATTTTTTTTGATTTCTAAAAACGTCAATGCAGTTTGCACTCAAAACAGAATCAATCTCGCACAGTCCTTCTTCGATTCTTCTATATAAGTTCTTTATTTTTAAAATAGTCTTTGACAATTCATTTTTCTGCATTGATAATGAATTGATAGTAAAAAAAATCACTGTAAATTAAAAAAGGAGGACAATTTATGGATATGACAGAACTTTCGCAGAATGCCACAAAAGCAATTGCGGACGCTGTTCAAACGAGGGAGGAACTTCGGAAGCTCATCGAAGAAAAAGCGGAATCAAACAAAGTCAAAGCTGAAATTATCGAATTTATGGAAGATTATGCAGCAGACGGCGACAAAAATCATGTCGAAGACAGCTTTGGCTATCATCTTGAAAATATTCTAGAAGAATTCTCCGCGATTACGATAAAAGACAAGAACGGGATAGGCAAAGCATTCTCCTTGCTAGACGAAAAATCAAGACGGCACGTGCTTGCAAAACTCCTTGAAGAAGGCAGGGACAAAGAATTCGAAATTTTGCGATACATGGCTTTCTTCTTCAATGATATACAGCAGCTAGACGACCGCTCAATACAGAGGATTCTTAGAGAGATATCCGATGAAACTCTTGTTTACGCACTGAAAGATTCGGAATTTAAAACGAAAAGGAAAATTTTTCGCAACTGTTCGAAGCGTTGTGCAGAAGAACTTCTTAAGGGAATCGAAAACACAATCGATGCAGACGAGAAAAAAATAATGAACGCAAAAGAGACCATCATAAAAGCAATGGCAACTCTCAAGGAAAACGGCGATATTCTTTGGCCGTACGATGACGCGAGCGATTTCTATTATTGAAAACCCAAAAAGGAGAACGAAAAATGGATTTGTCAAAATACAAAACACGTTCCGGCATGTCGATTTCCAATACGCTTTCAGACACAGTCGAAACACGGAAAAGAATAGCAAAACTCATTCTTGAAGAAGCTGTTGGCAGCAAAAACGAAGAAGAGATTAAATCAACTCTCGCCACTGCACTCTCTGAGGAAGCTGAATCGGAAGCCGAATCTAAACTTTCAGAAAAAATCAGAGAATTCTGCAAAACTTTCTCTGAAGAAGAATGCACAAACTGTTACTATTTGCCAGACGTGCTTTTCAAACTCGGTCTGTCATCGGTAAAGGAAATTGCGGAAAGTTTCGAATCGCAGAAAAAAAGCAGAGCTGCAGAGAAAATCATGAGTGCATTTTTTCCGTCCAACAGGTTAGTCGATTTGGAACCGTCAGCAGTCGAAAAAATCTTCAATAAAACTGGCAGTCTTGTTTTTTCAAAAGCGATGAAAGGTGCAGACAGCGCAACTCGCGAATTCATATTAAAAAACCTTCCTCAAAAAGTTTCAGCACTGCTCTTAGAAGATATCGAATTCATGGGGCCTGTCAGAGTACAGGATACAGAAGAAGCAAAAGAAATGATACTTAAAACGGCTCGAAAGCTTCTTTTAGAAAGAAAAATTTCTCTCGCCCGAGAGAAATTTTCAGAATAAGGATTTTCTAGTTTTCAAAACTTGTTCGGCAACAAAGCAAAAGCTGCCGAACAAGTTTATTTTCTATTCCATGAAATACGTCTTTATCGGCGGGAAGCCGTTGAACTCGACGCTGGCGTAGCTTCCGGTGTAGGCTCCGGTCGTGAGCCAGTAGAGCCTGTCGCCGGGCTTCAAGGAAAGCGGAAGCTTGTAGCGGAAATTCTCGTACATGATGTCCGCGCTGTCGCAGGTGGGGCCAGCCAAAATGACCTCGCCCTCTTTCTCGCCGGGGGCGTCCTTGCTTGAGATGACGGGGTACTTCATAGCCTCGTCCATCGTCTCGATGAGGCCGTTGAACTTTCCAGAATCCTGATAGACCCACCTCTGCAAAGCCGTGTTGTTCTTTCTTGAAACGAGGATTACCTCGCTCGTCAATATTCCGCAGTCGGCAACGAGGGAGCGGCCCGGCTCAAGGACAATCATCGGAAGCTCGTCGCCGAAGTCCTCGTGCAAGTAGCGCGTGATTTCCGAAGCGTAGACGCTCAACTCGTTCGTAGGCTGGATGTAGTGGGCAGGGAAACCGCCGCCCATGTTTATCATCGAAAGCTTGATGCCCTCCTCCTCCTCAAGGGAAGAGAAGAGATATGTGACTTTCGCGATTGCGTCGTTCCAAGTTCCGATGTCGCGCTGCTGCGAACCGACATGGAAGGAGACTCCGTAAGGTGTCAGACCAAGCTCGCGCGCAAGGACGAGTATGTCGTAGGCCATGTCCGGGTGGCAGCCGAATTTTCTGGAAAGCGGCCAGTCCGCGCTCTGTCCCGCCTCGACCAAGATGCGGACGAAGACGCGGCTTCCGGGAGCGTGCTCGGCGATGTTCCTCAAATCGTCCTTGGAGTCGGTGGCGAACATGCGGACACCATTCTCGTAGAAATACTTTATGTCCCGCGCCTTTTTTATCGTGTTGCCGTAGGAAACCCTGTCGCCGGTAACGCCGAGTGCGAGAAGCTTGTCCAACTCGTATCTCGACGCCACGTCGAAATTCGAGCCGAGTTCGGAGAGAAGCCTGAGGACAGGCTCACCTGGGCACGCCTTTACGGCGAAGAAAATGTGCGCGAAAGGGAAAGAGTCGCGCAACTTGATGAAGTTGTACTTAATCTGATGAAGATTGACAACAACGTTCGGAGTCTCCAAATCCTTTGAGAACTCCAAGAAACGATTCCACTCGGAATCGGAAATGTAGTCAGAACGATTGAACATGTCCCAAACCACCTTTTTAGTTGATAATGAGCCGTCAAATTCATGGCGGCTCGATTAAAAGTGAAAGATTAGACCTGTTCGACAACTACGTCATCTCTCAGGTTTCCTTGAGCACGGCAGGCAGCCGATTTTCCCGCCGAAGCCATTCGTCCCTTTTTTCACTTGTGCGGAAAACTCGGAACCCAAAGTTTCACGCATAAAGTCGAATGATAAAGCAAATGTTTTTTACGGTCTATGCTTTTGCAAAAAGTTTTTTCAAAAAAAACATTACTCGGTCGAATGTCGAGTTTATGCATACCGTAGTTGCCGAAACGCGCTCCCAGCGGGAACCCACAGCCGAATACGGCAGTACCGCTTTGCGGTGGCTGATTGTATTCGACTGTGGAACCCCGCTTCCGCTCGTTTCGGCCATTT